>DASYLJ010000092.1:0-76503 GCA_036009625.1 Binatia bacterium
CCGGGCTGTATCGGTGGCGGCGTGTTCGTGGAGGTCGGAACGCCCGCGAACGTGCTTTTGATCGAGATGTGGCAGGAGGCAGCACAGCTCGAGACCCATGTGCGCTCCCCGTGGTACCACCGCCTGCTCGCGATCATGGAGACGGCTGCTGAACGTCCGACGCTCCGCTTCAGCTTCGTCACCGAGACGCGCGGCCTCGAATGGGTCGAGCAGGTTCGACTCGGTAGCACGGTGTCACCGGTGGGTAAGGGATGATGATGCGAGGCGATTCCGAAGCGACGTCAGGGCACTTCCGTTCGGAGGGTCCACGCGGGATGGTGCCGCCGAGCGCCGACGACCGTCGGGAGCTCGGTGACATCGTGCAGCAGATCGTCGCCCGGTTGGTTCCCTACGGCTCCCCGGACATGAAGTCCGTCGCGGAGATCGTGCAGGTGAGCTCCCGGACGCTGCAACGCCGCCTGTTCGACGAGGGCCGCACCTTCGCCGACCTGGTCGCGCAGGTGCGCTGCGACCTCGCGCAGCGGATGCTCGAAGACCCGGTCCGGAAGGTCGTCGACGTCGCGTTGGACCTCGGGTACTCGGATCACGCCCACTTCACTCGCGCCTTCGTGCGCTGGACGGGCGAGTCACCGCGCAATTTCCGACGACGGCGCTCGACCAACGCTGCGGCGACCCCTCGGCTCGAGAATGTTCGCGTGACCGCATCGCCGGTCGCGCGCGGTGGCACCGCGAACGCGATGCAGGATACAGGGCGGGCTCCGCGTGGAGCTCGTGAGGATCAGACAGTGAACGGCCGCCGCTGCGCGGCAGGGAGAACCCAATGACTCGGTTGCTCGTCTCACTCGCGCTCGCCATCGGCGTGTGCGGAACCGCCCCCCTCGTGGGAGCCCAGGACAAGAAGCCAAACATCCTCTTCATCATGGGCGACGACATCGGGTGGATGCAGCCGAGCATCTACCACCGTGGCCTGGCCGTCGGTGAAACACCCAACATCGATCGCATCGGGCAAGAGGGCGCGATCTTCATGACCTACTACGCGGAGCAGAGCTGCACGGCCGGCCGCAACGCGTTCTTCACTGGCATGCATCCGCTGCGCACCGGCATGATCCCGCCGCAGCTCCCGGGCAGCCCGAGCTACCTACGGCCGGGAACGCCGGCGCTGGCGCAGTTCCTGAAGGACCTCAACTACAACACCGGCGAGTTCGGCAAGAACCACCTCGGCGACCACACCGATGCGTTGCCGACGGCGCACGGCTTCCAGGAGTTCTGGGGCTATCTGTACCACCTGGACGCGATGCAGGGCGTGAGCTTCCCCGACATCAACAAGTCGCCGACGGAACAGACCGTCGCGCCGCCGTGCAAGAACACGCCGATCCCCGGCATCCCGGAGGTGCCCGGCGCGGTGGATCCGAAGACGACGATCTGCCTCACCCCGCCGCGCAACGTCCTCTTCTGCAAGTCCTCCGACGGCAGCTCGAAGAACCAGGCGTGTCAGGATCAGGGCCCGCTGACGCTCGAGCGGTCGAAGGGCATCGACGAAGAGATCTCGGCGAAGGTCATCGATTTCCTCGATCGCAACGATCCCAAGAAGACCAACGCGCCCTTCTTCGTCTGGTACAACCCGGCCCGCATGCACATCACGACCGTGCTGAACGACAAGTACATGGCGATGGTGGGCGAGCCGGGTGGCAAGGACTGGGGCGTCAACGAAGCCGGCATGAAGCAGATGGACGACAACATCGGGCTCGTCCTGAAGAAGCTCGAAGACATGGGCGAGCTCGACAACACCATCATCGCGTTCACCACGGACAACGGCGCCGAGACGATCACCTATCCCGACGGCGGCACCACACCCTTCAAGGGCGGCAAGCTGACCACCTGGGAAGGTGGCATGCGCGCGCCGCTGGTGGTGCGGTGGCCCGGCCACATCAAGCCGGGAACGGTGAAGTCCGACATCTTCGCGTCGCTCGACTGGCTGCCCACGCTCGTCGACATCGCCGGTGGTCCCAAGGGCAACGATCTCAAGAAGCAGATCGAAGCCGGCAAGTACCCGGGGATCGTCAAGACGACGCTCGACGGCGTGAATCAGCGCGACTACCTGGAAGGCAAGTCGGACAAGTCGGCGCGTGACACCTTCTACTACTACTCCGGCCCCGTCCCCTCGGCGGTGCGGTACAAGAACTGGAAGATCTACTTCACGATGGTGCCGAGCAACCCGCTCGGCTTCGTCGGTGGGCCGCTCCCGTATCACTGGGCGCAGGTCAACAACATCAAGCGCGACCCCTTCGAGACCGCCGTCGGCGACGAGCAGAAGACCATGTTCAGCATGGGCGGGGCGCTCGCTGGACCGGTCACCGCCTACGTCTACGATTGGAACATGCTGCCCATCGGCCAGGCCCTCTGGCTGAAGGAGCTCGAGACGTACGTGGCGTTCCCGCCGATGCAGGACCCGGCGAGCTACAACCTCACGCAGGTCATGGACCAGCTGAAGAAGCAGAAGACGTCCGGCGCGAGCGACTGAGCGCCGTCCGTTCGCGAAGTGAGAGAATGCGGGCGGCCCATCAGGGCCGCCCGCTCTACGTAGTGACGCAGCCAAGAAGGTGACGATGACCGCACATCCGTTCCGTTTGAGTGTTCTGCTCCTCGCCGCCGCGCTCTGTGCCGCACCGTCTGCGGCCGTGGCACAGGGCCAGCAGCGCAAGCCGAACATCCTCGTCATCTGGGGCGACGACATCGGCGTCTTCAACATCAGCGCCTACAACCTCGGCGGCATGGGCTACCGGACGCCCAACATCGACCGCATCGCCAGGGAAGGCGCGCTCTTCACCGACTTCTACGGTCAGCAGAGCTGCACCGCCGGTCGCGCCGCGTTCATCCTCGGCCAGCATCCGTTCCGCACGGGCATGCTCACCATCGGCATGCCGGGGTCGCCGCACGGCATCCCCGAATGGTCGCCCACCATTGCCGATCTGCTGAAGGGGCAGGGCTACGTCACCGGCCAATTCGGCAAGAACCACCTCGGCGATCGCGACGAGCATCTGCCGACGGTGCACGGGTTCGACGAGTTCTTCGGCAACCTCTACCACCTGAACGCCGAGGAAGAGCCGGAGACGTACTACTACCCGAAGGATCCCGAGTTCCGGAGGAAGTTCGGTCCGCGTGGCGTCCTCCACACCAAGAGCGACGGCAAGGGTGGGCAGACGATCGAGAACACCGGCCCGATGACCAAGAAACGGATGGAGACCGCGGACGGCGAGTTCTACGCCGCCGCGACCAAGTTCATCGACGAGGCCCACAAGCAGGACAAGCCGTTCTTCGTCTGGTTCAACACCACGCGCATGCACGTGTGGACGCGCCTGAGCCCCCAGGCCGAGGGCGTCACCGGCATCGGCCTCTATCCCGACGGCATGGTCGAGCACGACAAGATGGTCGGCGACATGCTGAAGCACCTCGACGACCTCGGCATCACCAACGACACGATCGTCGTCTACGGCACCGACAACGGCGCGGAGACCGGCACGTGGCCCGACGGTGGGACGACGCCGTACCACGGCGAGAAGGGCACGACCTGGGAGGGCGGGTTCCGCGTGCCCTGCCTGGTGCGCTGGCCGGGCGTGATCAAGCCGGGAACGCTCGTCAACGACATCATGTCGCAGGAAGACTGGATGCCGACGTTCCTCGCGGCGGCGGGCGAGCCCGACATCGTCGGCAAGCTGGAGCAGGGCTACAAGGTCGGCAGCAAGCAGTACAAGATACATCCCGACGGCTACAATTTCCTGCCGTACTTCAAGGGTGACGCCCCGAAGGGTCCGCGCGAGGAGATCTACTACTTCGGCCAGGGCGGCGAGCTGAACGCCGTCCGCTGGAACGACTGGAAGGTCCACTTCGCCGTGACCAACGGCAACATCGCGACGGCGGTGCGGGATATCCCGGGGTGGCCGGTGATCGTCAACCTGCGCGCCGATCCGTTCGAGAAGGCGCCGCACGAGTCCGGGCTGTACCTGCGCTGGTACGCCGACAACATCTGGCTGTTCGTGCCGGTGCAGGACAAGCTGCGGCAGTTCCTGATGACCCTGCCGCAGTTCCCCTTCCAGGAGGGGAGCAGCCTGAACGCCGCGAACATCAACTACGACTCGCTCAAGGCCATGAACGCGATGAAGCGTCTAGGCGAGTTGGAGACGATGTCCTCTCCCCGGAACTGATCGCCTGAGGAGTCTCCGATGAAGCCTCGTTGGTCACTCGTCCTCGCACTCGCCGCGCTGCTGTTCGCCGGTGCTCGCGTCCACGCCCAGTCGGATCCGCTGCCGTCGTGGAACGACGGCGCGTCCAAGCTGGCGATCATCGGCTTCGTGAAGGCCACCACCGACGCGTCCAGCCCGACGTTCGTTCCACCCGAGGCGCGAATCGCGGCCTTCGACCAGGATGGAACGACCTGGGTCTCACACCCGATGTACAGCCAGGTGGTCTACTGCCTGGAGCGCGTGCCGGTGATCGTGAAAGCGAAGCCGGAGCTCGCGAAGATGGAGCCCTTCAAGACCGTCATGTCCGGCGATCGCGCCGCGATGGCGAAGCTCAAGATGGCGGACCTCGAGAAGATCCTCGCCGCCACGCTGAGCGGCATGACCGTCGACGAGTTCCGTGTCGAAGTGGCCAAGTGGCTGGAAGGTGCCAAGGACCCGCGCTGGAAGCGTCCCTACACCGAGCTGATCTACCAGCCGATGCTCGAGGTCATGCAGTACCTGCGCAGCAACGGCTTCAAGACCTACATCGTCACCGGTGGTGGGCAGGACTTCGTACGCGTCTACTCCGAGAAGGTCTACGGCATCCCGCCCGAGCACGTGGTGGGGACCATGGGCGGCACGAAGTTCGGCTACGCCAAGGACGGCACCCCGATCCTCACCAAGGAGCCCCGCCTCCTCCTGAACGACGACAAGGCGGGTAAGCCCGAGGGCATTCACCTCATGATCGGCCGACGGCCGTACGCGGCCTTCGGCAACTCGGCGGGCGACCGCGAGATGCTCGAGTACACCGGGGCGGGCGACGGCGCTCGTCTGATGATGCTGGTGCTGCACGACGACGCCACGCGCGAGTACGCCTACGGACCCGCCAAGGGACTGCCGGACACCAAGATCGGCACCTTCCCCCAGGCGCTGTACGACGAGGCCATGAAGCGCGGCTGGACGGTGATCAGCATGAAGGACGACTGGAAACGCATCTTCCCGTTCGACGGGCACTAGGCGCGGCGTAAGGGAGACACGACGAAGCCACGTCTGTGATTGGTCCGGTGCCGTCGGACTGACGATGGCCTCGGAGTTGACGCGATACGGCCTCCTCGGCCGATAGTGAGCTCGATGGCCGAGGCATCCCCGCTGACCGAGCAACTGGAATGCGACGTCTGCGTGGTCGGCGCCGGGTACGCCGGCCTCACCGCAGCGCATCGGCTGAGCAACGCCGGAAAGTCGGTCGTCGTCCTCGAGGCCCGGGACCGGGTGGGGGGCCGAGTGTGGACTCACCATCTCCCGGATGGATTGGGGATCGATCGTGGGGGCGGATGGCTCGGCCCGAAGCACGACGCGATCTTCGCCCTCGCTGCCGAGGTTGGCGTGACCACGTACAAGACGTGGGTGAAGGGCGCGCACCTCCTGGCCAGCGAGGGACGAACGCGTCGCTACACCGGTCTCATCCCGAAGATCAGTCCGCTCGCGGTGGTCACCCTCGCGCTCGCGCAGTGGAAGATCAACCGGATGGCGAGAACCGTGCCGCTGGACGTTCCGTGGACCGCCCCACGCGCCGCCGAATGGGACGCGCGCTCGGTTGCGTCGTGGCTCGAGCACTCCGGGATCCGCACGACGATCGCGCGCGACCTCTTCGAGTCGGCGGTGCGCGGACTCATGACGGCCGACCTGTCCGACGCGTCGCTGCTTCATCTGTTGTACCTGGCCCACGCCCACGGCAGCATCGACACCCTGTTCTCGATCGAGAACGGCGCCCAGGAGAACATGGTGAATGGTGGCGCCGGCTCGATCGCGCACGAGATGGCCGACCAGCTCGGTGGGTCGATCCGGCTGCGCACGCCGGTCCGGGCCATCACGCAGCGCGACGATCGCGTGCTCGTTGCTGCCGACGGTGTCACGGTCACGGCCCGGGACGTCGTCGTGTCGGTGCCGCCCGCGCTCGCGCTCGAGATCGCGTTCGAGCCGCCGCTTCCCGAGGATCGGATGGCGCTCTACCGCAACGCCATCGCCGGCTGGGAAACCAAGACGATGGTCGTCTACGAGGAGCCGTTCTGGCGCGCCGACGGCTACAGCGGCCAGACGGCCGAGCCGCGATCGGCCGCCGAGGTCACGCTGGATGCCAGCCCCTCGTCCGGGAGTCCAGGCATCATCGCCGCGTTCACGTTCGGCCCGATAGCCCAGCGCCTGGACTCGCTCGACGCGGACGTGCGTCGGAAGGCGGTGCTCGACGCCCTGGCCGCTCGACTCGGCCCCCGTGCCGCGAGCCCGATCGAGTTCGTCGAGACTTCGTGGTGGAAAGAGCGGTGGTCGCGCGGATGCTCCATGGCGCATTTCACGCTCGGCACCCTCACGCGCTACGGACACCTGTTGCGGAAGCCCGTCGGACGCGTGCACTGGGCTGGCACCGAAACGGCGACGGTGTCACACGGCGCGATCGACGGGGCGGTTCGTTCCGGTGAGCGTGTCGCGGCGGAGATTCTCGACGGCACCCGGGCATGACGTTCGCGATCCGCGGGCCAGGACATTCACGTTCAGTGCGTAGAAGACGATGTATGTGTGGCCAGGGGTTGCCGAGACGGAGCGGGATCGCCCGGCAGACGGTCGACCCGAGACCGAGCTCGACCCCGATCGTCGGAGCGCAAGGGAGGCTGCGATCGTATGGCACACGATGTGACGTTCAGCGTTCCACCGAGAACCCTCGGAAAGACGGACATCGAATTCGTGGTGAAGCGCGACGGTGAGAAGTTCGGCACGCTGCGCATCTCCAAGGGCTCGTTGGTCTGGTTCCCCCGCAACGGAGTCAACGGTCGGAAGGTGAGTTGGCGACGGTTCGACGCCTTCATGGATGACAAGCCACAGAAAGAGCGGAGATGAACGCGGTGGATCGGCGCCGGCGACGCTAGGCGCGCGGAGAGCGAGAACGATGGTGATTCTCGGAATCGAGCACGTGCAGTTGGCGATGCCAGCTGGCCGAGAAGACGACGCGAGAGCGTTCTACTCCGGGCTCTTGGGAATACCCGAGACACCGAAACCGCCGGCGCTCGCACAACGTGGTGGCGTCTGGTTCGAAGACGGCACTCTCAAGCTCCATCTCGGCGTCGACGTCGATTTCCGTCCTGCCAGGAAGGCGCATCCCGCCCTGCTCGTGCGCGGGCTCAGCGCGCTGGTGACGCGTCTTCGGGAAGCTCGCGTCGACGTCGTCGAGGAACCGCTCGAAGGCTACCACCGGGTCTACGTCGCCGATCCCTTCGGGAATCGCATCGAGTTGATGGAGCCGGTCGGATGACCCTCCCAGGTGTCGTCATCCTGCCCTGACGCCGAGGGGAGGCATGGCCCGGCCGGGCATTGCCGGCCGGGCCATGGACGGCTCAGCGCCAGCGCAGCATGAACAGGTCGTCCGTCGCGTTGGTGTCGCCAGCGACGAGGTTGCCGGCGGGAGACGCGACCAGCAGCGTGCGACTGTCGGCGAAGCCGATCGCCTGGGAATCGCCGTTCGTCTCGCCACCGTCATGCGCCGCCGACACGCGGATGGTGGTCCCGCGTGCGAGGTCCCGCACGAAGACGTCGGCGGCCGCGTTGGTATCGCCGGCGACGAGGTTGTTGGCATGCGACCCGAACGCGACGTATCGCCCCTTCGGATCGAGGGTGCCGCGTGAGCTCCCGAAATTGCCCTCGGTTCCGTTCGAGGAGACGCTCACGCGGCGCGTCTCGCCGCGGCGCAGGTCATGGAGGAACGAGTCGAAGACGTGGTTCGTGTCGCCGGCGACGAGATTGTCGGCGGCCGACAGGAACAGCACCCACCGCCCGTTGCTGCTGACGATGGGCGACCGGCTCTGCAGGTTGCCCTCGACGCCGGCGTCGGAGACGCTGGCGCGCACCAGCGTGCCGCGGGTGCGGTCGACCACGAACGCGTCGATCGCCCCGTTCGTGTCGCCGGGCACGAGATTGCTGGCGTCCGACTCGAACGCGAGGTAGCGGCCGTTCGGGCTGATCTGCGGGCCGAGGCTGTCGTCGTTCGACTGGCCTTCGGACGGCTGCCCGACGCGCGTCGTCTGCCCCGTGCGGCGGTCGAGCACGTAGATGTCCTCGCGGTCGTTGGTGTCACCGAGGACGACGTTCGACGCGTAGGACTGGAACGCCACCCAGCGGCCGTCGTCGCTCATGGTGGGGAACCGGTTGCCGCCGTTGGTCTGGACGCCGTTCGGCCCGAGGCTCAGCCGGGTGGTGGTGTGCAGCGCGACGTCGCGCAGGAAGACGTCCTCGAAGCCGTTGGTGTCGCCGCCGACGAGATTCGTCGCGTGCGACCAGAAGAGGACGAGCCGCCCGTCGCGGGACACGCCGCTCGCGAAGCTGCGCCCGTTGGACTGCACGCCGTCGTCGTCGACGCTGATGCGCACCGTCTCGCCAGAGGTGCGGTCGCGCCGGAACACGTCGGTCTTGCCGTTGGTGTCGCCGGGAACGAGGTTCGTCGCGTCCGACGAGAACACGACGTAGCGCGCGTTGGTGCTCGCGCCACCGAAGTAGCTCGGGCCGTTGCCCTGGCCGCCGTCGGCTGCGACGCTCACGCGGGTCGTACTCTGCGCAGCGGCCGAAGCTGCCCCGAACGCGACCGTCGCGATCAGGCCGGCAACGGCGAAGACATGACGAGAATCCATGGAGAGCCTCCTGTTGGGATTTGCCCGGATAGGACGCTCCACCAGCGACGGTTCATTGCACTGCCTATGACGGCAGGCTCCGCTCGGTGGTACGTGACACGCCTCGCGAGCCGTGTCTGGATGGTCCGAGGCATTCGCAGGGAGAGGCTGAGACGATGCAGATCGCGGTCGTGACGTTCGACGGCTTCAACGAGATCGACTCGTTGGTCGCTGCCCACATGTTGAACCGTGTCCAACTCCCAGGATGGAAGGCCGAGATCGCGTGTCCGTCGGAGACGGTCCGGTCGATGAACGGCGTGCGCATCACGGCGCAGCGTCCGCTCGAGTTCGCCAACCAGGCCGACGTCGTGCTCGTCGGCAGTGGCCGTCTCACCCGTGAGATCATCGCGGACGACGCGATCATGTCGCGGCTTCGGTTGGACCCACGTCGGCAGCTCGTCGGTTCGCAGTGTTCCGGGGCACTCGTCCTGGCTCGGCTCGGCCTGCTCGACGCGGTGCCCGCCTGCACGGACCTCTCGACCAGGCCGCATCTCGAGGCGGCCGGTATCCGCGTCCTCGAACAGTCGTTCCATGCGGCCGGCAACGTCGCGACGGCAGGCGGATGCCTGTCGGCGCAGTACCTCGCCGCGTGGGTGGTCTGGAGCCTGCTCGGTCGCGATGCCGTCGAGGACGTGTTCCGCTACGTCGCGCCCGTGGGGGAATTGGAGCAGTCCGTCGCGCGAGCCGTGTCGGCGGTCGAGCCGTACGTGGAGACTGCGCGTACGCGTGCCGGTAGTGGAGGCTGACATGCCCATGATCGACGTGGCGCAGGCGCTGTTGGCGGTCGCTGGGCTCATCTTCGTCACGTTGGGCACGCTGCACGGGTTGCTGACGCTTCTCGATCTCGGCAACCCTCGGGCGTTCACGCCCACGGATGCGTCGGTCCGCGTCGCGATGCAGAGCGCGCGCGTGGCGTTCAATCCGCGCATCAATCTGTGGCAGGCATGGATGGGCTTCAATCTCAGCCACAGCGTCGGCGTCGTCCTCGCCGGTGGCGGCCTCCTGTTTCTGGCCTGGCCCGGTTTCCCGGCGTTCGTCGGCAGTCACCTGTTGCAGGGTATCGCGGCCGGCGTTGCCGCGGTGTACCTCGTCCTGTCCCTGCGGTTCTGGTTCTGGGGACCGGCGCTCGGGTCGGGTGTCGCGCTCTCGTGCATCGTCGCCGCCATCGTCTTGGCGGCGTAGCGTCGACGCTGGGGGAGTACGCACGCGCCGACGGAGGATCGACCAATGCCTGCACGCACTCCGGCAGAGATATGCACCATCTTCCAGCGAGCCATGGCGGACGGAGACCTGGACGCGGTGCTCGATGTCTACGATCGTGAAGCGGTCTTCGTGCACCAGTCAGGCGAGGTGACGAAGGGGTGGGACGCCCTGCACGGTGCGTTGGCCCCACTCGTCGCGGCCAGGACGTGTTTCGACTTCACCATCAAGGCAGTCGTCGAGGCTGGAGACATCGCGCTGATGCACACCCGGTGGACGGTCTCGGGCGATCGGCCGATGAACGTCCATGCGATAGAAGTGGCACGTCGACAGCCGGATGGATCATGGAAGTGGTTGATCGGAGACCCGTACACCATCGGTAGAGTCTCGATGGCTGTCTGGACGGCATAGCCGCGTTGCCCATGGCCGACACCCCGACGCTCCGCTACGTCGACCCGCACCAGTTGCGCATGGCCATGCTGCGTGCGCTCGGGAGGGCGCGGAATGCACCCGGGTAGCCCTGACAGCCCACGTCCCCTCGCCCTGGTGACGGGTGCCAGTCGTCGCGCAGGCATCGGTGCCGCCATCGCGCTCCAGCTCGCGCGCGACGGCTGGGACGTCGCGACGACCTTCTGGCGACCCTACGACGAGGCCGTCTTCCCCGGAACGGACCGCGGCGACGTCGATGCGTTGCAGGAGCAGCTCGCCGCGAGCGGTGCGAAGACGGCCGCGATCGAAGCCGACCTTCGCCTCGTCGAGACACCGGCCCGCATCTTCGACGAGGTCGAACGGTCGATCGGCCCGGTCACGGCGCTCGTGCTCTCGCATTGCCAGTCGGTCGACAGCGACATTCTCGGCACGACGGTCGAGAGCTTCGACCTGCACTTCGCCGTCAACGCCCGCGCGAGCTGGCTGCTGGTTCGCGAGCTCGGCCGACGCTTCCGGACGGAGCGGGGTCGGATCGTCGCGCTGACGAGCGATCACGTCGTCGGCAATCTGCCGTATGGCGCGAGCAAAGGTGCGCTGGACCGCATCGTGCTCGCGGCGGCAGAGGAGTTTCGCCACCTCGGCATCACGGCGAACGTCATCGACCCTGGCCCGACCGACACCGGGTGGATGACCGCCGACCAGAAGGCAGCGCTCGGTGGTCGCGTGGGCCAGCCTTCGGATTGCGCCAGCCTCGTCCGCTTCCTGTGCTCGGAGGAGGGCGGGCGGATCGACGGTCAGCTCCTGCGCAGCAACGGCGAATCGTGATGACGTCGCCTTGGAGCAACTCCCGATGCCAGGCAGATTGCCCCCAGACGATCGCATCACTGGAGGTCCGCCATGAATCGCGTTCCCGATGAAGGTCTGGTGCTCATCCCCGGCGACTCGTTGATCACCGCCACGCCCGAGGAAGGGCGTGCTCTCGCGCTCATGATCGGGCGACACACGATCCACAACATCCAGCCGGACCTCGACGTCCTCAAAGGCGGCCGGCCGAACTACGCGACGACACCCGAGAGCCTCATCGCCGCGAGTCAGGTCGTGGCCATCGAGTTCCAGACCATCGCGGCGGCGAACGACTACTGGCGGAAGGCCTGAAGCGGTCTCGGGCGGGAATGCCGGCCGACCTGATCATCTTCGACAACGACGGCGTCCTCGTCGACAGCGAGCCCATCGTCAATCGCCTGTTCGTCGAGATGCTCGGTGAGCTCGGCCACTCGCTCGACTACGAGGGAACGCTGCGCGAGTTCTCGGGCGGGACCATGGCGGGTCGGCTCGCGGTCATCGAACCGCGGCTCGGCTGGCGTGCCCCGGCGGAGTTCACCGCCGAGTACGATCGGCGTCTCCGCGCGCGACTCGCGCGTGAGCTTCGTCCGATACCGGGCATTCGTCAGGTGTTGTCCGAGCTCTCGCGTCCATGGTGCGTCGCCTCCAATGCTGCCCCCGAGGACATGTGCGGCCGGCTCGGCTGGGCGGGCCTCCTGGCCGACTTCGCTCCGCCCATGTTCAGCGCGACGCAGGTCCCGCGCGGCAAGCCGGCACCCGATCTCTTCCTGTACGCCGCCGCCACCATGGGTGCTGCTCCCGATCGTTGCGTGGTGGTCGAGGACAGCGTTCCCGGCGTTCAGGCGGCCGTCGCAGCCGGCATGCCCGTGCTGGGGTTCGCGCGGCTCACCAGCCCGGATGCGCTCCGCGCGGCTGGCGCCGCGGTGTTCGACGACATGTCGTTGCTGCCTGAGCTCGTGGGGTGACATGGACGATCCGCTGGAAGTCGCTCTCGACGTCGCGACGGCGAATGATGCCGTGCTGCTGGCGAACCTGCTCGAGCTCTACGTGCACGATCTCAGCGAGGTATTCCCGAGCATCGAGCTGGGGGCAGATGGTCGGTTCGGCTACGACAAGCTGCCGCTCTATTGGTCGGAGCCGGAGCAGCGTTTCCCCTTTCTCATCCGATGCCAGTCGCGTGTCGTGGGGTTCGTGCTCGTCACCCGCGGATCACCAGCGTCGGAGAATCCCGACGTCCACGACATCGCCGAGTTCTTCGTCCTTCGTCGTTACCGTCGTTCGGGTGTTGGCCGCCGCGCGGCGTTCCTCGTCTGGGATCGCTTTCCCGGCCGGTGGACCGTGCGCGTGTCCGAGGGAAATCACCCCGCGTTGCGGTTCTGGCCGGGCGTCGTCTCCGGGTACGCGCGTGGCGCCGTGACGGAGAGCGAGCGTCCGGGCAGCCCGCACGCCTGGCGCGTGTTCTCGTTCGAGAGCCGTCAGTAGAGGTGGATCCATGACGCCGATCGTGATCGTTACCGGGTCGCCCGGCACGGGCAAGACGACGGTCGCCGCTGGTCTGGCGAAGGTGGCCCCTCGCGGGCTGCACATTCCGTCGGACGTCTTCTTCACCTTCCCGGCGCACCCGATCTCGCCGTATCGACCCGCTGCCAAGGAGCAGAACACGGACATCATGATCGCGCTGGCTCGAACGGCCGTGGCGTTCGCCGAGCGGAGCTGGGCGGTGTTCCTCGACGGCATCGTCGGCCCGTGGTCGCTTCCCATCGTGGCGTCGGAGGTGCGACCGACGGGCATTGCGCTCGAGTACGTCGTCCTGCGCGCGCCGGTCGCGACGTGCCTCCAGCGAGTGCGGGCGCGGGAAGGCGAGGGCAGGGATCACGTCGTTCGGCAGATGCATGCCCAGTTCGCGGACCTCGGCCGGTTCGCGGGGCATGCGGTCGATACCGGCGAGCTGACGCCCGACGAGGTGGTGTCGGAGGTCACGAGGCGTCGCGCATCGTTCGCGCTGGATATGGAGCGGTTGGCCTAGGAACCCCGCAACGCCGCGACGTCCTGACGCAGTGCCTCGACGGCCGCGCGCAGCGACGCGACGGTCGCAGGGTCGAGCAGCTTCTTCGCCGACTTCTTGCGCAGCTGCTTGCCGAACGCCGAGAGCGCCTTGATCGCCCTGCCGAGCGCCTTGCGTGCCTTGCGCGAGGTACCGAGCCCCTCCGCCGTCGCGATGCTGGAGTCGGCGCGCGAGAGGAGCGACGCGAGCTTCGCGCCGAGCTTCCCGTCCGGTACTCCCGCGGCCGTCGCCAGAACGAGCTCGTCCAGCCGGCAGTCGATGGAGGCGAACGTCGGCGCCGCGACGCAGCCGGCGACGTTCAGCGTCACCGTGGCGACGGGCGAGTCGCCGGTCGAATCGGTCGCCGTGAACGTGAAGGTGTCGGGCCCGCGGTAGCCGGGCGTCGGCGTATAGCTCACGGTGCCTGCGGCCTGATCGATCGCCCCGGCGACACCGTGGGTCGGATCGGTCACGAGCGTGCGCGTCACCGTGTCACCGTCGTCGTCGCTGCAGGTGAGCGAGACGATCGAGGCCGCTTCGCGGACGACCGTCTGTGTCACGTCGGTGCAGCGCGGCAACACGCCCAGGAGGTCGCGACGGAAGACGTCCTCGAAGAGGTTCGTGTCGTCGGGGCTCAGATTGTCGGCGTCCGATTCGAACGTCACGAAGCGACCGTCGGCCGAGATGGCGAAGCCATAGGTGTACGAGCTGGCGTCGCCCACGGGGCCGGCAGCGCCGGTGGCGCGGCTGACCAGGGTCGTCGTGCCTCGCTCGAGGTCGCGCACGTAGATGTCGAGGACGGCGTTGTCGTCGTCGGGGCTCAGATTGGTCGCATTCGACTCGAAAGTGACGAAGCGGCCGTCGGCGGAGAGCGCCGCGGTGTCGGATCCGTTGTTGCCCGCGGCACCGTTCACCCCGTCGGCCCGGCTGGCGAGCGTGGTCGATCCGGTCACGGTGTCGCGGACGAAGACGTGGCTGCTGGCGTTGTCGTCGTCGGGGCTCAGGCTGTTCGCATTCGACTCGAAGGCGACGAACCGCCCGTCGGCCGATATCGAATCGATGAAGGAGTCCCCGTCCACCGCCGGGCCGCTCGGGCCGTTGCCCCGGCTGATCAACGTGGTGGTCCCGAGGAGCGTGTCGCGGAGGAAGACATTGAAGAACGCGTTGTCGTCATCGGGGCTCAGATTGTCGGCCGCCGAGTAGAACGCCACGAAACGCCCGTCGCCCGAGATCACCGCGGTCGAGCTGTCGCCGGTGGCGGCGGGGCCCGCCGCGCCATCCGCGCGGCTGACCAGGATGGTCGTGTTCATCACGGTGTCGCGCACGAAGACGTTGACGAAGGCGTCGATGTCGTCGGGGCTCAGGTCGTCGGCGGTCGACACGAACACGACGAACCGCCCGTCGCTGGAGATGGCCGGTACGGAGGAGGTGCCGTCCCCCGGCGCCCCATTCGCGCCCGTCGCTCGGCTGACGAAGATGGTCGTCTGGTTCAGCGTGTCGCGCACGAAGATGTCCAGGTGGGCGTCGGCATCGTCCGGGCTCAGGTTGGTGGCGCCCGATTCGAAGGCGACGAACCGCCCGTCACCGGAGAGTGTGGGGCTGTTGCAGCCCTCGTCGGCCCCCGCGCCCGAGGAGCCGGTCGCTCGGCTGACGAGGGTCGTCGTTCCGGCGTCGAGGTCGCGCACGAAAATGTTCTGCACGGCGTCGTCGTCGTCGAGGCTCAGATTGTCGGCATTCGAGGCGAACGCCACGATGTGGCCGTCGGCGGATATCCGGGCGACGTACGAGGCCGCGTCGCCGACCGGGCCGCTCGCGCCGCCCATCCGACTCACCAGCACCGTGTCGCCACGGATCGCGGACGCTGGTGGCGACGGCACGAGCAAGACGACCAGCGTCTCGAGCGCCACGAAGATTCCAAACCGGCCTCGACTGGTGCGCATGGGGACCTCCTCGGACGGCCGAACCCTAGCCGAGGCACCGCTGCTTGGCGAGGTACAAAGTCGAACGCTGCGCTGCTGGTTCACAGCCGCGGTCCGATGTAGTGCGAGCGTCCATGATCGACTCCACGGCAGTCCGGACCGCGATCGTCGCCGCGCTTCTCCTCGGCGGCGTCCACACCACCCAGGCCTGCACGGGCATCAGCTTGACCGCGGCGGACGGCACCGTCGTCCACGCGCGCACGTTGGAGTTCGCGATCGACATCGACTCCAGTGTCATCATGATCCCGCGCGGCTTTGCGCGCACCGGGACCACGCCCGACGGCAAGCCGGGGCTCCAGTGGACGTCGAAGTACGCCAGCGTCGGCGCCAACGGCGTCGGCATGCCGGTCCTCTTCGACGGCGTGAACGAGAAGGGCTTGTCGTCGGGGCTCTTCTACTTCCCGACCTCCGCCGGCTACATGCCGTACACCGCGGCCGATGCGGGCAAGACGCTCGCGCCGTGGGAGCTCGGGTCGTGGTTGCTCGAGAACTTCGCCAGCGTCGACGAGGTGCGGGCCAACATCGGCAAGGTCGTCGTCCCCGGCGTCGTCTACCAGGGGTGGGGCATGGCGCCCGAGGTGCACTTCATCGTGCAGGACGCCTCCGGCGAGAGCATCGTCATCGAGTACGTCGGCGGCACGCTCCACGTGCACGACGACCCGTTCGGCGTGTTGACCAACTCGCCGGCCTTCGACTGGCACATGACCAACCTGCGCAACTACGTGAACTTCTCGATGGTCAACGTGCCGCCCGTGAAGCTGGGGTCGGTCACGCTCGAGCCGTTCGGGCAGGGCTCGGGCATGCTCGGCCTTCCCGGCGACTTCACGCCGCCGTCGCGCTTCGTGCGTGCGGTGGCCTTCAGCCAGTCGGTGCTGCCGTCGCAGACCGGCGACGACGCCATCCTCCAGGCGTTCCATCTCCTGAACCAGTTCGACATCCCGAAGGGATCGGCGCGCGACCACGAGAAGGACGCCCACGGCAACATCCAGGCCGACTACACGCTCTGGACGAGCGCCAGCGATCTCAAGGCGAAGCGCTTCTACTTCCGCACCTACGACAACAGCCAGATGCGCATGGTCGACCTGACGAAGATGAACCTCGACGCGAAGGACATCGTCACCATGTCGATGAAGGGCGGCGAGGCCATCAATCTCCTGGTGCCGTAGCACGCCTTGACGGGCCGTCCATCATCCTGGACAACGCGTCCAGCATGAAGGATGCCGGTCCCGACCTGAATCACCGCATCGCCGACCGCGTGCGCGAGCTGCGCGCGGCACGAGGGATGTCGCTCGACGCGCTCGCCGGGAAGAGCGGCGTCAGCCGCTCGATGATCTCCCTCGTCGAGCGCGGTGAGAGCAGCCCCACGGCGGTGGTGCTGGAGAAGCTGGCCGGCGGGTTGGGCGTGATGCTCGCCGCGCTGTTCGATGGACCAGTCCCGCCCGGGGGCCCACTGGCGCGGCGTGACGATCAGCCGGTGTGGACCGATCCGGCGTCGGGCTACCGGCGGCGCAACGTCTCGCCGCCGGGCGTGCCGCAGCCGATGCAGATCGTCGAGGTGCACTTTCCGGCCGGGGCGCGCGTTGCCTTCGAGAACGGCGGGCGCGATCTCCGGGTGCACCAGCAGGTGTGGGTGCTCGACGGCGCCATCGACGTCACCCTCGGCGACGAGCGACATCGAGTGCGCGCCGGCGACTGCCTGGCGATGCAGCTCGACCGCCCGACGATGTTCCACAACCCGACGCGAAAGCCGGCGCGCTATGCGGTGGTGATCGCGTCCGAACCCCTCGTGAGGCGATGATGACGTCTCCCTGGTCCCTGCGACGCCTGCATGCGCTCGACGATGCACGGATCGGCGCCCTCGCCGACGTCCTGCTCGACTGCGTCGACGGCGGTGCCTCGATAGGCTTCATGCACCCGCTGACCCGTGAACGTGCCGAAGCCTTCTGGCGTCGCGTGGCGGACGGCGTCGCCGCCGGCGAACGCGCGCTGCTGGTCGCCGAGGATGCGCACGGTGTGTGCGGCACCGTGCAGCTCGTGCTGCAGCTGCCCGAGAACCAGCCGCACCGCGCCGACCTGACGAAGCTGCTGGTGCATCGCCGTGCCCGCCGCGACGGCCTCGGCGCGGCGCTGGTGCGCGCCGCCGAAGCCGCGGCATGCGAATGCGGCCGCACCCTGCTGGTGCTCGACGCCGTCACCGGCGGCGATGCGGCGCGCGTCTACGAGCGCCTCGGCTGGGTGCGTGTGGGAGACATTCCCGACTACGCGCTGTTCCCGGCGGGCGGGCTCTGCAGCACGACGGTGTACTACCGAAACCTCGACGCGCGATCTTAACTCCGAGCGCGACTCCTGCTAGGCCGGCGGCATGACCGTATCGCTGAAGGGCAGGGTCGCACTCGTCGCCGGCGCGACCCGCGGCGCGGGTCGCGGCATCGCCGTGCAGCTGGGCGCGGCCGGCGCCACCGTCTACGTCACCGGGCGATCGACGCGATCCGCGCGCTCCGAGATGAACCGGCCGGAGACGATCGAGGACACCGCAGCCCTGGTGGACGAGGCCGGAGGCCATGGCATCGCCGTGCAGGTGGACCATCTCGTGCCCGACGAGGTGCGCGCGCTGGTGGCGCGTGTCGAGCGCGAGCAGGGCTGCCTCCACGTGCTGGTGAACGACATCTGGGGCGCCACCACCATGGAGTGGAACAAGACGGTCTGGGAATCCGACCTCGACGTCGGGCTGCGCACGCTGCGTCTGGCCGTCGATACGCACGCCATCACCAGCCACTTCGCGATCCCGCTCCTGCTCGCGACGCCGGGCGGCCTGGTCGTCGAGGTGACGGACGGCACCGAGGAGTACAACGCGACGAGCTACCGCGTCTCGTTCTTCTACGACCTCGCCAAGGCGGCCGTGGGTCGGATGGCCTTCGCGCTCGCGCACGAGCTCGGACCGCGCGGTGCCACGGCGGTGTTGCTGACGCCGGGGTGGCTGCGATCGGAGGCCATGCTCGAGGCCTACCGTGTCACCGAGGCGAACTGGCACGAGGCGACGGCGTGGTCGCCGCACTTCGCCATCTCCGAGACGCCGGCGTTCGTCGGCCGGGCCGTCGCGGCGCTCGCGGCCGATCCGGACGTCGCGCGCTGGAACGGACACTCGCTCTCGAGCGGGCAGCTGGCGAAGGTGTACGGCTTCACCGATCTCGACGGCAGCCAGCCCGATGCCTGGCGCTACGTTCCCGAAGTGCAGGACGCCGGCAAGCCCGCCGACGTGACGGGCTACCGCTGATCGAGTAGTGGAGCACGATCATGAGACTCGGCGTGCTGGCATCCCACGAGGGCACGACGCTCCAGGCCGTGCTGGACGCGGTCGCCGACGGCAGGCTGCCGGCGACGGTCGGCCTCGTGATCAGCAACAATCGCGAGTCGGGTGCGCTGCGGAGAGCGCGCGCGGCCGGCGTCGCGACGGCGCACCTGTCGTCGGCGACGCACCCCGATCCGGATCGCCTCGACGAGGCGATCCTCGATGCGTTGACGACGGCGCAGGTCGATCTGGTGCTGCTCGCCGGCTTCATGAAGAAGCTGGGCCCTCGGATGCTGGCGGCCTACGCGGGCCGCGTCCTCAACACCCACCCGGCGCTGCTGCCGAAGTTCGGGGGGCGGGGGATGTACGGCAATCGTGTGCACGAGGCCGTCCTCGCCGCGGGCGAAACCGAGACCGGGATATCGATCCACCTCGTCGACGCCGAGTACGACACCGGGCGGGTTCTCGCCCAGTGCCGAGTGCCGGTCATGCGCGGCGATTCCGTCGACGACCTGTCGGCACGGGTGCAGGCACGCGAGAAGGAGTTCCTGGTCGAGACGCTGGCCAGGATCGCAATCGAGGGGAGACCATGAGGCTCTACGCGCATCCGTTTTCGTCTTACTGCCAGAAGGTGTTGATCGCGCTCTACGAGAACGACATCCCGTTCGAGCTCCGCCTGCTCGGGGGTGACGCCGCGGTGCACGCCGAGCATGAGGCCGCGTGGCCGCTCAAGAAGATGCCGACCCTCGTGGACGCGGGCCGCACGGTGTTCGAGGCGAGCATCATCGTCGAGTACCTCGCGCTCGCGCATCCCGGGCCCGTCTCGCTGATCCCCGACGATCCGCGTGCGGCGCTCGACGTCCGGATGATGGACCGCGTCTTCGACAACTACGTCATGACGCCGATGCAGAAGATCGTCGGCGACAGCCTCCGTCCCGCAGATGCTGGCGATGCGCACGGAGTGGCCGATGCGCGGCGGGCACTCGAGGCGGTCTACCGTTGGCTCGACGGGACGATGGCGGGGCGCGACTGGGCCGCGGCCGGCGTCTTCAGCCTGGCCGACTGCGCCGCAGCACCGTCGTTGTTCTACGCCGACTGGGTGCACCCGATCGACGCGTCGTTCACCAATCTCCATGCCTATCGACGGCGGTTGCTCGCGCGGCCGTCCTTCGCACGGGCGGTCGACGAGGCACGGCCCTATCGTCCGCTCTTCCCGCTCGGGGCGCCCGACCGCGACTGAGCGGCGGCGATGACGACGTGCTCCTCGAGACGCGACGCCTGAGGCTGCGAGCTCCACGACCGTCGGATGCGGACGCCGTGTTCGCGTATGCCAGCGACCCCGAGGTCACGCGCTACATGGACTGGGTGACGCACGCGAGTCGCGACGACGCCGTCGCGTTCCTGGACGGCGCCCTCGAACGCCGCGCCGCGGGCACTGAGACCACGTGGATGATGACGGTCCCGCCGGACGACGGCGCGATCGGCGTGATCTCGTGTCGCATGCGTGGGCACGCCGCCGACTTCGGCTATGCGCTCGACCGGCGGTACTGGGGCCGCGGCTACACGACGGAGGCGGCGCGGGCCGTCGTCGGCTGGGCATCGGGGCTCGAGCACGTGCATCGGGTGTGGGCCACGTGCGACGTCGAGAACGTCGCCTCCGCGCGCGTGCTCGAGAAAGCCGGGCTGCAACGCGAGGGGGTCCTCCGATGCTGGTCGATCAAGCCGAACATCGGGCCGGTGCCGCGCCACTCGTACATGTACGCCCGCATCCGTGGGCGCTGAGGATGAGCGTCCCCATCCGTTCGACGACGGGCCGTCGTGTCGTTTGTCGATTCCCCCCTTCGCCAGACGTCCACATGATGAGGAGGACGCGATGAGCACGATCAAAGTGAGTGCATTCCGCTGGGTCCCGCCCTTTGCGCAGGGCGTGGTGCGTGACGTTCGGGTGCGTTGGGCACTCGAAGAGGCCGGTCTCCCGTACGAGCAGCGCCTGCTCGACCAGGGAGAGCAGAAGTCGGCAGGCTACCGGAGCCTGCAGCCGTTCGGGCAGGTCCCGACCTACGAGGAGGGCAACCTCGTGCTGTTCGAGTCGGGGGCGATCGTCATGCACATCGCCGCGCGCTCCGAGGCGCTGCTGCCCGCCGATCCCGCTGCCGCCGCCCGCGCGCGCACGTGGATGTTCGCGGCGCTGAACACCGTCGAGCCGTACATCCAGCATCTCGCCGAGCTCGACCTGTTCTACGCCAACGAGGAGTGGGCGAAGCTGCGCCGGCCGACGGCGGTCGAGGCGGTGCAGATGCGGCTGAACGAGCTCTCCACCCGGCTCGACGGACGGGACTATCTCGAGGATCGCTTCACGGCGGGCGACCTGCTCATGACGACGGTGCTGCGCATCCTGCGGCACACCGACCTGGTAGCGGAGATGCCGGCGCTCGAGGCGTATCGCCTGCGGTGCGAGGCGCGACCGGCGTTCCAGAAGGCGCTGGCCGACCACATGGAGGCCTTCGGGTAGAAGGTCGACGTCGCACGATTCTCGCCTGCCGGCGACGTCAGTGGACGTCGATCACCGTGTACGCGAGCGGTAGGGTGCCGGCCTGCGGTTTCGGCGGGCCGGTCACCACGAGCACGGGCGCGAGTGGATCGCCGGACGCGTCGTCGAGCTGCGCCGGGTCCACCGTGCCCGCCCGCGTGTAGCTCGTGAGGACGAAGGGCAGGCTGTTCGAGGTGACGACGTCCGGCCCGTCGCTGAGCTGGAAGTGCAGATGCGGCGCGCTCGAGTTGCCGGTGTTGCCGAGGCGTCCGAGGCGCTGGCCGCGGGTGATGCGATCGCCCTCCCTGACGTCGACGCTGCCCGGCCGGAGATGCGCGTACGTCGCCCACACCTGCGGTGCGAGCTGCAGGACGACGTGGTTGCCGGTGAAGTCGGTGGGCGCGTGCATGCCGGCGACGGCCTGGTTCGGTGTCTGATCGGGCATGTCGTTGCGCACCGACACGACGGTGCCGTCGGCGACGGCCAGCACCTCGGCGTCGTAGCCGAACCACTGCGTCGGGCTCGCGCCGTCGCCCGTGAAGAGGCGGCCGTCGCGGAGCCGCACCCAGTCGATGGCGAACGTCTCCATCTTCGTCCAGCGCGTGCCGTCGACGACGAGGCGCATGAGGCGGTGCGGAGCGGCGGGGTCGCAGCAGCCGTTCGCGTTCATCCACCCGTCACCTCGGATCGGCGACGCGATCGCGATCGGGGCTCGCGGGTCGACGGTCAGCTCGGGGCCGAGGATCTCGCGGCTGCCGATGATCGCGGCGAGGAGCGTGTCGGGCAGCGTGTAGGTGATCCGATGACCGACACGCGGCGGCGCGCTGCCGGGCGGTATGGCGAGGTCGATCGTCGTCGCCAGGACGCCGGACGCCGCCACCTCCCGCGTCGGCGTGCCGCCGAGCAGCGGACCGGTGCGCACCGTCAGGTCCTCCTCGTCGAGGCGCAGGAGGGTATGGCCGTCCGGCGCCAGGACCTCGATGGCGGTCAGCGTCACCGGTGTGCTGAACGCGTTCGTCAACACGAGATCGTACTCGAGGTGCTCGCGACCGTCGCTGCCGAGGACGCGCAGCGGCGCGTTCGTCGCCGTCACCAGCAACGCCGTCGACGCGCCGCGGGCGGCGACCGGGACGAGGACGAGCAGCGCGAGAGCGACTGCGGTGGCTCGCATGCCTGCCCGGTAGCAAACACCGGAAGTTAGGGCGATGCCCCACCGGTAGAAAATCCGCGCCGATACGCCTGCGGGCTCGTCCCGACGACGCGACGAAAGCGATCGCGGAACGTCGCCGACGATCCGAAGCCGACGCTGGCGGCGACGCGCTCCATCGACAGCGCGCTCGTCTCGAGCAGCTGCTGGGCGCGTCGGACCCGCAGCTGCAGGATCCACTGCGCCGGCGTCGTGCCGACCTGCTCGCGAAACCGACGGCTCAGCGTGCGCGGGCTCATCGCGGCCCAGCGGGCCATCCGCGCCAGCGACAGCTGCTCGTGCGGATGCGCGTCGAGCCAGTGGAGCAGGGGCGCGAGCGACGGGCCGTCCGGCGCTGGTGCGGCGTGGACGATGCGCTGCGCCTGACGTCCGTCGCGCTCGAGCGGCATGACGGCGAGACGCGCGGCCTCGGCGGCGACCGCGGCGCCGTGATCGCGGCGCACCATGTGGACGCACAGGTCGAGGCCGGCGGCGGCGCCGGCCGAGGTCAGGATGCGGCCGTTGTCGACGAAGAGCACGTCGGGGTCGACGTCGATCGACGGGTACGCGCGTGCCAGCTCCGTCGTCGCGAGCCAGTGCGTCGTCGCACGCAGGCCGTCGAGCAGGCCGGCGGCGGCGAGGACGAACGCGCCGCTGCAGATCGACGCGATCCGCGCACCGCGTGCGGCCGCGGGACGCAGCGCCGTCACGAGCGCCGGAGGCACTGGATGCCCGGGTTCGGTGACGCCGGGCACGACGATGGTGTGCGCGTCCGCCAGCGCGCGCAGCCGCGACGTCGTCCGGACGGCGAAGGCACCGGCGCGCACCGTCGAGGCCACGCCGCAGACGCGTACGTCGTACGGAGCGCTGCCGTCGCGCAATCGCACGCGGCCGAAGACCTCGCACGGGATCGACAGGTCGAAGGGATTCACGTCATCGAGCGCGACGACGGCGACGACATGCATGGCGCCGACCACTAGCAGGTCGGCGCCCGCGGCCACAGCGTTGGCGCGAACCCGGCGATGTTTGTCGTGTTCGCCGGCAGCCTGGTGCGGGGGGCCGGGACTACGCTACCGACCATGGAGTCACACGTGGTCCCGATCATGACGACGGCCGACGTCGTCGTCGCGTTGGCGGTCCCGATCGTCGTCGTCTGTCTCGTCTCGCTGATCCCGGAGCCCGCACGTCGTCGGTTCATGGCGATCGGGGTGGCCGGGGCGGGCGCCACCTACCTGAACGGCGGCTTCGGCCCGTGGGAGCTCGTCTTCTGCGGCGTTGCCACGTGGGTGGCGTACCGTGGACTGGAATCGTACACCTGGATCGGCGTCGCGTGGCTCATGCACACGGCCTGGGACCTGGCCCACCATCTGTGGGGCAACCCGATCCTGGCGTTCATGCCGTCGTCGTCGGCGGGCTGCGCCATCACCGATGCGCTGATCGCGGTCTGGTTCCTGCGCGGCGCGCCGAGCGTCTACGGCGTATTCCGCCACGAGGGCGTCGTACCCGCGAAGTAGCGCGGCGGTGGTTGGCGGCGAGCGCGAAGGATGTGATGTTCCCGCGCATGGCGAACTCACCGCTGCCCCCCGCATCGCTCGGCTCGTCGCCGGGCCTCGGCCGTCTCCAGGGCCGCCGCATCCTCGTCGTCGGTGCCGGTCGCGAGACCTACTCCATGCCCGACCCGCCGGTCGGCAACGGTCAGGCGATCAGCCGGCTCGTGGCTCGGGAGGGCGCGGCCGTGGCCTGCGCCGATCTGCAGCTCGCCCGCGCCGAGGAGACGGTCGCCGAGGTGATGCGCGAGGAGCACGGTCGCGCCGTCGCCATCGCCGCCGACGCCGCCGACGAGGCCGACGTCGCGCGGATGTTCGACGAGGCGGTGGCGGGTCTCGGCGGCCTCGACGGCGTCGTGTGCAACGTCGGCGTCGGGCGCGGCGGCAACATCGTGAAGACCGCGGTCGACGACTGGGACTTCGTGCTCGCCACCAACCTGCGCTCGCACTTCCTCTGCCTGCGACAGGCGCTGCAGCGGCTCGGCGCCGGTGGCTCGGTGGTGCTGGTGTCGTCGGTGGCGGGGCATCGTGCCGGCAGCGGCGTCGTCGCCTACGACGCGTCGAAGGCTGCCCTCTCGGGCGTGCTGCGCCAGGCCGTACGGGAAGGCTTCAAGCGCGAGCTGCGCGTCAACGCCGTCGTTCCGGGCCTCATCGACACCAGCCTCGGTCGCATCGCGACGATGATGCGTCCGAACCGCACCATGGCGCTGCCGTTCGGTCGCCAGGGCACGTCGTGGGAGGTGGCGTCGGCGGCGCTGTTCCTGCTCTCCGACGAGGCCGCGTACGTCTCGGGCCTCGAGCTCTTCGTCGACGGCGGATTGCGCGTCATGTAAGGACGCTGAGCCATGCCGGAAATCCTGATGCAGCAGCGCTTCGCGGCGCCCCCCGATCGGGTGTTCGATCTCGTCACCGATCACGTCGGCTTCGGCCGCTTCGTCGGTGCCGACATCCAGATCGAGCGGCAGGGGACACCGCCGCCGAACGGGCTCGGTGCGGTACGCGTCGTGCGGTCGCGCGGCACCTCCGTCAAGGAGGAGGTCGTGCGCTGGGAGCCGCCGCACGCGATGGACTATCGCGTCATCGGCGGCGCACCGCTGCAGAATCATCTCGGCGAGATCCGTCTGACGCCAGACGGTACGGGCACGCAGATGCGCTATCGCATCCGCTTCGATTGGCCGTGGTGGGCGGGTGGCTCGGTGGCCGGCGGTCTCCTTGCCCGTCTGCTCGAACGCGAGATCACCGCGGCCCTGTCGCGCATGGCTGCGACGCCCTGAACCTCCGTTCAAGGCCTGGAGCGGTGGCGCCGATACACCGTTCATGCGGACCTCCCGGTGCCCGGTCACGCTCGCGTGCGCGCTGCTCGTGGTCGGCGCGGTTCGGGCCTGGGCGGCGTCGGGGCCGCCGCCGATCGATCTGACGCAGTCGGCGTCCATGGTGCCGACGGCGTTGACCTCGACCTCGTGCAACGCCGGCCCGTACCATCGGGAGAACAGCTACTACCGCGTGTTCGACCTGGCCTCGTCGCTGGGAGGGCTGGCGCCGTTGTGGGTGACGAGCGTGGAGTTCGGCGTCGAGCAGGCGGACGACGGACCGGCGGGCCTGGGACAGCCGGTGGGCATTCGCCTCTATACCGCCGCTGCGTTGCCGCCCACCGTCGCGGGTCTCACGCTGGTGGCGACCACCACGACCATCGTCACCGACCAGGTGCTCACGACGGTGACCGTCCCGATCGGTGTGTCGGTTCCCCGCACCGCGCTCCTCGTCGTGGAGATATTCACGCCGGATGCGACCGTGAGCGGCGATCTGTTCTACCTCGGTGCGAACTCCGCCGGTCAGACGGCGCCGAGCTACATGCGCGCTCCCGGGTGCGCCATTCCGGAGATCGAGCAGCTGTCGAGCCTCGGAATTCCCCTGGCGCACTGGGTGATGGCGGTGCACGGCCGGCTCGATCTGCCGCTCGAGCCCCCCATGTGCGTGACCGACTACCGGACGTTCGACAACACGACGCCGGTCGGGGTGGTCGATGCCGGTGTCATGACCTCGACGATCTTCGTGAGCGGCATTGCGTCGTACCTCTACGACGTCAACGTGCGCACGATGCTGCGGCACACCTTCGCCGCTGACGTCGACGTCACGCTGCAGTCGCCCGCTGGGACCGTGGTGACGCTGACCACCGACAACGGCGCGGGGAGCGACGACGTCTTCGACGGTACGGTCTGGGACGACGACGCCAACCCCGGCGGCCAGGTCCCGTACACGGCGAATGACGGTCTCGTGACCGATCACACCTACCTGACGGGTGTGGTCGCGCCGCGGCTCGTTCCCGAGGAGGGGCTCGCGGCGTTCATGGGCGAGGATCCGAACGGCACCTGGACGCTCACCGTGTCCGACGACCTGGCCGGAGAAACCGGCACCCTCGACGCCTGGACGCTCGAGCTGACGGCGATCGATTCGACGCCGCAGTGGGACATCTCGGCGCGCTCGAACAGTACGCCCGTCGTCATTCCCACGGGTCCGGGCGTCGTGACGTCGACGATCGAGGTATCGGGTCTCCCGCCGTACATGTCGCTCCTGACGCTCGAGACCTACCTGACGCACTCGTTCTCGGCCGATCTCGACGTCACGCTGGAGTCGCCTGCAGGAACCGTGGTGACGATCACCACCGACAACGGCCTCGGGCACGACAACGTCTTCAACGGCACCGGCTGGTCCGCGTTCTTCGATCCCGACGGGCAGGTTCCGTACGCCAACAACGAGCACATCGTGACGGATCGCGCCTTCGCGGACCTCGTCGTCGCCCCGAGCCTGACGCCCGAGGAGTCGTTCGGCGCGTTCACGGGCGAGGACCCGAACGGTACCTGGACGCTCACCGTCTCGGATGACATCGCCGGCGACGGCGGCTCGCTGAACGCCTGGAACCTCTACATCTCGTCGCTCGCGTGCGTCACCACCACGACGACCTCGTCGTCCAGCACGTCCACCTCGTCGTCGAGCACGACCACCTCGTCGACCCCGACGACCTCCACCACCCCGGGTGGAGCGACGACCACGACGACGCTGCCGCCCGGCGGTTGTCTGCATGCGGCCACGACCGACTCCGTCCGCTGCCGCCTGGCCGCGATGATGGCACGGGTGGCCACCGACGTGCCGGCGCCGGCGACGGCGAAGCTCACGCGGCTCCTCAGTCGGGCCGACGCCAGCGTCGCGACCGCCGCAACGGCCGGACCGACGACCCCGCCTGGACGGCGCGCGCTGCGCAAGGCGATCCGCTTCGTGCGCAAGTTCGATCGCAAGCTCGGCAGCGGTCTCGGCCGCGCCGTCTCCGGCGGCGCCCGCACGGTGCTGCACGACGACGCGTCGGGCGTGCTCGCGGACCTGCCCGCGGTCTCCTAGCTGGGGCGCAGCGTCCAGCGGATCGGCATGTGCTTCACGCCGCCGACGAAGCTCGATCGTACGCGTTGCATGTCGCCGGCGAGCTCGATGTGCGTCACCCGCTCGGCCAGCCGCGCCAGCACCACCTGCAGCTCGAGGCGTGCGAGATGCGCGCCGAGACAGACGTGCTCGCCGATGCCGAAGCCGAGATGGGGATTCGGATCACGGTCGATGCGGAAGGTGTTCGGCTCGTCGAAGACCGTCTCGTCGCGGTTGGCGGACGGGTAGAAGAGCACCACGGACTCGCCGGCCGGAATGGTGCGGCCGTGCAGCTCGACGTCCGCGACGGCCGTTCGGCAGAACTGGATCACGGGGCTCGTCCAGCGCACGGCCTCCTCGGCCGCCGCGCGCGCCAGACCCGACGGGTTCGCCTGCAGCTTGGCGAGCTCGCCGCGGTTGTCCATCAGCGCGCGCACGCCGCCGGTGATGGCGTTGCGCGTCGTCTCGTTGCCGGCGACGATCAGCAGCACGAAGTACGACATCAGCTCGAAGGCGGGAATCTCGTGGCTGTCGAGACGCGCCGCCGCCAGCGTGCTCGCGATGTCGTCCCGCGGCTGGCGCGCGCGCAGCGCGACCAGCTCGGTGAAGTAGGCGAACATCTGCTGGATGGCGGTCTGGAACGTCGCCGTGATGGCGGCCGCGTCCGCGCCCTGGCCGAACTCCGGATCCGCCGGCGCGATGATCTCGTTCGTCCACCGGAAGAGCTGCCGCCAGTCTTCCCGCGGCACGCCGAGCAGGTCGGCGATGACGGCGAGTGGCACGATGGCCGAGAACTCGGTGACGAAGTCGATCTCGTCGCGCGCCTGCAGCTCGTGCAGCAACTCGGCGACGACCGTCTCGGTGGTGGGCCGCAGCCGCTCGAGCGCGCGCGGCGTGAACCGCTTCGAGGTGAGGCCGCGGTAGGTCTGGTGCTCGGGCGGGTCCATGTTGATGAGGTGCCGGAGCGGCGGGTTGTTCACGTCCTCCGTGTCGGCGGGGAAGACCGCGAGCCGAGGCGCATTGATGAAGTGCTGCGGATCGCGCGAGATGCGGAAGACGTCCTCGTGCCGCACGATGGTCCAGAACGGGCGGTAGTTCGGGAGCTCGTAACGCCGCACCGGATCGTGCCGCCGGAGCCAGGCCCACGCCTCGTGCGGGTAACCGTGCTCGGCGTAGTAGTCGGGCGAGATGACTTCGATGTCGGGCGGCGTCATGCGGTCGGTCCCCCTCGCAGGGCGGTAGCCGAGGGGCCCGGGTGGGTCAATCACGCCGCAGGACGACGAAGTCGATCGGGAGGCGCTCGTCGATGCCCTGCAGGACGCGCGTCGTCGCGTGGTCGCGCTCCTCTGCGGCGACGTCGCTCGTCTCGACGACGGTGTACCCGGGGATCGTGCGCACGGACGCTGCGTCGAGCAGGGTGTAGGCGCGGTCCGGGCGCCCGAAGCGGCGAGCGAGATACTCGCCGAGTCGACGATACACGGCGTAGCGTGCGGCGTCGGTCGGCCAGTACTCGAACGCCACCATCGAGCCGGGTTGCTGGGCCGCGGCCAGCATCGCGAAGAGCTGCGCCAGGACGTCGCGCGAGAGGTAGTAGACGAGCCCCTCCATCAGCACGAACGACGGCCCCGCGCACCACGTGCGCAGGGCGGTGGCGAGACGCATGAGGTCGTCGGGGCGCATGAGGTCGGCGGCGAAGAAGGTGAGCTGGCGGCGTGGCAGGGTGCCGTCCGCCACCCACGCGTCGACGCGCGCCTGCTTGGTGGCGACGATGACCGGCATATCCACCTCGACGGCGTGGCATCGCGCGTCGAGCAGCTGCGGGTACGACGTGAACCCGGCGCCGAGGTTCACGAACGTCGGGGTTGGGTGTGCCGCTACGAATGCGCGCAGCCGTGTCAGGTAGAAGCGATTCCGCAGCGACAACGACACGTCGTCGTGCGGGTAGACCTCGCGAGCCAACTCGTCCCACAGCGCCTGCGTCTCGGGCGTCACCCACAGGTGCGCGTAGGTGTCGCCGCTGAGCTCGACCTGCCGGGCGCGCGACAGGTTGACGACGAAGGCGGTGCCGGAGACGTCGTGGGCGATGGGCGGCGCGCTGTCGGCCATGCGCCGATCGATCGCCGGATCAGCGGACGCTGTCAATCGATCGGTGGTGGCGCGTCGTCGAGGCCCGACGTCGGCAGCGCGACGCCGTTGGTCTGCGCGGTGACCGAGCGCATGGCGCCGAACAGCCCGTCCATCTGCATCGACGCGCGGCCACCCGTCGCCTCCCAGAAGTTGAACAGGTAGGTGCCATCGTCGCCGGCGGTGCTGAAGGCGCGGATGTCGTCGTCGTACAGCGCGAGCCGCTCGGGGCCGAGGGCCTCGCGTGCGAGCACGACGACCAGGGTGCGGAACGCCTTCTGCGACGTGGTGACGTCCGGGATGCGCGGGCCGTGCTCCGCCAGGATGTCGGCCATCGTCACGGTGCGGATGCGATCCGCACGGAAGATGCCGTTCGCCGAGTCGACGAACTCGGCCTCCTCGGCGACGTGGACGTCGGTGACCTCGTCGGCACCGATGAGCCCCATCAGGTAGAGCTCGAGGCTGGCGTAGGGCACCGTCGCGCCACCGTTCGCGAACGGCTGGAACGACACGTGATCGCCGGGACCGCGCGCCTGGTACAGCCCGTCGCCGAGCTCGACCAGCGTGCCCGCCTGCCAGCCGCCGAGCTGGCCGCCGACGTCGGAGAAGTTCCAGTGCGCGTCGGAGGTGTTCGCCGACGTCGGGATCACGTAGTTCGCCCAGCGGTGCGCGAACTCGTGCAGCCCAGCCGCCGAGCGCAGGCTGCCCTCGTACGAGAGGTGGATCACGCCCTGGAGTCGACTCCAGAGGCCGAAGCGCTCCGTCGAGTCGAAGTGCGGGCCGATGCCGTCGGTGTCGTTCTGCACCTGGTAGTGCAGGCCGTGGTAGACGTCGGGCGCGACGGAATCCTCGTCGGTGACGAGGACGACGAAGTCGAAGACGTCGGCGAAGAACTGGCTCGTCGTGCGCACGAGCGTCCGCACCTCCTGCACCGTCTGCTTGCCGAGCCGCCAGCGCTCGTAGGCGTCCGGGTCGAGCTCCATGATCGCGAAGCGACCCGTGCCGTGGACGTCGAGCTTGAAGTCGATGCCCCCACCGACGGCCAGCGGGACGACCTCGATCTGGCAGGTCTCTGTGCACCGCATGCACGCGGTGCCGGCGATGCCGGCAGGGCAGGCGTGGCCGCCGAAGTCGGTGCCTTCGCACGCCTCGCCGGCGCCGGCGTCGATGATGCCGTCGCCACAGACGGAGCGGTGCGCGACGAAGCTGCGACGGGCGGCGCCACGCGCGCGGAGGTTGCCCACCATCTCGCCGCAGTCGTCGACGAAGCGGGCCCGCAGTCGCGCCGGCGGGGTACCGTTCCCGCAGGCGCCGCGGGGCCAGCGGGCGTCGACCCAGGTGCCGCGCCCGTCGCGCTCGATCACGCCGCGGATGTTGCGGCATCCGCTGGCGATCTCGATGCGCTGGCCCGTCAGGATGACGGCATCGGCACCGGAGCTGCCGGGCATGAGCGGTGCCTGCTCGACCAGGAAGCGCCCACCGGCACAACGCGCTGGTTCCCGCGCGGCCATCCCGAGGGATACGAAGAAGACCACCACCGCCACCCCGCCCACCACCGCGAAAACCGCAGGCAGAGCGCGCATTGCGCGCGACTACCTATCGAAGCAAAGGAGGCGCGTCTAGGGCGAGAAGAACGCGGACTTGGGAGCCGGCAGTATAGCTGGCATTGATTGGTTCAATTCGGGTCATGCGCGCGCGTCGGGCCGCCGGCGACGTCGATCGTCGTCTGGTTCGAAGTACGTCTCGCGGTGCAAGCCATCGAACGGTGACTGCGGATCGTCCCACGTCACGCCGGGCAGGGTGCGATTGCGGGTTGCGCTATCGCAGGTGCCATCTCGTGCCCGCAGGGCGAGGGCGCCTCGTAGCATCGACGTGTCCCTCCCCCGACGATGCGACGTTCGCCAGCAGGAGGGACCATTCGAGGGACGGCACGGCTCGCATGCGGACGGTGAAGCTACTGCGAGATCGCGGTCGCGGCCAGGTAGCGCCACAGGCTGGTGCGGACCTGCCAGCGGCCGTTCTGCTTCTTGCCGACGGCGATGATGCGGCGACGGGGAGAGGCGCTCTTCTCGGTGCGAGTCGTCTTGGTGTCCATGGGAGGAGACCCAAAGCGAGAGTCGTGCCGATGGGCCTCGCCTGGAGAACTGGGCACTTTTTGCCGGGCGGCGCGCCGCGAGCGTTCAGCCCTGTACGCAGACCCCATGGGGTCTGCACAGATGTGTGCGGCGGCTACTTACCGCCCTTCTTCGGCTTCTTGAAGAGCACGTCCACCGTCTGCACGCCTTCCGTCCCGCCGTCGGGCGTGAAGCCGATGCGCACGGGCGCGGCGAGCCCCTTCTTCCGCTTCTTCCGGAAGGCCTTCTTGCCGGCCTTCGACAGCTTGACGGTGAGCTGCACGGGTCCGGCGGCGTCCACGCGCAGCGTGACGGGCTCGAGCAGCGGCAGCTGCGGCTTGGGCTTCTTCGCGCGCGCCGCCGCCGCCAGGGCGCCGGTCGTGGGTGAGCCGGCGGTCAGGCTGCCGGGGCCGGGCGCGGTGGCGGTGAGGGTCGCCGTCGTGCCGGTCTTGTCCAGGGTGGGGTTGCTCGAGATGGGCAGCGTGTTGCTCGGGATGGTCGAGCCCGGTGTGACCGCGGCGCTCTCGGCCTTGCCGCTGCCCGCCTGGTTCGACGCGGTGACGCGGCAGACGATCGCGTGGCCGAGGTCGCTCGCCTGGACGGTGAGGGTGTTGGCGGGCGCCGGCGGACCGAGCGCTGTGCCGTCGACCAGCCACTCGAACGCGTACGCCGTGGGATCAGCCGTCCAGGTGCCGGTGCTGCAGCCGAGGACGGTGCCCTCGGCGAGGTCGCCGTCGTACGAGATCTCCGGCGGCGTGATCGACTTCGGGATCGCCGGGTTGGCGTGCGTGAACGCGGCGATGCGCCAGTTGCTGCCGACCTTGATCTGCGCGACGACGGTGGCGAAGCCGTCCTTCGCGACCACCATCCTCGGCCTGTGCGCCGCCGCGATGCCGTCGATGACGGGGGTGGCGATCGCAGGGAACTCGCCGTCGGGCAGCTTGTAGGTCGCGTACACGCCGGTGCCGACGCCCGCCGTCTCGGCGCCGATCGTGCCCGCGCCCTGCGACCATACGACGTGGATGGTGCCGTCGGGCGCGTAGGCGACGAACGGGTTGCGGGCCACGGCGTCGGGCGCGGACAGCGTGAAGGGCCCGCTGATGGATCCCGTCCCACTGACGAGGACCGCGCGGATGCGGAAGACGCCGTTCGCGGGGTCGTCGGCCATGTAGGCGATCGCCGCCGAGCCGTCGTGGAAGGTCGCGATCGTCGCCTTGTTGGATGCCACCCCGATGTCGTCGTCGATCGGCGTGGCGCTGGAATCGCCGGTGCGCCACAGCAGCAGCTTGCCGTCGCCGCTGGGTGCGGTGGCGATGACCGCTCCGCTGGAGAGCACGCCCAGCGCCGCGCCGAATCCCGGGATCGGGAGCGTGATGCCGGTGCTCGGCCACGTCGCCGGATTGCCGGTCGTGCGCAGCTCGGCCTTACGGGGGTCGGGGAGGAACGCCGCGCGCGTGACGATGAGCGCCATGGTTTCGTTGGCGGAGCTGTCCCAGCCGCTGCTGCGTCCTGCCACCGCGAACGGTGGAATGGTGGGGTTGCCGTCATCGTTCGTGCCGCCGTCGTAGAGCGAGACGATGCTCGTCGGCGGATCGCCCGGCGTGCCCGTGGTTGCGGAGCCGACGATGCCGGTCATGCCGGCGAAGCTGCCGCCGCAACAGTTGAAGTACGGGTATTTGACGACGCCGTGGCCCTCCTGCGTCAGGATCACCTCCGGTGTGTAGCCGTAGGTGAAGCCGTTGGGCGGATGGCGGCCGGCGAAGAAATACGTCGAGTGCGTCGGGGGCGCACCGGGCGACACGCTGCCGGTGGCGCCCTCGACCACGGCCTGGTTCACGAACGTGTCGTCGCCCTTCGCCTGATCGCGGTGCACCAGCCACGCAGCGACGTAGGTGCCGTTGCTGGCCACCGCCATGCGCGGACCGAACGAGTAGAGGCCGGGCGCGTCGATCGGCCCCTCCGAGATCGCGCTCGGGTCCGACCAGCTGCCGGCGAGGGGCTTCGACGCCACCACCGGATACCAGAGACCCTGCGAGGTCTCTGCCCACGTCGCGACGGGCGTGCCGTCTGCGAGCAGCCCGAGCGAGGGTGCCAGACCGGTCTCGCCATCGGAGCTCAGGTAGTCGGGCGGCGTCCAGCCGAGTCCTTCACCGACGGCGTGCGCGGGCCGCGCTGCCGCGCCGCCGAACATCAGAAGACCGAGAAGCGTCGCGACCCATCGCAGCGGTGTTCCGGACATCCAGAAGACCTACCCTCGGGAACGGTGACCCGTCCATCATTTCTTGGGGCGTACGTCTCTCGACGTACTCACGGCGCCGCGGGGCAGCGGACCATCGCATCTGCGGGGTTCGGGTCGTTGCCGTCGAGGCAGCCGTCGAGATCGCGGTCGAGGGCGAGGCGATGGCCGTTGCCGGGCGGCACGCAGGTGTAGGTCCGCTCCTGGCCCGAGACGCGGGCCTGTGTGCGCACCGTCGACTCCGCCAGCGGCGGCTCGGCGGCACGATCGCTCTGGAAGGCGCCGCTCGGCAGCCGGAGCCAGCCCCGTGACACGCCGTCGAGCGTACCGTGGACGACGACGTCGCAGCGCGGGATCGCCGTGGCCGCGCGATCGAAGAGCAGGGCGAGGCGCGGCGAGACGTCGGTCGCATCGTCGGGACCGACGGTGACCTGCTGGCCGACCGCGGGAGCGAGACCGGTCTCGAAGCCGAACACGAAGGCTTCCACGTCGGCGATCTCCTGGACCGAGATCGAGAACACCATCGCCGACAGGAAGTGCGCCAGCGTGTCGATGCTGCCGTCGTGGAGGAAGCCGAAGCCGCGGATCTGCTCGCCGAGCGACGTGACGTCGCCGCGACGCAGGCCCGGCACCGGCGCGAGCCCGAACATGCCGACCTTCTGGTAGAGGTTGCGCAGGTGGGCCACCTTGAACACCTGCGGCTCGTTCTCGAACGTGCTGTCGCCGTCGCTGCCGAAGAAGCCCTGATCGGGATCGAGCACGTGACAGCCGTTGCAGGTGCGCGCGCCGTCGCTGACGACGTCGAAGTAGAGATCGCGACCGCGTGTCTCGGCGGGGGAGAGCGTCTCGTCGAGCGCGCGGATCGGGTTCGGCGGGTAGCGGAGCGCGAGCGCGAAGTCGGTGAAGGCCTGCATGTCGGCGTCGGCGAGCGGCGCGGAGCGTCCGAGCAGCCCCACGAACGCCGGATTGAAGGCGCGGAACGCGGCCGCCTCATCGAGCGGATCACCGCCGGTGTTGCCGCCGGTGCGATCGCCGCGCCAGTGCATCGGGCCGTGGTTCGCCATGCCGCGCAGGCTCTGCGTCGTCATCGGTCCCTTCATGGCGCGGAAGCGCGAGTCCTGCCCGACGTCGAGCTCGAACGGGTTCGGGTTGCCGGCGGTCTGTCCGCTCGGATCGCCGAGGTCCCAGCCGAGACCGTCGAGGTCGCCGAAGACGTGGCACGACGAGCACGACGCTTCGCCGTTGTCGGACGTCGCGACCGCGTCGTAGAGGAAGCGCCGTCCCTGGACGACGGCCGCAGGCTCCGGATCGTGCAGGCGCACGTGCGACAGCTCGGTGCGCGTCGTCGTATCGATCACCGACACGCCGTCGTCGAAGCGTGTCGCGACGAACAGGCGTCCGTCGCGCAGCACCAAGCCGCTCGGTCCGCCTCCCGTCACCGTGACATGATCGGCGGCGCTTGGGCTGAACGTGCCGTCCTCGATGGCGGCCGCGTCGAAGGCGACGACTGCGCCGGAGCCGAAGGCCGCCACCCAGAGCGTCGTGCCGTCGGTCGCGAGCGCCACCGGCGTCGCCGTGCTGCGCGCCTTGTCGGCCGCGGATGGCGCCGCCGCGTACGGGGCGAGGTGCTCGTTCAGATGCCGCGGGAGAACGTCGTCGCCGCGCAGGACGGTGACGCGGGCCTCGTGCAGGCGTCCGCGCACCGACGTGGCGTCGCAGGCGCCGTTGCGGACGCCTTCGAACCGCGTCGCGTTGTTGGCGTCGGTGTTGCTCACGTAGAGCGCGCCGGTGATCGGGTTCGTGGTCATGCCGAAGAGCACGGTGCCGACGCCCACGAACCCAGAGCCGACGGCCACGGGCGGCGTCGCCGCGGCGTCGATCGTGAAAACGTCGCGGTCGGGCAGCGAGAAGCGGATCGCATCGCTCCAGTCGCGCCCGAGCTCGTCGAGCCATGTCGCCGTCGTCGGATCGAAGCGGACGATGAGGCCGGTCTCCGGCTGCAGCTCACCGTGGCAGTCGATCGGGCTCGGCGCAGGCAGGCCGCCCGGCACGACCGTGTCCTCGACCGTGCAGGCACCGGTGCTCGCACCACCGTCGCACACGAGCTGCTCGTTGACGGTGGTCGTGCGGTTGCCGGACCGGAAGACGGCCGCGTAGACGGTCTGCCCGTCGGGCGTGACGGCGAGCGCACGCGGCGTGTCGCCGAACAGCTCCAGCACCGCGAGCGGCGTCGTGGCCGGCGCGACGGCATCGAACACCTGCACGAGGGCGCGTGGCGTGCCCGGCGTCGTCAGCTTCGGGTCGATCGGCAGGCCGTCGGCGCCGACGCACGTCTGCCCGCGACGCGCCGTCGTGACGAAGGCGCGGCCGCTGCCGGGTCCCGCGAACACCAGGTCGCGCGGCTCGTCGCAGGTGGGGATGGTGCGCACGACGTGCGGCGGGGCGGAAGCGACGTCCACCACGCTCACGCTGTCGGAGAGCTGGTTCACGACCCACACCTCACCCTCGGACCGCGCGGCCACCGACACCGGTTCGAGCCCGACAGGAACCGATGCCTCCAGCGTCAGCGTGCCGTCGGCGCCGACGGTGAGGATTTCGAGACGCGCATCGGGCGTGTTCACCGCGAAGAGCCGCGTGCCGTCGGGGGAGAGTGCGAGCGGCCGCACCTGATCGCTCTCGAACGTCGGCACCGTGTGGTTCGGGCTGATCACGTTGCACGTCGCCTGCGTCGGCGCGTTCATGCGGAAACGGGTGGCGCGGTTGGTGACGACCTTGCCGCCGGCATTGCCGCCGAAGCCGACGCACCAGGTGTCGCCGCCGGGAATGGTGACGACGAGCTCGCCGGCTGCGCCCGGCGCCGGTGGACGCAATGCGAGGGGGTGCGCCGTCGTGGCCCGCAGGCGGAGGTCGATGCGGAAGCCTTTGCGGCCGCGCGTCAGTCGGAGCACCCGGACCGGGCCGTTGACGCCGTTGGGATCGCGCCAGACGAAGCTTCCATCGCCGGTGCCGGGCCCCGTCCGTACGCGCCATCCGGGGTTTTGGCCGGTGGCGGCACCGGCGGGCAGCGCGAACGTCTCGCGCGCCGACTCACGTCCCACCGCGGCGACGGTGAGGAGCGCGCCGTCGGTGATGGGGTTGCCGGCGAGCGTCGTGCCGGTCTGCCGCCGCTCCCGCCCCTGGACACGTGCCGAGCGCGGGCTCTGCTGCGATCCCGGATCGTCGATGCGGAGCACGACGCCGCGGACGGGTTGCTCGGCCGCCGCCCCCGCCGTGAGGGCGAGGACGGCGAGCGCGGTAGCCCATCCGCGGCGCATGGTCGCCCTCCGGATCAGTGCGACACGCAGGCGAGACCCTGCGCGCCCATGGTGGGAATCGTCGTGCTGTCGAGACGCGAGCCGTCGCTGACGTCGAACGCATGGATCTGGTTGGTGCCGACGGTGATGGTCGCGCCACCGCCGCTGCCGTCGACGTAACCGATCGGCGGCAGCTGCGTCGGGTCGTCGGTGAGCACGAAGAGCCGTCCGCCGGGCTGCGCCGACAGACCGAGGATCCTGCCGTCGAAGCCGTCCAGCTCGAGGGTCGGGCGGACGGCGCCGGTGTTGGTGTCGAAGACACAGACGAACGGCTCCGGTGTGCAGGTGCCGAAGATGGTCTGCCGGCAGCCGGCGGCATAGATGATGCCGTCCTGCCCGGTGATGGTGTCGAAGAAGATGGCGCCGCAGGGCGAGCCCTCGGGGATGGCATCGAGGTCGAACACCGTCCGGTACGCACCGCCCGGCACGTCGTCGGGGAGGTCGTAGGCGCGGATCTCGTTGCCGTGCGGCGGAGGCAGCATGCCGATGCCGAGCGGGAGCTGGCCGCGGGCACGGCCGACGTTGGTGGCGAGCGGGGCATCGAAGCCCGCACGCGGTAGGACGAGCAACGCCTCACCGTCGGTGCCGGTGGCGGCGCACGGGCCCGCGACCCGTCGATCCTCGCCGCCCTCGAGCGGCGTGGCGACGAAGCCGCCCAGGGGGCTGCCGCCGCCGCACGTCCATGCCTCGCCCTGCCAGACCGCCAGCGAGCGGGTCATCAGCACAGTCACCGGGGGCTGTCCTTCCTCGCCGCAGAGCGTGTCCGAGGTGAGACCGATGGCCCGCGGCCGCGAGCCGCCGCCGACGAAGCAGTACGTCGACTCGGCGAGGATGGCATCGCAGCCGTCGAGCAACGGTTCAGCGTCGCACCGCAGTGCGATGCGGGCGCGCCCCACGGCGCCGCCGCTGCCCTGCACCCGGGCGCGCAGCACACGCCGTCGCATACCCTGCTTGCCGGCGCGGATGGTGACCCGCTCCCAGGGCATCGCCCAGGGGTCGACGGTGACCGGGCTGCCGAGACCCTTCAACGCCGCCGACGCACCGTCGCATGCGCCGCCCTCCTGGGCCGCCACGCGCAGGCGGACGTCGAAGGTGCAGGCACGTGCCGCGGCGGTCTGCGTGGCGCGGCCGACGGGTCGGATCGCACCCGACGCCGCCGACACCTCGAAGCGGCAGGCGCAGGCGTCGCCCGCGGCAACGCTGCGGGGGGCGAGGAGCGCGAGGATGAGAAGCAACGACCAAGCGAGCCTGTTCATGGAAAACCTCCCGTGAGAGCGGACTTGCTATCGATCCGTCTACGACGCCACGCCCGCCCCGTATACCAGGGGCGGTGTCGCCGGGAACAAGAGGGGTGCGAATTCGCAGGGTGTCGGGTGGCACTGGCTGGCCGGGTCGGCCGCGTCGGCGACGCGGGAGCCGATGTGGACGGCGAGGCCCTGCACGTCGTCGTCGTTCAACATGTCGGCGAAGGGGACCGTGGCCAGCACGCGATCCTGCTTCTGCAACGACGACGAGACCGTCGTCCCGAGCACGGCGCCGTCGGCGTAGACGCCGCTGAGCGATGGACGGAACGACGTTCCGACGAGCCGCTCAGGGGTAGCGGAGGCCCTTCCGGGTCTGGCGGAGGGTGACGGTGCCGCCCGTGCACCGCGCGTCACCGAGCGCCGCGATCACCCGCAGCGAGCCGGCCGCCAGTGCGAGCGGGTCGCCCGATGCGGTCAGCTCGAGGCGGCCGCCGCGGCGGAGGCGGAGACGCAAGCGGTCGATGCCGGCGGCGCTGGCGACCGAGCCGTCGTTCCGGAAGTGCCGGTTCGACGCGTTGCCGTCGAAGGCGGCGGCCGGGATGTGCGCGCAACGCACACCGCCGCCGCTCTCGAGCTGCAGGACGACGTCACCCGCGGGCAGTGCGTCGGCGGCGAGCCGCCCGCCGAACGAGAGCCGGTTCTTCGTCACGCGGGCCTCGCCGAGGGACAGCGCCGCGGGGGCGATGCAGCACGCCGGATCGGCGAGGTCGACGAGGCCATCGCCATCGTCGTCCTGGCAGTTGCCGCAGATCTCGACGGGTGGGGGTAGGGTGCTCGACGTCGTGGTGGTGGTGCTCGTCGACGTCGAGCTCGTCGTCGACGTCGTCGTCAGCAGGAGGGTGGTCGTGGTGGTCGTGGTGGTGGTGGTGCTGCTGGTCGTGCTCGACGTGGTGGTGGTCGTCGTCGTGCTCGTGGTCGTCGTGGTGGTCGTGCTGCTCGTCGAAACGCCCGGCTCGACGTGGCACATGGCATCGCAGCCGTCGCCGTCGTCGGCATTGCCGTCGTCGCAGGACTCACCCGGATTCTGCACGCCATTGCCGCACGGAGTGACGGCCCACAGCTCCTCACCGGTGCGACCGTCCTCCGCATAGAAGAAGAGCGTGCCGTCCACCTCGGCGAGCGACTCGGGGTAGCTGCTGGCGATGGGATTGATGTTGCGCACGATGGCGGTGCCGGCGGTGGTGCCGTCGCTGCGCCAGAGCTCGTAGCCGAAGCTCGGCGTCTGGCCGCTGAAGAAGAGGACGTTGCCGATGGCCTTGAAGAAGGACGGCACGGTGACGTCGGTGGGGTCGATGTCGCGCACCAGTACCGTACCCTCCTCGGTGCCGTCGCTGCGCCAGAGCTCGAAGCCCGACTGGCCGTCCGTGGCCCAGAACATCAGCAGTCCGCCGACGTTCGTGAGGCGGCCTGGCATACCGTCGGCGGGACCGGGGTCGATGTCCTTCACGAGTCGCGCGGTATTCCCTTCGGCGATCCACAACTCGCGACCGATGTTCGTCTTCCGAGTGAAGAAGAGCGCGTCACCGACGGCGACCAGCTCGTCCGGACGTCCGTTCGGGAGCACGGTGGTCACCTGGCTCAGGTCTGCGGCGAGGCGCCACAACTCGCCGCCGTGCGCACGGAAGTACAGCGAGTCGCCCACCGCGGTGAGCAGATCCGGCGGTGGCGGAGACGGGCGGAAGTCGAGGATGGGATGGCTTCCCTCCAGCGTGCCGTCGCTGGCCCAGAGCTTCGTGGTCGAGCGCGTCAACGAGTAGTCACCGTCGCCGACGAAGAAGAGCGTGTCCCCGACCAGCGTGAAGTCGTGGGCCATCGAGCCGCGCTCACCAGGGACGATGTCGAGCGGAACCGTACCCTCCTCGGTGCCGTCGCTCACCCACATTTCCGGGCCGACGTCCGGCCGGTAGGCCTGGAAGTAGAGTCGATCGCCGATGGCGGTCAGCGACGAGAGATTGGAGCCTTCCCACCCCGGGTTGATGTCGCGCACGAGACGTGTGCCGTCCTCGGTGCCGTCGCTGGCCCACAGCTCGTAGCCGGCGTCGGCGGTGTACGCCGCGAAGAAGAGCGTCCCGGCGACGTCGGTCAGGTGGTACGGGAAGGCATCGGTGACGCCCGGGCTGATGTCGCGCACGAGACGTGTGCCGTCCTCGGTGCCGTCGCTGACCCAGAGCTCGCTCCCGAAGTCGGGATGCTCGGCGCGGAAGAAGAGTCGACCGCCGGAGCCGGTGAGATCGTACGGCTCCGCGTCGCCGGGGCCGGGGAAGACGTCGCGCACCAGGTACGGGACGCCGTGGGGCGAGCGGGCGGGGGCGGGAAGCGGGATCATCGTGGTGCTGCACGTCGTGCCATGGGTTCCGCAGTCGAGTACCCAGAGCTGCGTGCCGTTGGTGCCGTCGTCGGCGGCGAAGAAGAGGCGCTCGTCGATGCGCAGGACGTCGTGCGGATACGAGCCGCCGCTCGGGTTCAGATCGGCGATCAGGATCGTGTCGCCGCTGCTGACGTCGTGGAGCCACAGCTCCTCGCCGTGCGTGCCGTCGTCGGCGGTGAAGACCACGCGCCCGAGCAGGTTGCGCAGGTTGGCGGGATTCGAGCCGCCGAACGGACTGACGTCGGCCACCTGTGCGGTGGTTTCGGGCGTGCCGCTGGTGCGCCACAGCTCGGTGCCGGTGACGCCGTCGTCAGCGCGGAAGAAGAGCGTACCGCCGATGGCGAGCAGTCCGTTCGGATAGGAGCCGCCGTTCGGGTTGAGATCGACGACCGGCATGGTGCCGTCCGTCGTACCGTCGCTGCGCCACAGCTCCGGGCCGGTGCCGTCGTCGGCACTGAAGTAGAGGTCGCCGTTCATCTGGCGGAGGTGCATGGGCCAGGCGTCGCCGCCGATGGCGATGTCCTTCACGAGCATGGTGCCGAGCACGGTGCCGTCGCTCCGCCACAGCTCGAAGCCGGTGTCGCCGCCGTTGGCGCTGAAGTAGAGCGTGCCGTCGGCGTTCAGCATCTCGCCCGGGTTGGAGCCGCCGAGCGGCTGCAGATCGAACGGGGTGGTGCCGTCCGACGTCCCGTCGGTGATCCAGAGCTCGTTGCCCACTGCCTGATTGATGGCGCGGAAGAAGGCGACGTCGCCGATGCCCGTGATGGCGGCGGGCGTCAGGTCGTGGAAGACGAAGCCCGGATCGATGTCGGCGACGAGCGTCGTGCCGTCGGCGGTGAGGTCGCTCTTCCAGAGCTGTCCGCGGCCGTCGCTGAAGACGACCCCGCCGAGGCCGGCCTTGATCCCGTAGGGATAGAAGGGCAGCTCCTTGACGACGACGGTGCCTTCGGGCGTGCCGTCGCTGGTCCAGAGCGCGCCGCGCGTGGAGAACACCAGGCGGTCGTCGGTGGCGTAGAGCTCGACGTCGAGCCCGAGCCCGTCGCGCAACAGCGTCGTGCCCTGGGCCGTGCCGTCGCTGGTCCAGACCTTCCAGCCGCCGCTCTCGGCGGCGTAGGTGGCGAAGAAGAGCCGGTGGCCGACGCGGCTGAGGAAGGTGGGGCTCGGTCCCCCGTCCGGAAGGACCGCGGCGCGTGCCGGAACCGTGGCGAGGACGAGGACGACGGCGAGCAGACGGACGAATGACGGCATGGCTGCTCGTTGCGTGAGCAAGGGCCATGCCTCGCGCCCGACGCGCCCCGGGTGCCCTGGGAGGGCTCAGGAGCGGACGAAGGTCGTAGCCGGCCGCCCGGAGGTCGTGCCGCGATCGCGCAATGCCGTCACGGTGTGCAGATGGACAAGCAAGCGCGGGGAGATGCGGACAGACTACCTCGCCGAGCGATTGGACCGGCAGATCATCCCGCAAGCTAGCCGAGAGAGCGGGTCACACGCGATGCCCCGCGCCCGGTCGGGCGCGGGGCATCGTCGATATCAGGAGCTTCCGCCGAAGAGGCAGACGCAGTCGTCCATGCAGATACCGTCCGGCGGGCACGTGGATCCCGGCGGATCGCATTCCTCGCCGTCCTCGAGCTCGTTGTTGCCGCAGATCGCCACCGGCACCGTGCTGCTCGTGGTGGTGGTCGTCGGGTTCGGGATCGTCGGGGCCGTGGACGTGGTGGACGTCGAGGTCGAGGTGGTGGACGAGGACGTCGTGGTCGTGGGCGCCGTCGAGGTGGTGGACGTCGAGGTCGAGGTGGTCGTCGTCGGGGCCGTGGACGAGGTGGACGTCGAAGTCGACGAGGTGGTCGACGAGGAGGACGTCGTGGTCGTGGGCGCCGTCGAGGTGGTCGACGTGGAGGTCGAGGTCGTCGTCGGGGCCGTGGACGAGCTGGACGTCGAGGTCGACGAGGTGGACGACGAGGAGGACGTCGTGGTCGTCGGTGCCGTCGAGGTGGTCGACGTCGACGACGAGGTGGTCGTGGTCGGTGCCGTCGTCGAGGTCGAGGACGACGTCGTGGTCGTCATCGACGAAGACGTCGAGGTCGTGGGCGCCGTCGAGGACGTGGAGGACGAACTCGATGTCGTCGACGTGGTGGTCGTCGTCGACGAGGTCGTCGTGGCCGGCGCGATGAAGTGACAGGTGGCGTCGCAGACGACACCATCCGGCGGGTCGCAGTCCTCGTGCGCCTCGACGATCGCATTGCCGCACACCTCGCGCGAGAAGGTGGTGGAGTGGTCGGTGTTGATGCTGCCGCCGATGAACTGGCCGATACCGATGAAGTTGCGTCCGAAGGCGAGCCGCGCGTTCGGTCCGAACAGTGTGATCGTCGCCGCCGATCCGGCCCCGAAGCGGCCGACCGTCCCGCCCAGGTTGACGACCACCTGCTCCGGGGTGACGGGGGCAAGGGCGCCGAAGAAGGAGCCGTTGCCGAGGCGCAGCGTGCCCTTGATGTTGATCACGACCGGGCCGGTCACCACGATGCGGCCATTGCGGGCCGTCTGCAGCGCGCGCATCTCGTAGGTGCCGCCGCTGAGGGTGAGCGTCATGCCGGACTGCACCACGACGTTGCCGTAGGCGCCCGGCGGCAGCGTCAGGTTGCCCGCCGCAACGAACGAGCCCGTGCCCGGCGCGAAGACCGGCAAGGTCGGCAGCGGGGCGATGAGCGGGAGCGCCCCGGTGGGCTGCGGTCCGACGCCGTTGATGGTGAGCGACGTCACCGGCGTGAGGAGGCGATTGGCGTAGAGATCGAACAGCGTGATCCGGTCGCCGCGCATCGAGTCGGCGACGACGGTCGTGCCGGTCGCGAACACGCTGCCGCGTCCGACCACCAGCGCGATGCCCGCCGGCTCGTTCACGCCGATGTTGCCCGACGTGACGGTGGCGAGATCCTTCAGGTGGACGCGGTCGATCCCCAGAAGGGTGTAGTCGTCCAGGTTCCGTGACGGGCCTGCTGCCCAGGCACCGCCCACGCCGGTGATGGTGGCGATCATCGCCACCAGGATCGCGAGTGTCCTCCGCATCCTCAACCTCCACACTTCCCGCGATGCCATGACGACATCGTCCGCGAATGATCCTTACAAGGGCACGACCATATTGAAAGCAGTTTCTCGTTTTTCTGGGTGTCAAGATGATGGCTCGATCGCGTGGCCTCCTGGATGAGGAGTGGGCAGAATGCCCCGAACATGAGAATCGCATACTTCACCGGCGGGGCCGTCGGCGCCGGCCACCTCGTGCGCGGCGTCGCGCTGGGCAGGGCGCTCCGTCGCGCCGGGATCGCGGCAGAGTACCGGATGTTCGGGCCGGCGCTTCCGTTCCCGATCGCGGGCGCCCTCGACTACGAGGTGGTCGCGCTGGACGCGGCGGAACTCCGCGATCCCGTTCGTGCCCGTGCCGGTGGTCTCGCGTCGGCCCTCGGGCGCTTCGCCCCGCAGCTGCTCGTCGTCGATCTGTTCTGGGCACCGCTGCGGCACATCCTGCCTCTCGCCGACTGCGAGGCGTGGCTCCTGGTGCGCTCCGTTCCACGGGCATGGTTCGGCGGGCCACCCGACACGCGCTGGGAGCCGCGGCAGTTCCGTCGGATCGTCGCGATCGAGCCGATGTCGCACCCCGCGGTGCGCGATCGCATCGACCCGGTCGTGGTGTGCAACCTCGACGAGACCAAGCCGCCTGGCGCCCTGCGCGCCCATCTCGGCGTTGCGGCCGGTGCGTCGCTGGTGGTGGCGACCCACGCCGGTACGGCGGGCGAGATCGACACCCTCGCCGGCGGCGGCGTCGACGTCGTCCGCTGCGATCTGTTCCAGGACGCTGCGCTCTTCCCCCTAGCGGAATGGCTCGGCGACGCCGATCGAGTGATCGCCGGTGCGGGGTACAACAGCTTCTGGGAAGCGCGTTGGCTGGGATGGGCCGAGCGCACCACCTTCATGCCGTTCGCGCGGGCGATCGACGACCAACGGTGGCGGGTCGCCACGTGCCGCACGTACCCGATGCAGGCGAACGGGGCGGACACGATCGCCGGGTGGGTCCGCACCGGCTGACCATTGCTGTTCCGTCGGCACGCCGGCATGAGGGAGCCATGGAGTCACGTTCGGAGATCGTTCTCGTCACCGGCGCCGCCGGCAACCTCGGTCGTGCCGTCGCGTCTGCGTTCGCCGGGCGCGGCGCCGCGCTGGTGTTGCTCGACCAGCGACGTGATCTGCTGGAGAAGACGTTCGGTGCCGAGGACGACCGGCGCGTCTTCGCGCCGACCGATCTGCTCGATCAGTCGCAGATGAACGCCACCGCCGCCGCCGCGGTGGCGCGCTTCGGCCGTATCGACGTGCTGTGCAACCTGGCCGGCGGCTTCCGCATGGGCGAGGCGGTGCACGAGACGTCGGACGACACCTGGACCTTCCTTTTCGACATCAACACGCGGACGCTGCTGCACACCGTCCGCGCCGTCGTGCCGCACATGCTCGCCGGGGGCGGTGGCAGGATCGTCAACGTCGGCTCCGCCGCCGCGCTGCACGGCGTCGGACAGATGGGTGCCTACACCGCGGCCAAGAGCGCCGTGATCCGTCTCACCGAAGCGATGGCGGCGGAGCTGCGCGAGCGCAACGTCAACGTCAACTGCGTGCTGCCGACGGTCATCGACACGCCGGTGAACCGCGCCGCGATGCCGGACGCCGATCCGTCGCGCTGGGTGTCGCCCGACGATCTGGCGAACGTGATCCTCTTCCTGGCGTCGCCGGCGGCGCGGGCGATCCATGGTGCGGCGCTGCCGGTGTCGGGTCTCAGCTGACGATGGGCTCGAGCCTGCAGGACAAGGTGGCGATCGTCACCGGCGCCGGCCGCGGCATCGGCGCGGCGACGGCGCGGCTGTTCGCGGCCGAGGGGGCACGTGTCGTGTTGGCGAGCCGTACGGCAAGCGAGCTCGCGGAGGTTGCGGCAACGCTGAGTGCGGATCGCGTGCTGACGGTGCCGACCGACCTCGCGCGCGAAGCCGACATCGTCGCGCTGTTCCGGGCGACGCTCGAGCGCTTCGGCGACCTGCACATCGTCGTCAACAACGGTGGCGCATTCCGCGGCGCGCGGATCGAGGAGCTGGCCGTCGACGACTGGGACGCGGTGATGGCCGTGAACGCGCGCGGCACGTTCATCGCGTGCCGGGAGGCGCTGAAGCATTTCCGCGCGCTCGGCCATGGTGGGGCCATCGTCAACGTCAGCTCGCTCGGCGGCATCCGCGGGACGCCGAAGTTCGAGGGCTTCGCCGCCTACTCGGTGAGCAAGTTCGCGGTGGTCGGCATCACCGAGTGCGTCGCCGTCGAGGCGCGTGCGCTGGGCGTGCGCGTCAACTGCGTCGCGCCGGGCGCGGTCGATACGCGCATGATGCGCGAGGCGGCGCCGTTCCTGAAGACGAAGACCGTGCCCGAGGACGTCGCGCGCTCGATCCGCTTCCTGTGCGACGAGTCCGAAGCGGGATCGATCACCGGCGCGGTGCTCGAGATCCACAGCAACGTGTGAGGCGTCGCTACCGGCGGATCTCGCTCGCCGGCAGCACGCGACCGCCGAGCACGGTGCCCCACACCCGGATGTTGCGGACCTTCTCCGACGGCACGTCGAACGGATCCTGGTCGAGCACGGCGAAATCAGCGTACTTGCCGGGCGCGATGCTGCCGACCAGCTCCTCGACACCGAGCGTGTAGGCGGCGTCGATCGTCACCATGCGCATGGCCTGCTCGAGGCTGATGCGCTCGTCGGGGCCGCGAACCTGGCCGGAGAGCCCGCGACGATTGATCGCGATCCACATCTCCTCGAGCGGCAGCGGGGGTGCCACCGGGGTGTCGGTGTGCATCGACGTCGCCACACCGGAATCGACGAGCGTGCGTAGGCGCGCGGCGGTGAAGGCGCGCTCGGTACCGGTGTACGGCGCCGTCAGCTCGGAGCGGTAGTAGACATAGTAGGGGTTCACGCTGACGACGCCGCCGAGATTGCGGATGCGCCACACCTGCTCCGGCGTCGAGATGCCGAAGTGCTCGAACGTGAAGCGGTGGTCGGCGCGCGGCTGCGCCGCCATGAGCCCGGCCAGCGCATCCACGGTGGCCTCGTTGCCGGCGTTGCCGTTGGTGTGCACGTGGATGTGGAAGCCTGCCTTCCACCACGGCAGGAAGGCGTCGACCATCTGGTCCGGCTGCGTGTTGAAGAAGCCGTCCCGGCCGTCGGTGTAGCCGGGGTTCGTCATCTCCATGCCGAGGCTCAGGTAGGAATCGTCGGCGAAGAACTTGACGCCGCGGAAGATCAGCTTGTCGGTGTTGCGCTTCGGCAGCCCCTGCACGAAGGCGATCGCCTGATCACCCTTCGCCGCCTGCATCGAACGCGCGTCGGACACCACCACGCAGCGCAGCGGGCTCGCCGGGTCGTTGAAGTACTTGTCGAACAGCACCTCTTCGGCCGCGAGGTCGGTGATGCCGTAGGCCAGCTCCGACGTCGTGGTGATGCCGTTCTGCCGGCTGAGGTCCATCAGGTACTTGATGTTCGGCAGCGCCACGTCGGGCTGGAGCAGTGCCGGCAGCGCACCGCCCAGGATGCGTTGCGCCGCGGCCGGACCGAGGAACTGGCCGTTCGGCTCGCCGTCGGGGCCGGCCATGATACCGGCGGTCTTGGTGTCCTCCTTGATGACCGCGTACTTCGTGAGCGCGGCGGAGTTGGCGTAGACGAAGTGCTCCGACGCATCCCACACCAGGATCGGCTGCGTCGTCGAGATGGTGTCCAGGGCGGTCTTGTCGGGGTGCTTCCCGCCCATGGCGATGGTGTCGTAGCCCCACGCCAGCACCGTCTCGTCGGGCGTCTTCGTCTGCATCACGTACTCGCGCAGCTTCTTGATCGCGGCGTCGAGCGTCTTCACGCCGGGAAACGGCGGGCCGTACGGGTTCGGGATCGGGAGATACGAGAGCAGCGGTCGCGTGAGTGCCGTGCCGCCGATCAGCGGGTGGCCGTGAGCCTCGACGAAGCCCGGCATCAGCACCTTGTTCGCGAACGTGCGATCGACGGTGTACGGCGCGTTCGCCAGCCACGGTCGCAGATCGGCGAACGAGCCCACCGAGACGATCCGGCCGTCACGCACCGCGACCGCCGTGGCCGTCGGCCAGCCGCGATCCATGGTGATGATCTTGCGGGCGATGAAGACGGTGATCGGTCGGACCGGCGGATGCTGCGCCGCCACGGGCATGGCCCAGAGCGACACGCACCACACCACCATGACCGCAGCAATCGTCCTCATCCCACCTCCTCGGCCCCCTCATGGTTCGTCTGTCATCCTCCCGTGGGTGTCAAACATGGGCCGGTGTTCGCACGCGCGGCAGGATCGGCGTACTGCAGAGCCGTGGCGAGCCAGCCGACGCGGATGGGATACGACGACGTCGCCGGTCGCGATCTCTACGCGCTCGACCTCGCCGGGGTGGACGATGCCGCGGCGACGATCAGCCTGCCGTCGCGGTACTTCGTCTGTCTGCTCGCCGGCGCGATGCACCGTCTGTCGGAGGGCGAGATCCACCGACTCGCGCGGCGTTTACTCGACGGGGGCGCCGTCTACCTGATCGCCTGGGGCCCGGCGGCCGGGCGCACGCACGGCCTGCTCCGGGACGCCGTGCTCATCGCCGAGCGCTCGCAGGCCGAGGACACGGTCGTGATGACGAGCGAGTACGGCGGCACGCTCGACGACGCGCTCGTCTTCCTGCTGTCCGAAGCGACGCCGTCGGCCGCCTACCTCGACTCCTGCCGGGCGGCGCTGGTGGTGACGGTGGACGCGGCGGTCGAGGCGTCGCTGGTCGCGCGTGTGCTCGAAGCCCCGGCCGAGTTTCTGGCGCGCATGACGGCGCCGGGCTAGTCGAACGGCCAGTTCGTCGTTTCCGTCCCGCCGTCCACCTCGACCACCTTGCCGGTGACCCAGCCGCCCGCCGGCGAGCACAGCCAGAGGGCCGCGAGGGCGATGTCCTCGACCGAGCCGATGCGCTGCATCGGCGTCATCCGCTCCATGTCGGCGCGGATCTCGTCGGTGAGGAACGGGCGCAGGGCCGACGTCTCGACGGCGCCGACGGCGAGCGCGTTGACGCGCACGCGCGGTGCGAACTCGGCGGCGAGCTGGCGGGTCAGGAAGGAGAGGGCGGCCTTCACGGTGCCGTAGGCGGCGAAGTTCTTGCGCACGATGCGTCCCGCCGCGGACGAGATGTTGAGGACGGCGCCGCCGTGGCCGGCGAGCATGTGGGGCAGGCAGGCGCGCGTCAGGACCACGGCCGACTCGAGGTTGAACTTGATGCACCACTGCCACGATGCGAGGTCGGTCTCGAGGAACGGCATCGGCGGATAGCCGCCGGCGTTGTTGACGAGGAGGTCGATGCGACCGAACTCGTCCATCGCCCGCGTCGCGAGCGCCTCGAGCTGTGTCAGATCCGTGACATCGCACGGGACCGCCAACGCGCGGCTGCCGAAGGCGCGCGCGCGCTCGGCCGTCGCCTCGATCTCCTTGTCCGTGCGCGCCGCGCACACGACGTTCGCGCCCATCTCGGCAAATGCCAGCGCGATGCCCTGACCGATGCCGCGGCCGGCACCGGTGACGACCGCGACCTGATCCTTCATCCTGAACCGATCCAATAGTGCCATGGCGATGCGATCGCCCGGCACACGGGGCGGAGTCAAGTGTTTTACCCTCGACGGTGCGCCGGCTAGCTTGGGGGCATGCGAGTCATGGGTGTGGTGGTGGGGTTGATGGTGATGCTCGGCGTACCGTCGGTGCGTGCGCAGTCGGCGTGCGATCCGACGACGCAGCTCACGTACACGTTCACGAGCGCGTGTCCCGAGCCGATCTGGATCGGCCAGCGCAGTACCGGCGATTCGACCGCCTACCCACCGCAGTCGGGCAATTGGGCGCTCGCCGGCACGTGCGCAACCAACGCGGATTGCCCGTCGGGTGCCTGCGACACGTCGTCGGGCGCGTGCACCTGCGCGTCCGCGAGTGATTGTCCCGGCGGCGCGGCCTGCGGTGCCGACGACAAGTGCGTCACCACGGCGGTCTTCTGCATGCCGCAGAGCTGGAGCTCGGGAACGTTCTGGCCCCGCACCGGCTGCACGCTCGATACGTCGGTCACGCCCGCATCGCTCTCGTGCGCCACCGGCCAGTGCAACGGCGCCGGCAGCGTCGGGCTCCTCGACTGCAGCGTCGGCAACGGCGCCGGCTCGCCGACGAATCCCGTGACGCAGTTCGAGGTGACGTCGACCGCGACCGCCGTCAACTACGACGTGAGTCTCGCCGCCGGGTACAACGTCGAAACCGCGGCAACGCCCGTCGGCGGCGGCGCCGTCGTCCCCGGCACCACCGACATCGCCGCCTGCGACACGGCCGGTTGCACGGCAGATCTCAACGCCTCGTGCCCCGAGGCATTGCAGGTGCTCGATGGCTCGACGGTCATCGGCTGCCTCGATCCGTGTACCCGCTGCCAGCGGGCGGATCCCCCCAGCGCGCTCGGATGTGGCGACCTCGTTCCCGACCAGTGGACCTGTGGCGTCGAGAGCGGAACGGTCACCACGCTCGACCTCTATTGTGCGAAGAACTTCGTCGACGGTTCGGCGCAGGCATCGCCCAACCAGGGCGTTCCCACGGCCTTCTCGCAGCTCGACTGCGCGCCGGGGTTGACGTTCGTCATCCCCACGTTTGCGACCGCGTACTCGCTGCCCGTCGACATGGGCGTCTGCCTGTGGACGACGCCACCCCAGTCCGGGATTCCGCACTTCAACGAGAACGGCTGGTTCGACGCGGCATCGACGACGACGATGAACTGTGGCGGCGTGCCGCCGGACTATGTCCCGCTGGCGGATGGCACGGCGTGCGGGGGCTATCTGACGCCGCAGTCGGACGGCGGCTACTACGAGGGGGCGCTCGGCTACACCTGCCAGACCGCGACCTACGCGGTGACCGGAGGCACGCAGGTGTCCCACCTCTGCCTGCCCCCGAGGACGAGCGGACTCGGCACGTGTCAGGCCGACACGCTGGGCAACGTGCCCCTCTACACCGCGGCCGCCGGCGTCTCGAATCCGTCGTGGCTCTTCACTGCCAAGCAGGCTGGTGGCGGCACCACGTCCTACTACGTGCCGTTCAAGACCGCGTGTCAGGCTGCCTACGCGTGGCAGTACGACGACGCGTCGGCCGGCTTCGGGTGCGATCCGGCGGTCGTCGCCTCCGGCGGGCCGGCGTTTTCGGGCTTCGACGTGACGTTCTGCGGCGCCGAGACGCCCGGTGGTGGCGGAGGCGGTGGCAACGGCCCGACGCCGAACGCCGTGGCCGCGCTCAGCGTGAAGGGTCGCGCCGCCAAGCTCGATCGCAGCGGGCGCGGTGTCGTCCGCATCAAGGGCCTGACGACGCTGTCGACCACCGTCGCGATCGAGGAGGCCACCGTGACGCTGACGGACCTCCTCGACGAGGTCGGTGCCGCGGGCGAGCTGGTGACGGACGGCGACGAGCTCACGCTGACGCCGCGCAAGCGCAAGAAGAAGGTCGCGATCTTCGAGACCGACGCCGGCGTCGAGCCGCGGCTGAAGGTCGTCCTGCACCGGCCGCGCCCGGACGCGGAGAAGGTGAAGGTGATCGTCATCGGCCGTCGCGCCACCATCGCGAAGCCCACCGTGTGCACCGACGCGGTGGCGATCGAGACGGCACTGATCGTCAGCGCCGGCGCCACCAACACGCGCGTCGGCACCGTCGGCCCGTGGCAGTGCAAGCCGAAGGCGCTGCACGCGAAGTAGCTACGCGACGGCGCCCGATACCCGCAGGGCGATGATGCGGTCCATGTCCATCCCCAGCTCCTGGAGGATGTCGTCGCCGTGCTCGTTGAGCTCCGGGCCGCGACGCGTGGGCGTGGGCTGCTCGTCGAACTGGACGGGTGTGGCCACGAGCTCGAAGTCGGTGCCGTCGCGCGTCGTCGCGCGGGTCACGTAGCCGTTCGCGCGTGCCTGCGGGTCGTCGGCCACCTCGATCGCGTTCTGCACGGGGGCCCACTGCCCGCGGAGCGTCTGGAAGCGTTCGGTCCACTCGACGAGGGTGCGCCCCTTGAACACGTCGCGCAGGATTTCCACCGCCGCCGAGCCGTTGGCGGCGAGGTGCTCGACGCTGTCGAAGCGCGGGTCCTGCGCCAGCTCGGGGCGATCGATGTGCGCGCAGAAGTCGGGCCAGTAGTGGAACGCCTGCAGCATGACGAGGCTCACGAAGCGTCGGTCGCTGGTCTCGTAGGTGGCGACCAGCGGATTGAACGACGCGGTACCGCCGGGCATCGGCGTCGACCAGGCGGTCTTCGACTGGCGTGAGAGCGCGATGCCGGCCGACAACGCCCACATGCCGGTGGCGAGCAGCGACACGTCGACGACCGACGGCTCGCCGGTGCGCTCGCGCTTGAGCAGCGCGGCGGCGATGCCGCCGGCGATGGTCATGCCGCCCATCGAATCGCCCCACGCCGGACCGGGCTGCGGCAGGATGCCCGGCAGCTCGGCCGGCGTGACGCTGGCGGCGTTACCGGCGCGGCACCAGAAGGCGGTCTGGTCGTAGCCGCCGCGGTCGCGATCGGGGCCGCGGACGCCGAACGCCGTCCCGCGCACGTAGATGATCTTCGAGTTCACGGCGCGGATGTCGGCGACGTCGATGCGCAGCCGAGCCAGGATGCCGGGCAGCTTGTTGGTGAGGAACACGTCGCTGCGGCGGACGAGGGCGTAGAGCACCTCGAGGCCGTCCGGATGGGTGAGATCGATGCCGATCGATCGCTTGCCGCGGTTCGAGTGCTCGGAGAGCACGTGGACGCTCGACGACAGCTTCATCACGCCGGTGCGGCCGAGGCCGCGCATGGCGTCGCCGCGCTCGGGATGCTCGACCTTGACGACGTCGGCGCCCCAATCGGAAAGCACGGCCGAGGCCGCGGGCACGAACGTGTGCTCTGCCACCTCGAGCACGCGGATGCCCTTCATCACGTCGGTCATGTGGATGGGGTCCTCTCGTCTGCGACCACCGCGCGCCGGCAGAACTCCCAGACGGTGTCGGCCATGGCCTCGGTGCGTCGTTCGGCGTTGACGAGCAGTGCGTGGTGCAGCGTCGACGACACCAGGTTGTGGATGAGCGCCGCCGTCTCGCGCAGCTCCAGCGGACGACAGCGTCCCGCGGCCACGCCCGCGGCGAGCTGCTCGGCGATGAGATCGGTCAGCGGCTGGAGTGCGCGGCCGAGCTCCACCGGTCGCGCCTCCGCGAGACGGAGGTGCTCGCGGCTCATGGCCGTGCTCTGTGCGACGTCCTGCTCGGCGCAGGCGTTGAAGATCATGGTGGTCACGACGAACCGCAGCCGGTCGAGCGCATCCGGGATGGGCTCGAGCGCGGCCCGGTACTTGTCGGCCGCCATCCGGATCGTCTGCTCGAACACGGCGAGCAGCAGGTCGTCCTTGCTCTGGAAGCGGGCATAGAAGGCGCGGCGCGAGAGCCCGGTGCGCTGCAGGAGCGTGCGCAGCGTCAGCCCGTCGATGCCGGTTTCGCCGACGATGACCGCTCCGGCCTCGACGAACTTACGGCTACGCTGCAGGAAGCGCTCGCGGGCGCCGCGAACCATCTGGTCGAGCGCGCGCTCCTCCCAGGCGGCATCCGGATGCGCGGCGCGGGTCGCCTTCTGCTGTGGGCCCGTGGCCATCCGAAGGTGGCCGTATCATGAGAACGCTGGTCCCACAATCGATTTCGACGGGATCGGACCCTGGTGCGAAAGGCTTGCCAATCCTGACGGCATCATGCGATAGGCCGGAAGAACGATGGTCTCGGACGTCTACTACGACCCGTACGACTACCAGATCGACGTCGAGCCCCATCCGACGTGGCGGCGCATGCGGGACGAGGTGCCGCTGTACCGCAACGAGCGGTACGATTTCTGGGCCCTGTCGCGCTTCCAGGACGTGCTCGACGCCAGCATCGACCACGGCACGTACTCGTCGGCGCGGGGCACGGTGCTCGAATTCATGCGGACGGAGATCCCCGCCACCATGCGGCCGATGATCTTCATCGATCCGCCAGAGCACTCGCGCCTGCGCGCGCTCGTCAGCCGCGCCTTCTCGCCGCGACGCATCGCCGCGCTGGAGCGCAGCACGCGCGAGATCGTGTGTGGGTATCTCGATGCCTACGTCGGTGGGAGCGGCTTCGACTTCGTCGCCGACTTCGGGGCCAAGGTGCCGATGATGGTCATCAGCAGCATGCTCGGCGTGCCGCTGGAGGATCGCGACCAGCTCCGCGAGTGGATGGATATCCTGTTGCACCGCGAGCCGGGCGAGATCGATCCGGCGCAGCGCATGATGGAGTACGGCGCCAAGGTGTTCGGCTACATGGCCGGCTACGTCGCCGACCGTCGCACGACGCCGCGCGATGACGTCATGACCGATCTCCTCCACGCCGAGATCGACGACGCCGATGGCGTGAAGCGTCGTCTCACCGAGGCAGAGCTGCTCTCGTTCATCATGCTGCTCGCCGGTGCCGGCAACGAGACCGTGGCGCGACTGCTCGGCTGGGCGGGCGCCACGCTGGCGCGCTTCCCCGACGAACGCGCCAAGCTCGTGCGGCAACCCGAGCTCATTCCCAACGCGGTGGAGGAGCTCCTGCGCTACGAGCCGCCGTCACCGGTGCAGGCACGCACCGTGATGCGCGACGTCACGTGGCACGGCCACACGGTGCCCGAGGGCGCCGTGATGCTGCTCCTCACGGGCTCGGCGGGCCGCGACGAGCGCCAGTACGACGACCCCGACCGTTTCGACGTCGAGCGCCGATTCGATCGCCACATCTCCTTCGGCTACGGCGCCCACTTCTGCCTCGGTGCTGCGCTGGCGCGTCTGGAGGGACGGATCGCGCTCGAGGAGACGCTCGCGCGCTTCCCCACCTGGGACGTCGACTGGAGCGCCACGGAGCACGTCCACACCAGCACGGTGCGTGGCTACGCCAAGCTCCCCATCCGGTTCTGACAAAGGGAATCGCCATGACCAGAGACGACATGATCCTCGTGAGCGTCGACGACCACATCGTCGAGCCGCCCACGGTCTTCGAGCGCCACACCCCCGCCAAGTGGGCCGCGCGGGCGCCACGGCTCCTCTACGACCCGAAGCGCGGCACGCAGACGTGGACGTGGGAGGGCGGGGCGTCGGCCACGCCGTTCATCTGCGCCGTCGTGACGCTGCCGAACGAGGAGTGGGGCTACGACCCCACCACGATCGCCGAGATGCGACCCGGCTGCTACGACCACGACGCCCGCGTCCGCGACATGGACGCGAACGGCATCCTGGCGTCGATGTGCTTCCCGTCGTTCACCGGCATGGGCGGCAGCTTCTTCGCGAGCTGCCCGGACAAGGACCTCGCCTACGCCTGCCTGCAGGCCTACAACGACTGGCACATCGACGAGTGGTGCGGCAGCCATCCGGGTCGCTTCATCCCGCTGCCGCTGTCGCCGCTGTGGTCGCCCGAGCTGGCCGCGAAGGAGGTGCGTCGCGTCGCCCGCAAGGGCGTGACGGCGATCGCATTCTCGGAAGCGCCGGAGACCTTCGGCCATCCGAGCATCCACAGCGGTGCGTGGGACCCGTTCTTCGCCGCCTGTCAGGACGAGGACATGACGATCGGCATCCACATCGCGTCGAGCAACGTGGGGCGTCCCGATCCCGCCGTGCCGATGGAGATATCGAGCACGCTGCCGTGCTGGAACGCGCTCGCGTGCGCCGCGAACTTCCTGTGGTGCAAGTCGCTGGTGAAGTATCCGAACGTGAAGATCGCGCTGTCCGAGGGCGGCACGTCCTGGATTCCGGGATTCCTCGACCGCATGGAGCGCCAGTTCACGGTGCAGAAGTGGGTGAAGTCCGACCTCGGCGGCCTGACGCCCACCGAGAAGTTCCGTCGCCATTTCCTGGCGTGCTTCGTGTGCGATCCATCGGGCCTGCTGCTGCGCGACCGCATCGGTATCGACAACATCGCCTACGAGGTCGACTACCCGCACTCCGACTGTACCTTCCCCGGCTCGCCCGAGGAGCTGTGGGAGCACTTCGAGATGGCGAAGTGCAACGACGCCGAGATCGCGAAGGTCAGCCACGAGAACGCGCTGCGCTGGCTTCGGTTCGATCCGTTCGCGCACCGTCCGCGCGAGCGGGCGACGGTGGCGGCACTGCGCGCGGACGCGCGTGACGTCGACCTGCGGACGCGATCGAAGGCCGACTATCGCCGGGCTTACGAAGCGACCCACGGCCCGGTAGGGTGACGCCCCAAAGGAGGGATCGTCATGCCATCGCGTAAGGCCGAAGCAGAGTGGAAGGGGAATCTCCCGCAGGGCAGTGGCACGCTCAAGCTCGGGAGCGGCGCCTTCGAGGGACCGTACTCGTTCAAGTCGCGCTTCGAGGAGGGCCAGTCGGCCACCAACCCCGAGGAGCTCATCGGGGCCGCCCACGCCGGCTGCTTCACCATGGCGCTGGCGCTCGTCCTGACGCGCGCCAAGATCACGCCGACGCGTCTGCACACGACGGCTACCGTCAAGCTCGCGCAGGTCGGCGAGGACTTCGCCATCACGGCGATCGATCTCGCGACCGAGGCGGAGATTCCGGGCATCGACGACGCGACGTTCCAGCAGCACGCGGCGAATGCGAAGCAGAACTGCCCCGTGTCGAAGGCGCTGGCAGGGACCGAGATACACCTGACGGCGAAGCTGCTGTAGCGGGCCGTCGACCCGGGGGCGGTGGTGCAGTACCGCCGCCCTTTCAGGACGCGTCGACCCGGCGTCCCGGCATCGCCGTGGGACGCGCGCGCGGTTACGCGTCTCCGTACGACCACGTACGTACTTCTACGTCGGTAGAAATTCAGTCTTGTATGGTGCGGCGTCATGGCCCTATGGCGAGACATGCACAGCGAGATACAGGCCGCGGCCGGCGCGGTTCCCATTGGCGTCGGTCGCTCACGTGGAGCGAGCGATGCGCTGGCCGTCGTCGCGACGAAGAGGGTGCTCCCCATGTTGGCCATTCGCAGTCTGTGTCTCATCGTGATGGCCATCGCCGTCCTTCTCCCAGGCGTGGCGCCGGCCCAGGAGCCGAGCCGGGACTTGAGCACGTACGTGCTCTTCGCGCGCGAGTCGATCCGGACGAAGGGATTCACGATCGGTGCGGGCAACATCGGCGTGAACGACGGTACGTTCATCGCGGGTGGCCTCGTCGACGCGCCGAACTCCCAGCTGGTGGCCGCTTCGGTGGTCTTCGCTCGTCACGTGGTGGATCCGCATTGCGCCGCGCTGTTCTCGAACGACGCGACCCTGGTCGACACCTTCTGTGGGCCGGCGCAAACGTTCGCGAGTCCGATCATCGACGACATCCCGGCGGCCTGTGGCTTCCCGACGGACTTCCCGGCCTGCGACCATGCCGCCCCCGTGCTCGTGCCGGTCGGGACGACCAGGATCCTGCTCCCTGGCACCTACGGCAACGTCGTGGTGCGTGGCGGCGGCGGACAGACGGGCACTCTCGTCCTCACGGGCGGACACTACGTCTTCTGCAGCCTCAAGACGTACCGGACGTCGGAGGTGTTCTTCCAGGGGCCGTCGCAGGTCGACGTGACCGGCGACATCTTCCTCGGCCCGCAGAGCGTCACTGGACCGGCCCCGGGCTCCGGCCTCTCGTCGGCGGACATCGAGTTCTTCGTCGACGGTCGGCGGGTGAAGTTCTCCCGGCAATCCGACGTGGCCATCGACCTCTGTGCGCCCGAAGCCCTGTTCCAGATGGCCCAGGGAACCTTCCTCGAGGGGCGCATCGTCGCGCGTGCAATGACGACGGAGCGGATCATCGTCCCGAATGCGACGACGACGACGATGTTCGACACGACGACCACGTCGACGTCGACCACGACGAGCACGAGTACGAGCACGTCGACCTCGACGACGACCAGTACGAGTACGTCGACCACGACCAGCACGAGCACGTCGACCTCGACGACGACCAGTACGAGCACCACGTCGACGTCGACCACGACCAGCACGAGCACGTCGACCACGACGAGCACGAGCACCTCGACGAGCACGACAGCGCCGTCGGCGACGTCCACGACCACGACGACCCCGACCACCTCGACGACCTCCACGACGGGCCCGTCGACGACGAGCACCACCGCGCCGTCGACGACGACGACGACCGCGGTCCCGACGACGAGCACGACTGCACCCCCGACGACGACCACGACCGCGGTGCCGACGACGAGCACCACTACCCCCACGACCTCGACGTCCAGCACCACGGCGCTCGTGACGACCACGACGACGAGCACGACGACCACGTCGAGTGAGCCGGCGACGACGACCACGAGCACGCCGGGCGGCACCACGACGACGACGACGATCCAGTGTCAGGATCCGGTGCTCCTCGGCACGGCCGACAGTTTCGGCGTCCTTGCCGGCACCACCGTGACCAACAGCGGCATCACGCAGATCATGGGCGACCTCGGCGTGAGCCCGGGAACCGCGATCACGGGATTCCCGCCGGGAGTCGTCAGCGGCACGACGCACTCGGCGGACGGAGTCGCCGATACGGCGAAGGACGATTTGACGACGGCCTACGACGATGCAGCCGGGCGGGCCGGATCCATCTCGATCGCCGGCGACATCGGCGGCGAGACGCTCACGCCGGGCGTCTACAAATCGACGTCCTCCCTGGCGATCACGTCCGGGATTCTCACGCTCGATGCGCAGGGGGATCCGAGCCGGACGTTCATCTTCCAGATCGCGTCCACGCTCATCACGGGTTCCGCCAGCCAGATCGTCCTCATCGGTGGCGCTCAGGCCCAGTGCATCTTCTGGCAGGTGGGCAGCTCCGCGACACTCGGAACGAACTCGACCTTCAAGGGGACCATCGCGGCCCTGACGTCGATCACGGCGACGACCGGCGTGACCGTCGACGGTCGGATCCTGGCGCGGAACGGCGCCGTCAGCCTCGACGCCAACATCATCTCGGTTCCGTGAGGTCGGATGGTCACGACGACACACGTACTGGACGCGGCTGCGTGGACGTGGGGATTCCTGGCGGCGCTGCTCCACGAGCAGCGCCGGCTACGGACGCTGGGGAGCTGCTCGCCCTGGGCGCTCGGGTTGCTCGCCGGCGTGGCGTACCGTCGCACGGCGAGCCGACACCGTGCGCCGTCGGTGCGCCGTCGGAACCCTCGCCGATGCGCCTCGATGCCCTGGCGTGTGATTCGGATGCGTGCGTCGGGCCCAGCGCTCCGACGCCGAATCACGTCGTTGCGTGGCGGATGAACGCGATAGGCTGAGAGTTCGCTACGGCATGTGCGCCACGCATCACAGCCCATAGTAGTATCCACGCGATATCGATTGCAGCGGGGCATGCAGGCGTGGTTACGTCGACGCATGCCTACTCTAGGTAGAAAAGTTTTTCTCGCAAGCCGTCCGAGTGGGTGGTGACCCCAGGCGCACCACCCGACGCTGCGAAACGGGAGACCGCGGGGCCTGTTCCTCCAGGGCTCGGGGCGATCGTCGGTCTGGGGTCGTCGGCCGGAGGCCTGGATGCGCTGTCGAGGTTCTTCGAGGCCATGCCGTCCGACAGTGGGATGGCGTTCGTGCTCGTTCAGCATCTGGACCCGACGCACGGAAGCTTCATGGCGGAGCTCGTCGGACGACATACGAGCATGCCGGTGGTGCAGGTGCAGGCCGACGCACCGATCGTGGGCGATCACGTCTACTGCATCCCACCGGGACGGTACCTGAGCGTCAGCGGGCGGACGTTGCGCCTGACCGCTCCGGAGGGGGCCGGCAGCGTCCGCATGCCGATCGACGTCTTCCTGCGTGCCCTGGCCGCGGATGTGAAGGAACAGGCCGTGGGGATCGTCGTCTCCGGCACCGGCACCGACGGGACGATGGGCCTGCACGCGATCAGAGCCGCGGGGGGCCTGGCCATCGCGCAGGAACCGGCGACCGCGCAGCATGACGGTATGCCGCGGAGCGCGATCGCCGCCGGGGCCGTCGACCATTGCGCGTCTCCGGAGCAGATGCCGCTCGTCCTGCTCGACTATCTCCGTCATCCATACACGCGCGGTGCCGGCGAGGCGCCGTCCGCGCCGGCGATCGCAAAGGATCATCTGCAGGCGGTGCTGGCGATCGTGCGCAAGCGGACGGACTTCGACTTTCGCGACTACAAGCGCGGAACGCTCGCGCGCCGCATCGGGCGTCGCATGGGGCTCACGCACGTCGAGGACGTGGCCGGCTACGTTCGCCTCCTGACGGACGAACCCGACGAGGCGAAGGCGCTGTTCGAGGACCTCCTGATCAACGTGACGAGCTTCTTCCGTGACCCGGAGGTGTGGATCGAGCTGCGAGAGCGGGTGATCCGGCCCCTCGTCGCCCGGCAGGAATCCGGGGTCCCGCTGCGTGTATGGGTGCCGGGCTGTGCCACGGGCGAGGAGGCGTACTCCATCGCGATGCTGCTCATCGAGGAGCTGCAGGCAGCCCACAAGACGGTCTCCGTGCAGATATTCGCGTCGGACGTCGACGTCGGCGCCCTCGAAGTCGCGCGCGTCGGACTCTACCCGGAAACCGTCGCGGCCGACGTGTCGCCGGAACGACGGCGGCGGTTCTTCATCGAGGAGGCCCACGGTGCCCGGATCGGCAAGGAGCTGCGCGAGTCGGTGATCTTCGCGCGCCAGAACCTGCTCCTGGATCCGCCGTACTCGGGACTCCACCTGATCAGCTGTCGCAACGTCCTCATGTACTTCGAGGCCGCGGCGCAGAAGCGGCTCCTGCCGCTGCTGCACTTCGCGCTCCTCCAGCGCGGGAGTCTCCTGCTCGGCACCGCCGACGGGATCGGCCAGGATGAGGGTCTGTTCGAGATACTCTCGCCGAAGGCGCGGCTGTATCGACGTGTGGGACAGACGCGTCACGACAGAGTGCAGCTTCCCACCCTCGCGGAATCGTCGTTGACCCGCCCGATCGATCGAACGGTGGATCGCCCTGGCGCCGGACAGTTCAGCACTCTCGCGCGGCAGTTGCTGCTCGACCGCTTCGCCCCGGCATGCGTCTTGATCAACCGCCGATGCGAGATCCTCTATTTCGCGGGCCCGACCCACGACTATCTGCAGCAGCCAGCGGGTGTCCCTACCTGGAATCTGATGTCCCGTCTGCGCAACGGACTGCAGACGAAGCTTCGCGCCGCCATCGGCGATGCGCTCGCGGACGGACGGCGGAGGCGCGTCGCCGGCGCACACGTGCGTCGCGGCGACGGGTGGCATCGTGTGGAGCTGACGGTGGAGCGCGTCCGGATCGCTCGTGAGACGGAGGGTGTCCTGCTCGTCTGCTTCGTCGACGAGCCCCGGGTGTCGGCCGTGCCGAACGTCGTCGATGTGGGCGAGGACCGCGACGAGCCGGGAGCCCGCGAGCTCGAAGCCGAGCTCAGGACGACGCGGGAGGATCTGCAGGGCACGATCGCGGAGCTGGAGGGCTCCAACCAGGAGCTGACGGTCGCCAACGAAGAAGTCATGTCCGTCAACGAGGAGCTGCGTTCCAGCAACGAGGAGCTCGAGACCTCGAAGGAGGAGCTGAGCTCGCTCAACGAGGAGCTGAACACCGTCAACGCGCAGCTCGAGGACAGCGTCGATCAGCTCCAGCAGGTGAACAACGACCTCGACAATCTGCTGACGAGCACCAACATCGCGACCATTTTCCTCGACACCACCCTGCGTGTGCGACGCTTCACCCCGGTGGCCACCCGGCTCTTCGACCTCATGGCGCCGGACGTGGGCCGGTCCATCGGTGACCTCGCCCAGCGCTGCCTCGATCCCGATCTCCCCTCCGATGCGGAGCAGGTGCTCGCGCACCAGGTTCCGATCAGCAAGGAGGTCCAGAGCCGGGACGGCCGGTGGTACGTTCGGCAGGCGCTGCCCTATCGCACGCATGACGACCGGATCGGCGGCGTCGTGATCACCTTTTCGGACGTCGCCGCAGAGGCGCTTCAGGAGGCCCGGCTCTATGCCGAGGCGATCGTGGACGCGGTACGTCATCCCCTCCTGGTGCTGGACCCGACGTGTCGGGTGCAGTCGGCCAACCGGTCCTTCTACGAGACGTTCGGATTGACGCCGGACGAGACCGTTGGCGAGCTCGTCTTCGCGCTGTGCGGCCACGTGCGGGGTGCGGCGCCGCTTCCCGCCCTGCTGGGAGAGATGCTGCGTAGCGGTGGAGCGCTCGCGAACGTCGAGCTCGATCACGACGTGGGGACGATCGGCCGGAGGACGCTCCGCCTCGACACGCGCACGCTGGGCCGGCGGGGTGGCCGTCCCGACCTCATCCTGCTCGCCATCGAGGACATCACCGAGCGCAAGCGCACCGAGGTGATCCTGCGTGAGAGCGAAGCCATGACGCGCGCCGGTGTCCGGACGGCCATGGACGGCATGATCACGCTCGACGAGCGCGGCACCATCCTCTCGTTCAACCCGGCCGCCGAGCAGATGTTCGGCTACTCCGGTGCGGAGGTGATCGGGCAGTCCGTGGGGATGCTCGCGTCCGAGTCGGACGGCCGACTCCGGATCATCGACCCGAGTCTCCTCGGTGTCGCGCGTGAGGTCCGGGGCCGGCGCAAGGACGGGTCGGCCTTTCCGCTCGATCTGCACGTCAGTGCGTTCGACGACGGCCTCCATCGCCGGCTCGTCGGGGTGCTGCGCGACGTCACCGATCGCAAGCGGACGGAAGAAGATGGCCGGCGTCATCAGGCGGAGCTGGCGCACGTGCTCCGGATCGCGACCATCGAGCATCTGGCGAGTGGGCTCGCCCACGAGATCAATCAGCCGCTCGCTGCGATCGCCAACGAGATCGAGGCCTGCGCGACCTACGTGCGTGCCGGCACGCAGGAGCCGCGCCGCCTCCTCGCCTCGCTCGAGCATGCCGGAGCGGAGGCGTTGCGGGCGGGCGGCATCGTCCATCATCTCCGCGAGTTCGTGCAGCGCACTCCCGCACACCTCGAGGTGACGGACCTCTCCGCGGTGGTGCGGAACGCGATCCAGTGGTTCGTTCGAGAGACGGAGCAGTCGCGCATCACCGTCCGGCTCGAGCTGACGACGACGGCGCTGCGGGTCTGTGTCGACCGCATCCAGATCGAGCAGGTCCTGGTGAATCTGCTGCAGAACGCCATCGACGCCATCGGCGATGCGGTCGCCGATGTTCGAGAGATATGTATCCACACGTCACGACGAGATGATGGGATGGCCGAGGTGTCCATCGACGACACCGGCATCGGGTTCCACGCCGCTGCGGCCGAGCGGATATACGAGCCGTACTTCACCACCAAGCCCCAGGGCATGGGGATGGGCCTCGCCATCAGCCGCAGCATCGTGGAGATGCATCATGGCCGACTGTCGCTGGCGCCACGGACCGTCGGTGGCGGGACCACCGTCCGGATGGCCCTTCCGCTCGAAGCGATCCCGTGTGGGAGCCCGACGTGATGACCGAGCCGACGGTATTCGTCGTCGACGACAATCCGGCGGTGCGCACCTCGTTGCAGGAGCTCCTGACCTCGGCGGGGCTGGCGATCGAAGTGTACGCATCGGCCGCGGAGTTCCTCGAGCAGTACGACGCGCGGCGCCCCGGCTGCCTGATCCTGGATGTCCGCCTCCGCGGACGGAGCGGCCTGGACCTGCAGGACGAGCTGCGACGGCGCAACGCGACCGTGCCCATCATCGTGATGACCGGCTATGGTGACGTGCCGACGTCGGTGCGCGCATTCAAGGGTGGCGCGATCGATTTTCTACGGAAGCCCGTGCCTCCCAAAGTGCTCATCGAGCGCATCCGTGAGGCCCTGCTGATGGATGGCCGAGCGCGCGAAGCCGACGCGACGTCGGTCGCGCTCGATGACCGCATCGCGCACCTCACGCCACGCGAACGGCAGGTGATGGACCTGCTGGCGATGGGCAGTAGCTCGAAGGCCATCGCCACGGCGTTGGACATCAGCGTGCGCACGGTCGAGAGCCACCGGGGTACTGTCCTTCGGAAGATGAACGTTGGCTCCGCGGCGGAGCTGGCGCGCGCGGTCGGTCGCCTACGGCGAGGCTGAGTCCAGATCCGCATCGATCGCAACGATGGCACCGTCTTCCGAGCGCGCCGCGACCGACCGGACGGGTCGAGATTGGAAATTGGCCGACTTTGGCATAAGTCGTCCCGATGATCGTGCCGATGGGCAAGGCTCCTGACACCCGTCTCGGCCGCGCAGTCACCGCCGTCGCGGTCGTGCTCCTGGCGGCCGGTCTCGCCGGCTGCGGGCCGATGCACGCTCCGCCGCCCCGTCCCGAGCCCCAGGCCGTCGTCGACCCGGGCCCGGGTTACCCACACCTCCTTCTCAAGCTGAGCGAGCGGAAGGTGTACCTCGTCGAGGAAAAGGGTAAGTCGGGTGAGGCGTTCCCGGTGGCGATCGGCAAGGACCCGTACTTCACGCCGGTCGGAACGTTCCGTGTCAACGAAATGGTCAAGGATCCCGACTGGGTGGTGTTCGACTTCAAGAATCCTTCGAAGGTCACCGGGCGTATCCCTCCGGGTCCGAAGAATCCGCTCGGTCTCCGCTGGATCGGGTTCGCATCGGCGCACGGCTGGGAGGTGGGCTTCCACGGCACATCGAAGCCCGAGCTCCTGGGGCAGGCCGTCAGCCATGGCTGCGTGCGCATGAAGAACAGTGACGTGGTGAAGGTCTTCGACAAGGTGAAGATCGGGACGACGGTGATCGTCGAGCCCTGACCCGTCGAGACGGGTGTCAGAAAATACGACCCGCCCGTCCTGTCCGTTCGCAGCGAAACTTCAAGCGAATCGCGTTTGGCGACGATACCCGTATTGCGGAATCCGCCAGGCCAGTTACCGACACTTGTGAGGAATTCGGCACGAAGAGGGGGCCAGGCGGCTCCGCAACTCTAAACTGGTGCCGATGGGGGAAAAAGCGAATGAAACTCGAACGTGTAGTAGCAGCGGCAGCCCTGGCGATGCTCGCCGGGTGCTCCAGCATCGACCGGACGGCGTGCGTCGCCATCTCGACCGGGACGGGCGCCGTACTGGGAGGCCTGGCTGGTGGGCTGTCCTCGTACTCGGCGTTCAAGGACGACGACATCAGCGGGGGTAGCCTCAACTGGCGCGTCGGTGGCACGTCCGCAGCCGGCTTCGCGCTCGGTGGCGCTGCCGGTTGGGCGCTCTCGAATGCGATCTGCGAGGAGCCGCCGCCGCCTCCGCCGCCGCCCGCGCCGCCCATCGCGCGGACGCCTCCGCCCCCGCCGCCTCCGCCGCCGAGCAACCGCCGCGGCGGCTGAGTAAGGCGTTCGGTTCATGAGGAAGGCGGCCGCAATGCGGGCGGCCGCCTTCCTCGACCCGTCAGCGGCCCAGGCGGTGCTGGTCCCGCCAGGCCTTCGTCGCCTCGAAGGCGGCGTCTTCGGCTGATGGCGCCCCTTGCGTGTCGCGTGCCCGCAGCGCGAAGAACTCCACGTACCCGTCGAGCGCCGTCTCCAGGTCCGCTCCGGAACGTCTCGGCGAGCCCGTCGGCCGGTTCGTCAGCAGGTCCTGCCGGTATGCGGTGAAGATGTAGCCGCCCCACGCCGGGGAGATGGTGCCGGATTCCATGCGGGGAGCCATCGCCGCCAGCAGATCGAAAAGCTCGGGGACGAGCGCATCGTCGGGCGGCGTCGTCAGGAGCTGTCGAGAGACGTCGTTCACGACGTCACGCCGTCGGGCCAGCGATCCGGTCGGCTCGTCCTCGGCGGCGATGCGCGCGAGCGTCGTCGCATCGTGCCGGAGGGACAGCTGCCCGATACCGGTAGGGAAGGGGGGCGGTGGTGGAGTCGTCGAGCATCCGACGACGACCACGGACGCAGCCACGAGCAGCGACAACGCTCGCATGTGCGGCGTCGCCTTTCTAGACGATGCCATTCCACGACCAGACGCCGATCGGGCCGATGCCGGCGATCGACGGAGGAGGAGCGTTGTTCATCGAGGCTTCCTTTGGTGGAGATCGACAGCGGGATCAAGATGAACGGCACGTTCGATGGCATGAACGACGTGCAGCTCGGTAAGGGCGACGTCAGGCGTCTCAGCAAGTACGAGAAGATCGTCGCGATCGTGGCCTACGACGAGCCGACCGAGCTGCAGCCGCGGTACGCGGCCTACGCGCTCACCGTGAACGGCGTCGTGCAGCCGGGCGGCGGCACGACGCCCTGACGGTGCCGGGGACGGACGCCGTCGTCCGTCCCCAGTCGGCTGCGCGGGCGTATTCACTCCCGCTCATTCTGTGCGAGAACGGGACCATGAGTACGGCCATCGCCCAGCCCCAGCGCGACCCCCACGAATGCGATGTGGTGGTGGTCGGTGCCGGATTCGCCGGCCTCTACATGCTGCACACGCTCCGTCGTCTCGGATTCTCGACGGTCGTTCTCGAGCAGGCCGACGACGTGGGCGGCACGTGGTACTGGAACCGGTACCCGGGTGCACGGTGCGACATCGAGAGCATCGACTACTCGTACAGCTTCGATCCCGAGCTGCAGCGCACGTGGCAGTGGTCCGAGCGCTACGCGACGCAGCCGGAGATTCTCCGCTATCTCGGGCACGTGGCCGACAAGCACGAGCTGCGCCGCGACATCCGGTTCGCGACGCGCGTGACGTCGGCGGCGTGGGACGACGTCACGCGTCGGTGGCGGATCCGCACCAACGCCGGCGACGAGCTGCGCTGCCGCTTCTACGTCATGGCGACCGGCTGCCTGTCGCTGCCCAAGACCGCCGACGTTCCGGGCATCGATCGGTTCCGCGGCGCGACCTACTACACCGGTCGCTGGCCGCACGACGGCGTCGATTTCACCGGGCAGCGCGTCGCGGTGATCGGCACCGGATCGTCCGGGGTGCAATCCATCCCGATCATCGCCCGGCAGGCCGCCGAGCTCACGGTGTTCCAGCGCACGCCGAACTTCTCGCGCCCCGCGTTCAACGGGCCAGTGCCGTCCGAAAAGAAGGCGCGCTTCGACGCCGACCCCGACGCGTACCGTCACGCCGGCCGGTGGTCGCGTATCGGCGTGCCGTCGGAGCCCACGATGGTGCGCGCGTTCCAGGTGTCCGCCGACGAACGTCGCGCAGCGTTCGAGACGGCGTGGCAATCGGGTGATCTGCTCGCGATGGGCTCGACCTTCGCCGACATGGGGTCGAGCACCGAGGCCAACGAGACCGCGTGCGACTTCCTGCGCGAGAAGATCCGCTCGATCGTGCACGATTCCGCGACCGCCGAGACGTTGTGCCCGAAGGACCACTACTACGGCACGAAACGCCCGTGCCTCGACACCGAGTACTTCGAGACGTTCAACCGACCGAACGTGCGACTGGTCGACCTGCGCCGCGAGCCGATCGAGACGATCACGGAGACCGGCATCACGACGCGCTCGCGAGCGCTCGAATTCGACGCGATCGTGTTCGCCACCGGGTTCGACGCCATGACGGGCCCGCTCGTGGCGGTCGACGTCACCGGGCGCGCGGGCACGACGCTCGCGCGCAAATGGACCGAAGGCCCACGAACGTATCTCGGCCTCATGACGACGGGGTTCCCGAACTTCTTCATGATCACCGGCCCGGGAAGCCCGTCGGTGCTGTCGAACATGGTGGTGTCGATCGAGCAGCACGTCGACATGATCGCCGCCTGCCTGACCCACATGCGTGCAGAGGGTCTCGACGTGATCGACCCGACGCCGACGGCGGAGGACGGCTGGGTGCAGCACGTCAATGACGCGGCCGACATCACGCTCTATCCGCGCGCCGCGTCCTGGTACATGGGCGCGAACGTCCCCGGCAAGCCGCGCGTGTTCCTGCCCTACGTCGGTGGTGTCGACCGGTACCGCAAGATCACCGACGAGATCGTGCGTCGTGACTGGTTGGGCTTCGCGTTCGACGGGCCTGGGGGCGCGCGTTGCCAGGACGGCGTCGCACACCAGTTGCAGCTCGACGTGGCGATGGTGCTCGAGTTCCTCGACGAGCTGAAGCTTCCACCGCTCGAGACGCTCTCGGTGTCCGAGGCCCGCGCGCGCATGCTCGCGCTCGACAAGGACCGTCCCCCGGGGCCGGAGGTCGGCGGTGTGCGCGACGGCACGCTGCCCGGCGCGGCGGGCATGCTGGCGTACCGGTGCTACCAGCCGCCGACACCTGGCCCGCATCCGATCGTCGTGTACTTCCACGGCGGTGGATGGGTGCTCGGCGATCTCGAGTCCGACGATCCCTTCTGCCGGGACCTCTGCGTTCGCGCCGACGCGGTCGTCGTCTCGGTGAACTATCGCCACGCGCCGGAGGCACCGTTCCCGGCCGCCGTCGACGACGGCTTCGCGGCCGTGCAGTGGATCGCCGCGCACGCGGTCGAGCTCGGCGGCATCCCGGGAAAGCTCGCCGTGTGCGGCTGGAGCGCCGGTGGCAACGTCGCGGCCGTCGTCTGCCAGCTGGCGCGGGACGCCGGCGCCCCCGCCATCGCCGGGCAGGTTCTGATCACACCCGTCACCGACTGCGATCTCGGGCGCCCGTCATACGTCGAGAACGGTGAAGGCTACCTGCTGACGACCGCGATGATGCGGTGGTTCTGGGACCACTACGCCGACGCGGCGGACCGGCAGGATCCGAAGGCGTCGCCGCTGCGCGCGTCCGACCTGGGTCGGCTGCCGCCCGCGCTGGTCGTGACCGCCGAGTTCGATCCGCTCCGCGACGACGGCGTGGCCTATGTCGATGCCATGGCGGCGGCCGGCGTCGCCGTCGAGCACCTGTCGTGTCGCGGGCAGATACACACCTCGGTGACGGCGGTCGACGTGATCCTGTCGGCAGCCGGTGCACGCGAGGTCATCGGCACGGCGTTGCGACGGTTTCTCGGGAAGGGGTGATCACTCCGCGCCGTCCGACGGACCACCCGTGCGCGCCACGTCCTCGGCCTTGATGCGCTCGACGTTCATGCCGCGGGCGCGTTTCGTCATGTCGGCCAGGAGCTGCTTCACCGGCGGCGGCGTGCCCTTCGCGAAGCGCAGCGGGTTGATGCGGGCCACGACGAATGGGCGCAGATACGGGCTCTGGAAGCCGCGTTGCTTCAGCTTGTCGACGACGTCGCCGACCGCGTCGTCGAGCGCCAGCAGGGCGTCGGCGCGCGCCTCGCGCTCGGTGATCGCGTCGACCATCGGTTCCTCGATCCAGGCATCGCTCTTCCGCAGCAACGGATGGTACGCGCCCCCGGAGAGCCGCGGCCGCCGCTCGTAGGCGAGTCCCAGCGTCGGCAGCGCCGGCTCCTCGAACTCGAGCGCCATCGCGTCTTCGCGCTCATTGCCGCGTCCGACCGACACCAGGTCGTGGTACATGCGCGCGACGCCCAGCGCGCGCTCGCGCAGGTTGTGCGCCTTCTCGATGTTGAGCGCGAGGATCTGGTAGGCGACGGCGGTCTCGGGCACGAGGAGTGCCAGCACCGTCTTGGCGCCGAGCTCCTGCAGCGCCGTCAGGCGGTGGTAACCGTTGGGCACCCAGTAGACCTGGCGCGCGTCTCCGTCACCGGTCGCCGCCGCGCGCTCCTCGCGCACGGCGATCACGGGATCGAGGAAGCGCTTCGTCTTGTCCATCGCCTGTGTCAGCCGTCGGACGTGCGCGTCGGAGACGTCGCGTTGGAAGGGCGTCGGTGCCACCCGCTCGATCGGCAACGCGCAGAACAGCAGCACGTGTCCGCCGAGCGGCTCCCGGTAGACGGCCAGCACCGCGCCGCCGTCCTGGCCGACGGCGTCGGCCAGGTCGCGGACTTCGGCGGGTAGCTCGGTGACGGCGAGATCCCGGGGTGTCAGGTCCGTCGGGCGGAGTTTCACGCCCCGTCGTTTACGCGGCGTTCCACTGGGTTTCGCGGCCTTGCGCGGCATGCGTCCAAGTATAAGGTCGGCTCGGGCCGGCGCCAGACTGCCTGCGCGTTCCACTTTCGGTGTCGGGTTCCGGGCGAAAACCGTTGCACCCCTTCGCCGGCGCGTGGCAGGTTCCCGCCATGGTGCGAGTCGTCGTCGTCCTGCTGCTCGCCGTCGCGAGCCTCGTCGCGGTCGTTCCGGCCCACGCCCGTGCCCTCGCCGTCGCCTGGAACGACCCGGCCACCGGCCGCGGCGCGCTCGCCGCCATGGCGGTGACGGTGCCCTTCGACTTCGTGACCGGCGTGATCGAGACCGGCCGCGACGTCGTGCTGCACGCGCGTGGATCGCGCCTCTACGCCATCAGCAGGACGGACGCGACGCTCACCGTCGTCGATCAGCGGCGCTGGGACGTCGTCCGCACCTACACGCTGCCGGCGGGGAGCTCGCCCGAGGACGTCGCGGTGACGAGTGGCGAGGTGGCCTGGATCACGCGCACCGGCGCCAGCCGCCTCCTGCGGCTCGATCTCCGCACCGGCACGACGACGGAGAGCGTCGACCTCGGCGTCTTCGGCGACGGTGAGGGGGCGCCCGACCTCGGACGCATGGCGGTCGTGCGCAACCGGCTCTTCGTGCAGGTGCGACGTCTCGACGGAAACGAGCCAGGCGGCTTCCTTGCGCCCGCGCTGCTCGCCGTCGTCGATCCGCGCCGCGAGACGCTGGTCGACGTCGACGCGACGCAGGCCGGGGTGCAGGCGATCGTTCTCGCCGGCACGCCGCCCCGCATGCGCATGCAGGTGATGAAGCGCGAGCTCTTCATCAGCGCCACCGGCGGCTTCTTCGATGCGGGCGGCATCGAAGCCGTCGATCTGAAGACGCTCGCCTCGACGGGCCTCGTCGTGCGTGAGGCCGATGGCACCGTCGGTGCCGACCTCGGCGCGTTCGTGCTGGTCGCGCCGGGACGCGGCTTCCTCACCTTCAGCACCGACCTGCTGCTGTCGTCACACCTGACGCAGTTCGACGTCCATGGCCACATCGGCCCGCAGCTGCACGTCTCGCTCGACTACTTCGCGCCGGCGCTCGCGCACGACCGCGGCGGCGTCGTCTTCCTGCCGGACGGCAACATCGGTGCGACGGGTGTCCGGGCGTTCGACGACGAGAACGGGGCGGAGCTGACGGCGTCGGCGACGGCCACGTCCGGGGCGCCGGTCGATCTGCTCGCGATCGCACACACGCCGAAGTGAGGGCTCCCGGCGGCAGGGCGTCGTGCCTGCCGCCGGGAGGGCCAGCTCAGGTACGGTCTGGGGTGCTCGTCAATCGCCGCAGCATGTGGGCGTGGGACTCCCGTTGCAGCACGTCTGCGAGCAGCACGCCCCGGGATCGCTCAGATCGCACACGCCGCCGATGGCGGTGCAGGCAGGGATCGTGGTCGTGGTGGTCGTCGGGGTACCCAGGGCCGGGCACTCCGCCGGCGCGGGTGCGCGCCGCGCCCGGAACCTCACACCATCGTCGACCTTGACGGTGCCGCCGAAGACGCCGCAGAAGCGCACGCTGCCGACCTCGATGATCACACCCACCTCGCCCTGCGGCGCGCCGCCGAGCGGCATGGCACCGGGACCGAAGGCGGTGAGCCGGATCGCCCGGCCGTCGACCAGACGGGCCGCGACGGTCGTGTCCGTCCGGCTCTTGAACTTGAACTTGCCGGTATGACCGCTCCAGCCGTCGGCCGGCAGATCGAGCACGGTGACGTCGCTGCTGCCGATCTGGCCCAGATACACGCGCGCGCCGCTGACGGTGGGATCGACCGACACGACCATGCCGTCCGTATCCCGCAAGGCGACGTATGCCCGGCGCCCCGCCGAGCCGCTGGTGTCGGCCAGCTTGATGCTGGTGCCGGGGAGCGGCACGTCTGCCGCCGGAGGTGGCTCTCCGGCGAGGGACAACCCCACCGCGACGCACATGCCGACGAGCATTCCGGAGCAGACGCGGACCACGTGACGAATCTTCATGCGACCTCCTGTGTGGACCCGCAGACGGCCTGCGGGCGAGACGCGGCACTAGCCTGCGATATCGCTAGCAGTCAAGACAATTCGCACCAGGGGGCCGATGCCGGGATCGTCACCGACGTGCTCGCCGCCAGAGCCTTTGCCGTTCCGCACGGCGTTGGCCGCCGCGGACCTCGGGCGATCGGAGGAGTCCGCGCCGCCCGGCGGCTGCGCGCAGATCCTCCGCAATGATCCAGCGCAAACGCTGCGTCTCATGCGGGTATGAAAATACACGCCCTGCGGACCGTCGTGACCCTCGCGTTCCTGGCTACGGCACTGCTCGGTCGCCACGCGGCGGCCGCGGGCCCGCCGGTGATCGAAGACCTCATGTTTCCCGGCTGTGGCGCCACGATTCAGGAGTGCCTCGACCACACCCCCGATGGCGGCATCCTGCGGTTGGCCACGAACGGCCCGATCGACGAGGATCTCGACATCGACCATAGCCTGGCCCTGGTCGCGGCCTATGGCTTCCGGCCGGTGTTCACGCCGTTCTCCATCATCTCCGCCAGGTCGGCGGGGAGCGGCGACCAGTTCCTTGTCCTCCGGGGCCTCACCTGGGAGCCGGCCGGCTCGACCCGCGTGGTGCGGGTTCGCCACGAGGGCACGGGACGGTACGACGTCGAGCTGCGCGACAACGCGTTCCTCGGTGTGCAGGGCACCGGCTTGGGCGGGCTGGTCGAGGTCGGCACGTCTCTGCCCGGCCCCGGCGGTCCGATCGTGCTGAACGTGCGCGGGAACACCTTCCGGCTGCCGGCGGGCGGGAACTGGCCGCTGGAGCTGTCCTTCACCTCGCCCACCGACGGCATCGCGGTCGTCGAGGAGAACACGATCGAGACCGCCGACACGAGCCAGCAGGGCGCGGTGGCGCTCTACCACACGGAGGGCGACCTCCTGTTCTATGCCGTCCACAACGTGGTGCGCAGCAAGAATCCCGAACAGACGGCGATCAACGTCTACCAGACCGGAAACGGTACCGGCCGAACCGTGGCCCGCATCTTCGGCAACCTCCTGCGCGGCATCGACGGCGGCATGCGGTTCGGCACCTCCATGTACGCCGATCACGGGACGATCGACCTGCTCGTCGCCCACAACACGATCCTCGACGCGCATCAGCGCGCCGTGCAGGTCGGCGGACGCGAGGACTTCGGCAGCAGCGCCCATGGCGTCATCGCGAACAACGTTCTCGTGCGCAGCATGCGCAGCGACGTCGGCATCCACGAGTTCGTCGACACCGTGATCGAGACGAACAACCTGCTCACCAAGATCGACCCCGAGGACAGCCCGTCCGCGCCCGGCCCGCACAGCATCGTCGTGACCGATCCCGGGTTCGCCGGCGCCGACGACTTCCGCCTCGCCCCGACCTCGGCCGGCATCAACGCCGCCGACCCGACCTACATCCCTACCGAGCTCCTCCACGACCTCGACGGTGGGCCGCGCATCGCCGGCCCCGCGGCCGACCTCGGCGCCTACGAGCTGTCGTGCGCGCCCGACGACACGGCGCCGCACTGCGCACCGACCTGCTCGCCGTCGACCTGCCAGAGCGAAGACCCGTGCTCCCTGGCGAGCTGCGTCGGTGACACCTGCCGCATCACGCCCGTGACCGAACCCGAGTCGGCCTTCTGCGCCTGCGACCGCCCGTTGCCCGCGACGTGCGCCGGCGTGCTCGTGCCAACCCAGATCACCCGGCGCGCCGAGAAGGCGTGCGTCCAGCTCGATCGCGTGACCGCGTCGTCGACGTTCCGACAGATCGTCCGCCGCGTGCGCAGCGCACAGCGCGGCTGGGGAAAGGCGCGGCGTCTGCTCGCGAGCCCGCGCACGACCATACCAACCGACTGCAACGAGGCGCTCGATCTGCAGTACGCCGACGCCACCGTCCGTGCCAATCAGCTCGTCCTGCAGTGAACCCTGACGCTCGTGGCCGCATGCCGAGCCGCGTACCGGAGCCGTCCTCGACGCGCTCCGGACGCGGCTCGGCGCGCGTTACGTCGCCGTCGGACTGCTCACGTCTTCGCGACGGGGAGCTCGACGGTGAACGTCGTCCCTGCGCCGGGCGAGCTCTCGACGCCGACGCGCCCGCCGTGCGCCCGCGCCACCGAGGCCACGATCGGGAGCCCGAGCCCGCTGCCACCGGCGTCGCCGCGCGTCGTGAAGAAACGATCCCAGACGCGCGCCAGGTTCGCCGGGCTGATCGGGTCGCCGACGTTGTGGACGGCCAGTCGGACGTGGCCGGCATCGCGATCCTCCACCCGGAGCGTCACGCGCGAGCCGGGTCGCGCGTGCTGCTCGGCGTTGTCGAGCAGGTTCCCCACCATCGACGCCAGGAGGGTACGGCGTCCCCGCACGTGCACGGCGGTCGCGGCGTAGGCGACGTCGATCGGCGCCGGCCCGCGCCGGGCTGCGACGGCGTCGGCGACCACCTCGTCGAGCGCGATGGTCTCCATCGGTGTCGTGTCGGCTTCGAGGCGCGAGAGCTCGAGCAAGCGGGTCACGAGCCGATCGAGCCGGTCCGCGTCGCCACGGATGTTCTCCAGGAAGAGCCGTCGCGCGTCCGGATCGTCGGCGGCGCCCTCCACCAGGAGCTCGGCCGCGCCACGGATGCTGGTGAGCGGCGATTTGAACTCGTGGCTCAGGTTGGCGGCGAGGTCGGCGACGTCCTGCGCGCGACCGTCGAGCTTCTGCGCCATCGTGTCGACGGCGCGCGCGAGCCGTCCGATCTCGTCGCGACGCTCGAGCCGCATGGGCTCGACGCGGGCGCCGCCGGCGATGCGCTGCGCGACGTCGGTCAGACGGCCGAGCGGCCGGGAAATCGTGGCGGCGAGAAAGAGCGTCAGGACCGCGGTCGCCGCAAACGCGCCGAGGAGCACGCGCCAGAGCGTCACCCGCAGCCGGTGCATCGCGGCCACCACCGGCATCGTCGAGCGCGTGACGTAGACGATACCCCGCACGACCCCGTCCGGCGCGCGGATCGGGAGCGCGACGAAGAGGTAGACGCGTGTCCCGCCGTCGAATCGCCAGATGCGTGTCGTTGCGCCGTACCCGCCGGCGAGCGCCTTCACGATTTCGGGCCGTGCGGGAAGGTACACGAGGTTCGCTCGATGGGGCTCGGGCGGCGGATTGGCGGCGACACCGAGCCGGGCCAGCGTCTCGCCTTCGCCCGTGCCTTCCGGCGGCCCATCGACGTGCGAGTCGGCGAGAACGGTCCCCGCCGCGTCGAGGAGGCGCATGCGCATGCGCGTCTCGCGCGCGATCGACACGAGGAGCGACGTTCGCATCGCGAGCGATGGGCCGGCGGGATCGGCGAGCACGACCGCGCGCAGCAGCATCGCCTGATGGATCATGTCGTCCTCGAGTGACCGCAGCATCTCGCGCTCGTAGAAGCGCGCGAAGCCGATCCCGAGGAGCGGCACCGAGACGATCAGCAGGTTGATCAGCAGGAGCCGGTAGCGGATGCGCGCCAGCTCGTCGCGCCAGCGTTCCCACGCGCCGGCCACGTCAGCGCGGGACCTTGTAGCCGACGCCGTGCACCGTCTCGATGGGATCCACGCCGCATGGGCGGAGCTTCGCCCGGATGCGCCGCACGTGGGTGTCCACCATGCGCTCGGTCACGTGATAGGCGTCGTCGCGCACCTGCTCGATGAGCTCGCTCCGTCCGAGCACGCGGCCGCGGAACTCGAGCAGGACGTGGAGCAGCTTGAACTCCGTCGCCGTGAGGTCGACGAGCGTGTCGCCGACGCGCACTTCGTGCGCCGCGGGATCGAGCCGCAGCGGCCCGTGCTCCAGCACGTCGTGGGCGGTCGCCGTCGGTGTGCCGGCGGTCCGGCGGAGCACGGCCATCACGCGGGTCGCGAGCTCGCGCGGGCTGAAGGGTTTCACCACGTAGTCGTCGCCGCCGAGCTCGAGCCCGTTGATGCGGTCGACCTCCTCGCCGCGCGACGAGAGGAACACGATGGGGAGCGGGTGCTCGGCGCGGATCCGTCGGCAGACCGACAGCCCGTCGAGCTCCGGCATGACGACGTCGAGGACGACGAGATCGACGTCCCCCTCCCGGACCCGGGTGAGGGCTTCCTCGCCATCGCCGGCCGTGACGACGCGGTGACCTTCGCGTTCGAGTGCGTAGCGCACCACGTCGCGGATGTGGGCCTCGTCGTCGACGACCAGGATGGTGGCCATGTTCACCTCGATGATCCGGGAAGGGGGACCTGAGTTTCAACCAACCCGCTCGATGGGGGTCTCGAGATCGGGGATCGCGAGCCGGTACCAGTCGATCCGGCGGGTGAGGAACATCACGATCGCGAGCACGACGAAGAGCCCGAGCGAGCCCACGAGCAGCGCATAGTCCTGTATCCGCACGAGAATGAACAGGTAGACGTAGAGTCCGCCCACGACCGCTGCGACGGCGGCGCTCCGGGCGCGGCTGCCGAGGACGGAGCGGCTGTAGCCCGTCACCAGTCCAGCGATCGCGAGCGACGCGACCGCGTACGAGAACCCGAATCCGGTGTGCTCCGCGAGCGAGAGCAGGAGCAGGTAGAAGAGGCAGAGCGCGAGCCCGACGAGCAGGTACTGCACCGGGTGGACGCGGAGCTTCGCCATCACTTCGATCAGGAAGAAGGCGCCGAAGGTGAGCGTGATGAAGAGCAGCTCGTACTTCAC
>DASYLJ010000093.1:0-22457 GCA_036009625.1 Binatia bacterium
CACCATGCCGAGCTTCCAGAACCCGACCGGCATCTCGACGTCGCTCGAGCATCGCCGCCGCCTGCTCGCGATCGCCGCGCGCCACGGCGTACCGATCCTCGAGGACGAGTTCCAGAAGGACCTACGCGTGCACGGCCGGCCCGTGCCGCCGCTGCGTGCGCTCGACGGCACCGGCCGCGTCATCTACGTCGGCACCTTCTCGAAGGCCCTCTTCCCGGGCAGCCGCGTCGGCTGGATCGTGGCGCCGCCATCGGTCGCCCCCGCCATGGTGGGGCTGAAGCGGGCGAGCGACCTGGCGTCGAGCTCCGCCGTGCAGGCGGCGCTGGCGAACTTCTGCCGCACCGGCGAGTACGATCGTCACGTGCGACGCGCGTCCGCCGAGCTCGGCATCCGGCTCGATCGCGCGATCGCCGCGCTCGAACAGCATCTGCCGCGCGGCTCGACGTTCACGCGACCCGAGGGCGGCTTCGCGCTCTGGGTGACGCTGCCGGACGCCATCGACACGATGGCGCTGCTGCCCGCCGCCAAGCAGGCGGGCGTGGTGTACTCGCCCGGTGCGCTCTTCTTCACCGACGGCCGCCGGTCGTCGGCGCTCCGTCTCTCGGTGGCCCTCGCCGGCGCCGACGACATCGAACGCGGCATTCACGCGCTCGGCGACGTCGCGCGCGCGACCCTGACGCGCGGACGTGGCCGCGCGCTGCCCGTCCACAGCCCCACGGTGCACGTATGAAAGGAGACAGTTCGATGTCCGACGATCCCTACCGCCTGAAGGTCGCCCTCGCCGAGATGCTGAAGGGGGGCGTCATCCTCGACGTCACCGACGCGGACCAGGCACGCATCGCCGAGGACGCCGGCGCGGCGGCGGTGATGGCGCTCGAGCGCGTCCCCGCCGACATCCGTCGCGAGGGCGGCGTCGCCCGCATGGCGGCGATCGAGCGCATCGAAGAGGTGCGCAAGGCGGTGTCGATTCCCGTCATGGCGAAGTGCCGCATCGGCCACCTGGTCGAGGCGCGCCTCCTCGAAGCCATGAAGGTCGACTTCATCGACGAGAGCGAGGTCCTGACGCCGGCCGACGACGAATACCACGTCGACAAGCACAGCTTCCGGGTGCCGTTCGTGTGCGGCTGCCGGAATCTCGGCGAGGCGCTGCGACGCATTGGCGAGGGTGCGGCCATGATCCGCTCGAAGGGCGAAGCCGGCAGCGGCAACATCGTCGAGGCGGTGCGTCACCTGCGCCAGCTGCGGCGCGACATCACGACGCTCACCTCGGCATCGCGCGACGAGCTGATGACGCGCGCGAAGGAGCTGCAGGCGCCGTACGAGCTCGTCGTCCAGGTGGCCACGACCGGCAAGGTGCCGGTGCCGGTGTTCGCGGCAGGCGGCATCGCCACGCCGGCCGACGCCGCGCTCTGCATGGCCCTCGGTGCGGAAGCGGTGTTCGTCGGCTCGGGTATCTTCAAGGCCGGCGATCCGGCGGCGCGCGCCAAGGCCATCGTGCGCGCGACGACGCACTGGGAGGATCCGAACGAGGTGCTCGAGGCCTCGCGTGGTCTCGGCGCGCCGATGGCCGGGCTGGCCATGGAATCCATACCGCCGGAGGCGCGGCTCGCGTCCCGGGGATGGTGACGATCGGCATCCTCGCCGTCCAGGGCGACTTCGCGGCGCACGCCGCCGCGGTGACGCGTGTCCTGGCGCGACCGATGCTGGTCCGTAAACCCGTCGATCTCGTCGCCGTGGACGCCCTCGTGCTCCCCGGCGGCGAGTCCACCGCCATGCTGCGCGGGCTCGCGCGCGACGGGCTCGAGCAGCCGCTGGCGAGTTTCCTCGGCTCGGGGCGTCCCGTCCTCGGCACCTGTGCGGGCGCCATCCTGCTCGCCCGACGCGTCAGCAACCCCGAGCAGCGCTCGTTCGGCACGCTCGACATCGACGTCGAGCGCAATGCGTACGGCACGCAGCTCGACTCGTTCGAAGCGCCGCTCGACGGCGACGGCCTCCTCGGCGACCTGCGCGGCACCTTCATCCGCGCGCCGCGCATCACGCGCATCGGGCCATCCGTCGAGGTGCTCGCGCGCCACGACGGCCACGCCGTGCTGGTGCGCGACGGCACGGTGTGGGCGGCGACGTTCCATCCCGAGCTCGGCCACGACGACCGCGTCTTCCGGCTCTGGCTCAGCATGCCGGTGAAGCTGCGCCGCAGCCCGCCCACGGCCGGCAGCGTCGTCGCATAGGAGGATCCGCGTCTGCGCATCCTGGTGGTCGAGGACGAGAAGAAGGTCGCCAGCTTCGTGCAGCGCGCGCTCGCCGCCGAGCATCATCAGGTGGAGGTCGAGCACGACGGCGAGCGCGGCCTGGCGCGCGCGCTCGAGGACACCTGGGACCTCGTCATCCTCGACGGCATGCTGCCGCGACGCGACGGGCTCGACGTGCTCCGCGCCCTGCGCGCGGAGAAACACACCGTACCCGTCCTGCTGCTGACGGCGCGCGCCACGGTGCAGGATCGCGTCGAGGGGCTCGACCTCGGCGCCGACGACTACCTGACGAAGCCCTTCGCCGTCGCCGAGCTGGTGGCGCGCGTACGCGCGCTGCTCCGACGCGGCGCCGCCTCGCCGTCGCCGATCCTCACCGTGGCCGACCTGGCGCTCGATCCTGCGACGCGCGAGGTGACGCGCGCCGGCCGCAAGGTCGAGCTCACGCCGCGCGAGTTCGCGCTGCTCGAGTTCCTGCTCCGCAACACCGGCCGCGTGTTGAGCCGCGCCATCATCGCGCAGCACGTCTGGGGCGTCGGCTTCGACACCTTCACGAACGTCATCGACGTCTACGTGAACTACGTCCGTCGCAAGATCGACACCGGCTCGGAGACGAAGCTCCTGCACACCGTGCGCGGCGTCGGCTACGTGCTGCGGGAGCCGGACGCCTGACGCTGCGGCCGCAGAATCTCCGCGTCCGCCTGACGCTCTGGTACACGAGCGTGGTGGCGGGACTGCTCGCCGTCCTCGGTGGTGCGGCATGGGTGCTGCTCGACCGCGGCCTGCGCCAGAACGTCGACGTCTCGCTGCAGGCGGCGGCCGTCACCGTCGCCACCACCAGCCGCGATCCGGCGGCGCAGCTCGGCGACGCGCTCGAGGCGCTCATGGGGCCGATGATGGCGGGACGACTCTACGAGCTGCTCGATCCGCGCGGACGACCCGATCCGCGGCTGGCCACGCGCGGCACGCGCCTGCCGCTCAGCGCCGAGGCGCTGCGCAACGCCGAGGCCGGTCGCGAGACCTTCGAGACCGTCGAGCTGCCGACGATGTCCCTGCGCGTGCTCACCATGCCGATCGTCGCCGGTGGCCAGATCGAGCGCCTCGTGCAGGTGGCCGTGCCGCTCGACGCCGTCGAAACCGCGCGCCGTCGCTTCCTGCTCATCCTGGCCGGCCTCGCGCCACTTGCGATCCTCGGCGCCGCCGCCGGCGGCTGGTGGCTCGCCGGTCGCGCCCTCGCACCGGTGGACGCCATGGTGGAGAGCGCGCGTCGCATCACCGCCGAGGATCTCTCGCAGCGGGTCGCGGTGCCGCCGGCCGATGACGAGCTCGGGCGCCTCGCGAGCGGCCTGAACGACATGCTCGCCCGGCTCGAGCGCGCCTTCTCGTCGGCGCGGCGGTTCAGCGCCGACGCCGCGCACGAGCTGCGGACGCCGCTCACCATCCTGAAGGGCGAGGTCGAAGTGGCGCTCGCGTCGACGCAGACGCCCGACGAGTACCGTCGCGTGCTCGCCAGCGCACAGGAGGAGGTCGATCGCCTCGCCGCGCTGGTCGAGGATCTCCTGTTCCTGGCGCGTGCCGATGCCGGCGTCGCACCGCCGCCGCAGGACTCCGTGGATCTGCGCGCAGTGCTCGACGACGCCGGGCCCGCCCTCATCGCCCTGGCCGAACGCGGTGGTCAGCATCTCACCGTCGATACGAACGGCCCCGTCCTCGTCCGCGGCAGCGCGCCGCTCCTGCTGCGCGTCGTCGTGAACCTCGTCGACAACGCCATCAAATACACGCCGACGGGCGGCCAGGTGTTCGTGCGCCTCGCCGCGGCCGGACAGGCCGAGCTCACCGTCCGCGACACCGGACCCGGGATCGCGGCCGACGACCAGGCCCGCGTCTTCGACCGCTTCTTCCGCGGCGACCCCGCGCGCGAGCGCGGCGGCACCGGCCTCGGCCTGGCACTGACGCGATCGATCGTCCAGTTGCATGGCGGGCGCATCACCGTCGAGAGCCAACCGGGTCAGGGCACGTGCTTTCGTGTCTGGCTGCCGCGCGAGATGGGCGCGACGCCCTAGTCGCGCCGGTCAGGACCGCTTCTTGCGGTCGCTCGTCGTCGGATCGGCGCCGTCGGACGTCTCCGGCGCCGCCGCCGCGCCGTCGGTCGCCACCGCGGCGCGCGCATCGGCGATGCAGGCCAGCGCGTCACGCAGGAGATCCTCGGCCACCGTCCATATCGCCTGGTCGACGTGCTGCAGCGCCTCGCGCAGAGCATCGTTGAACATGGCGCGGATGTCCGGGATGGCGTGGATGATGGTCGCCACCCGCATGGCGCGGATGTCGGCGATCATCATGCCGTCGCGATCGAAGGCGCGACGGTCGAAGCTCGAGTCGAGCGTCCGGACGTAGAGGCGGGCGTTCGGGTTGAGATGGGTCGACTCGCCGACCGGCCGCTCCATGCCGCGGCTCAGCAGGCGACCCAACACCTCGCGCTCGAGGATCTGGACCATTCCCAGACGCTCTTCGCCGGGAATGTGCTGGAAGGTCACCATCCACCGCCGCAGCAGCGAGTCGGCGTCGAGGTTCACCACCATGTCCAGCGCGGTCGCGATGGTTTCGCGCAGCGCCGTCAGGGCCCCGCCACCGTCCGAGCGAGAAACGTCCGCCATGACGTGCTGGAAGTTCTGCCCGAACCACCCGCCCTGTCAACCACAAATGACTGGGGCACGCATGGCGGATGAGAGAACTCTAATCCGGGTCTCATCGTCGTCTCACATCGACGTCGCAGGTTCCGCGTCCAACGACACGGACCGCAACCGCCTCGAGGAGGGACATGATGACACGCACGACCAGGACCGCCGGCGCCACGCTGGCCGCCGGCCTGCTACTGAGCAGCGGCTATCTCATCGGCCACGCGGAAACGATCGCGCCGCCCCAGGCGGTACCCATCCCGCCCGCCGCCGTCGCCGCGCCCGCCATCGAGCCCGGGCGACGGCCGTCGTTTGCGGGCCTCGTGTCCGCCGTCGAGCCGGCGGTGGTGCACATCCGCACGACCTCCGTCATGAAGACGGGCGGTCCGGGCGAGATTCCGCCCGGCTTCCCGCGCGAGTTCTTCGGCGAGCACGGCATGCGGCCGCCGCAGCAGCAGGGTCCGCAACGCCGGCAGGGCGCCGGCAGCGGCTTCATCATCCGCGCCGACGGCGTCGTGCTGACGAACGCGCACGTCGTCGACGGCGCCAAGGAGATCACCGTCACGCTGCACGACGGCCGCGAGCTGCAGGCGAAGGTGCTCGGGCGCGACGAGAAGACCGATCTCGCGGTGCTGAAGCTCGACGCCGCCGACCTGCCGGTCGCGAAGCTCGGCGACTCGACGGCCATCGCCGTCGGCGACTGGGTCGTCGCCATCGGCAACCCGTTCGGGCTCAGCAACACGGTCACGGCCGGCATCGTCAGTGCGAAGGGTCGCGCCATCGGCGCCGGTCCGTACGACGACTTCATCCAGACCGACGCGCCGATCAATCCGGGCAACTCGGGCGGCCCGCTGTTCGACGAGGCCGGCAACGTCGTCGGCATCAACTCGGCGATCTGGAGCCAGAACGGCGGCAACATCGGCATCGGCTTCGCCATTCCGATCAACCTCGCGAAGCAGCTCGTGCCGCAGCTCGAGGAGCACGGCCACGTGACGCGCGGTTGGCTCGGCGTCACCATCCAGGCGATGACGCCCGACGTCGCCGAATCGCTCGGCGTCGACGCGAAGAAGGGTGCGCTGGTGACGCAGGTGTCGAAGGACAGCCCGGCGGCCAAGGCCGGCCTCGAGCCCGGCGACGTCATCGTGCGCTTCGACGGCAACGACGTCGGCAGCCAGGCAGCCCTGCCCCCGCTGGTGGCGGTGACGCCGATCGGCAAGGACGTGCCCGTCGTGGTCCTCCGCCACGGTGAGACCAAGACGCTCGAGGTGTCGGTCGCGAAGCTCGACGATCCGTCGTCCGACGAGCCGGCCGCCGAGGATCGTTCGCGCCTCGGGCTCTCGCTCCGGGATCTGACGCCGGCGGAGCGCGGCGAGCGTGACCTCACCGAGAGCGAAGGCGTCCTCGTCGTGGGGGTCCTCCCCGACAGCCCGGCCGAGGAGGCCGGCATCAAGCCCGGCGACGTGGTCCTGCGCGTCAACCGCGCCGGTGTGAGCTCGGTCGAGTCGCTCAAGGCCGAGGTCGGGCGTGCGCCCGGCGATCACCCGGTCCTGCTCCTGGTCCGACCAACGGAGGGCACCGATCGGTTCGCGGCTCTCTCTCCACGCTGAAATCCATTCGGCGTCCCGCGAGCCACGGGGGTGTCGGTCGTCATGGCCGGCACCCCCGGCGTGCGTACGGCGCGCGACCATTGCGGCCAAAGCGGGGGCTGGCCTAAGGTCCCCGCCATGCTGATGCGCCTCGCCGCCGTCCTCGTCACCGCCCTCCTCGCTCCCGCCTCCGCCGCCATCGTACCGTCGCTGTTCGACGGTCGCCTGCCCTGCGTCGTCACCGCCGGCGTACAGTACTGCGAAGGCGGCCTCGGCAAGCGCGTCGAGTCGTGGGACGGCGTGCCGCTCGACGTCAACGTCACCCTGCCGCCCGCCGACATGAGCGGCCCCTTCCCGCTCATCGTCGACATTCACGGCTGGGGCATCGGCAAGACCAACGGTGCGCAGGCGCCCCGCGCGCTGCAGGGCTACGTCGTGGTGTCGTACTCGGCGCGCGGCTTCCAGGGATCGTGCGGCGTGGGCGCGGCACGCGCCACCGACCCGACGCTCACCGATCCCGACATCTGCCTGAAGCGCGGCTGGATCCGGTTGGCAGACGCCCGCTACGAGGTCCGCGACACGCAGTACCTGGCCGGCGTCCTCGCCGACGAGGGGATCGTCACGCCGAACAAGATCGGCGTCACCGGCGCGTCGTACGGTGGCGGCCAGTCGATGACGCTGGCGGTGCTTCGCAATCGCACCATGCTCCCCGACGGCACGCTCGTGCCATGGACGAGCCCGGGTGGTCTGCCGATGGAGATCGCCGCCGCGGCGCCGCTCATCCCATGGACCGACATGGCCGAGGCGCTGACGCCGGCGGGTCGCACGCTCGACTATCGCGTCGACAACCCGTACGGCGAGCGCGCCGGCATCCAGAAGCAGTCGTGGGTCGACGTCCTGTACAACACCGGGCTGGGCGCCGGCTTCTACGCCCCCCCGGGCATGGACCCCGACGCCGACCTGCCGGGATGGAACGCCCGCCTCTCCGAGGGCGAACCCTATGACGGCGACCCGCTCATCGCACACGCGCTGAACGAGATCACCACGCACCACTCGTCGTACTACATCGACGACAGCATCCCGCCGGCGCCGATCTTCATCTACAACTCGTGGGTCGACGACCTCTTCCCCGGCGACGAGGCGCTGCGCTTCTACCGTCGCACGCGCGCACGCCATCCCGACGCCGAGATCGCCGTGCAGCTCGCCGCTGGCTTCGGTCACCCGCGCGCCGCGCTCGCCGGTGCGAACCTCGCGGCCCTCGGCGCCGCCATCGACACCTTCTTCGCACGCCACCTGAAGGACTCGGGCGACCCGCCGCTGCCCGGCATCACGACGTACACCCAGGGCTGTGCCGGCATCACCACCGAGGAAGGTCCGTTCACCGCCACCGACTGGGACGCGCTGCGCCCGGGCGAGGTGCGCTTCACGTCGGACGCTGCGCAGACGTTCGATCAGGTGGGCAATCCGGCGGTCGCCGTGCTGCTCGATCCGCTCACCGGTCCGCCGTGTCGCACGATGCCCCTGGTCGACGACGCCACGTCCGCGAACTACGAGCTGCCGAGGGCTACGGGCGCGGGCTACACGCTGATGGGTGCGCCGCTCGTCATCGCCGACATCACCGTCAGCGGCAACTATGCGCAGGTGGTCGCGCGCCTGTGGGACGTCGGACCGGACAGCAAGCAGACATTGATCTCGCACCTGCTGTACCGTCCGCGCAGCGACAACGAGAACCCGCAGGTCTTCCAGCTCCACCCGAACGGTTGGCACTTCGCCACGGGCCACGTGCCGAAGCTCGAGCTGCTCGGACAGAGCGCGCCGTTCGGCCGCGCGCCGAGCGGCACTTACACCGTCACGGTCGAGAACCTCGAGCTGCGCCTGCCCGTGCTCGAGGCGCCAGACGGTGCCATCGTGCAGGCGCCCGCGGCGACCGTGCTGCCGCCCAGTGCCGAGGACTCGTTCGACACCGGACCGCCGGCCTGTCCGCCGGTGCCGGTCGACGACTGCCGCACGGGCGCGAAGGCGTCGCTCAAGGCGAAGGACTCGACCAAGCCCGATCGTGACCTGGTCGTGTTCAAGTGGAAGACCCGCGGCACCGGTGATCCGACGCTGTTCGGTGACCCCACCGGCACCACCGCTTACAGCGCGTGCATCTACGACGGGAACGACGATCTGGTGACGAGCGCCACGCTGCTCGCCGGCGGCGGGTGTCGCGGCAGCAACAAGAAGACCCACCCCTGCTGGACGGGAAAGCGCACCGGTTTCACGTTCGCCACCCGCGACGCGTCGCCGATCGCACAGCTCGTCATGCAGGCCGGCAAGAAGAGCACCGACCTGTTCCTGCGCGCGCAGGGCGCGGGCCTGACGCTACCGGCACAGACGTCGCTCCGGCTGCAGCTGCACAACAGCGTGGGCACGTGCTGGGAGGGCGCGAGCTGATCGGACGCCTGGCGGCGAGCGCGGCGCTCGGCGCCGCGCTCCTCGTGACCGGCCACGCCTCGGCCGGCGTGCTGGCGTTCGTCGATGCGACCTCGATCTTCACCACCGGGCAACCCGGCCTGGGTTGGGTCGACGCAGTCACGGTGAGCCCCGACGGGCGGAACCTCTACGCGGCGTCCAGCCACGACCTGCTCCTCGACGCACCGGCACTCTCCGTGTTCCGTCGCGACGACGCCGGCGTGCTGCAGTTCGTGCAGGTGTACTCTGAAGGCGCGGCCGGGTTCGACACGCTCTGCGGCCTGGGCCAGAGCGTGATCAGCCCGGACGGTCGCCACATCTACGTCGCCGCGAGCTGCTCGGATCGTGTACGCATCTTCGAACGCGACCCGAGCGATGGCCGCATTCGCCCGATCGGCGAGGTCGTGCACGAGGACCAACGCGCGGATGGCCTCCACGGCGTGCTCGCGATGTCCATCAGCCCCGACGGCGCACACCTCTATGTCGGCCTCGATCGCGATGATGGGCTCGGCGTGTTCCGGCGTGATCCGACGAGCGGGCTGCTCACCTGGCAGGAGGGGCATACGCTGCCGGGACCCCATGCCTACGGTTCGGCTCTGACGCGCGGCATGGCGATCAGTCCCGATGGGACGTCGCTCTACGTCCCGAGCCGTGATGACGGCGGCGACGAGGACGCGCTCCACGTCTTCCGGCGCGATCCCGCCGACGGATCGCTGACGCTCGTGGAGACGCTGCGCGACGGCACGCCGCCGTTCGTGTCGCTCGGCGACATGGCCAACGCGGCCATCAGCCCCGACGGCCGCCACGTCTACGCGGGCTTCGTCTACGATCCCGAGCGCGTGATGATGGTATTCCGTCGTGACGAGGCCAGCGGACGGCTGACGCCCATCCAGGCGGCGTCGCTGCGGACACCGCCGCTGACGACCGGGGCGATCGTCGTGAGCGCCGATGGCCGACTCGTGTTCGCGAGCGGCGATTCCACGCTCAGCGTGCTGCGTCGCGACGTCGTCACCGGCATCCTCACGAGGGTGGAGCGACATCAGCACGTGGGCTCCGACTTCGACGGTCTCTCCATGCTCGCGGGCCCCGGGAGCGCGACGGGCATCGCCGTCGATCCCACGGGCACCGACGTCTACACGGCGAGCTCGGGCGATGGCTCCATCGGCCATTTCCATCGCACCTGCCCCGACGGCGTCCTCGATCCGGGCGAGGCCTGCGACGACGGCAACGATACCGACGCCGACGGCTGCAACGCACTCTGCCAGGTGGAGACGTGCTTCGCATGCGACGGCGCTCCATCCCTGTGTCTGCCGACCTCGGGCACCGCCTGCGACGATCACGCCACCTGCACGCAGCCTGCAACCTGCGATCTCGGCGTCTGCGTGCCGGGGGCGCCGGTGGCCGACGGAACACGGTGCGACGACGGCAATGCCTGTACGACGAACGACATGTGCGAGCGCGGCGTCTGTGCCGGCGGCCCGCCGCCGACCTGCGGCACCTGCGAGTCCTGCGACCCACGCTGGGGGTGCGTCGGTGCCTTGCACAGTGGGTGTGTCCGCTCACCCACCGTGGGGCGCTACGGCGCGCTCGAGCTCCGACCGAGCGCAGCCACGTCGCGCCTGCGCTTCCGCTGGGAGGGTGTTCGCCGCGCGTACGATCCGGCGTCGCTCGGCGATCCGACCACCACCACCGCCTGGACGCTCTGCCTGTACGATCGGACCGGCCTGCCTGCCGGCGTGCGCCGGCGCCGTCGATCGGTGCTGGCGCTGCAGGTCCCCGCCGGCGGCACGTGCGACGGTCGAGGATGCTGGCACCGGCGTGGCAACGGCTTCCGCTATCGTGATCCCGCCGGAACGGCCGACGGCGTGACGCGCATGACGCTGGCGGCGCCCGCCCCCGACAAGACGCTCATGCTCGAGGCCCGCGGCCCGCTCGTCGACGTGCCCCTGCCACTCACCACGCCGGCGACCGTCCAGCTCCGTAACGACGACGGCGCCTGCTGGCAGCAGGATTGGTACGCCTACGTGCGCATGAACGACGCCGAGGTCTTCGCGGGTCGTGGCGGGCTCGAGCGGCCCTGTCAGGGCTGCTTCGAGTAGATGCCGCTCGACCTCGTGACGGGTGCCACCGGGCTCGTGGGTGGCAATCTGGTGCGCGCCCTCGTGGCGGACGGACGCCGGGTCCGCGTGCTGGTCCGTCGCGCGGGCACCAGCGTCGACGGGCTCGCCGGCGTCGAAGCCATGACCGGCGACGTCACCGATCCCGAGAGCCTGACGCGTGCGTGCGACGGCGTGGAGCACGTCTACCACTGCGCCGCGCTGGTCTCGATGTGGCCGCGGCTCGCCGCCGACATGTGGCGCGTCAACGTCGATGGCACGGATCACGTCCTCGATGCCTGTCGCCGCGCCGGCGTACGGCGGCTGATCCACTGCTCGAGCGTCGACGCCATCGGGCTGCCCGAAGGCGACGCGCCCAGTACCGAGTCGACGGCGTGGAACTGGGATCGCCTCGGGCTCGACAATCCGTACGCGCGCACCAAATGGGAATCGCAACGCCGCGTGCTGGCGGCGGCGACACACGACGTCGACGCCGTCGTCGTCAACCCGACGTACATGTTCGGTGCGTGGGACGCGCGACCGTCGAGCGGACGCATGATCCTCGAGGTGGCGGCGGGCCGGGCCGTCGGTTGGACCAGCGGCGGCAACAACGTCGTCGACGTCGAAGACGTCGTGCTGGCCATGATCGCCGCCGCCGCGCGCGGCGTCCGCGGCGAGAGCTACATCCTCGGCAACGAGAACCTGACCTATCGCGACATCTTCGGCGCGATCGCCGCCGTGCTCGGCGTGCGCCCGCCACGGCTCGCCATCCCCTACCCGCTCGCGCGCGTCGGCGGCTGGCTCGGCGACCTCGCGGCGACGGTCACCGGCAAGGAGCCCGGCGTCAACACGCTCACCGCACGACTCGGCTACGTCGGCCACTACTATGATCCTGGCAAGGCACGCGCGGTGCTGGGCATGCGACGCACCCCGATCCGCATCGCGATCGCGCGTGCGGTGACGTGGTTCCGCCAGGCGGGAATGCTGGCCTGATCACCCGGACGGCGCGACCAGGGCCTCGGCGCGCATCGTGAGCGCCGCGGCGTCGAGCCCGCGGCCGATCGCCACCAGCACGCTGGCACCGTCGGAGGCCATCACGTCGGACGGCTCGAGCTCGTAGCGACCACCGACCGCATGCACGGTGAGCCAGCCGTCGGCGCGTGTCCGCACCAGACCCTTCGCGCGCACCACGCCGGCCGGAAGCGCGTACAGGAACGCCTCGAGTGCGCCCTCGTCGAGGGTCGCCGGCGTGCGGAACGTCCAGGTCTCCCACGGCACGCCGTGGACGTGCGGCACGGGTGCCATGGCCTCGTGCGAGGGCGCTCCGACATCGAGCAGGACGTCCCACGGCGTCGCGCCGCGGGGCGAGGCCAGGATGCGTGCACGCGCGTTGATGGCGCGCACGAGGTCCTCGACGGCGCCGCCGCCGTCACGCGTCAGGTCGAGCTTGCTCAGCAGGACGACGTCGGCGCGCGCGATCTGGATGTCCACCTCGGCCGCCGCGGCGCGGAGCCGGGGCGCCGCCTCCGCATCCACCACCGTGACCACCGCATCGACGCGCCAGTCCGCGCACAGCGCCCCGCGTTCGAGCAGCCACGCCACCGCGAGCGGATCGGCGATCCCCGTCGTCTCGATGACGAGGTGATCGAGACCGCCGCGGGCGGCAAGGTCAGCCAGGGTCGTCGCCAGATCGTCGTTCAGGGTGCAGCACACGCAGCCGCCGTCGAGCTCGACGAACGAGGTCGCCTGGCCACGGCCACCGAGCTCGACGCCGACGGCGCCGAGCTCGTTCATGACGACGCCGACGCGGCGACCGCGCGGATCGCGCAGCAGCTCGTTCAGGCGGGTCGTCTTCCCACTCCCGAGAAAGCCCGAGAGCACGGTGACGGGGACGCGGGTGCGAGGCACGTCCCCCATGCTGCGCCCTTCGCTACGGGGTCTCAACGGCAGCGACGACGGACTTGCAGAGCGACCACCGGACCTGGGAAGGTCGCCCCATGCTGCGCCGGACGCAGGCCGTCCTGGTCGGCCTGATGCTCGTCCTCGGTGGAGTCGACGCCGGGGCCTTCGTGCGTCGCGGCGACATCATCCTGGCGCAGAATGGTGGTCTCGTACGGCTCGACCCCACGACCGGCGTCATGCTGCCGATCCCCACCGCGCCGCTCCTCCATCAGCCCACCGGCGTCGTGGTGCTGCCCGACGGCGATCTCGTCATCGCCGACTGGGCACTGCCCATGATGGACGCCGGCAGCATCGTGCGGGTGCACGTGCTCGACGGCACGGTAACGACACTGCTGGTGGGCCTGCCCCTCAACAATCCGTTCTCACTCGCCCGCGGTCCCGACGGCCGTATCGTGCTGGGAGACATCGACGCCGGCACCACGCTCGCACTGCCCGGCAACGTCCTCCGCCGCGGCGCGCTCTTCGACCTCGACCCCACCAGCGGCATGCTGGTGCGACGCGTGCAGGACTGCTGCGAGTGGAACCCCGTCGGCATGGTCTTCACCTCGGCGACGCAGCTCCTCATCGCCGACGCCGGGTGCTGCGCCTACGACGGTCCCGGTCAGCTCGCCACCGCCGACCTGGAAACCGGCGAGTGGGCGATCGTGCCGTCACCGATCGAGTGGCGCGATCCGTTCGCCATCGCCCTGTCGAGCAACGGTGCCACGGCCTTCGTCACCGAGTCGTCGATTGCCGAGCCCGGGCCGCCTTCGGTGCGCACCATCGATCTCGCCACCGGTTTCACCACGATGCTGGTCGAGGGTGCTCCACTCGGCACACCCATCGGCATGCTGCTGGAGGACGACGGCCACCTGCTCGTCGCCGACGAGAGCGCACGCAAGGTGCTGCGCATCGACGTCGCGACCGGCGCCGTCACGACGGTGGCCGCCGGCCAGCCGATCACGCGTCCGGCCACCATCACCTGGGTCGACGTCGGCGACGTCGTCAGCGGCGTGACGCCGGGAAGCAGGCCGCGCGCATCGTGCAGCGCGCGCGCCGCGCACGACGCCGATCAGCTCACGACGCGCATGCTGCGCTGCGCGGCGGGAGATGCGACCGCACTCGCCGACTGCACCAACGAGGCGCTGCAGCGCTGGCCGGTGCGTCTGGCCACCGACCACGGCTGCACGACCTGCATCGAGACCAACCGGCAGCGGCTCGAGCTGATGCTACCCGCGGCACTGCTGCGCACGCCCGGGGCGCACCTCGGGTGCACCGGCGGCAAGCGCGGCGCCGGCCGCAAGCTGGCGCGCGCGACGGCCGGGCTCTTCACGGAGCGCTCCGGATGCGCCGCCGATCATCTCACGAACGGACGCAACGCGCGTCGTCTGCTGCATTGTCAGGAGACCGCGATGGCCGTGTACCGATTGCGCACCGCCGGTCGCTGCGACGACACCACGCTCGGACGCATCGCCGCCGAGATCACGTCCATGGCAGACTCGCTGCTCGGTGCATGGTACTGCTCGTCGTGAGGGTCGTACCATGGCCGACGCATTGTTGATCCGCTGCGCTGCCTGCAACGCCACCAATCGCGTACCACAGGCGAAGCTCGCCGGCGGCGCGCGTCCGATCTGCGGTCGCTGCAAAGCCCCGCTTCAGGGCGTCACCGGGCCGCTCACCGTCACCGATGCCAGCTTCACCGCCGACGTCGAACACTCGCCGCTGCCGGTGCTGGTCGACGCCTGGGCGCCGTGGTGCGGCCCGTGTCGCACGATCGCCCCCATGATCGAGGAGCTGGCCGGCGAGATGGCCGGGCGCGTGCGCGTCGCCAAGCTCAACGTCGACGAGAACCCCACGACGGCATCGCGCTTCGGCCTGCGCAGCATCCCGACCCTCCTCGTGTTCCGGGACGGTGAGGAGGTCGATCGTCTGGTCGGCGCGCACCCGAAGGCCGACATCATACGACGCCTGGCGCGCGTCCTGGGCTGACTAGCGTCGAACGCGCGTACGCACGACACGGAGCGACGTGAGCGCCGCCGGCGGCTCCGCTCGTAGGAACGCCGCCACCCCCAGCATCTGGAGCCGGGCGCGCCCGTGATGGACGCGGACCACGCGGACGTTCCCCATCAGGTCGGTCATCTGCAGACGGCGCACCGTCGGCGGAACCTCGACCATGACGCGCACGCCCGGCTTCCCCGACCAGGTGAGGCCGGGCTCGTTCATGTCCGCCAGCACCATGGTCCCGGCACAGCACGCCCCGCTCGCGATGAAGGTGGAATAGCCGAGGCCGGCGTCCTCGCCGGTGATCGACGCGGCGTCACCGACCGCGTCGGCGAGCGTACGCAGTGCCACCGCGTCCGGCCGTGGCGAGTAGTCGGGGTTGACCAGGTAGCGCCCGAAGCGGGCGAGCTCGTCCTCCGGGGTCCGCCCGGTCAGATGGTAGACGAACGGGAAGATGCGCTCCGCGCCGCTGGCACGCTCCTCGAGCCACCGGTTGATGTGCCGGCGCGGGGCACCGAACGCCTCGGTGTCCCAGATCACCGCCCCGGGACGCATGCCGGGCAGCAGTCGCTTCGCGGTGTCGACGGTGTCGACGTGTCCATAGTGCCAGCCGAACACGTCGAGGACGTCGCCAGCCGTCGCGATCACCTCGGACTCGAACGGATCGAGCTCGACGTCGTCGGGCGTGAAGTTGAGAACGAGCCGCGCCTCGGGGTCGACGTCGCGCAGTGCCTCCGCCGTCACCCGGACGAGGCTCGAGAATTCCGCGGCCGTCGACTGCCAGTAGAGTGGGATGTCGGGCTCGTTCCATATCTCCCAGTACCGCACCCGACCAGCGAGCCGTTGCGCGATCGTCTGCACGAGGAGGCGCCACACCTCGAGGTCGCGTGGCACCGCGAGGGCCCAGCGCGGGAAGCCGCCGATCGACGTCTCGTCGTCACTCGACGAGGCCCAGCGTGCAGTGCCGAAGAACGTCACCACCGTCTCGATGCCCTCGGCGCGAAACGCGTCGACCCAGCGCTCGAACACCTGGGTGTCGAGCCAGGCCGGATCGCTGCGGTCGGGCTCGAACCACCGCCCGTCCTGCCACCATCGATGCCCGAGACGGACCCACCGGATACCGAGGCGTCGCATCTCGGCCGCGATGCCGGCCGCGTCCGCGATCTCGGAGTCCTCGGGATACACGTAGTAGCCGACGGCCGACGTTTCGGCCGGAGCATCGCGCGCCGGTGGGACGATGGCCGCGCCGGTGGTTGCCGTGACGCGCGCGCCGCCACGTCCCGACGCGAGGGACGCCTCGACCGCGAAGTGGCCGAGGATCCTGGTGTTCAGCACGAACGTGCTCGTCGAGACGCCGAAGGGCGCGAGACGAACCGTCTCCGTCACGAGCCCCACGCCGCGTCCATAGGCGTCGGTGCCGCGGACGATCAGGGCTCCACGGAGCTCCGAGGCGTCTGCCGTGACCGTCACGCGCAACACCGGCGGCTCGCCGGGCACGAAGACGTTTCCGAACCGGTCCGACTCGAACGTGATCGTCGGGTCGGCGAGCGCTCGCGTCGCGAGCGCCAGGACGGCTATGGCGAGCCGCCACGCACCGGAGGGCATGCATGCGCGTCCCACAGCCACCCCGACCCGGTCAAGGATGAATGTCGTCGACCGGGGGTGTCCCGTGGGCCGGCGGCGCGAGCAGGGCCGCTGCCAGTCGCTCGGTGAGATCAGCAATGAAATCGCCACGATACGCAGGCGACCCCTGAATGAGCACCGCCACCACGAACTGCTTTCCCTCGGCGTTCCGTACGATGCCGGCGTCGGCGTAGATCGGGCCCCAGGTCCCGGTCTTCGCATAGACCTCGAGGCCGGGGAGGCGGGAAGCGCCCCCGGCGATGCGTGCCGCGAGGTGGCGCTGCACCTTCGGATCCCGCCGCATGCGGCGGCGGACCGTGGCCGAATCCGCGGGCGACAACGCCCGGTCGGTCGCGAGCAGGGCCAGCAGCTCGGCGGTCCCGACGGCGGTCATCGCGTTGCGGTTCGGCTCGTTCTTGTCCGGCGCCAGGCCGCTCGCCGCCGACCGGTCGGCAATGAGCTGCCGATCGCGACCGGTCATGTCGGCAGTCCCGTCGAAAGTCGGGTTCACGCAGTGCAGGCCGCGCACGCCCAGCGTGCCCAGCCAGCGATTCACCGAGAGACGGCGATCGCGGAACTCGGCATACGCCTCCGGCGCGAGGGCCGGGCCTGGCGTGGTCCCGGTGATCCTCGCCACGACGCCCTGGGTCGCCTGATTGCTGCTCTCGAAGATCATGTGCGTCAGCAGCCCGTCGAGCTCGGGATCGATCCGCAGCTGACCCGTCTCCTGGAAGGCGTACGCGGCCATCAGATAGACGAACTTGATGACGCTGGCCGGATACATCGGCCGGTAGCCACGCTGCTGCGCGAGCTTCGGGGTGGTGTCGTCGCGCAGGTCGAGGACGGCGATGCGCACGTCGGACGCCCGCAGCCGCGCGTCCTTGGCCTGCAGCGTCGCGACGGTCCGATCCAGCAGCGCCTGCAGCCATGGCGATTCCTCGACGCGCGACAGGTAGTCGCGCGCCGCCGCCGCCGACGGCGGTCCGCCGTCGGCGCACGCGCCGAGGCCTCCGCCCAGCAGGGACAGCGCCAGGCATCCACCCGCGACCAGAGTCGTCCAACGTGCACTCCGCATCGTGGCATCCTCTAGCCGCTGGCCCGGCGACGGTCGAGCGCGGCCTTGCCCTCGCCGGCTGCGTGCGGAATGGTGCGCCGTCGTGAAGGGAGGCCGCGTGCCAGAAGAGATCGCCCGCAGGACCGGCACGCTCGCCGGAATGCTCGCCCTGTTGCTCGTGCTGCCGACGGCGGCGAGCGCGTTTCGCCCGCCGGCCCTGACGGCGCAACAGGAGAAGTCGCTGCGCGACAACTTCGCGCTCTGCAACTCGAAGCTGAAGGGGCCCTATACCGAGAACTTCTGCATGTGCGGCGGCCGGAAGCTGCCGGTGATGGTCGGCACGCGCATCGCCCAACCCTGCGCCAATCCGGACTTCTGCGCCGCCTACCGCCAGCCCTGGGCGGAAGCGCTCGGACAGCAGCGCATGTGGATCGCCAACGTCTTCGCGCGCGATCTGTGGATCTGGGACTCGTTCACCGACCACAACGACCTGGTGCGCGGCTACATCCTCGAGAAGTACTTCACGGAGACCAACCCGAAGCACAAGCTCGCACAGATGCGCTCGTTCGGCGGCCTGTCCGGTGCCGAGTACGAGGCCCCGGCGCAGCCGCGCTTCTTCGAACGCTACCTCTCCGCACCGGAGTTCGACCCGACCCGGCACTACCTGCTCGCCTACGAGCTGCAGCGTCGCTTCTTCTTACGCGCAGAGCTCGGTCAGATCGTCAAGGTGCGCGAGATGGCGGTACGCGTGCAGGCGGCCGACAAGGCGTTCAAGCCGCTGCGGGACGCCGTGCACAATCAGCTCTCGGCCGGGCTGATCCCGCAGCTCATCGTCTATCGCGACGGCGCCTCGGGCACGATCCGCAAGCAGGTCGACCAGATCATCGTCGAGATCTCCAAGCTCACCTCGCTCGACGAGAGCGCCCTCGGCGGTCAGGTCGCCGAGATCCAGGACGCGGCGCTGCGTGCGAAGGTCCAGGCGCTCATGCCTGCCGCCGACGCCGACCCGGTCGCCGCGATCACGGCACTCGCCAAGGTGATGGTCTTCGCGCGCGAGACCGTGACCGCGAAGTCGGCCGCGCCCGCCGACGGCCGTCGGCTGATCGATCTCGCCATCGCCTCGGCGCAGGTCATCCAGAGCCGCGGCAGCCGCCTCCTCGACAACGACCTCGGCCTCAGCGTCGCACAGACGCTGCAGCTCCTCGGCGCCCTCACCGACGCCGGCTACGGCGCCGGCCTGCTGAACGCGCGCGAGCGCGAGCAGGCCGACGAGGCCATCGAGCAGCTCGAGGACATGAAGTCGCCGACGCGCGAGGAGTTCATCCGCACGCTCCGACGCGCCGAGCGCGTCGTCGAGTGGGCACAGGCGAACGTCGAGCTGGCGTTCGCCGAGGTGGCCGCACCGTGGACGCTGCTGCTGCCGCAGACCGCCACGTTGCGCGACGACGTGCTGCGCAGCTCGCCGCTCCTGATCTACGCGCAGGTGGCGGGACGGCTCGACGACTTCGCCGCCGGCTCCGACCGCGTCACGCACGAGCTCTTCGGCGCCGCCACCGACACCGGCGTGCGCGCGCTCAACCCCGGGCTCGCCCTCGGCCGACTGCGTGTCGATCCGAAGGACGCCCAGTACACCCGCGACGAGGTCGTCGCCCTGCGCGAGACCCCGGCCGACCTCGACCCCGCCGCCGGCATCCTCACCCAGGGTGAAGGCAACGTGTTGTCGCACGTGCAGCTGCTGGCCCGCGCCCTCGGCATCCCGAACGTCGTCCTCGGCGCCGCCGCCTATCAGCGCGTCGCCCCGCACGACGGCAAACAGGTCTTCATGATCGTCACGCCGGGCGGCCGCGTCCTGCTCAAGGACGCCGACGCGATGACGGCGCAGGACAAGCTGATCTACGCGGAGTACACCCGCAACGAGGCGCGCAGCAGCTCCGGCGAGCTCGAGTCGCGCGGCCCGAAGCTCCACATCGACCGTGCCAAGATCGATCTGACGAAGCGGCTGCCCATCGACCTGCGCCAGGTCCGTCGCGCCGACTCGGGCGTCTTCTGCGGACCGAAGGCGGCGTTCCTCGGCGAGCTGAAGCGCACGTTCCCGGACCACGTCGCGCGCGGCATCGTCATCCCGTTCGGCGCCTACTACGACCACTACCAGGCGGCGACGGTCATCGTGCCCGAGACGCTGCGCAGTGCCGGGCTGGCGACGGCGGGCGAGCCGCTCTCCGGCTTCGTCGAGCGCACCTACAAGGAGTTCTTCGACGTCCTGGTGCCGAAGAAGACGAGCGAGCAGGAGCTGGCCAAATGGATCGGACCGCGCCTCGAGATCGTCCGCAACTCGATCCGCCAGACGCCGCTGCAGCCCGCGCTGCGCGACGCCATCCGCCAGGGGCTCGACGAGGCGGGGCTGCTGGTCGGCAGCGATCAGACCGTCGGCTGCTTCGTGCGCAGCGACACCAACGTCGAGGACCTCGACAACTTCAACGGCGCCGGACTGAACCTGACGGTCTTCAACCGCAAGTCGCTCGACGACATCTATTCCGGCCTGCGCGAGGTATGGGCGTCGCCGTTCGAGTTCCGCTCGTTCTCGTGGCGCCAGACGCTGATCGACGATCCGCTCTGGGTGATGAGCTCGGTGGTCATTCTGGAGGCGGTTCCGTCGGAGAAGTCCGGCGTGCTCGTCACTGCCGATCCCAACGGCGGCGAGGCCGGCAAGATGCTGGTGGCGACGTCGGAAGGCGTCGGCGGCGCCGTCGACGGGACGTCGGCCGAGACCCTGCTGTGGTCGCCGAAGGACGTCGAGGTGGTGAGCCTGTTCAAGTCGCCGTACCGCAACGCCCTCCTGCCCGGCGGCGGCAGCGGCATCGTGCCGTCGACCGGTCGCGACACCGTGCTCGAGCCGAAGGAGCTGGCGTCGTTGGTCGAAGCCGGGCAGACCATCCAGAAGACGTTCACGCCCGTGCTGGACGCGTCGGGCAAGCCGAAGCCGTGGGACATCGAGTTCGGCTTCGTCGGCGGGAAGCTCTGGCTCTTCCAGTGCCGTCCGTTCCTGGGCAACGACCAGCTGAAGAACATTCCGGCGCTGGCGCCGCTCGACGGTGCCACCCGGGCGAACGCGACGCAGACGCTGTCCATGAAGGAGATGCTGCGATGAAGAGGCTTCTGCTGCCGGCACTGCTCGTGCTCGCGATGGTGCTGGTCACGGCGCCGGCACCCGTCCGCGCGGCACTCGAGGCGACGGAGACCACCTGGGACGGCAGCGAGCCGCCGCAGGGCGTCTACTTCCACTGGTACGAGCCGTCCTTCTACACCGGCTTCGCGCCGCGCACGCAGGACCCGTCGCGCCTCCACATCGAGCTGTCGCGCGGCAACCAGGTGCGCGTCACCGTCGTCATGGGGGAGCCCGAGCTCGACGCCTACCTCGACGACCTCGCCCAGCGCCGGAAGACGTACCAGGAGATGATCGACGCCGGCGTCATCAATCTCAGCACCAACTCGAGCTACGAGCGCTTCACCAAAGCGCTGGACGAGGCCGGCGTCCCCGACACGCTCGCGGCGCGGGCGTCCATGGCCCCCGACGCCTTCCGGCAGAAGACCATCGACGCGATGGCGCGTCTCAACCCCGAGCGCGTGTTCCGCATCAAGATGCCCCTCGACGGGGTGCTGGCGCGATGGCACGAGCAGCTTGCCGCCGGGGTCACGTCGCCGACGGCACGGCTCGACGCCGTCAACGCGATCCTGCCCGGACGCATCGACGTCACCGACCTGTCGCCCACGGTCGATGCGGCGCTGACCCGCGCCGTCGAGGCGGCTGGCCAGGGCGGCCCGACGACGCCGGCCTTCCGCGAGGCGGCGCTCGCCGTCCTCGATGCCGCCACCGGCGGCCACTACCGCGTCGTCGGCAACGACGTCGTGGCGGTCGAGTTCACCGCCATCTACCCGGCGGGCACGGTGGAAGGCACCACCACCTACCAGGGCGAGAAGCTTCCCGAGTTCGGCGTCACCGGCATGTGGCCGCTGATCCGCCGCGAGAAGGGCCGCGGCCAGACCGGCATGGTCGACTACCTCTCGCTCAACCCCGGCTACGGCTTCATCACGCTGCTCGGTTATCAGTACGCCGGCGGCATCTCGTACAACGCGTTCCACAACGCCGGCGTCCGCTGCGAGCTCGGGGGCACACCGTTCCTGCCGGCGGCGTGGCGCAAGGTGGCGGGCGAGCGCAGCGGCAAGCCGTACCAGAACCTGTGGATCATCAGCCGCGGCCCGACGTCGCACGGGTGCACGCGCCTCGCCTCGGGACACATGAGCGAGCTGCGCCAGATCGTGCCGAGCGAGGACGAGGGGATGGTGCGCGTCCAGTCGTACCGCAACCTGCCGCAGTGCTTCGACCTCTTCGACGTCGACGGCAACGGCACCCCCGAGGTGATGGGCGTGCAGTACTACCTCGCCTACAAGAGCAACGAGCACACGCCGGTGAAGGCCTACGTCAGCAATCGCCGCGAGCCGTACTACCATTGGCTCTACGGCGACCGCGTCGTGCTCGCCGAGCCCGGCAAGACGCGCATCAAGGGGGTGCCGATCTGCCGCTTCGACGGCCGCAAGGCGGTCGAAGCGCAGGTCATCCCCGAGGCGCCGCTGTACGAGCCGACGTTCACGCCGGAGGCGATCCAGTTCTACACCGTGAAGCCGGCGTCGTTCGACAGCCCCGCGGGCTTCGAGCTCAACCGCGAGCTTCGCAAGATCGGGGCCGGGCACGTGACCAATCGCGCCCGGCTGCTGCTCAAGTG
>DASYLJ010000094.1:0-40647 GCA_036009625.1 Binatia bacterium
CCAGCGGCAGGTACTCGGCGAGCGGGATGAGCAGGTTCTTGTCGTAGGCATCGTGAATGGTACCGTCGGCATCGATCAGGAACGCCGAGTTCGCCTTCCGCAGGCGGCCGTCGTCGTCCCACACCGAGCTGCCGCCGAACAGCAGCGGCACGGTGAGATCGTCCAGCACGAGCCGTCCCGAGATCGGCAACGGACGGCGTAGGCCGCGGACGTACGCGGTCTCGGGCCAGATCACGAGGTCGACGGGACCCGCGGCGAGGAGCTCGCGCGTCTGCTCGAGGTGGCGCGCGTGCGTCACCAGGCTCTGCGTCCGCTTCTCGAGCAGCCCGAGGTTCGCCTGCACGACACCGACCCGCAGCGCCGGTGCAGTGACGGTCGCGGCGTCCATCGCGGCGATGCGCCACTGGCCGTAGAGGACGACGGCGACTGCCGTCACCACGGCCACACCCCACGTCGTCCAGGGTACGGCGCGGCGCCGGCGGAGCCAGGTCCACGTCGCAAAGACAGTGACGTTCGCCACGCCCACCACCGCGGTCAGGAGCAACGGTCCACCGAGGTCGGCCGATTGTGCGAGAAGCGGCACCGTCACGAGCGCGCCACCGGCATTCACCGGGAAGAGCTGCGGCTGCAGCCACTCGACGGCGAGCAGCGGCGGCACGCCGGCGATCGCCACCGGCCAGCCGCGCGCACGCATGACGTGGAAGAGGACGGCGGAGGCCGCGAAGCCGGTGGCGAACCACGCGCCGTATGCGCACCACAGCAGCGCGCCGACGACGAGGTTGCCGGCGAGGAAGACCTCGACCAACGGCCACAGCCAGACGAACCCGCCGGCGTATGCCACCGCGCCGAAGACGAATCCCGTCAGCGCCGCGACGGGCCAACGTCGCGCCCGCGCACGCTCCAGCGCCAGCCAGAGCGGCACCAGGAAGACGAACAGACAGGGCCAGATGCCGACACCGAGATAGCCGAGGAAATAGAGGACGCCACCGGTCGCGGCCGTCGCCAGGACGGCGCCCATGGTCAGCCCGCGTTCAGCTGCAGGCACGGCGCCGCGCTCGGATCGCTGCGCTCGCGGGCGGTCCGCCCCTCCTGATCCTTCACGGTGGCATCGGCGCCGAGCGCCAGCAGCTTCGTCGCGGTGGCGACGTGCCCCTTCGCGCAGGCGACGATGAGCGGCGTGTCCCCGAACTGGTCGCGCACGTCGACCGACGCGCCGCGTGTCGCGAGCACGGCCACCACCTCGACGCGGTCGTTCAGCGTGGCGTGGAACAGCGGCGTGCGATGCTGGACGTCGGGTCGATCGCCGACCGCCCCCTGCAGCAAAAGGTACTCGACGATGTCGAGCCGGCCGTCGGCGGCGGCATAGCTGATCGCGGTGCGGCCGCCGACGTCGGGCACGTCGATCGCGGCGCCCTGCCCCTGCAGCCACTGCACCAGGCCGAGGTCGGCGGCATCCATGGTGGCGAGCATCACCGGCCCCCGTCCGAGCTCGTCGGCGGCGTCGAGCGTCGCCCCGAGCTCGAGCGCGCGCGTGATCGTGGGACGATCGTTGCGACGGACGCCGTCGAGCAGCCGCTGCGTCATCGTGAATGGCTCCGGCGCGCGCGCCTCGCCCGTGCCCATGGCGAGGTTCCCGCCGCCGCCCGCCGGGACCGCGACCGTCGTCCTCGGTGGTGGAGATGGCGCGTCGTCACCGCACGCGACGGCGAGCAGCAGGCACGCGACCACCCAGCCCATGTGCCGTCGGGGGTCGGGGGCCCGCAGGCCCCCGACCCGATCGTGGCGTTCGGCGCTCAGGCGCCGGCGAGTGCGTCGTTGATCAGCGGGCCGACGATCTGCATGCCCGGATCTTCGTTGTTGTAGTTGTTCGACGGTTCGACCGACCGGCTCTGCTGGTTGTTGGTGATGAACTTGGTGAGGAAGTCGCTCATCGACACCATGCCGCTCGGACACTTCCACGTCTGCCCCCACGGGAACTCCACCGCCTCGTACCAGTACTTCTTGCGAATGTTCTGACACGAGTGGCTGCCGATGAAGGTGATGATGGTCGAGCAGTGGCTGTCGTTGATCGGGCGCTGCCACGGCACGTGGTAGCTGTAGTTGGCGTAGTTCTTGATCTGGTTGATCAGGTTGGTCTGATCGGCGCGCCACTTGGCGAGGATACCGGCCTGATCGATGCCCGGGTAGAAGCGCTGGTACGAGAAGCGCGAGAAGTTGTAGTCGCTCGAGTAGGCCGTGTACGCCATCCGATCGTTCGGGAACTGGCTCGCGACCATGGCGTTCATGCTGCCGAAGTCGTTCGGATTGAACGACGCCGGGAGCTGCGAGTAGAGCGACGCCAGGTTCCACTGCGCCGTGATCAGGGTGTGCAGCGGCCGCGAGTTGTAGGTGGCATTCGGCGCCGGGTAGATCGGACCCGAGTCGTTCAGGAGATACGCCTTCGTCGGCACCAACGTACGACGCGCCTGGTAGAAGACCGCGCCGCTGGCGACGCCGCCGGCACTGAAGCCGGTGATGAGCAGCTTGTTGATGCTCGGGAAGCGCGTGTGCAGGTAGTTCAGCGCCGCGATCGAGTTCTGGTAGCCCGCGTGCCGGAACGTGATCGGCGGGTTCGCGCCGGTGGGATCGGTGTAGGTGACCACGCGGTTGCCGACGTGCACGTCTCCCGTGCAATACGGCATGTAGACGACGTCCCACCCGTTGGTGGCGATGTTCGTCTTGGCACGCCCCGGAATGCCGGGATCGGCGCCGTTGATCAGCGGCGAGACGAAGCGCGCCTTGAACTGCGTGATGTAGTCGGTCGGGATGCCGTTCGGGTTCGCCGCCCCGAGGATACCCGTCTGCCCGCTACAGCTGGGGTAGTCCCAGCATGCGCCACCGCCCTCGAACGAGATCAGCAGATTGTTCGAGCTCGGTGAGTCGTAGTACCAGAAGCGATACTGCGAGCCGTTGCTGCAGAACGTGTTCGGTAGCTCCACGCGTTGCCACGCGTAGGTATTGCCGCCGTCGACCACGTCCTCGATGCCGATGGCCCGCGCCGTGCCCGGTCGCATCGCGCCTGCCAGCGCGAGCCCCAGGAGCACGGCGCCCCCCCTTCGGAATGCACTGCGTCCTCTCATGCGTCGCAACCCCCCTGAGTTCCGATGGACATGGTGGAGCCAGATTGCCCCACGCGTGCTGCCGAACCGCGTCGCCGCTACCACGTCGTGAAGTCGGTAAGCAAGAAACGCTGCGTCAGTCGTTCGGAACGGCGTCGCCCTGGAACGCCTGCTGCTCCGCCAACCACGCGCGACGCGCCTCCTCGTGCGCCCGACGACGGTCCTGCGCCTCGGCCAGCTGACGCGGCATCTCCTCGAGTCGCACCAGATGCATGTCCATGGCGAGCTTCAGGAGCTGGACGTCCTGCGCCGGAAGCGTGTCGCCGTAGTGGGCGAGCACGTAGCCGGCGAACTCGACGTAGTCGTTCGAGAGTCGCTGACGGTAGGCGTAATACGCCGTCACCTCCTCCTCGGTCCCGGTCCCGGACAGCACCTTGCCGTACTCGACGTTCCAGCGATCGCGCTCCTCGGCGCGCCACTCGAGCATGGCCTCGTCCTTCGTCGGCGACGACATCGTCCAGTACAGGTTCGCGGGGATCGTGGCCTGCAGCGCCTTCATGTCCACCGCGGCCCAGGGGCCGCGCGGCGCCTCGCGCAGATTCGCCAGCGGATCGTTCGCGAGCGTGTCGGCGTTGACGTCGTCGGCTCGGGGCGGCGTCTCGCCGGGTGCGTCTGCGGGCTCGGTCTCGGCGATGGGCGTGGCGTCATCCGGCGCCGGTTGCCGTCGCGCGACCCACCACACGACCGCGACCGACACCAGCACGAGCACGACGATCCGAAGCGCCCTCCGCATCGAGGCGCGTCCTAGCCGACGACGCGGCGCGCGTTCAAGCGGAATGCGTCATCGTGTACGACGAACGGCATGCAGGTCCTCGATGCCACCGCGTCGCACGACGTCGTCGTCACGGACGAGGCCTACGCCGTCGTCGACGGCGACACGCTGCTCGCCCGCGTCTACGCCCCCCGCGACGGCGGCCCGTGGCCGGCGCTGGTCGACGTCCACGGCGGCGCATGGACGTACTTCGATCGCACCATCGACGCACACGTCGACACCGCGCTCGCGGCGCACGGACTGGTCGTCGTGGCGCTCGACTTCCGCCAGGCGCCATCGCATCGTCATCCGCAGGCCGTTGCCGACATCATCGCGGGTATCCGCTTCGTGCGCGCCAACGCGGAACGCCTCCGCGTCACGCCCGAGCGTCTCGGGCTGATCGGCGGGTCCACCGGCGGTCATCTCCTGCTCCTCGCCGCGCTCTGTCCGGATGCGGCGGAGTTCGGCGGTACACCCTGGATCGGCCAGACGGACGTGCCGGTCGACGCGCGCGTCGCCTACGCGCTGCCGCTGTGGCCGATCGCCGATCCACTCGCGCGCTATCGCCATCTGCTGGCGCATCTCGCCGACCCGTCGGCACCGCGCTCGCGCTTCTTCGATCCGGAGCGCCTGAAGGAGGCACACGATCTCTACTTCGCCGACGAGGCCGCGATGCACCGCGCCAGCGTGCCGCGGCTTCTCGCCGCCGGCGAGGCGCAGCACCTGCCGCCGATCTGGGTGGCGCACCCCGAGCGCGACGACAACGTCACCCTGCCGATGACGCAGGCGCTCATCGACGCCTACCGCCGCGCCGGCGGCCAGGCCGAGCTGGCGGTGTTCGCCGGCGTCGGCCACTCGTTCGCGAACTTCCCGAGCGACGACGCCGATCGCTGCATCGCCGCCATGGCCGATTTCATCGACCGCCAGCTGGCCTAGTCGCTAGTGCGTCGGCTTGCCGTTCAGGACGGCGACCAGGCTCTTCTCGGGCGAGTCCCAATCCTCGTCGGTGATGCGCGCGACCTCCTTGCCGTCGCGGCTCACGACGCCGGTCGGCAGCCCGGTGATGCGCAGCTCGTCGGCGACGGTATCCTTGGTGCGGCCGGGGGCGACACCATGGAACGTCACCTTCAACCCGGGCGGCTTGGCGTCCTCGAGGACACGGATCAGCTTCGGCAGGATCGCCTCGCAGTGCGAGCACCAGCTGCCGAACACCACCATCAGCTCGGCCGGCTCCTTCTCCGCCCGCAGCTGGGCCACCGCGGCCGCATCCGGCGTGTAGTTCGCCGCGTTGCGCTTGTACTCGGGGATCGCCACCAGCAGCTCCGGCAGCGTCTTGCTGCCGAGGACCGGCGGGGTGGGCGCCAACGTGACGACGACGCCGTCGCGATCGAGGACGAGATTCGGTCCCTCGAAGCTGATGGTGAGGAGGTCCTCGACCGGGCCACTGGTGTCGAGCTGCATCACCTGGGCATCCGCGGGGTCGGGCGTGACCCGCTTCGGGTCGATCATGCGCGCGCCCACCGGCCCGGTCGTGACGAGGACGGGTCGGGGATAGGCCGACGTCATCACCAGGAACTGCCAGGGCGGCAGCGCGGAGCGAAAGACGCGGGCCATCGGATCCGGGGCACCCTTGGCTTGCACCTGGAACTGGCCCGAGCTCGCGAACTGCATGGTGGCCGCCAGCGCCGGACGTCCGGTGGCCGCGAGCACGAGGCTTATCAGGAGCGACGGTACGATGCGGGTCATGGCAGGTCTCCTCGGGCCAGCGCGTCCAGCTCGGTGTCGGAGGGGAATCCGCTCCAGGTCTCGACGACGCGGCCACCGTCGACGAGCGCGCTGCGTGGCAGGGTACGGTAGAGCGTGCGTAGCATTGCCGCCGGCGCACTGCGAACCTCGAAGGCCGGGCCAGCGGACCACATGAAGGCCATCGCCAGCTGGGGATCGTCGGCGGCGACACCCCATACCGAGATGCCGCTGCCGGGCAGGCCGAGCTGTGCGTTGAGCCGCCCGATGCGCTGCGGCATCGCCGCATCCGCCCGATCCAGGAGCAGCACCAGGTGCCGGCCGCTGCGGAGCTCGGGCACGACCTCGTCGAGCTTCGTCGCCTCGACGGTGACGCCGGGCGCGAGCCGCGTCGCGCGGTCGTCGAGCGGAAGGGACGGCGCCGCCATGGCGAGGCCGGCTCCGGCCAACGCCGTCAATGCCGTCAACGCCCACCGCGGCCGCGATGCCGCGGGCGATCGACCGAGCCACGCCACGCCGGAGAGACCGAGGAAGACGACGTCCTCGACCAGAGCCTGCCCCGGCGTGCGCTCGACGAGCGCGCCGAAGCAGCCGCAGCTCCCGGCGCTCTCGGAGGGATGGAGATATTCCCAGCCGACGATCGCCAGGAACGCAAGGAACGTCACGTTGGTCGTGACCAGCACGAGGGGGTGTCGCCAGCCCGCGACCAGCGCCATGCCGAGGCCGGCCTCGAAGCCGATCATCGCGATCGCCGTCGCCTGCGACAGCGGCGCCAACGGCGGCACGAGATCGGCGATCGACGTCGCGAACAGCGCCGGATCGAGCGCCTTGGCGTAGGCGGCGACGAGCAGCACCAGTCCGAGCAGGCGAACCGCGATGGCGCCGGCCAGCGCGGTCACGCGCACCGATCATCGTGCAAGGGGCCACCCCGGATCATGGGCCGTGTTCTGGCCGCATATCCTGGTGGCGTCAACGCGGCGCCGAACGATCCGTCAGGGCACCACCTGCCAGGCGCCGTCGGGCGCACGCACCACGATCACGCGCGGCTGGTAGACGGTGCCGAGCGTCATGCCGGCGCACATCTGCACGTCCTCGTCTTTGACCTTCGCGAACGCCGCGCGGTCGATGTCGTAGAGCATCTCGCCCTTCGACTGCACGACGACGGCGGCACTGCCGGTGGTGTTGATGTCGTAGGTGCCGGGCTTGGGCGGCCCGATGCGCACGCCGGCCTTGTACACGGCGTCCAGGCACTTCAGCTGCTTCACGTTCGCGACCTTGATGTTCTCGTTGCCCTCGAGCGCCTTGTAGATGGCGGCGAAGTCGGGCTTGAACCAGGCCGCGCGCTCCGTCACCAGCGCCATGACCTTCTGCTTGTCGTCGTCGGTGAGCGACGTGACGGCGGGGTAGCCGTGCCAGGGCTGCTCCGTCGCGAAGTCGGCGTCGAACGCGCGCTCCATCACGAGCTTGCCCTTGGCGTCCTTGGTATCGACGCCTTCGTTCGCCTGGTTGGTGGCGTGGCCACCACCGGGATGCTCCTCCTCCTGCACCTGGTCGGTGACCTGCGCCCAGCGCAGCTGCGCCTTGTAGGGCGTCGCCACCGACGGCTCGAACTCGATGCGGATGGTGTTCTTGCCCTTGCGCAGCAGCGGGCCGAGCGACTCGGTCGGCACCCACACGGCGGCGGCGATCTCGCGCTCGTCGAACAGCACGGGGACGTCGTCCTTCTCGACCGGCTGCTTCGCGACGAAGATGCCGTTCATATAGACCGTCGCCGTCCCGGGGACCGTCTGCACCTTATCGGCCGAGGTGTCGCCGGTGTAGGGCGTGAACTTGAACTCGACGTTCAGCACCTTGCCCCAGCCGAGCGCGGGCCACACCAGGAGCGCCGTCACCAACATCGCCGTCCGCATCACCCATCCTCCTCCCCACCGACGGCACCGGAGCGGCACCTGCGTGTGGGCGGTCGAAAAATCAGTGCGCTGCAGCCCCCGGGGTGTCAAACCGACGGCGTGGCATGCGCGAGACAGGCTGTGGCGCGCACGCCACGCGCCCGCCGACGTCCGTCCCGCGGTCGCGCAGCGATCGGGGTGGTACGCTTCATGGATGGACTCTCCCATGCAGACCGACGCCGACGTCTACCGCACGGCCCCCATCGAGCTCGTCGACGCTGGCGACGCCACCCTCGCCTGTCGTCGCTTCGGAGCCGGCCCTACCCTGCTCCTGGTGCACGGGTTCCCGCTGCACGGCTTCACGTGGCGCCACGTGCTGCCGACGCTGGCCCAGCGGTTCACCTGCATCGTCGTCGATCTGCCCGGCTTCGGCGACGCGACGTGGAGCGCCGCCACCGACTTCGGCTTCCATGCCCACGCACGACGACTGCGGACGGTGCTCGATCGGCTCGGCGTCGCGTCCTGCCACGTCCTGGCGCAGGACACCGGCGCCACCATCGCGCGCTGCCTGGCGCTGCAGGCCCCGGAGCGGGTGACGTCGCTCGCCCTCGTCAACACCGAGATGCCCGGCCATCGTCCACCGTGGATCCGCGAGTTCCAGTGGGCGCTCCGACTGCCCGCCGCCGGCAGGTTCTTCCAGGCCCTGCTGCGCTCCGATCGCTACATCCGCTCGGGGATGGGGTTCGGCGGCTGCTTCGCCGACCCCCGCCTTCTCGGCGGCGACTTCCACGATGCATTCGTCGCGCCGCTGGTGGCCTCGAGCCGTCGCATCGACGGGCTGTCGCGTTACCTGCTCGGCCTCGGGTGGGACGTCGTCGACGCCATGGCGCAGCGCCATGCCGAGCTGCGCATGCCGGTGCTGCTCGTCTGGGGCGAGGACGACCCGACGTTCCCGCTGCCGCTGGCACGCGCGATGGCGGACCAGTTCCCGGCCGGCGAGGGCATCGCGGTGATCCCGCACACGCGCCTGCTGCCGCACGAGGAACGACCCGACGACGTCTGCGCGCACGTCGTGCCGTTCCTCGAGCGCACGATGGCCCGCGCCGCGTCCTAGTCGCGCATCGCGTGCAGCGCCACCTTCGACGCCTCGGTCCGATTGCGCACGTGCAGCTTCTGCAGGATGTGCTCGACGTGCTTCTTCACCGTGCCCACCCGCAAGCCGAGCTGATGCGCGATGTCGGCGTTCGGATGCCCGGCGCTCAGCAGCCGGAGCAGCTCGGCCTCGCGCTGGCTCAGGCCGAGGGCCATGAGCGGATCACCGGGGCCGTCGAGCTGCTGCTCCTCCAGCAGGAGCACGTCCGGTGCACCGGGCGCCGGCATGCAGTGCACCGCGAGCCGCAACGGTGGACGCTCGACGACGAGCGGCGCGCCAACGCCGGAGGCGCTCGATCCGCGCTGCCGCCGGACCCACGACACGAGCGCGGCGGGCGCGTCGCCGCCCTCCTCGGCACCGTCGGCCGTCCCGTCCAGATACTCGCGCACCATACGGCGGGCCGGCGGCGTGAGGCGCTGCCAGCGACCGTCGTCGCCGACGATGCCGACGCCGCGGTGCTCGTCCTCGAGGGCGATGCCGAGCCGCTCGAGCGCGACGTAGAGATGGGTGTGGCGATGCGCGTTGGCGTAGGCCGCATCGAGATGGGGCAACAGCGCATTCAGCAGCCGGCGATCCGCCGGCGAGAACCCGCGCCGGCCGCGTGACACGACGACGGCGACGATGTGCGGCGGCCGCGTGTCGAGCTGGACGGACAGCTGATCCTCGACGCCGAGCGATGCGTACACGTCGCGATAGAGTCCCGTCCGGTGGAACGCCGCCGCGGAGAGGTAGTCGGAGATGGCGTGCGCGCTGCGGTCTCCGGTGCGCTCGTAGTGCTGGATCAACGGATGGTCGCCGACGTGCCGCGCCCACCGCTCGCTCAGGCCGGGCACGGTGGCGAGGTCGGACGGCTCCATGAAGAAGACCAGCCGCTGCCCGACCGGGTCGACCTCGTTGTAGCTCAGCGCCGACCACGACATCAGCGCCCCCACCGCGCGCAGCGCCACGGCCGGGAACTCGTCGAGCATGACGAGCGGTGCCAGGATCTCGACGGCGGCGAGAAGGCGAGCGGTCTCGCGCGACGAGTGGGGACGCACCGATCCACGGGCCGCCGGCATGGCCGTCGGACATAGCGGGGCGAGACCGCAAAGCGAAACGCCGGAGGCGCACTTTCCTCCGCCCCTCGGATCACATAAGTCCGCGCCCCGTGCCGACGACGATCCCGCCGCCCGCCTTCGACCTCGACGCCGTCGATCTCGAGGGCTTCGCCCGTGACATCAAGGCGCTCCGCGCCGAGGCCCTGGACGCCCTCGGTCCCGCCGATCTCCGCCACCTCCGCCGCATCGAGCGTTGGGGACGGATCGCCACCGCGATCGGCCTGGCGACGGCCCCCATCGCCCCGAATCCGCTCAGCGCCGCCGCCCTGGCCCTCGGTCGCGCGACCCGCTGGCTGCTGATGCACCACATCGGGCATCGCGGCTACGACCGCGTCCCCGGCGTCGCGCCGCGCCACACCTCGCGGGTCTTCGCGCGCGGCTGGCGGCGGCTCGTCGACTGGGCCGACTGGATGATCCCGTCGGCGTGGATCTACGAGCACAACGTCCTGCATCACCAGAACACGGGCGAGCGTCGCGATCCCGATCTGATCGAGGAGAACGTCGCCGACGTGCACCAGTCCGGGCTCCCCATCGGCCTGCGCTACGCGCTGCTCGGGGTGCTCGGCGCCACCTGGCGCGCCTCGTACTACGCGCCGAAGACCTTGCGCGCGTGGTGGCATCGACACGCCGCCGCCGGCGCACCCACGCCCACCCCGCGCGGCGTGCTGCTGCGCCAGTGTTACGCGCCCTACGCGCTGCTCAACTTCGTCGCGCTGCCGCTGCTGTTCGCGCCGCTCGGTGCCTGGGCCGTGTTCTCGGCGTGGTGCAACTCGCTGCTCGCCGACGTCTTCACCAACCTGCATACGTTCTTCGTCGTCGGACCGAACCACAGCGGCGACGACGTCTACCGCTTCGACGGCCGCCCGACGTCGCGCGGCGAGTTCTACGTCCGCCAGGTCGTCGGCTCGGTGAACTACCGCACCGGAGGGGACGTCACCGACTACGCGCACCTCTGGCTCAACTACCAGATCGAGCACCATCTCTTCCCCGATCTGCCGATGCTGGCGTATCGGCGCGTGCAGCCGAAGGTCGAGGCCATCTGCGTGCGTTACGGCATCCCCTACCTGCAGCAACCGGTCGGCCAGCGCTTCGCGAAGATGGCTCGCATCTTCGCCGGCACCGCACGCATGCCCTGGCTCGACGCGGCCACGGCGCCGAGCCGCGACCCCCTCCCCGAGCCGTCGATGCGGACGCTGACGATCGCCGACGCGCTGCTCGCCAGCGACTGACGCCGGACAGGTACCGCAGATTGGCGATTCCCCGGTCTGCACGGTCTGTTACTCTCCGGTGGCTGAACATGCCGGCCACCGCGGAGCTTCTCCTGCCATGAGCAGCCTCCTCGGCGTACGACCCGAGGACGGGCGCGTCGTCGGACTCGCGTTCGCGACGCTGCTCCTGATGGTGGCGGCGCACTCCGTCCTGGAGACGGCGCGTGACGCGCTCTTCCTCGCGGCACTGCCGGCGCAGCGTCTGCCCTGGGCGTACCTCGGCATCGCGACGCTCGCGTTCCTGGGCGCGTGGGCCAACGGACGACTCGCCACCGCCGGCGCACCCGGTCGCGTGCTGGCGATGCTGCTGGTCACGGGTGGCGCCGGGACCGTCGTCTTCTGGCGTGTCCTGGCGGTTCCGACGTCCGCCGCGCTGATGGCGCTCTACATCTGGACCGGCGTCCTGGCGTCCATCGTGGTGACCCAGTTCTGGGTCCAGCTGGCGAGCCGCATGGACGTCGGTCGCGCGCGTCGCGCCTACGCGCTGGTGGGGGCCGGGGGCATGACCGGGGCCACGCTGGGCTCGCTGCTGGCGAGCGTGGTCCTCACGGGCCACGAGCCGCGCGCGCTCCTGCCGATCGCCGCGGCGCTCTTCGTCACCGCGGCGCTCCTGCCGGCGTTCGCGGCCGACGACCACGACACGCGCGACGCGCCCGAGCCGGCCTCCGACGACGACACCCAACCCACCCTGCGGGCGGTCTGGAACGATCCCTACATGAAGCGGCTGGTCCCGCTCGCCGCGCTGGCGCCGATCGTCGCCATGGGGGTCGACTTCATCTTCAAGAGCGTCGTCACGCACGCCGTGCCGCGCACCGAGCTGGGCTCGTTCTTCGCCCGCTACAACGCGATCGTGAACGCGCTCGCCCTCATCTTCCAGCTCACGGTCGCACCGCGGCTGCTGCAGGGCATCGGCGTGGTGAAGAGCCTGTGTCTCCTGCCGGGAGCGCTCGGCGCGGTCGCCGCCGGCGTCGCCGGCACGGCCGCCCTCCCCGCCGCGCTCGTCCTGCGCGGCACCGACGGCGTCCTGCGCCATTCGCTGCACCGTGCGGCGACGGAGATCCTGTTCGTGCCGCTCTCGGGCTCGACGCGCGCGGCGCTGCGCGGCCTCACCGAGTCGCTCGGCCAGCGCGGTGGTCAGGTGCTCGGCTCGCTGCTGATCCTGGCCGCGATCACGCTCGGCGCGACGCCGCCCGGCATCGCCGCCGCGGTGGCCGTCCTCTGCGCCCTCTGGCTGCTCGGCTACGTCCGCCTCGAGCGGCACTACGTCGAGCGCTTCCGCACCCAGCTGCGCGCCTTCAGCACCACCAGCGACACGACGGTGCCGGCGCTGGATCTCAAATCGCTCGAGACGCTGGTCGCCACCCTGAGCTCGCCGAACGACGCCGAGGTGCTGGCGGCGATGGACGTGCTCGCCAGCGTCGGCCGAGCGCGACTGGTGCCGCCGCTCATCCTGTACCATCCGTCCGACGCCGTGGTGCTGCGCGCCCTCGCCCTCTTCGACGACGTCACCCGCGACGACGTCCAGGAGATCCGCCGTCGCCTGCTGGCGCACGATCTGCCCGCCGTGCGCGCCGCGGCGCTCCGGAGCCTCGCCGCCACGGGCAAGGATCACGCCGTCGTGCGCCTCATGCTGCGCGAGGACACGTCGCCGCTGGTACGCGCCACCGCGCTCGTCCTCTGGACGGGTGCCAAGGATACGCCGGCGGCCGACCTCGACGACGCCGTGCGCGATCTGCTGGCGTCGCCCGATCCCGTGTCGCGACTCGCGGTCGCCGCCGCCTTCGGCGAGCTGCCGTCCCGTCTCCGCCTGCCCGTGGCCCAGGCCCTCCTCCACGACGCCACGCCGACCATCCGACGCGAGGTCGCGCGCACGCTCGCCGCCGATCCCGACGTCGCGCTCATGGCGCTCCTCACCGAGCTGGTGGCGATGCCCGAGTGTCGCGTCGCCGCCCGCGCCGGGTTGCTCACCCTCGGCGATCCCGCGCTCGAGCACCTCGGCCGCGTGCTCGCCGATCCCGCCACGCCGAACGCGTTGCGGCGACATCTGCCGCGCACGATCAGCCCGTTCGCGTCAGCACGCGCCGCCGAGATGCTCGTCACCCAGCTGGGTCACGAGGACGACGGCCGTGTCATCTACAAGCTGCTGCGCGGGCTCGGCCGCATGCGCACCGACGATCCCAGCCTCCCCGTCGATCGCGCCACGCTCGTCGGCCAGGCGGAGCGTACCCTGGAGCGCACGGTGGCCCTCCTCGCCTATCGCGTGGCGCACGAGATGCTCACCGCCGAGGGGGAGGACCTGCTCGGCGTGCTCCTCGCCGAGAAGGAGCAGCGCGCGATCGAGCGCGTGTTCCGCATCCTGCAGATCGTCGAGACCAGCGAAGACTTCGCGACCATGCATGCCGCCCTGTCCTCCGACGTCCCGGCCACGCGCGCCGGCGCCCGCGAGCTCATCGGCCACGTCCTCGACGGCCGTTTCCGCGACGCCCTGCTCGCCCTCACCGATTCGCTCCCACCCGCCGAGCGCCTGCAGGAGGCGGCGAGCGCGCTCTCGGTCCCAGTGGCGGACACCGCGCTGGTCGCGTGGCGGACGCCGTCGACGGATGCCAGCGTCGACGCGCTCGCGACCGTCGTGGCGACGATGTGCGACGACTTGAGCCTCGCCGTGGCGGCGCTGGCACGGCGCCAGCTGAGTGCCAACTTGAAGGAGACGCCGCGTGCCGCCATCTGACGACACCGACGCGTCCATCGCGCGGCTGCTGGTGCTGAAGGCGATGCCGCTGTTCGCCGACGTGCATCCCGACGAGCTGGCTGCCGTCGCCGAGCACACGCACCTTCACACGTTCGAGGCCGGCGAGCGCCTCTTCTCGGGCACGGAGAAGCCGGTGAGCACGATCCACCTGGTGATGGAGGGCCGCGTCACCGAGCATCGCGGCGGCCGGCCGTTCCGCTCGCACGGCCCGCAGCACGTCCTCGGCGGCCTCGACGCGCTGGCGCTCAGCGAAACCGACGTGGTCGCCGTCGCCGACGAGTACACGCGCACCGTCGCGATCGAGCGCACCGCCCTGCGCGACATCCTGGAGGACAACTTCGGCCTCCTTTCCACCACGCTCCAGGGCGTCGCCGCCGCCACCCTGCGGCTCCGCCGCCGTCTGCCGGCAGCCGGCTTCGGCGAACCGTCCCTGCACGACCATGCCCCCGACGGCGCCGACGATCTCGCCTCGCGCATGGCGTTCCTGCGGCGCCACACCTGGCTCGGGCATCTTCGTGTGCGCACGCTCGGACAGCTCGCCCACGACGCCGTCGTGCTCGCACCGCGCGCGGCCCACCACCTCTGGGCGGGCGGCGACACGGCCGAGCATGCCGTCGTCATCGTCCGCGGCACCGTCACCTGCAGCATCGACGGTGCCGTCACCTGGAACGTCGGTCCCGGCACCGTGCTCGGCCTCGAGGAGACGCTCGCCCTGGAGCCGCGATGGGGCGCAGCCGATGCGGCGGCCGATACCGCGCTGCTGTCGATCACGCGCACGCAGCTGATCGACGCGCTCGAAGACGACCCGGACGCCGCCGTCGGCCTGCTCGGCGGTCTCGCGACCGTCGCCAGCACGCTGCGCGACCGCGTCGCCGGCGGAGAGACGCCATGAGACACCGCCTCCTGGGCGTGATCGGGCTCGTCGCCACGCTCGTCGCCTGCGGCCATCCATCTCCCGGCGTACCGCGTCCGCCCGCGCGCCGCATTCCCGCCGCCGGCAACAACTGGCCACTCGCCCCCGCCCGCGCCGAGCGCCTCTTCGCCGGTGCCCCCATGGAGCTGGTCTCGGCCGAGCACACCGCCCAGGGCGTCGCCGGCGCCTACAAAGCCGTGGTCGAGTTCCCACCCGATCCGCGGCCCGTGAAGGTGAAGTGGAAGCTGGTCCCGCCGGACGACATGGACGGCTGGAACAACAACCCGCGCAAGGAGATCGCCGCCTACGCCATCCAAAAGATCTTCCTGAAGCCCCACGACTACGTCGTGCCGACGACCACGCTGCGCTGCGTGCCGGTCGCGGCCTACCGCCACATCGACCCCAAGGCCACACCCACGATCGAGGGCACCACCTGCGTGCTCGGCATGCTGTCGCTCTGGCTCGACAACGTGACCGTGCCCGAGGTGCTCTACGATCCCGAGCGCTTCGCGCACGACGACGCCTATGCCTACCACCTCTCCAACTTCAACGTGCTCTCCTTCCTGATCCGGCATCGCGACGGCCGTCCCGGCAACATCTTGGTGGCCGACCGCGACGACAATCGGCGCGTGTTCGCGATCGACAACGGCATCAGCTTCGACGGTCTCGTCTACAACTTCCTGGTGTCGAACTGGGACAGCATCCGCGTGCCCGCCGTCCGTCGCAGCGTCGTCGCGGAGCTGCGCGACGAGGTCGACGACGACGATCTCGACGAGCTCGGCACGCTGGTCGAGATGCGCGCCGACAAGCAGGGCGTGCTGAAGGTGGTGAAGCCGACGGCGCCGATCGATCCCGACAAGGGCATCCGCATCGTTCCCGGTCGCCTGCAGATGGGCCTCACACGGAGCGAGATCGCCGGGCTGCGTGCGCGCATGGCGGAGCTGCTGCTGCAGGTCGACCAGGGCACGATCGGCACCTTCTGAGCCATGGACACCGGCAGAGGACTGGGAGCGTTCGGCGCCGTTCGCAGGGAGGAGTGGCCGTTCGCGCTCTGCATGTTCACCAACATCTTCCTGGTGATCGCCACTTTCTGGATCCTGAAGCCGCTCAAGAAGGCCCTCTTCATCCAGCAGTACGATCAGAGCGGCGTCCTGCTGCTCGGGCACCAGTTCGCCGCCGCCGAGGCCGAGTTGCTCGCCAAGGTCCTCAACATGCTGGTCGCAGCGGTGGCGGTCACCGTCTTCACCTGGCTCGCGCGACGGCTGCGGCGCGAGCGGCTGACGGCGGCCCTGATGGCGTTCTTCATCGCCGCCGATCTGGTGTTCGCGTGGCTGCTCGTGCAGCCGGGCCCCCTCACCGTGTGGGGCTTCTACCTCTTCGGCGATCTCTTCAGCACGCTGATGGTGGCCGCGTTCTTCGCCTTCCTGAACGACAGCGTGACGCCCGACGCGGCGAAGCGTCTGTACGGGTTCGTCGGCCTCGGCGCCGTCCTCGGCGGCGTCGTCGGGAGCAGTGCCCTCGGCGCCCTGGTGGGCGCGTTCGCCGCGCCGGTGTGGGCGCTCGTGTGCGCCGCCATCGGCGTCGTCGTGGTCGTCGTCGCCTGGACCGCGGCCCGTATGGCGGTCGATACACCCGCGGTCGCAGATGCCACGCCGGCCCCCGCGCACAGCGCCGCGCTCGAAGGCGCCGCGCTGGTCCTGCGCTCACCGTACCTGCTCTCGATCGCCGCCATCGTCGCGCTCTACGAGGTGGTGTCGACGGTGATGGACTTCCAGTTCACCAGCGCCGTGTCGCACTACCTCGACGGCGCCGCCATCGCACGCCACCTCTCGGTGGTGTTCGCGATCACCAACGTCGCCTCGATGCTGGTGCAGCTCTTCGTCACCAGCACACTGATGCAGACGTGGGGCGTCGGCGCGGCGCTGCTCGTGCTGCCGTTCACCGCCGGTCTGGGCTCGCTCGCGTTTCTCGCCTGGCCGGGACTGTGGGTGGGCAGCCTGCTCAACACGGCGGACAACGCCTTCAGCTACTCGGTGAACCAGTCGGCGAAGGAGGCGCTCTACGTCCCGACCTCGGCCGACGAGAAGTACAAGGCGAAGGCGTTCATCGACATGTTCGTCCAACGCGCCGCGAAGACGGTCGGCGTCGGGCTGAGCCTCGCCATGGGGGCCTGGTTCCACAGCTACGCCAGCGTGCGCTGGCTGTCGGTGGTGACGATCGGCCTGGTCGTCGTGTGGGGAGTCGCGGCACGCTATGCCGGCCGGCGCTTCGCCGACGAGACGACGTGAGCTCAGTCGAGATGGTCGACCACGTCGAAGGCCAGGACACGCGGCACAGGCGCCAGCTCGACCTCGGTGACGCTCGTGTTGCGCAGCCGGTAGCGCGTCCACGCGCGTGGGTCGTCGTGCTGCAGCAGCGCCAGCCCGACGGCGATCGCGGCACCGTGACTCACGGCAACGACCTCGCGGCCGGGATGCGCGGCGGCGATGGCGCGCCACGCCGCCAGGACGCGCTCGCCGACGCCACCCAGCGACTCGCCACCGGGGGGCGCCCACCGCAGATCGGCCTCGGCCTGCTCGAAGAAGCGGTGCTCTGCGCCCAGATCGGCGAAGGTCTCGTTCTCGAGCGCGCCGATGCCGTACTCCGCGAGCCCTGGGGCCTGTATGAGCGGCAGCCCGAGCGCCTCGGCGATGACGATGGCCGTGTTGGTCGCGCGCTGGAGTGGGCTCGTGTAGACGGCCGCCACCTCCGGCCGGGTGCGCTGCAGGTGGGCGGCGATCCGTCGCGCCTGGTCGCGGCCCAACGGCGTCAGGTCGAAATCGGTCGAGCCGTGCCAGCGGTGCGACAGGTTGGCCTCGATCTGGCCGTGGCGGACGAGGAGCAGACGCGCGGTCATGTCGCTCGTGTCTGGCTGAACCCCGGTCCCGAGTCGAGGGGCGGCACCAGTGCGTAGGGCAGTGCTCGTGCTGGCGATCCTCCTGCTCGCCGCGTGCAGCCATAGGCGGCCGTTCATCCGCGGACCACACGTCCTGCCGGTACCCGACCCCGCACGCGTCGATCACCGCCTGCTCCTGATCGGCGACGCCGGCGACCCGAAACCCGATGGCGAGCCCACGCTCGACCTGCTCGAGCAACGCGTGCGCATGGCGCCGGGACGGACCACCGTCGTGTTCCTCGGCGACAACGTCTACGAGACCGGCATGCCCGAGCCGACGGAGCTCGAGGGCACGGCGGTGGAGGCGGTCCTCGACGAGGTCCTGCTCAACATGTTCGAGAGCCGGCGCGACGCCGAGCGGCGACTGAAGGCGCAGGTGAAGGCGGTGAAGGTGCCGGGCGTCCGCGCCATCTTCATCCCGGGCAACCACGACTGGGATCAGTTCGGCGTCGGCGGCTTCAAGAGCGTCCTGGCGCAGCAGGCCTTCATCATGGAGCTGCGCAACCAGGCGGAGCCCGCCGACGTCGTGATGCTGCCACGCGACGGCTGTCCGGGACCGACCACCGTCGACCTCGGCCGGCGCGCGCGCCTCATCATCCTCGACACGCAGTGGTGGGTCGACGCCGGCATCGGCGGCAAGCCCGAACCGGAGCGCAACCCCACCAACTGTCCGTACGTCACCGAGGAGAGCATCCTCGCCGCGCTCGAGCAGGAGATCGCGACGGCGACACGCGACGGTCGCGAGGCGATCGTGGTCGGACATCATCCGCTCGCCAGCAAGGGGCCGCACGGCGGCTACGTCGATCCCATCGTGCACCTGTTCCCGCTCACGATGCTCGGGTCGTACGTGCCGTTCTTCGTGCGCTGGATGCCGCTGCCGGGGTTGGGCTCGCTCGCCGGCTTCCTGCGCACGAACTACTCGCCCAGCGGGCAGGACTTCTCCGGCGGCAAGAACCCACATCTGCGCGCGTCGCTCACGGCGGCGATGTCGAGCGCCACCGACCGCGGCGCCCGGCCGTTGCTCTACGCCGCAGGGCACGACCACAGCCTGCAGGTATTCGAGGCGCACGAGGGTCCGCGCTGGACGGTGGTGAGCGGCCTCGGCTCGAGCGAGAAGGCGTCGGGCGTCCGCCACGATCGCTCGACGCTCTTCGCGCATTCCGATCCGCTTCGACCGGGTCTGATGGAAGTCGATTTCCTGAGCGACGGCAGCGTCCGATTGGCGGTGATCGAATGGTCGGCGGACCACCCGACCGGGGACGAGGTCTATGCCCGCGAGCTGACCGCAGGCCCTGGCGCGCGGCCGGAGTGAGCGCCGCCGCCAGGGCCCGGCTACTGAGGTCCGCCGCGTTGGAGCAGGTCGTGCTCCCTGCGCGACGACCCGCGCCGATGCCTGCGTCTTCCTGAGCCGTGGCGCCTCCACGATGTTGCCGGAAGCGAAGGCCAAGCTGCTCGTCCCGTTCGCGGCGCTCGGTCTGATCGCACGCCACCAACCATTCCCTGACGCACCCACAGGGGGTTGGTTCGCATCCCCTTCCCCCGCTATGGGAAGAGCCATGACGCTGAACGACCTCCTCGCCACCCCCGGTGTCACCTCCGACCAGATCCAACGGCACCTGGGTGCGCTCTCGGGTGACGAGCGCGTACGACAGGCGACGCAGCTCGATCGACGTCACCACCGCACGCTGTGGGACGTCTCGGCGGCCACCGACCCGATCGCCCTCGACGAGGTCGTCGCGCCCGATCGGGCGCCCCTCGATCCCGTGCCCTTCGAAGGTCAGAACAATCAGCCCATCTACCGGCCGTTCCGGAAGGTGTTCTATCGGACGCCGAGCGGGACGATCGGCGGCTACAACGAGAGCAACGCCGCCTGGTTCGCCGGTCCCGGCTACTATCTCCTGAAGCGCGACGCCTCCGGCACCTACGTCGACTACACCGAGCTGCCGCGCGAGAAGCCGGCGGCGTGGCCGCCAATCCGCCCGAACGACACCGGCATCACGCAGTTCGTGTACGGCCACATGAAGGACTATCTCCGTCGCGTCTACGGCCGGGTGCTCATCGGCCGCGCCTACCGCAAGGGGAAGGAGACCCCGAACTACTTCGTGCTGGCGCGTCCCGAGATCTGAGCCGACACGACGACGACCGGATCCGCGAGCTCACACGCGCGCGACGTTTCATGCTACTGCGCGCGCCATGACACCCTCCCGACGGATCGGTCTGGCCCTTCTCCTCAGCATCACTGTGGCGCGCACGGCGCTGGCGGCCTATTGCACGACCGGCACCGAGCTGACGCAGGACTTCCCCAGCGTAGGCGCGCCGGTGTCTCGATGGCACCTGTGCTGGGAGGTGATGCCGATGCCCGATGCCGACGGCAATCTGGTGGCGTCGGAGACGCTCGTCCTCACCCAGGCGGAGTTCCGTCCCGGCGCCGCCGCGACGCCCATTGCGGTGCTGGGGGACATCCGCATGTCCGAGATCTTCGTCCCGTACCACGCCGGCGAGCCCCGCTTTCACGACCTCACGGAATTCGGGTTCGAGCTGCAGCCGCTCACCACCGTCGAATGCCCCGCGACGCGTCTCGGCGGCAACAGGCTGTGCCGCGAGGTACGCGACCGCGGCCTCGCCTGGCGCGATCCGTTCGGCGGCATCGCGCGTCGCGGCGAGAAGCTCGTGCTGTGGAGCGTCCTCAACGCCAGCAACTACGACTACGTGATGCAGTACGAGTTCTACGACGACGGCACCATCGAGGTGCGCGCCGCCGCCACCGGACAGAAGCTCGACGGCCCCGACGACACCGCAGGCCACATGCACAACTTCGCGTGGCGCGTGAACCTCGACGTCGCCGGCCCGGGCGGCGATACCGTCGACGTCATGACGACGAAGGTCGGATCGAGCACCGTCAAGGAGACCGAGAAGACCGTCACCACGGAGAGCGGCATCAAGTGGGACGCGAAGACCTTCACCCATGTCGAGGTGACGGACGCGACGCGCGTGAATGGACGCGGCCGTGCGACGGGCTACACCCTGGCGCCCATCCGCGAGGGCCTGGCGCGCTTCCGCGAAGCGTGGACCAAGTATCCGATCTGGGTGACCGCCAACCACGGGCCCACGGCCGAGCTGCGTGCATTCGATCTCCCGACCTATCTCGACCGCGAGCCCGTCGCCGCGAGTGACGTCGTCCTCTGGTACTTCGACAGCCACAGCCACGAGAACGACATGCGCGACGAGGATCGCGACACCGTCCCCGCCGCATGGCTGGGATTCCGTCTCGAGCCGCAGAACGTGTGGGACGGCACGCCCTTCTATCCGTGATGCGCGTCACGATCCGGCCGGCGGACCCCCGCGAGCTGGACGTCGTCGTCGCCGTCGACGACGACGCGGGCCGCCTCTACACCGAGGCCGGCGTGGACCTGTCGCTGCCCGCCGATGCCCCCTTCGCGCGCGACGAGCAGGCACGGTGGCTACGTGCCGCGGAGCGGCAGCGCTTGTTCGTCGCCAGCGATGACGAGGATCGCGTCCTCGGCTTCGCCGCGCTCGACGTGCTCGACGGGGAGCCCTACCTCGACCAGCTGTCCGTCCGCTTCGACGCCATGCGACGCGGCATCGGTCGTCTGCTGCTGGCGCGCGCCCATGCGTGGTCCGAGGCCCAGGACGGCGCCTTCCTTTGGCTCACCACCTACGGCCATCTGCCCTGGAACCGTGCGTTCTACGAGCGCTGCGGGTTCGTCACCGTCCCCCGGTCGGCATGGGGCCCGGACATCGCCCGACACATCGCAGAGCAGCGTCGCTGGCTTCCTCATCCGGAGGAGCGCGTCGCGATGCGGCGGCCGATCACGCGCTGAGCGGGGGACCGTACGGCGCGGCCACCCGTCCGCTCAGGATGCGGAGGAACGGTACGAGCGCGTCGGACGGTGCGGGATGCGCTCGGGCGGCGGTGCTTCGTGGGTCGGCGGTGCGGCGGGCACAGACATGAGCACGATCTCGCAGCACCGGCGAAACAGACCATCACGGCGATCGGTCGCGTTGGGGGCGTGCTCCGCGAGCACGGTGAACGCCGTCACGAGCTGCGTGCAGTCGAGCTCGTCGACGATCAGTTGCTTGTGGACCCACTCACGCGCCTGCAGCTTGGTCATCATCATCATCGGCACCCCCGAACGCGGCCTGAAGGCACGACCGCGCAGAGGCCATGTCCACGAGGCGGTGAAGCCGAGCTCACGACCCGACACGCACGCAGCGCATCGAGTCGTTGGCCGACTGTGTGCGACGGTACGCTCACGAACCTCCGGGGTCAATCAATCATTCGCGCAAGCGCGCGACGTCGCTCGTCAGGGAGCGAGCACACCGCAGGTGAACGTGTAGCTGCTGGGCGGGTTCGGACCGTCGACACGCTTCAGACCGCAGCCGCTGATTTCGATGCCGGTCTTCTCGCCCTGCTCGAGCACGCCGAGCATCTCGCGGTTGATGCTCGTGCTGACGCGACACGTACCGGCCGTGACCACACAGCAACCCGTGATCGTGTCGCTCAGCCACTGCGGGATGTCGACCGTACACGGCGACTGCACGCAGCGCTCGGTGGTGAGGCGAACCGACGCGACGGCGCACAGCTTGCGGCCCTCGCAACCAGGGCTCAGGTTCTTGGCCGTGAAGTTCAACGTCAGGTCGCCGAGCGGCGTGGTGACGCCCGCGGCCTTGCCATAGCCGGCCCGGAAGAACGGACCCTGGAACCCGCACACCTCGTCGTTGCGCACAGGGGGACTGCACGCCGGCACCGGCGTGGGGCCGGACGTGACCGTGTTGGGAGCGGTGCACGCCTGGTACGCGGTCACGAGCGGCGCCTTGATCGTCTTCGCGCGACGAGGTTCGTCATGCGCGACGGCGACTCCGGCAAAAACAAGCGCCAGAACGAGCGCCAACGTGAATTTATGCGACACGAGCCACCTCCGAGAGAGCATCTGCAGTTCAGCGTTCAATCCGGTACATGCGAAGCGTTACTTCCCGCCACCTCCCTGTGTCAAGGAAAAAGCAGGCCGATCCAGGGCTTCGGCGACGTTTCACGGATAGTGGGTATCGCTGTATGCAGATCTGTCTCCCCGCCAAAGATTGCAATGGCGCAAGAGCGCATGGTGAGCCGTCGAAGCCGGCCTCTGCGGTCGCGGAGACCGGACGTTCGAACCACGACGAAGCCGGCCATCGATCGCGAGCGGCTCCCGGCGGCGGCCGCCTTCGAGGTATCGTCCCTAGCCCCAACGTCGCGCGCCCGCTGCAGTGGTGCTCGATTCGCGCAGGTGCGCGACCGGATACCATTGAAGACGTTGCGGAAATCGGTCGCGGACCGGGCATGCACGTTGCTGTGATCGACGCGATGGTCCTCGTCCGCCGACTACCCCGTGCGCTCCGCCTCGTCCTCGTGATGCTGGCGTGGCTCGCCCTGCCGGGGCGGGCATCGGCCCAGGCCCCGTGCGCGGCCGCTGCGCCGGCACCCTGCGTGATCGCCAACACCGTCGACGTGACGTCGGGGACGGTGTGGGACGTCGGCACGCGCACGCTGACGATCGCCGCCGGCAAGACCGTCAACGTCAAGGACGACGGCGTCCTCACCATGCGCGCCGCGGCCATCACGCTCGACGCGAATGCCAAGATCGTCGCCACCGGAACGCCGGGGGAGCTCGGCGGGTTCGGGGGCTTCCTGAAGCTCCAGGCCACCGCCGGCAACGTCGACCTGAAGGCGGGATCGCGCATCGACGTGTCGGCCGCCATCGCGGCGGGCCTGATCGGTATCACCGCGCGCGGCGGCGGCTCTATCCAGATGCAGGGCGAGCTCCGCGCCAAGTCCACCGCCCCCGCGGGCTCGGGCGGGTTCGTGAGCCTCGACGGAGACGGCGCCGTGACGATCGGCGGGCTGGGGATCGATTGCACGGGTGGCGCCGAAGCCGACGGTGGTAGCATCGAGCTCACGTCCCGACAGGGCATCGTCGTGTCCGAGCTGCTGGACGCGTCGGGCGGTGATCTCGACGGCGGCACCGTCGACGTCGACGCGGGCACCACCGTCACCACCCAAGGCGACGGCGTCATCGACATCCACGCTCGCAGCGGCGCAGGGTCGGGCGGAAGCGTCCTCATCACGACCGGCGGAGCGGTAACCCTGAATGCGGAGATCGTCGGAACGGCGTCAGCCGTAGACGAGGACTTCGGCGCCGGCGCCGACATCGAGATCACGTCGGATACCGGGAACGTCACCATCGCGGCCCTCGTCGACGTCCGCGGCGGCGGTCTCGACGGCGACGGTGGCGGCGTGTCGGTCGTCGCCGGGGGCGCCATCAACGTCACGGCGCAGATCCTCGCTGCCGCGAAGGCCACCGGGTTCGGCCTCGGCGGCGTGGTCTCGCTCGACGCCGGCACGTCGGTGGCCATCGGCTCCATCGTCGACGTGCGCGGCGGCATCGTGGGTGGCGCACTCGAGGCGAGCGCCGGCACCTCGGCCGCCCTCACGGGCACGGTGTTCGCGTCCGGCACGACGCCCAGCACGGTGGCATCGAGCGGTGGCATCGTGCTGATCCAGGGATGCACCATCAACCTCCCGCAGAACGCATCGATCGTGAACCTCGGCACCGCTGCCGCCGACCGTGGCATCAACCGCCTGCAGGCGAGCAGCTCGATGACGATCGGCGGTACGCTCACGGCCGGCATCGACAACTTCCTCGAGTGGCGCGACGTCCCGCCCACCTTGCTCGCGACCCAGACGATCACGCCGCCGCCGAGCCTGCCGCACAACACCGCCCTGCCGTGCTGCGTGGGCTGCGGCGGGTCGACGACGACGAGCAGCACGACGACGAGCACCACCAGCACCACGTCCTCGACGACGACCACCACGTCGACGACCGTCGCCGGCAGCACGTCGAGCACCACCACGACGATCGCCGTCACCACTACGACCACCAGCAGCACCATCGCGGCGAGCACGACGACCACCGTCGTCTCCACCACGGTCCCGACCACGTCCACGTCGTCCACCACCGCGCCGCCGCCGACCAGCACGACGACGACGACCCTCCCCGTCGCGTGCGTCGACCAGCCGCTCCTCGGCTACGACGCCGTGTCGTGCCGGCTCGACACCATCGGCACCGTGCTCGTCGGCCAACCCGTCGAGGCGCTCGGCGGGAAGAAACTGGCCACGCGGCTCGGCAAGACCATGGCACACGCGCGCACCGCGCTCGACATGGCGCGCGGCGGGCGCAAGGTCACGCCGAATCTGCGTCGGGCGAACAAGCAGCTGCGCCTGTTCGGGAAGGGCGTGACGAGCGCCCTCAAGAAGGGCATGGCTCCCGAGCTCGGGGCGCAGCTGACATCGCTGGCGGCGGGCGCGACCACCGAGATCGACGTCCTGCGCGCCACCCCGCAGTAGACGACGAGTGTGGCGTCGACGCAGGGTCGCGGCAGGGTCCGTGCGCCCATGCGAGACGCCCGCCGTCAGATGGCCCGCAACCTCCCGATATGCCTACGCCCAACAACGCTCCGTACGGCATGCGCATTGCTCGATTGCCTCCGACGATGAGGCACCTCCGTACCGCCGCGACCACCGTCGTGCTCGCGCTGTCCCTGGCAGTCTCCGCCATGGCGGCCGACGACACGGCGCTCTATCTCCGTGACGGCGATACGCCCCGCCAGCTCCTGGCCGGGGCCTCCATCCGCACCACGCCACGCGAGATCACCCAACCGGCCGGCGACCGCGCCACCGCCACGCTGGGCGAGTTCCTCGCCGCGCCTGCCACGGCGACGACCAAGATCCGGGTCGGTGTGGTCACGGCAGTCGCCTTCCTCGGCACCGGACAGTCCGGAATGGATTCCTGCGCCGACGTCGCCGTCACGTTCTTCCGCCAGCCGCCCAGCAGCGGTCGCGTCATTCTCGGACACCTCTACACGCAGGGCGTCACCATTCTCTCGAAGAACGGCTCGCCCGAGCCGCTGCAGTTCGCCCTCCCCGTCGGCGGCACCCTCGCCGATCGCACCGTCGCCGTCGGCGACCGCCTCGGCTTCGAGATCACCATCCTGAACCGCTGCGGCGGACTGCGGCAGCTGACGCTGCGCTACGATTCCATCGCGCACGCCAGCCGGATCGTCTTCGAGGACAACTGCCCGTCGGCCGACAACCCCGACCAGGTCGACGACGACGACGACGGCGTCGGCGATGCCTGCGACAATTGCCGAGGGGTGCCGAATCTCGATCAGCACGACTTCGACGGCGACGCCCTCGGCGACGCCTGCGACAACTGCGCGAGCGTCATCAACCCCGATCAGGCGAACGGCGATCGCGACGCCCGCGGCGACGCCTGCGATCTCTGCCCCGCCGAGCCCGGCGAGCCGCTCGAGCCCACCGGGTGCCCATGCTCGCAGCTCAGCTGCGACGACAGCAACGTCTGCACCACCGACTCGTGCAACACCGGCGTCGGCTGCACCTACACCGACGCCATCTCCGTCGACGCCGTCCTGTGCCGTCTGTCGACGATTCGCGGCACGCTCATGTCGGCGCAACCGCTCGAGCTCAATCCGAAGCTCCGCAAGCCGAAGACCAAGCTGCAGAAGGCGCTCGCCAAGAGCGTGGAGTTCGCCAACGCCACCCAGGCGGAGCTGAACCGCGGCATCTCGAGAAAGATCGGCCGGCGGATCAACCAGCTGCAGGCCGCGATCCAGAAGTTCGTCTTCGAAGTGGAGAAGGCGCAGGCCCGGAGCCAGATGTCGCCGAGTCTCCGGCAGTCGTTGCTGGTCCTCAGCAACCAGGCCATCGGCGCCGCCCGCGTCATCCACTGATCCGCCGGGCAGCCGTACAGAAGTCACAGTCCTGGTTGCGGTCGCGCGCGACCATGCGACGCCGCGCCTGACGAGCCCGCCGACCCCCGTCTTTCCCGTGTGTTTCTCCAGGCATATCGGAGACGCCATGGCACACGTCTTGCGTCCGTCGAGCGCATGCGGACCCTTCGTACGCTCGCTCTCGCGCTCGTCGTCCTCCTTCTCCCTCTCGCGGCCGTCGACCCAGCCCATGCGGCGTGTGGCGACGCCATCAAGCAGGCGGGCGAAGCCTGCGACGGATCGGCGACGGGAGGCGACACCGCCTGCCCCGGCGCCTGTCTCGCGCCGCCGCTCATCGGCCAGTGTACCTGCGCCGTGCCCACCACCGACGCGCGCACCTACACCATCCTGGGTGAGAGCCAGATACGGCTCGGCGGCGGTACCACCGTCGTCGGCGGTAACGTCGGCGTCACCAACAGCGGCGGCTATCTGCTGGTCTCGAAAGACACCACGCTGCCGGCATCGGGACAGGCCATCGGCGACCGCTCCAAGGTCGTCGGCGGGTCCAGCCTGGGCCGGTTGTTCTCGAACAACGCCAACGTCCACGACGACGCCGCGGTGCTCGGCGGCGGTCCGTTCCCCTTCGCCGCTCCACTGACGCTGACGAACGTCGCCGCCTTCCCGAGCATCACGCCCGGCACCGTCGACATCACCGTCGCCGAGGACGAGACCGTCCACCTGCCGCCGGGCGCCTACGGCAAGATCACGGTGGCGCAGAGCGGCCGACTCTTCCTGCGCGGCTTCACGCCGGGGACCGGCGTGGGCCGCTACGTCGTCGCCTCCATCAAGATGGCGTTCGAGGGCCGCATCAACGCCGACAACGCGGTCGTGATCAACGTCCGCGACCGCATCGGGATGGCCGGTCAGACGTACCTCGGCCCAACCGCGGGCGAGCCGCTGCAAGCGGGCGACGTGCTCGTCAACGTTGCCGGGCCGGCCGCCAAGATCAGCCGCGGCGCCACGCTCGCCGCCTACCTCCGGGTTCCGGACGGCAAGATCGGCATCGGCTCAAGTGCCGCCATCACGGGCCGCCTCGTCGGCGCCAAGATCTCGATCGCGAAGAAGGCCTCCGTCACGCGCCAGGGCAGCTGCGGCGACGGCGTGAAGGCACCCGTCGAGGAGTGCGACACCAGCGCGCCCAACGGCGACACGGCGTGCCCGGGCGACTGCATCGCCGGCGATCCGCAGGGCCAGGGCCGTATCGAGCTGGGTCAGCAGGGCCAGTGTCGCTGCCGGTGCGAGAGCAACGCCGAGTGCAACGACAACAACGCCTGCAACGGCGTCGAGACCTGTCAGGGTGGCGTCTGCGTTCCAGGCGCCGCACCCGAATGCGACGACAACAACGTCTGCACGCGCGACTGCGATCCGCAGCAGGGCTGCGTACACCAGCCGGTCGAGGACGGGCACGCCTGTTCCGACGACAACCTCTGCACGCGCAACGACTTCTGCCAGAACGGCACCTGCAAGACCGGTGAGCTCCGCGACTGCACCGACGACAACTCCTGCACCACCGACACCTGCGTCCCCGCCACCGGCTGCGTGCGCACGCCGCTCAACGACGGCCACTCCTGCACCGACAGCAACGCCTGCACCCAGGGCGACGCCTGCATCCGCGGTGCCTGCGTCGGCGGGCTCCCGCCGAGCTGCGAAGACCAGAATCCGTGCACCGTCGGCAGCTGCGACGCGCTCGCCGGCTGCAAGCAGACGAACGTCACCAACGGCACGGGCTGCGCGGGAACGAGCCCCTGCACCGTGCAAGACTCGTGTCAGGAAGGCGCCTGCACCTCCGGCGTCTCGACCCTCTGCAACGACAGCAACCCCTGCACCGCTGACACCTGCACCGTCGTCGGTCCTCCGGGAATGCAGACGGCGCAGTGCAACAGCACCACCCTGCCCGACTTCACTCCCTGCGGCGCGAACGGACTGGTCTGCTTCTTCGGAGTGTGCCGGTAGCTCGACGACCTGGCCGGCCACTCGGTGCGTCGAGCACCGGGTGGCTGGCCCCCCTCAGCCCCTAGCGGCAGGTCACCTTCGTGCCGCCGCCCGCGGCGGCGCAGTCGCCCGATCCGAAGACGGCCTCACCGCACTGCCCCGTCGTGGCGAGCGGTGGATCGACGATCAGCGTGGCCGTCACCCCCGGCAGCGTAGGGCTCTGATACGTGCCGTCACGGCCCGAGATGACGAAGCGCAGCTCACCCGACGCCGGCTGACGACGACGGAGGACGACCTTCGTGATGCCGCCGACGCTGCCGTCGCGATCGCGATAGATCCAGACCGTGTTCTGCGTGTTCGGCTTCCAGCGCACGCCGCCCGCGAGCACGGCGTCGATCGAGACCCCACCGCTGGCGTCCATGACGAGGAAGCGCAGGCCGTTCACGGACGGATCGATCGCGGGTGACGTCGGCACCGTGATGGTGCCCTTGTACTTGACGCGCTCGTCGCCGAGCGGCGACCCGAGTCGCGTCATGATCAGCTTCGGACGGTCGGCGATGACCGGCACGAGGTTCGTGCACGGATCGCAGGCGTCGCCCTGGCCGTCCGCGTCGCCGTCGAGCTGCGCCGGATCGGCGAGCGCCGGGCAGACGTCGAGCGAGTCGCAGGTACCGTCGCCATCGCCGTCGGCGATGGGCACGTCGGCGGGACACGACGCGGTGCTGCCGCTACAGGTCTCGGCAAGGTCGCAGGCGTTCGCCGACGCCCGGCAGACCGTGCCGACGGGCTCGAGGGCATCGCTGGGACAGGTGTCGCTGGTGCCGTTGCAGCTCTCGGCCGCGTCGCACGTACCGGTTGCGGCACGGCATACCGCGGTGCTCTTGGCATCGGCGGGACACGCGCCGCTCGAGCCGGTGCAGGTCTCGGCGACGTCACACGCGCCGGCGGCGGCGCGGCACGTCGTCGACGACGGCAGGAACGTGTCGCCCGGGCAGGCATGTCCGACGCCGTCGCAGCTCTCGACCACGTCGCAGCTGCCCGCGGACGGACGGCACACCGTGCCGGCGAGCGCCGCACCGTCGGCGGGACACGTCGTGCCGAGCCCGTCGCACGTCTCGACGGCATCGCAAGCGCCTGCGGCGGCGCGGCAGACCGAACCCGCGACACGGAGGGCGTCGCCCGGACAGGTGTTCGTCACACCGTCACAGCTTTCGGCGTCGTCGCAGAGACCGACGGCCACGCGACAGGGCGCCGTGCTCTTCGCATCGACCGGACACGTCGCCCCCGACCCGGTGCAGCTCTCGGCCAGATCGCACGCACCGCCCGAGGCCCGACACTCGGTACCCGCCGACACGAAGCCATCGGTTGGACACGCGGGCCCGCTGCCGCTGCAGCTCTCGGCGACGTCACAGGCACCCGCCGCGGCGCGACACGCGGTGGCGGCGGCGACGAAGACGTCCGGCGGGCATGCGACGGTGACGCCGTCGCAGGTCTCGGCGACGTCGCAGGTTCCGGCGGCGGCACGACACGTCGCACCCGTCGCGAGGAGCACGTCGGGTGGACAGGCAGCGCTGCCACCGGTGCACGTCTCGGCGATGTCACAGCCGCCGGCGGCGACGCGGCAGCTGCTGCCGGCCGATCGCAGCAGATCGACGGGGCAGGCGTTGCCGACCCCGTTGCAGGTCTCGGCCGCGTCGCAGAGATCGCTCGCCGCACGACACACGGCCGTGCTCTTGGCGTCGGCGGGGCACGTGCCGCCGCTGCCCGTACAGGTGTCGGCCACGTCGCATGCACCGGCGGAGACGCGACAGACGACGCTCGACGGCAGGAAGGCATTGACGGGACAGACCGCCCCCAGCCCGGTGCAGAATTCGGCCACGTCGCAGATGCCCGTGGCCGTCCGACACTCGAACGTGTTTGGCCGCACGAGATCCGGCGGACACGCGGCGCTCAGGCCCGTGCAGCTCTCGGCAAGGTCGCAGGCGCCCGCCGCGTCACGACACGACGCACCCGCCGCGCGGAGGAGATCGGCGGGGCACGCGTCGGCGACGCCGTCGCAGCTTTCCGGCGCGTCGCACTGGTCGGCCGCCGGGCGGCAGACGCTGGTCTTCTTGACGTCCGCCGGGCACGCCGCGGTCGACCCGGTGCACTGGTCGGCGAGGTCGCAGGGACCACCGGCACCACGGCATACCTGCGACGGCGGCTGAAAGACGTCGGCCGGACAGGTCGTGCTCGTCCCGCTGCACACCTCGACGAGGTCGCAGACTCCCGCCGAGGCGCGGCACTGCGCGAACGCCGGCTTGAAGGCATCCGCCGGGCACGCGCCCGCGCTCCCGGTGCAGGTCTCGGCGATGTCACACAGGCCCGTGGCCGCGCGACAGACGACACCCACGCCGACCACGACGTCGGTCGGACAGGTCGGGCTCGCCCCGGTGCAGCTCTCGACGACGTCGCACGTCCCCGCCGACGCGCGACAGACCGTGCCGGCGCTGACGAGCACGTCGGCGGGACAGACGCCCGACGACCCGGTGCACGACTCGGCCACGTCGCAGCCGCCCGCCGCGGCGCGGCACACGGTGGCGCTGTTCAGAACGACGTCGGCGGGACACGCGTTGGAGTTGCCGTCGCAGCTCTCGGTCACGTCGCAGGCGCCCGCGCTGGAGCGACAGATCGCGGTGCTCTTCAGATCGGCCGGACACGCGGCGGCCGTGCCGCTGCAGTTGTCGGCCAGATCGCACACCCCCTGCGCGCTCCGGCAGACCACCGTCGCCGGTTGGAATGCGTTCGCAGGACACGAGCCGAGGATACCGTCGCAGGTCTCGGCGACGTCGCACACGTTGGCGCTCGCACGACAGACCGTCCCCGAGCTCTCGATCTGACACAGCGCCGAACAGCAGTCACCCGACAGCGTGTTACCGTCGTCGCAGGTCTCACCGACCTCGACCACCGTGTTTCCGCACACCTGCGCCGCCGCGGGCGCCGCCGCGCCGAGCAGGACGGTGGCCGTCAGGAGGAGCGGTAGCAGCACGCCCAACGCGCTGCGATGACGAACGACGAGCACGGGCAGCGAACGCGCGAACATTTCGGCACCTCCAACGAGTGGCTAGGACGTCAGTAGTGGTGCCGGCTAGCACAGGTGCCACTGCAGATGTCACCGTGCACTGCGTCGCGGAGTCGCATGCGTCGTGGCGCGCGGGGCACACCCGGGGCCGGTGGTCCGCCCAACCGTCGGAACCACCGACCCCGCGAACGAGTCCGGCGCCGGGGGGAGAACCGCGGCGCCCGAACCCATCATGTCCGTAGCGGAACCCCTAGTATCCAGGCATCCAGGCGCCGTCAAGCGCTACATTTCTGTACAGACATCGATGGTAGCCGACCGACATGCCCGGACGAGGCTGGACGTCATCCCATCGAGCCTGTAGCAGAGCCGCCATGGGCGATCAGGCACTGCAGCGATGGAGACGCCTGGCGTGAGCCCATGGGACATGGCCGGCATCGTCTTCGCGTGCACCTTCGGTGGGGCGCTCGTGGGCATGGCCCTTCGGCGTGCCGTCCCGAACCACCATCTCGGCTCGGACTCCGAGGCCATCGTGCGCCTCGCGATGGGATTGATCGCCACGATGGCGGCGCTGGTGCTCGGGCTGCTGACGGCGTCCGCGAAGACGACGTTCGACACCCAGGACGGCGACGTCCGTCAGAGCGCCGCGGACATCCTGATGCTGGATCGGGTCCTGGCGCAGTACGGGCCTGAGACCGCGCCGATCCGCAACGGTATCCACGACGCGCTCGCCCGGCGCGTCGACACCACCTGGCCCGACGATGGCCTCCGGACCGGCACGCTCGATACGTCGGCGCCGCCGCCGGCCCTCGAACAGCTCGACCAGCAGATCCGTCGTCTCACGCCGACCGACGACTTCCAGCGTGGGCTCCAGGCGCGCGCGCTGCAGCTGAGCGGCGACATCCAGCACACCCGCTGGATGCTCTTCGGCTCGGCGCCGACCTTGCAGCTCCCGATGCTGGTGGTCCTGGTCTCGTGGATCACGATCATCTTCCTGAGCTTCGGCCTGTATTCCCCTCACAACGTCACCGTCGCCTGCTTTCTCGCCCTGGCAGCTCTGTCCGTCGCGGGCTCCGTGTTCCTGATCCTCGAGATGGGACGTCCCTTCGAGGGCTTGATCCGGATATCCAGCGCACCGATGCGCTACGCCCTCTCCAACATCGACCACTAGGCCGGGCCGACCCGACGGTCGGCCCGGCCGTGCGTCGTCAGCTCTCGATGCGCAGCTCGGCCTCGAGCCGGATCGGATTCGCCAGATTGAAGTAGTTCGGCGACGTGCGGATCACCGTCTCGTGGATCTCCCGGAACTGCTCCGGCGTCCCGTTGCCCTTGATGCGCACGGTGTAGCGGATCGACTCGTACCCCGGGCGGACGCTGGCATCGATGCCGAGGAAACCGCGCAGGTCGAGCGCACCCGTAGTCTGCAGCTCGAGGCTCTCGAGCGTGATGCCGCGGCTGGCCGCACCGGCGACGTAGCCCACCATGACGCAGGCATTCAGCGCCGTCATCAGCATCTCCTGGGGGTTGGGCGCGGTGTTCTCGCCGAGCAGCTCGAGCGGCTCGTCGACCGCGATCGTGAAGCGTCGGGGCACGACCTGCCCACCGATCGTGTACGACTCGACCGACGTCTCGCTGCGCGTCTGCCCGCGCCATCGCGACGTGACGCGGAACTCCACCAGCCCCTTCGACGGGTCCTGGGCGACGGCTTGGACGGTGGCCTTCAGTGCCTCGACGTCGAGGCCGTTGATGCGATCGGTCCTGGGTGCGGGTGCGGTTGCCATGGGTCGTCTCCTTCTCAGCAGAGGTTCTGGGCCATCGTCTCGACCTGACGGCGGGCCGCCGGGTCGATCTGGCCGAGGGTGTCGAGGAAGCGCGGATGCGTCATGCCGGAACCGAGGAAGGTCCAGCGCATCGCCTGGTGCTGGCCTTCGATCATGCGCGAGCGCTCGCGACCGCCGAGCTTGCGGCCGACGGCGCGTTCGAAGCTCGCGGTGTCGAGCTCGGCCTGCTGCCGGAGCCCGTCGTCGAGAAAGCCGCCGATCGCAGCGTAGTCGGCGATGCCGGCGGCGACGTCGCTGGCGCTGCACGCCGCGACCATCGCCTCGATGGTGAGGGTATCGACCTTGGCGTGCTGCGCCTCCTCCATCCAGTGGTGGCGCAGCAGGCTCTTGAACTGCGGATCGAGCCCGCCGTCGTCGTGGATGCTGTCCACCCAGTGGCGCTGCGTCATCCACTCGAGATGGAGGATCACCAGCGCGATGCCGAGCGGATGATGCGCCAGGACGTGCCGCGCGATCTCCTGCGGTGGTCCGATCACCCCGCACTCGACCCCGAACCCGGCACGGAACTCGGCGCGGAACTGCTTGAAGAGGTGGATGTGCTTCGCCTCCTCGGCGGCGAACTGCAGCAGCGCGCGGATGCGAGCGTCGTCGCCGTGCAGCTGGGGCCGCGCGTGGTCCATCACGAACGGCAGGATGAACTCCTCCACCGTACCGAAGAGGTAGAGGTAGCCGTGGCCCCGGATCTGATTCAGGAGACGCGCCTCGGCGGCGTCGAGGAAGTCGAGCGGCGCCACGCGCGCCAGGGACTCCGGCATGAAGGGCCGGGCGAAGTCGAGCCGCTTGTCGCCGCCGATGACGTCCTCCAGCCGCCAGTTGACGCGTTGGGACGCCTCCAGGGCTGCCTCGTAGGTGAATCCGTGTTGCATCGTTCCTCCTCCGCCCGTCGTGGGCACTTCGTCGTGCTCCCCGTTCTGCCCGGCAGGCCGTGTGAATCGCCGTGGGAGGAAGCGTGGAATCTCGCCTCGTGGCGTGGAAATGCGCCGCGACCGCGGCTACACATTCCTCTGCGCCCGAGGGGGCGCAGGCATGCCCGACCAGAACGCGCTGAGCCTCCGCTTCCTCGGTGAGATCGAGCTGCGGCGGGGTCGACGGCGGCTGCCGCTGCCGCCGTCGAAGAAGACCCGCGCCCTGCTCGCCCATCTCGCCCTGAGCCCGCGACCGATCCGCCGCGAGCGCCTGTGCGCGCTCCTCTGGGACGTCACCGACGACCCGCGCGGCGCGCTGCGCTGGAGCCTCAGCAAGCTGCGCTCGCTGGTCGACGACGCCAGCGCCACGCGTCTGCTCGCCGATCGCGACACCATCGCCTTCGATGCCTCCGACGCCCGCATCGACGTCGTCGCCATGCGGACCGCGCTGGCACGCGGGACGAACCACCTGCCGACGCCGACCCTCGCGGCACTCGCCCAGGAGTTCCGTGGCGAGTTCCTCGAGGGTCTCGAGCTGCCGGGGTTCCTCGAGTTCCAGGCCTGGTGCGTCGGGCAACGCGAGGAGATGCGCCAGCTGCAGGGGGCCGTCCTGCGGACGCTGGTCGTGCGTTGCGGCGATCGCGCCGCGGACGCGCTGCCGCATGCCCGCGCGCTGGTGCAGTGCGATCCGCTCGACGAGGAGGCCCGCGCACTGCTCGTGCGGCTCCTCCTCGCCGATCATCGGCCGCGGGAGGCGGAGGAGCACTACCGCTCCGCGAAGCGCGTCCTCCTGGAGCTCGGCCGCCCGCTCGCCGGCGCACTCGAGCAGGCGTGGGCCACGGCCACCACTGCCGATGCGAACCCCCTCGACGTCGCGGCGACGATCCTCCCGCCCGACGGGGCCACCGCGCCGCTCGTCGGCCGCGAGGTCGAGGTGACGCGACTCCGCGAGCTCCTCACCGACGTCACCACCACTCGGCGCGAGCGTGTCGTCCTGCTGAGCGGCGAGCCCGGCGTCGGCAAGACGCGTCTGCTCGCGGAGCTCATGACGGCGGCGCGTGCGGCCGGCGGTACCGTGCTGGATGGCTGTTCCTACGAGGTCGAGGTGGCGCGGCCCTACGGGCCGTGGGTCGATGCCCTGCGCAAGCTTCCGGTCACCAGCGTCGGACCGACGCTCGGCAGCGAGCTCGCACCGCTGCTGCCCGAGCTCGGCAGCGCGCCCGACGCGTCGACCCGCGAGCGGCTCTTCGGTGGCGTCGTCGAACTGCTCGCAGCACGCGCCCACAGCGCTCCACCCGTCGTCGTGGTGCTGGACGACGTGCAGTGGTGCGACGAGGCCTCGACCACGCTCCTCCACTACGTCGCCCGCATGCACCGCCACCGTCCGCTGCTGCTCGCGTTGGCGGCCCGCGCCGGCGAGCTGCTCGACAACGCGGCGATGGCGCGCGCCGTGCGCGCGTTGCGCCGTGAGGGTGTCCTCGTCGAGCTCCGCATCGGTCCGCTCGACGCCCCGGACACCGCCACGCTGGTCCGCAGCGTCGCCCCCGGCGCCGATGCCGCACGCGTCTACGCGGAGAGCGGGGGCAATCCCCTCTTCGCCCTCGAAGCCGCGCGCGCACCCGACCGATCCGGCGACGTCCCCGCCACGCTCGGCGAGCTCGTGCGCGATCGTCTCGAGCGGCTCCCCCCGGAGGCCGCACACGTGCTGCGCTGGGCCGCTGTCCTCGGGCGCACCTTCGACGTCGACCGGCTGAGCACGCTCGCGGTGCTCGACACGGAGACACTGGTGCAGGCGCTCGAGGTGCTCGAACGCCACGCGCTCCTGCGGGTCGCGCACCAGCCACGCCAATCCGCCGGTGCCTACACATTCGCCCACGACGTCGTCCGAACCGTGGTCTACGGCGACCTGTCCGCCCCGCGTCGTTGCCTCATGCACCAGCGCGTCGCCCACGTCCTGGACGCGCTGCCCCACCCGGACGAGGGCGTGGCGGCGGAGATCGTGCACCATGCCGCGCTGGCGGGCGACGGCGCTCTCGCGGCCCGGTCGTGTGTCGCCGCTGCGCGACGCTGCCTCCGCGTCTTCGCCAACCACGAGGCCGAGGCCCTCGCACGCCGCGGCATGCTGCATGCCGAGCAGGTGCCGGCGACGGATCGCGTGCGCCTGCTGCTCGAGCTGCACCACGTGGCCCTGGCGGCGCGACGTCCCGACCGTCTCGACGACGCCGCCCGCGAGATCGAGGCGCTGGCGAAGAGCGCCGCGGCGGATGGCGCGATCGAACACGCGCGCCTCGGCTTCCACATGGTGAGCTGGCTGCGGTGGGAGCACGGCGACTGGTCCGACGCCCGGCGCTCGACGCTGGCAGCAGAGCAGATCAGCCGCGCCGGCGACGCCACGGAGCGTCTCGTGGCGATGGCCGAAGCGGCGCGCTGCCTGGCCATCCTCGAGCGCGATCTGCCGCACGCCGAGTCGCTCCTCCTGGAGGCGAGCGCGACCGCCCGTCGCCTCGGCATTGACTCCCTCGCCATCGAGGACGGCCTCGGCGTGCTGCGCATGCATCAGGGCGAAGTCGAGGCAGCCCAGACGCACTTCGAGCAGGCGCGCACCCTGGCACGGCGCGACGGCGACCATGACGGCGAGTTCCAGGCGCTGGCCCACCTCGTCGCGCTCGAGATCGACGCCGAGCGCTGGCGCGAGGCGGCCCTGCTCGCCGCTGACCTCGTCGCGCTCGCGGCCAAGCTGCGCGGCGGAAGCGAAGGCCCCTACGCCGCCGCGCTCAGCGCGCTGTGCGATGGTGCCCAGGCAGTCGGTGGCGCACCCGCGGCGCTCGAGGCGGCCCTCGTCGACCTCCGCGTCGCCGATTCCAAGCACCGTCTCGCCTTCGTCCTGACACGCGCCGGCGAGCTCGATCTGCAACGCGGCGACGCGGATGCTGCCGAAGCGCGTGCGCGAGAAGCGGCGGAGGCCGCAGCCCGGCTCGAGTCGCCGAGCGAATGCGCGCTGGCGCGGGTGCTCCTGACCCGCGCGGTTGCCGCGCGGGACGGCACGAACCCGGTGGTGGCCGACCTGGCCGACGTCGGCGGCGCGACCATGCTGTCGGCCCGCGCGCGCCGTGCCATCGACGACCTGCGCGCTGGTCGCAGCACGCCCCGACGACGAGGAGGCCGACGTGGAACGCGTGATCGTCGAACGAGCGCTGGATGACACCCTGACGTCCGACGCGATCCACGCCCTCAGCGCGCAGCTCGCGGAGTGCATGGCGCAGCACCGCGTGCGCCCGCTGCAGACGCTGCTCGCACACGACGGCCGTCGCATGGTCTGTGATTTCGCGGCGCCCGATGCCGAGGCGGTCCGGCGCGTCAATCGCCAGGGCGGCGTTCCCGCCCGCGCCATCTGGACGTCGACCATCCACGAGGCACCGCCCAGGCCGGAGCGGTCACCTGATCCGCTCGTCGTCGTCGAGCGCAGCTTCGACACCGCCGTCGACTTCGCCACCGTCCAGGCGATCGAAGACGCCGGTGCCTGGTGCCTCGACGTTCACCGCGTCCGCTTCGTCCGCACCTACTTCGCGCGCGATCGACGGCGGATGCTGTGCCTCTATCGGGCACCCGACGCCGAGGCGGTGCGTCGGACGCAGCAGCAGATGGGTCTGCCGTTCGACGCCGTGTGGCCCGCCCACCTCGAGGTCCACCCGACGCCATGAGCCGCACGCTCGCACGCCTCTGACGGATTCCGGCGGTTCTTCGCGTTCGTCGCTCGCGGGTTACCCAACGTGTTCCGGCGTGGGTGGTCACCGCCGTCGACGGCTCGGCCCGTCGTACGCGGCGATCTTCCGGACGATCGCTTCGAGATCGACCCGATGCGCGCCCTCCAGCGCCCGACGTCGCTCCACGAGCACACGGAACGCGGGCGGGAACGATGCGTCCGCTCCCGCGAACACGACCTCGTTGGCAGACGCGTCGCCGCGCACGACGACGACGCGCTCTGCGAATGCCTCGCGGATGCCGTCGATCGGATCGTCGGCATAGCGATTGACCACGAGGACGCCGCCCGCGGCGAGACGGTCACGGCAGTCGGCGTAGAAGGCGGTGCTGCACAGGCGCTCCGGACGTCCACCGCGACCGAACCCGTCCACCAGCAGGACGTCCACGGGCTCGCCGTCGCGTCGCACGAAGTCGGCCCCGTCGTCACAGACCACGCGAAAGCGCGGACCGTCGGGCGGAATGCCGAACGTCTCGCGGAGCGCGATGACCTCGGACGCGATCTCGACGGCGGTGAAGTCCGCCTCGGGCAGCGTCGCCGCACAGTACTTCGCGAGCGAGCCACCCCCCAGACCGATCATGACGATGCGCACCGGCGCGGGCTGAAAAAGGAGGAAGCCCATCATGAGGCGGGTATACTCGAGCACCAATCGCGACGGGTCGGCGTCGAGCATCCGGCTCTGCACGACGCCGTCGTCGAACTGGAGCGACAGCTCGCCGTCCTCGTCACGCAGGACGGGCGTCACGGGCGCGGGATGAGCATCGTCGCCGATGGTGATTCCCTACCCGCGGATCGGCCTCGGCGCCAGGCTCAGTCGGCGACGGTGAAGGGCACCGCGGGCGCCATCTCTCCGGACCCGTCGGCGTAGAGGAAGCGCGCGACCCAACTCCCCGGCGGCAGCGTGCCCGCGGGAAACCGGACCGTCGCCGCCGTCGGCCCACGCGAGCGCGCACGCTGCGATCCGGACAGATAGAGCCAGGTGGTGGACGACACCAGCAGCGGATCCTCACCGGGTCGGTAGATGCCGACCCAGTCGGTCCCGTTGCCGGGTCCGCCGGCAACCGTGGCCACGATCGGGTCGGCGGACGCATAGCTGGCGCGGTCGAGCACGAGCGTCGGGGCGCGATCCGTCACGCCGCTGGTGGGCGTGACGTCGGCGGTCACGAGGACGGCGGCGTGGTCCGACGGCCATGCGTTGTTCCCGTGCCCCGGCGAGGGCGACGGCGTGCCCACGACGAAGACCTCGGCCTCGAGCGCGGTGGCGGCGCCGGCGAGGTGGACGAAGTCGATGCGATCCTGCGGCTCGTCGGGCGCCGGGAAGACCGTCGACCACGTCGTCCCGGGCGTGGTCACCGGATCGGGATGCACGCTGCGGAAGGCATCGACGAAGCCTTGACGCGCGAGCTGCACGGTCACCGGCCACGCCATCGTGACGCCACAGTGCGACCCGGCTGCCGCCGTCGTCCAGTCGAGATGCGACGGCGCGTTGAAATCGCCCATGAGCACCACCGGTACGGCGGCCGCGTCTTTCACCTGGCGCTTGGTCCGCCGCACGATGTCGCGCATCTGGCGCACGCGACCCGACACGCGCTCGCCGCGCTGGAGCGTGGCGATGGGGGCGCCATCACATGCGGCGTACGGGCCGTAGCTCGTGTAGCCGAGGTGGACGCTCCAGACGATGACGTCGCGCGCCGGGCTCTCTGCGATGCGCAGGCGCACGCCGAGCGCGCTGGCGTCGCGCGCCATCGCGAACACCTCGGTGATCGGGAAGCGGCTGGCGATGGCGACGCTCGCCGGTCCCTGCAGCGCGTACCAGCCGAGGGCGGCGGCGACCTCGCGCGCGATGCGCCCCTCGCTCTCCTGGAAACCCACCACGTCGGCATTGGCGGCGGCCACGGCATCGACGACTGCCTGGGTTCCGCCGACGACCTGGGTTCCGGCGTGCCACGTGTTGAAGCTCATGCAGCGGATCGGGGTCGCGGTGGCACTCGTCGCCCAGAGCAGCGCGACGGAGAGCATCAGTCGGATCGGCATGACGACGCGGCGCTACCACGCCGCTTGCGATGCCGGCAACGGCGTCGTGGTCGGGCGCTCACTCCACGCGGTAGCCGCGCCCGCCCATGCAGCCGATGAAGAGATTCGCCCAGCCCTCGCTCGACGACGCCTGGCTCGCGGCCATCGACTGGCAGTCGGCCTTGTCGCGATCCTGCTGGCGCTGACTCTGGTTCTGCTGGGCGTAGATCGTGAGTGGGCGTTGCGGGGGTGGGTAGTAGACCGGCTGGACTGCCTGGGTGGCGCACCCCGCGAGGGTTGCAGCGAAGAGCGCGGCTAGGACCGCGCGCGACGTCGATCGGGGCCGTCGATCGGTCATGACCTAGTCGTTCCCCTTGTTCTTCTTCTTGTTCCCGCCGCCCTTGTTTCCGCCACCGCCTCCGCCATCACCGCCACCGTTCTTGTTGCCGCCGCCTCCGCCGCCACCGCCCTGCTTGTGCCCGCCGTCGTCGTTGCGCTCCTGCGCCTTCTGCTGATGGGGCTGCTGGTTGTGGCGCTGCCCCTCCTGCTGCTGGCGCTGCTGTTCCTGACGCTGCTCCTGGCGAGGCTGTTCCATCCGCTTGGGCTGCTGCTCCTGGCGTCGCTGCTGTTGCTGCTGC
>DASYLJ010000095.1:0-78399 GCA_036009625.1 Binatia bacterium
CGCCGGGCGCCCGGCCCACCGCCCCGTCTTCTCTTCACGTTCGACGCTTTGCCCGACTTGCCCTGCGTCGCCTTGTACAGGAGCTGGACCTGGGCGGCGTTGGGAATACCCGACGTCGAGACCCGGACCTGAACGGCGCGCGGCTCGTTCGTGACCGTCACATCGGTGAGCCCCTCGTCCGCGAGGTCCGTCGCCAGGCTGGCGCGTGCGATCTTGGCGGTGACCTGATGGCCCACCGCGACGCCGTGCTTGCGCACGAGCTTCACGACCACCTGGTCGTAGTTGATCTTGCTCTTGCCCTTGGCATCGAGCGTGAAGACCCGCACCACACCGCCCACGTCGATGCTGACGGCCAGGCCGGTCGGATCGTAGTCGGGGGTGGTCGGCAGGACCCCCACGAGGAGACCCGTCATGGTGATGCTGTCCTGCGCGGGCTTCGCGAAGTTCAGCTTGATGCTCATCTTGGACACGGTGAGTGCCGTGCTGACGCCACCCGCACCGGCGAAGCGGGCGGGCGCGAGTGCCAGGAGCATGGCGAGGCTGGTGAGCACGATGACGACACGATGACGCATGGAGGACCTCCGTATTGGTGTGATTGGGATGGGCGCGGACCGCACGCTACTTCGCAGAACCCGTCTTCCCCTTCTTCGCCGAGTAGGTGATCGTCTTCGCAGCCCCGTACGCCCCACCGGCGAGATCGACGCGCAACACGACGGTACGCGCCTGCTTGACGATGTCGTCATCGGTGAGGCCCTCGTCCAGGAAGTCCTGCGCCAGGCTGGCCTGCGCGACCTTGAGCGTCAGCTGGCCCTGGACGACCCCATCCTTGCGCACGAGCTTCACCTGCACCTGGTCGTAGCCGACCTTGCTCTTGCCCTTGGCGTCGAGCGTGAAGGTGCGGAGGACGCCGCCCACGCCGACGGCGACACTCTGGCCGGTCGGATCGAAGGCGGGATCGAGCGCGAGCAGCGCCGTGAGGGTGATGCTGTCCTTCGCCGGCTTCGCGAAGTTCAGCTTGATGCCGATCTTCGCGACGTTCAGCGGCAGCGAGCCGCCGAGCCGGCGGCGGCGATCCGGACGGGCGCCACGGCGAAGACCATGGCGAGGGCAACGAGCGAGGCGACACGACGCATTGGGGATCCCCTTTCTTGGTTGCGGCGGACGGTACTCGGGTCGCGTCGCGGGGGTCAACCAAAAACACTCGCAAGATCGATAGGGTGGACCACCGACGTCACCACGTCTCGCCGAACGGCCGCAGGTCGACCTCGAACGTCCACGCCGATCGCTTCTGCTGCGACACGTGGAAGACCGTGTCGGCGATGGCGGCCGGCTGCGCGAAGAACGCGTCGGGCTTGGCCGCATACATGCCGCGCGTCCACGGCACGTCGATCACCGCGTCGATGACGACATAGGCGACGTGGATGCCCTGCGGCCCGAGGCTGCGCGCCATCGACTGCGCCAGGATGCGCTGTGCGGCCTTCGACGGCGCGAAGGCCGCGAATCCTGCCGAGCCGCGCCACGCCGAGGTGTTGCCGGTGACGACGATCGCCCCACCGCCGGCCTCCAGCATGGTCGGCACCAGCGCCTGGCCGAGGTGCATCAACGACAAAACGTTGGTGCGGAAGGTCTGCTCCAGCACCTCGGGCGTGACGTCCATGAACTGGCCGAAGTGACCGCTGACCGCGTTGTGGACGAGCACTCCCGGCCCCCCGAGCTCGGTCCGGACGCGCGCGACGACATCGCGCACCGCCGTCGCGTCGGTGACGTCGACGGGATAGGCGCGGCTGCCATCGATCTCGCGCTCGAGCGTCGCGAGCCGCTCGGCGTCACGCGCCAGCATGGCGACGCGATATCCGGCAGCCGCGAAGCGACGGCTGATCGCGGCACCCGTCCCCGGTCCGACCCCAGCCACCATGCAGACCTTCGTCATCCGGGCGGCGACACTGCTCCGCCATCGCGTGCAGAGCAACCCGGCAGGTTTTCTCCCTTCCGCTGTGATGATCTCGGGTCCGTGCGCAGCGACTCGGGGGCTTCTGGACCGCCACGTCCCAGGCTAGGCTCCAGATGTGCCACGGATGCTCGTCATGGCGCTGATGACGTTCGTCGGTCTCGCACACGCCGCCGATCTCGGACGCTGGGAAGGCCGCACGCCGATGGGCGTGCCGCGGCAGGAGATCGGCGTGGGGGTGATCGGCTCGTCGCTCTATGCCATCGCCGGCATCGACGAGCAGGCGGCGACGCCCGTCGTCGAGCGCTGGGACGCCGCCACCGACACGTGGACCCGGCGCGCACCGTTGCCGATCGCGCTGCACCACGTCGGGGTCGCCGTCGTGGACGGCGTGCTCTACGCGATCGGGGGCCTCGACGGTGTCTTCGAGGGCGTCGACGACGTGTTCGCCTACGACCCCGACGCCGACACATGGACGCCGCGGGCACCGCTGCCGCTGCGGCGCGGCGCCATGGGCGTCGCCGTCGTCGATGGCCGCATCTATGCCGCGGGTGGGCTCCGCAGCGGCATCTCGGTGGACGACTTCGCGGTCTACGATCCGGCCGCCGACGTGTGGACGTCGCTGCCGCCGATGCCGACCGCGCGCGACCACCTGGCAGCCGACGCCATCGACGGCCTCGTGTATGCGGTCGGCGGGCGAGACGCCGGCGACCTGCGCGGCGCGCTCGAGCGCTTCGATCCCACGACCGGTCAGTGGACGTCGCTCGCGCCGCTGCCGACGCCGCGCGGTGGACTGATGGGCGGCGCGCTTGCGGGACGCCTCTACACCTTCGGCGGCGAAGGCAACCCCGGCCACCCGTCCGGTGTATTCTCGCAAACCGAGGCCTACGATCCGGCGCGCGACGCCTGGATCACGCTCGAGCCCATGGCCGTCCCGCGCCATGGCACCGCAGCCGGCGTCATCGGTGGGGCCATCCACGTGCCCGGGGGTGCCATCCGACAAGGCTTCGGCGTGAGCGGAGCCCACGACGCGTTCGTGCCACCCGCGGCCGATCCGCTCCGCGTGCGTCGGCTCCGGATCGGGCGCGGCGGCCGGCTGCGCCTTCGTGCGCTCGTTCCCGACCTCCCCGTCGCGACGCCCGACCTTCCCGTCTCGATCGCCATCACGAGCGACGGCGGTACGGTGCTCGCTCTCGAGGTACCGGCCGGCGCCCTGCGGGCCACGCGTCGCGGCTTCGTGCACCGGACGGCCCAGAAGGAATCGCTCCGCCTCGTGCGCCGTCCGAACGGGACCAGCCTCCGGATACGGGCGGTGGCGACGACCAAGGCGATCGGCCCGGTCACGGTGCACGTCGCGCTCGGCGGCGTCGAGTTCCGCGGCGCGGTTCCCTAGACAGCGGCCTGCGCCGGCGAGCCCGACGGCTTCACGATCGACGACGCCCCAGGTCGGGCCCATGAGCCCTCGATGGCGCGCAAACGCCGCTGCGGAGCGCATGCTCATGGAATAGAGTCGTTGACACTACTCGATCGGCTGTGGGACAGCCTGCGCCGGTGCGTATCCAGCTCATCCACCCGCCGGTCTACCTGAATCCGGCCGCGCTCACCGCGCTCCGTCCCGCGCCGCCCCTCGGTCTCGCCTACGTCGCAGCCTCCCTGCGCAAGGCCGGGCATCACGTGTCGGTCATCGACGCCGTCGCCGAAGCGCCCACCCAGCAGACGCGCGAGGGCCGCGTCGTGCGGCTGGGCCTGCGCGACGACGAGATCGTCGATCGCATCCGTCCGGACACGCAGGCCGTCGGCATCGGCAACATGTGGACCTTCAGCTGGCCCGCGGTGCGATCCATGATCCGATCCATCCGGGCGCGGCGACCCGACGTCGTCATCGTCTGCGGCGGCGAGCACTTCACGGGGCTGCCCGAGCACTCGATGCGGCAGGCGCCGATCGACTACATCGTGCTCGGTGAGGGCGAGGAGATCGCGACGGCCCTGTTCGGAGGCCTCGATGCACCGGGGTTCGATCCCACCGCCGTGGCCGGCCTGTGCTGGCGGCGTGGCGACGAGATCGTGCAGAACCCGCGCGCCGCCCGAACGCGCGACGTCGACGCCCTGCCCTGGCCGGCCTGGGACCTGTTCGACCTCGAGACCTACGACGCGCACGACTTCGTCGACGGCATCCGCTTCGGCAAGACGGTCCCGATCCTGGCGACGCGTGGCTGTCCGTACTCGTGCACCTACTGCTCGAGCCCGCAGATGTGGACGACGCGCTGGTACGCGCGCGATCCCGTCGACGTCGTGAACGAGATCGCCTTCTACGCGCGAACCCGCGGCGCCACGAACTTCCCGTTCCAGGACCTGACGGCGATCATCAAGAAGGAGTGGGTCGTCGCCTTCGCGAACGAGCTCATCCGCCGCCGGCTCGACATCACGTGGCAGATGCCGACGGGCACGCGCTGCGACGTCGTCGACGCCGAGGTGGCCGATCTCCTGATGCGTTCCGGCGGGCGCTCGCTGTCCTATGCGCCCGAGAGCGGCTCCGAGCGCACGCGCCAGCTGATCAAGAAGAAGATGAAGACCGAGGACCTGATGCGCGCCGTCGAGGTGTCGACGCGCGCCGGTCTCAACGTGTCGGCCCTTCTCGTGCTCGGTTTCCCGCACGATACCGAGGACGACATCCGCGAGACGGTGCGCCTCGTCCGGCGCTTCGCACGGCTCGGCGTCGACGACATCGCCTGCGCCTTCTTCTTTCCCATTCCCGGCACGGCGCTCTATCAGTACCTGCTCGGCAACGGCCGCCTGACGCAGGACGACGAGTCGCTGATGGCGCCGATCTTCGTCCACGACCGCCGGCTCACCGAGGATCGCAACTACTGCGAGCACGTCTCGGCGCGGCGTCTGACGGCGCTCAAATACTGGATCGTGGCGAACTTCTACGTCACCTCGCTGCTGACCCGTCCGAGTCGTCCGTTCCGCCTGCTGTGGAACCTCGTCACCAACCGGGAGGGGTCGAAGATGGACACCTTCCTCGGCGAGATGAAGCGCCGCGTCCCCGGCGCCCGCGGACTGCGCAAGCGGCGCGAGCTGGTGCGGAACAGAGCCGCCGTCGTCGTACCGGTCGCGGCGCCGGCGGTCGACGACGCGTCACGGCATATCGCCGGCTGACGCGCGACGGCGCGCGGTCGACGCCTACGGGAACCGCACGCCCTTGTTCTTGCCGATGGCGCGGAACGACGGCGTCGCCGTCGCGCACTGTCCCGGCGCGCTGTCCGCGTCGTCGAACGCCAAGGTCAGACGCATCGGACCCGCCATGACCGCGCCGAAACGCGCGCGCTTGCCCGTCGCCACCACCTGCAGCTGCTGCGTCTTCAGCAGCTTCACCTTGACGCCGCTGATCCCGGCGGCGACGGCGCCGCTCTTGTCGGCGAACACGAAGAGCTTCTTCTTGCGCTTGAAGGCACTCGCGGGGACGCGCGCGCAGAGGATCGTCGCACCGTCGCCGCCGGCGAGATGGACGAAGAGATCGGCCGCCGTCGGGTCGACGGTGGGGAAGCCGGCACCGGCGAGGCTCGTCGACAGGCTGAGCTTGCCGCCGCTCGTGCCCGGACGCAGCTGGGCCTTGCGGACCTGCAGCGTGCCGGTCCCGGCGCAGCACGCGGGATCGTCGTAATCGACGCGACCGTTGCCGTCGTCGTCGACGCAGTTGCCGCAGATCTCCGCCGCCGCGGGCAGCGTCGTCGTGGTGGTGGAGCCGCCGGGAACGGTCGACGTGGTCGTGGTCGAGCCGCCCGGGAGCGTGGTCGTGGTGGTGCCACCGGGGAGGGTCGTCGACGTGGTCGTCGTCGAGCCGCCGGCCAGCGTGGTGCTGGTCGTGGTGCTCGTCGGCGTGGGCGGGAACGTCGGCTGCGGGCCACCCGCCGTCTCCATGCGGAAGAAGCCCATGCCGCCGGTCGAGCCGACGCCCACGAGACGGCCGTCGGGCTGGATCAGCGCGGAACGCGGATCGAAGTCGTCGCTGTGGAAGAGGTCCACCAGCATGTGGCCCCCGGCACCGAAGGCGGTGTCGAGGTCGCCGTCCGCGCTGAAGCGCGCGACTGCGAAGTCGTCGCTGTCGTAGAGGCGGGTGTCGCCGAGGAGGATCAGCTTGCCGTCGAGCTGCGTCGTGAGGGTGATCGCCTCGTCGGGCCCGTGGAAGCCGAAGAGGTCGGTGCGGGCAATGCCGGCCGTCGCGAAGTCGGGGTCCAGGGTGCCGTTCTCGAGATAGCGCAGGACGGCGAAGTCCTCGTCACCACCGAAGTCGACCCACCCCGAGACCACGAGCGTACCGTCCGCGTTCCGGATGACGTCGCTGGCGCCGTCGGCGCGCGCGGTGACGGGCGTCAGCACGATGCCGTTCGTGCCGAAGCTCGCATCGGGCATGCCGTCGTGGAGATAGCGCACCAGCGCGAGCACGCTCGACGTCTCGTTTCCGGTGTAGCCGACGACGACGATCTTGCCATCGGGCTGGACCACCACGCCCTGGGCGACGTCGTCGGCTCCGGGCAGGTCGGTCGTCACCTTGCCGCCAGTGCCGAATGCGGGATCGGGCACGCCGGACGTCGTGAACCGTGCGACGCCGAAGACCGTCTTGCCCGCGCTCACGACCTCGCCCACCAGCACCGGCTTCACGTCGCCCGGCTGGAGCACCATAGACACCACGACGTCGTGGCCCCCGAAGAAATCGAGGGTGGCGAGACCGCCGGTGCCGAAGCCCGCGTCGGGAGCGCCGGTGTCCGAGAGCCGCAGGACGGCGAAGTCGTCGACGCCGAAGTTCCCCGCGCGCGACGTACCGCCGGCGACGATGCTGCCGTCGGCCTGGCGCGCGACGGCGACGGCGACTTGGTTCAACCCGAGCTGCGGCATCGCCAGGCCGAGCGCGCCGAACGTCGGGTCGAGACGTCCGTCGGGCAGGTGACGCGTGAGCGCCATCTGGGATTGGAGGAACCCCACGCAGTTGGCCTGGCAGAGGCCGCGGCCGGCGAGCACGATCTTGCCGTCGGGCTGGAGCAGACCGCCATACGACTGGAACGCCTCGGTGGTCTGGACGAGCACACGGCCGCCGCTGCCGAACGTCGGATCGGCCTGCCCGGTGGGCGTGAGGCGCAGGACGTACCAGTCCTCGCTGGCGCGACCGACCACGATCGGCTCGTCGTCGGACTGCAGCGTGGCGGCGCGCGGCGACTCGGTGCCGCGCAGGCGATGCGTGATGGTGCCGTCGTCGCCGAAGGTGGGATCGAGCGCGCCGGTGACGCCGTCGTAGCGGGCGAGCGTGAGCTCGGGATGATCGCTGGCGAGGGCGGTCACCTCGAGGCCGGTGCCGGTCTCGCCGATGGCGAGCACGCCGCCGCTCGACTGCACGACCAGGTCGCGGATGATGCCCTCGTTGGTGACGGGCGTCGTCACCTTGCCGGTGCCGCCACCGAAATCGAGATCGAGCGCGCCGTTCGCGTCGAGAAACGCCAACGCGAAGTGGCGATCGCTGCCCTGGAACGCGAAGCCGCCGACGACCAGCGTGCCGTCGGCCATGCGCGCGATGGCGCGGCCCTCGTCACCGAGCGAGGCGTTGAAGAAATCGACCACGACGCGGCCGCTGCCGGTGCCGCCGAACGTCGTGTCGACGGCTCCCGCCTCCGTGAAGCGCGCCGCCACGAAGTTGCGGAAGCCGCTGGCGCCGCCGCTCTGGATCCACCCACCGACGACGATGGCGTCGCCCGCAGCGGGGAGCATGCCGCGGATGGCGGCGCCCTGGTTGGAGATCAGGAACCCGTCACCGTCGAAGGTGTCGTCTGGCGTCCCGTTCGCGTTCAGTCGCGCCAGCAGGAAGGCGTCGAAGCCGCTGCCGTCGCGACCGCCACCGCCGACGACGATGCGGCCGTCGGCGCGCACCAGGCCGGCGTAGGCGAGGCCCGGAATGGTGGTGACGACGTGCCCCGTGCCGCCGCCGACGCTCGGATCGGGCGTGCCGCTCGCAGTGTAGCGCGCCATCACGACCTTCTGTGGGAAGCTCGGCGTGTTGCCGACGGCGATCAGGTCTCCGTCGGCGGGATCGCGCAGCAGCACGCGCACGTCGACGTCCTCGCCGAAGTCTGTGCGCACGATGCCGTCGGTGCCGAAGTCGTCGTCGAGGGCGCCCGCGGCGGTGTAGCGCACGAGCCCGAGCTCGGCGCGGAAGAGCGGGATGCCGCCGCCCGTCGAGCCGATCTGCCTGCGGACGAGCCCCGCGGCGACGATCGTGCCGTCGGGCTGGACGACGACCGCCTGCGCCTGGTCGAACCAGCCGTCGAAATCGGTGCGGACGCGACCACCGAGGAGCGTGGGGTCGAGGTCACCGGAGGCGGCGAAGGCAGTCGTAACGGTGAGACAAAGGCAGACCAAGGCGCCGATCCCTCGGCACGATCGTGACATTCCCAAGGTGCTACCGGAGCGCGGTTTCGACCGTCAACGACGAATGTGACGCCATGCGGTCTGCGAGACGCGCTTTTCAGATCGCCGCCTAGCCCAACGCCAGTTTCGCCAGGTCGCAGCGGTGCTGAATGGTGTCGACGATGCGATCGACAATGGGCGTATCAGGGAAGGCGAGGCGCGCGCGGGCCTCATCCGCTCCGGGCGGTAGCGACGACGCAAGTTCCACCACCCGCCGGCGCACCTGGGGTGCCGCAAGACCACAGTCCCGAGCAAAGCGTTCCCAGTGACTGGATCGGATCGACTCGAGATCGGGCTTGTTCCCGATCTTCATGGCAAAGCGCGTCGACAGCCGCGGATACGCCAGGGTGCAGAGCGCGTCATAGAGCGGCGCCAGCTCGACACCCGTGGGCCCATAGATCAACGAGAAATTCTTGGCATGGGCATCGTTGTTTCCGATCAGGACGTTGAAGATGACGAAATCCAGCAGACGCAGCACGTCGACGACCGGGCGCGCCGCGCAACTGCGCACGAGACCGAAACACTGTGCGATCGAAGGGCCACCTTCGGCCTGATATTTCTGTTCGGGGGGAACAGCGAGCGCCTGACAGAAATCCTCTTGGTGCAGGCGCTCCAGCACGCCACTTTCCGATCGCGTTCGATCATAGCGGGTCACGACGAGATATTGTTGGTCCTCGGCCGAACCAATAGTGACGTCGACTGCGTGCAACCCGACCTGTCGTGCCAAGAGAAGACAGAACGCTTCATTCGGAACCGTCCCCTCGAAGTGTTCGATCGCCGGCTTGAGAATGTGGGAGCTCGGCGCGCCATGCAGCGGAAGGTATGTCTCTCCATCGCGCTGCAGCACGGGCACCTTCCCTTGCGCACCCGCCAACGACAGTCGCACCTCGGCGGTGCCGGCCATCAGCGGGCGTTGGGGAAGCTCACGCAACAGATGTGCGAGCTCGGCCGGGGGGAGTAGACGATAGTCGAGGGGCGTCGGCGTCGGAGGCGGAGGAGCACCGGAGGGGAGAAAGGTGATCGCGCCAGCGCAGTCGCCACCGATCGCTTCGAGCAGTGCGAAGTCGTTACCCACCGTAACGCCCACGTTGCGCGCGACAGCGGACCGCTGCCCAGCATCGGGGAGCAAACCGGCGAAGAACGGGCGACACTTCGCGTGTTCGAACGGGTCCTCACGCAACGGAAGCGATTGCGACAGTGGATTCGGAGTGGCACCGCGCAGCCACTCGAGGGCGTACGTGAATCGCAACCGACCCGCGGCGGTGTGTACGAGATGGCCGGTCAAGCGGGTCTGGAGGTAGACATCGAGCGTTCGGGTCATGAGCGCTTACCTGTGCCTGGGAGCTGGATATCCAGAGGCAACTTCACTCCAGAGGGCGGCTCGACGACGACGGAGGCACCGAGCGTCGCGAGAACCTGCAGGACTTTGGCCAGCTGGGTGGTTGGCTTTCCGCGCTCGAGGTCGATGATGAACCGGCGATTCGTGCCGGCTGCCATTGCCAGATCGGCCTGACTCACCTTGAGAGCGCGACGCAGCGCTTGGACCGTCCGTCCAAGCTGGGTTGCCGAGGTGATCTTCATTGTTGTTCCCGATCGGGAACATTCCGCGAAAATCGGCCAGGGTCAAGCTCGATGTTCCCGGTCGGGAACATCAGCCGTCTGTGCCTCGGAATCTGCTCGATTGTACCCGTTCGGTAACATCGAGAGAACGGCTGTGCGGAGTGCCTACCCGCCCAACCGCCGCCCGCGCCCCAACGTCGACGGTACGCCGTCCGGCCAGCGCTCCCGCACTGCGACGTCGATCTCCACCAGCCGCGTCTCCGGCAACGGATGCGACGACAGCATCTCCGGCGGATGCTGCCCCCCGCTCGCGTCCTTCAGTATCTTCATGACGTCGAGCATCGCGCGCGGGTCGTAGCCCGCGTCCGCCAGCGTCACGATGCCGTAGCCGTCCGACTCCGACTCGTCGGCGCGGCCGTACCGCAGCTGCAGCATCTGGTTCGCCATCATCGCCGCCTGGCGTGCCAGCGCGCCCTGCCCGCTGCCGTCGTCGCTGGCGACGCCGACCGCCACCGTCAGCAACTGGCCGAGCTGACCCTTCGCCATGTGCTCGGCCCCGTGACGATGGATGACGTGACCGATCTCATGCCCGAGCACGCCGGCGAGCTCGGCCTCGTCCTGCAGGCGGCGATACAGGCCGCGCGTGATGAACACCTGCCCACCCGGTAGCGCGAACGCGTTCACCGTCTCTGGATCGGCCAGCAGGTGGAAGTTGAAGTTGTCGGCGTACGGGCTGCGTGCCGCCAGGCCCGACGTCACGAGCCGGCGACCGACCTGCGCCACCAGCTGCGCATCGGGATCGCGCGGATCGACGATGCCACCCAACTCCGCCGCCATCTGCGGCGCCGCCTGCAGGCCGATCGCGCGCTCCTGCTCGACGCTCATCGCCACGCGCTGCTTCTCGCCCGTGACCGGATTGATCTCGGTGTTGAAGAAGTAGCCGAACAGCGCGAACACCGCGACGGCCAGCGCCATCAGGAGGCGGGCGCGTGCCAGCCCGCGCTCGCGCGCGCTACCGCGACGCATCGACGAGACCGGTCGGGCACGACACGCCGGTGCCCCCGATCCCGCAGTAGCCGCCCGGATTCTTCGCCAGGTACTGCTGATGGTAGTCCTCGGCGTAGAAGAGCTCCGGCGCCGGGATGATCTCGGTGGTGATCTCATCGTACCCCGCCGCCGTCAGCCCGCGCTGGTAGGCGTCACGCGACGCCTCCGCCGCCAGACGCTGCGACTCGCTCGTGTAGTAGATGCCCGAGCGGTACTGGGTGCCGACGTCGTTGCCCTGACGCATGCCCTGCGTCGGGTCGTGGCTCTCCCAGAAGACGCGCAGCAGCGCCTCGTAGCTGGTGACGCGCGGATCGAACACCACCAGCACCACCTCGCCGTGCCCGGTGCGCCCCGAGCACACCTCCTCGTAGGTCGGGTTCGGCGTGTGCCCGGCGGCGTAACCGACGGCCGTCGTGTAGACGCCAGGCGCCTGCCAGAACTTGCGCTCGGCACCCCAGAAGCAGCCGATCCCGAAGATCGCCGACTCGAGCCCGTCCGGGAACGGCGGCGTCATCGACGTGCCCAGCACCGCATGCTTCGGCGGTACCGGCATGCGCGTCGTACGACCCGGCAGCGCCTGGTCGGGGGTCGGGATGGTGAGCTTCCGGCTCGTGAACAAGGCCATGCGCGGACCGTAGCATCGCGAGCCGGCTTGGACTACGGGGGGGCGTGCAGAACCGGTCCGATCCACGCGGGGTGGGACGATGGCTTCGGGGCGGCGTGTTCCTCGCCACCGCGGGAGCCACCCTCGGCACCGCGCTCGACGCCATCCACGTCCACACCGGCGCGACGCGCTACACCACCCCGGCGCTCTTCGGCCTCGCCTGGTGGGTACCGCTCCTGTTCGGCGCCGCCGCCGTCGCCATCGGCCTGGGACGACCCCTCACCGAGCGCATCCTGGGCACCGTCTCCCCTGCACCACGTGGCGGCCCGGTGCTCTTCGGGATGCTGCTCTTCGCGGCCGGATACGTCGTCAGCAGCGTCGGACCGGGTGGCTCGACGGGTCGCGCTGCCGCCCTCGGCGTCATCGCCGCGGTCGGCTGGATCGCCTGCGATCGTCACGTCGCCGGGCTCGTCCATGCGCTGCTCACGGCGGCGGGAGGCGTGCTGGTCGAGGCCACGCTGGTGCGCGCTGGAGCATTCGAGCACACCCATGTCGACTTCCTCGGCCTCGCGGGATGGCTCCCGGTGCTCTACCTCTGCGCCGCCGTCGGGGTTGGCGCGCTCGGCAAACGTCTCGTCGACGGCCCGGCGCCGGCTCACTTGGTGCGCACGTCGTACACACCGTCCCAGTCCTCCGCCGGCGGCGAGGCCGACAGGGCGGTGCAGCGCCCGACGTAGGTCTGCGCCACCGGATCGTCCGGCAGCTCGCGCAGCATCGTCGCCGCCTCGTCGAAGCGGCGCGCCCGATAGGCCGCGAGCGCGGCAGCGAAGCGCTCGACGCGCACGCGAAGGAGGCCGTCGCGATCGTCGCTGCGCCGGCCGAGCAGCTCGAAAATGCGCGTCGGCGTGCCGCGCCCGACCACCCGCACGCGATCGACCTCACGGCACACGAACTCGGCGTCGACCGCCTGCCAGGTGTTCTCCGAGAGCAGGATCCGCGTGCCGTACACCTTGTTGATGCCCTCGAGCCGCGACGCCACGTTCACGTGGTCGCCCATCGCCGTGTAGCTGAAGCGCCGCGCCGATCCGAAGTTGCCGACCACGGTGTCGCCGCTGTCGATGCCGATGCCCATCTCGACGTGCGGCCAGCCGCGCGACGCCCACGTGCGCTGCAGGCGAGACAGCTCGACCGTCATGTCGAGCGCCGCCGCCGCAGCGCGGATCGCATGGTCGGGCGCGTCGAGGGGCGCTCCCCAGAGCGCCATCACGGCGTCACCGACGTACTTGTCGAGGAGACCGCGGTGCGTGAACACGACGTCGGTCATGGTGCCGAGGTGCTCGTTCATGAGCTGCGCCAGGTCGTCGACGGTGAGCCGCTCGGCGATGCTCGAGAAGCCGCGCAGGTCGGAGAACAGGATCGAGATGTCGCGCCGCTCGCCGCCGAGCCGCAATCGCGACGGATCCTTCGCCACCAGCTCCGTCACGTCGGGATCGAGGTAGTGACGGAAGGCGTCGCGGATGTACTTCCGCTCGCTCGCCTCGACGAGGTACTGCCGCAGCGTGCCGAGCAAGGTGCAGCCGAGGATCGCCAGCATCGGGTAGACGGCGCCCAGCACCAGCCCGTCACGCGCGAACGCGCGCTGTGTGATCCAGAGGTAGAGCATGCCGAGTGCGAGCGCCGCGATCGGGCCCGCGATGCCGCGACGACGCAGCAGCAGCGCGATGATGGCGCCGAGCACCAGCACGATCAGCGCCTCCACCGGCACCGTCCACGGCGGCCGCCACAGGCCGCGACCGACGAGCAGGTTGTCGAGCACGTTGGCGTGGATCTCGACGCCGGCCATCGAGCCCGAGAACGGCGTCGGCCGCGAGTCGAAGCCGACGGCGGTGGGCGCCACCAGCACGATCTTGCCGTCGAGCGCGCCCGGCGGCGTGCGACCGGCGAGCACGTCGGCGGCGCTCACGTGCGGGAAGGTCCCCGGCGGACCGCGGAACTCGATGCGCAGCTCGCCGCTGGCGTCGGCCGGCAGCGCGCGGTCGCCGACGGTGAGTGACGACACCCCCTGGTCGTCGATCGTCAGCAGCGGCGCGGCGGTTCCGAGGTAGCGCTGCAGAACGGCGACCGACAGCGACGGGGCCACCGCGTCCCCCATGCGCAGCGCCAGCGGGATGCGACGGAAGCCGCCGTCGCTGTCGGGGACGAAGTTGACGTGCCCGACCGCAGCCGCGGCGTCCTCGAGCACCGGGATGTTGCCATGGAATCGCGCCGCCTCGCGGATGGCGTCGATCGGCGCCCCGCCGCGGAGCCGCACCGCCATCTCGGGAAAGAACGGCGTCTTGTCGCGCGGTGTCGGCAGCGGGCCCAACTCGAAGAACTCGCCCAGCACGACACGCCCCGAGTCGCGCAGCGACGCCGCCAGGCGCGCGTCATTGCCGAGGGTGGCGCCGAGGCCGTCGAGCAGCTCGCGCGACGGACGCTTCGGCGCCGCCTCGACGGCCGCCTGCAGGCGCGCCAGATCGACGCCCGGATCGGGTTTGTCGAAAACGGCATCGAGGCCGATGACCGACGCCCCCGCCTTGGTGATGCCGTCGACGAGATCGGCCAGCTTGTTCCGCGGCCACGGCCAGCGCCCGACCTGCTCGAGGCTGGCCTCGTCGATGCCGACGATGGCGATGGCTCCCGTGGTGGGCTGCGCACCACGCACGAGATGCCGGACGTCGATCGCCTTCAGCTCGAGCTGTTCGAGCGGCGCCGGCTCGAGCAGCCGCACGCCCGCCAGCACCACGGCCAGCCCGAGGCACAGTGCCGTGGAGCTCGCCCGCGGGAGGCGCGCCACGCGCGGCTACTGCTTTCCGGGCGGGACCGGTGGTGTAGGCCGTTGCTGCCGGCGGAGCCGATCGATCGGCTGGTCGATGATCTGGCCTTCGGGCGGCTGGACGTCCGTGCCCGGCTGGCGCGCGGTGGCAGGGTCGCCGGTGGTGTCGCTGCCGATCTCGTTCGGATCCGGCGTCCGACGCGTGCCCGGCGCGAGCTCGCGCTCCGGTAGCTTGCCGCCGGCGAGCATCTGCGTGGCGACGTCGAGCATGTCGACCTCGTCGCTCGTCACCGGCCGCGGCTTCGACGGCACGCCGTCGCGACCGACCTCGGTGATCTGCCCGGCGCGCACTTCGACCTCGCGGCGCCCGGCACCGTCGACGCGGCCACGCACCCACGTCACGCCCGACAGCCCGAGCACCCGCGTCAGCTCGGCGGCGAGATCGTACGCGATGACGAAGCTGGTGCCGCGCACGCCGGCGACGGCGGTCGGCGTGTTGACGTCGAAGTGCGCCCCCGGCGTGCCGTAGCGCGGCGGCACCACTGCCCGCACGGCACCGGTCACCACCGACATCGTCGACGTGCCGCCGCTGTCGGCCACCACCTGCTCGTCGACGGAGAGCTCGCTGGCCGGGCCGAGCGTCAGCACCGAGTCGTCGCGCAGCAGCAACTTCAGACGCGACGCCGCCTGCGTGCGCAGGCGGTCGCCCATCAGCACGGGGTCGCCGCCGGCGATGACCGCCCAGTCGGAGACACCGCGATGCATCGCTTCGGCGCGGCCCTCGAGCGCCGAGACCACGCCCACCTGCGGCTGCTGAGCCGCGGCGGAGGTCGCCAGCACGAGGGCCAGCAGCAGCACCATCGATCGCATGCGTGTGGTGGTCATGGCGTCAGTACGTCACTTCGACCGTCGCGGCCACGATCTGCCGTCGGTAGTCGAAGAGCCCGATGTTGGAGGGATTCCAGGTGCCCCAGTACGACAGGCCGACATTCACGTGCTCGCCGATGGGCCGGCGGATCTGCAACGCGATCTGGTGGAAGTCGTCGTACCGGTGCGTGCGGAAATCGACCTCGCTGTTGGGATGCGTGTAGTCGTCGTAGCGGAAGACGTAGGTGAGCGCGACGTTCGTCTGCCACCACGCCGGAAAGCCGACCCCGATGTGGAACTGGTGCGCATCGCGCGCGTAGTCGTTGCCGGCGGCGCGCGACGGTTCGTCGGCCTCGAACTGGTAGCCGGTGGTGAGGAAGCGCTGCGGATCGCCGAGGTAGAAGACCTGCGTGACGCCGGTGGCGTAGCTGGGCCCGCTGCGCACGTCCTCGAACGGCGCGGAGAGGAAGTCCTCGTGCCCGTAGCGGAAGAGCAGCTGCGTGAGGCCGGCCTTGCCCTCGAGGATGCTGGCGAAGGGCATGACCCACGGCTCCTCGAGATACGAGCTGTTGCCGAGGGCGTAGTGATCCCAGCCTGCCTGCACGCCGAGCCACACGCGCGGATCGGGTGCCCAGCTCGCGGTGCCGCGGATGTGGTTGGCGCGGAAGTTGAAGTCGGTGACGTCGGGATGGATGCTCTGGAACAGATCGTATTGCAGCCGCAAAAGCAGGTTGTCGCTGCGCGCGATGTCGTATCGCGCGCCGGCGCTGAACTGGAACGCGGCGGACTCCTTCACGTCGTTCGGATCGAGCTGGACGTTGGAGTCGTAGCCCACCCCGGTGCCGGCATAGACCGCCCACGGCTTGCCGCCGGGGCGTACCTCGGTGGCGGTACCACGGCCGCCGCCGCTGTCGTCGCGCGCCGCCGAGGCGATCTCGAGGCCACGCTTCGCCTCCGGGAAGTCGGGGACGAGTCGGAGGGCCTGCTGGAAGCTGTCGGCGGATTCGTCCCATTTTCCGAGACGCCCGTACGACAGCCCGAGACCGTACTGCGCGGCCGCATCCTTCGGGTCGGCAGCCGCCGCGTCGGCGAAGAGGTTACGCGCGCTCTCGTACTGCCCTTCCTGGTAGGCGACGTGACCGCGCGCGACCAGCAGGTCGGACTGCTCGGATGCCGGTGCCGACGCCGCAGCGAACGCCATCACGACCACTGCCGTCAGTAACGAGAGAACTCTCATCTGCTTCAGGGCGGAGCCGCGCGGCCATACCACCTCCGCCGCCAGTCCCACAAGACTCGGTTGACGACGCCCCCCAACGTCGTGGTAACCACGACGGTCCGCGTGACGAAGTCAGCAATGATGTCGAGCCGCACGCGATGGGTTGCCGGGCTTCTGCTCCTCGCATCCATCGTCCTGACGCCACAGGCGTGGGCGTGGCAGACCACGATTCCCTCCGGAGCGAACCCGCCCACGGTCGACGCCGCGCGCGACGTCGCCGTGATGCCGTCGTCGCGGGCGGTCATCGCCGCGGGCGCCGTCGACCTGTTCTTCGGCCCGCTGTTCACGGTGACGCGCCTCGAGCCGAACCACGGCCAGCAGGTGTGGCAGTACTTCGACTTCGCGAGCCATCACGGCGAGGCACGCGCCGTCGCCGCCACCAACGACGTCGTCGCCGCCGCGGGCGTCGTCAACGACGATGGCACGGGCGACGACTTCGTCGTCATGCGCCTGCACCCCGACTTCGGGTTCGCGTTCTGGCGCACCACGATCAACGGTGACCCGGCGTGCAACGATCACGCCGAGGCAGTCGCGATCGACCCGTCCGGCGACGTCATCGCCGCCGGCACCATCGGCGAATCCGAGTTCGACCAGGCATGGGTGGTCGTCAAGCTCGACGGCGCCACCGGATTCGAGGTCTGGCGCGATCAGGTCGAGGATGGCGAGGCCCTGGCCCTGGCCATCGACGGCAACGACGTCATCGTCGCCGGCGTGATCGGCGGGCGCTTCACGGTCCGCAAGCTCGACGGTGACAACGGCGTCGAGATCTGGACGACGGAATCCGGCCTCGGCCGCGCCGTCGCGGTCGGGCACGACGGCGAGGGCGGCGTCTTCGCCGCCGGCGAGATGGCCGACACCTGCGGCGCGCAGAAGTGCGGCGTCGTCCGGCTCGACGGCAACGACGGAGAGATCGTGTGGCGCCGCGCCTTCCTCGACGACAATGCCGTCGGCGGTGAGCCCCGCGCCCTCGCCGCAGGGCCGCTGCTCACCGGTGTCGTCGTCGCCGGACGCGAGCGCGCGACCTTCGACACCTTCTCGGCGGTCGCGTTCGACGGCGGCGGGTCGGTGCAGTGGCGCTACGTGCTCTCCACCGACGGCGATGCGGTCGCGAACGACGTGGCGCTCGCGAATGGCTCTGCCGTCGTCACCGGCAACTTCAATCCGGGCGAGGCGAACATGGCCGTCGCCCGCATCGAGCTCGACAGCGGCGACGAACAGTGGCAGCGGCTCATCACCGGCCCCGAGCCCGGTCGCAACGAGGGCCTCGCGGTCGCCGTCGACGCCGACGACAACGTTCTCTCGGCCGGGGTGCTCACCGACTTCAGCGAAGACCCCGTCTTCGCCGTGGTGAAGCTCGACGGCGAGACCGGCGACGACTTCGACGGCGCCTGCGGCAACGGTCAGGTCGAGGCCGGTGAGGACTGCGACGACGGCAACAACGACGACGGCGACTGCTGCTCGGCCACCTGCACGTACGAGGACTCCGGCCAGGACTGCCCGTCGGACGGCAACGCCTGCACCGACGACACCTGCGACGGCGAAGGCACCTGCCAGCACACGGACAACACCGAGACCTGCGACGACGGTGACGACTGCACCGAGGACGATCTCTGCGACGACGGCGAGTGCATCGGCGCGCAGGCCCCGATCGGCACCGAGTGCACCACCGGCAACGTCTGCCTGACCGGCGCCTGCAACGCCGACGGCACCTGCATCAGCACCGCCAACACGCTGCCCTGCAACGACTTCAACGCCTGCACCACCGACGACACCTGCGCCGACGGCCAGTGCCACGGCACGGCGGCCAGCGGCGTCGCGTGCGACGACTTCAACCCCTGCACGGGCAACGGCGTCTGCCAGGTGGGCTTCTGTCTGCCGGGAGCGCCGGTGACCGCCGGCACCGGTTGCTTCGACGACTTCAACACCTGCACCGACGACGTCTGCAACGGCAGCGGCGTCTGCGCGCACCCGTTCAACTCGGCCGTTTGCGACGACAACGACGTCTGCACCCCCGGCGGCGTCTGCGACCAGGGCGCCTGCGTCCTCGGCGCCACCACCTCGTCGACGACGACCTCGACCTCCACGACCACCACGTCGTCGTCCACGACCTCGAGCACCACCTCGACGTCCACCAGCACCAGCTCGTCGACCACGCTCGTCAGCACCACGACGACCAGCTCGACGACGCTGCCCACCACCACCACCTCGTCGTCCACGACCACCTCCAGCACCACCTCGTCGTCGACCAGCACCACGTCGTCGACGTCCACCACCTCGACCAGCTCGACGACCAGCAGCACCGTCCAGGCCTGCTCGGTCGACACCACCTGCGACGACGGCGACGTCTGCAACGGCGAGGAGAGCTGCGAGGACGGCGGCTGCGCACCGGCGGCCCGTGCCACCTGCCAGCGGCCGGACGCCGAGGCCTACATCACGACCTTCCGCGCCAACGCGGTGGCGGTGGTCGACGTCGGCACCCGCGCCGTCGAGGCCACGATCGCGGTCGACGGCGCACCGTGGGGCGTCGTGTGGGCCCCGGACGGCGGCCGCGTCTACGTCACCAGCCGTCGCACCAATACCGTCACCGCCATCGACACGCGCACGCGCGCCGTCGTCGCCTCGGCCGCCGTCGGCAAGGAGCCGCTCGGCATCGCCATCGATCCGTCCGGCGAGCGGCTGTGGGTCGCCAACCACGGCAGCGAGACGGTCTCCGTCCTCGACGCCACCACGCTGGCGACCATCGCCACCGTGAAGACCGGGCGCGGGCCGGCGGGCATCGCCGTCCATCCCGCAGGCACGCGGGTCTACGTCTCGAACTATCGCGCCAGCTCGGTGTCGATCATCGACGCCGCCACGGTCGCGGTCATCGACACGGTCGCCGTCGACGAGCTGCCGCTCGGCATCGCCGTCCACCCCGAGGGCACGAAGGTCTACGTGACGAGCTACCGGGCGCGGAACGTCAACGTCATCGGCACGACCAGCGGCACGGTACTCGGCACCATCCGCGTCGGCCGCAAGCCGGTCGGCGTGGCGTTCGACGGCACCGGCGGCCGCGCGTTCGTCGCCAGCAGCGGCGACGACGTCCTCGCCATCATCGACACCGCCGCCGACCGCGTGACGGACAAGGTACCGGTCGGCGACCTGCCGCTCGGCGTCGCCGTCGACGTGTCCACGGGCGAGCCCTGGGTCACCGGCGCCGACAGCGACGAGGTCCGTGCCCTCGGTGACACCGTCGACGCGGTGACGTTGCCGCAGACGCCGGTGGCGTTCGGCAGCTTCATCGGTCGCCCGGCGGGCCGCTGCGCCGCCAAGGCGCTGCGCTGCGACGACGCCGATCCGTTCACGCTCGACGGCTGCGGCGCCACCTCGGGCTGCGCGCACACGCCGCTCCTCGGCCTCGACGGCGTCGCCGCCGGCGTCAGCGCACTCACGGAGACCGTGGCCACCGCCCCGCTCGGTGACGGACCGCTGGCGCAGCGCCTTCGCGTCGAGGTCCCCGCGCTCGGCGGTGTCATCGCCGCCGTCCAGAACGGCGGCGATCGCACGGCCGGCAAGGTCGCGAAGCGGCGGCTCCGCGAGGTCGTGCAGCTCCTCGAGCGCGCCCGCAAGCGCAACGAGCTCGGTCCCGACGGCGGTCGCCTCCTCGATCTCGCGCGCGAGACGAACACCCGTCTGAAGCTCGCGCTCCGCAGGCGATAGCGCCCCTACCCCGTCGCGTCGAGCTCCGCCGCCACCTCGGCGATGGCCTCGCCGAGGACGCGCGCGACGACGTCGATCTGTTCGCGCGTGACGACGAGCGGCGGGCAGAGCACGATCACGTCGGCGCCGGCGCGCACGATCACGCCACGACGGAGCGCCGCCTGGCGGATGCGCCACGGCACCTTCTGCGAGGCCGGGAACGGCTCGCGCGTCGCACGGTCGCGCACGATCTCGACTGCCGCCATGAGCCCGATCGAGCGCACGTCGCCCACCAGCGGCGACGCCGCCAGCGCATCGAGCCGCTGCCGGAAGTACGGCGCCTTGCGCTCCGTCTCGCGGATCAGGTCCTCGCGCTCGATGATGTCGAGGTTGGCGAGCGCCGCGGCACAGGCGACGGGATGGCCCGAGTACGTGTAGCCGTGATGGAGCGTGAACTCGGGGCCGGCGTCGACCAGCGTCTTCCAGACGTCGTCGTGCAGCATGACGCCGCCGAGCGGCTGGTAGCCGCTGGTGACGCCCTTCGCGAAGACCAGCATGTCGGGCACGACGCCGGCGTGCTGCACACCGAAGGCCTTGCCCGTCCGCCCGAAGCCGGTGATGACCTCATCGACGACGAGCAGCAGCCCGTGGCGGTCGCAGATGGCGCGCAGGCGCTCGAGCCAGCCCGCCGGCGGCACGATGACGCCGCCCACGCCCTGCACCGGCTCGACGATCACCGCGCCGACGCGGTCGACGCCCGCGCGCAGCACGATCTGCTCGAGCTCGTCGGCACAGGCGAGCGCGCACGACGGAAACTTCGTGCCGAGCTCGCACCGGTAACAGTACGGCCGCGGCGCGCGCACCACCTCGGCCATCTGCGGCTCGTAGTAGGCATGGAACGTCGGCAGGCCGGTCAGGCTGGCCGCGCCAGTGCTCGAGCCATGATAGGCGCCGCGCAGTGCCACCATGGCGATCTTGTCCTGGTGGCCGCGCAGCCGTTGCACGACGCGCACCAGACGGATGACGGTCTCGTTCGACTCCGAGCCACCCGATGTGAAGACGACGTGCCGCAGCCCCGCAGGCGCCATGGCGGCGAGGCGGGCCGCCAGCGTCACCGCGGGCTCGGACGAGAAGCCGAGGAGCGTCGGCGCAAAGGCCAGCGTGCGCGCCTGCGCGGCGATGGCGCGCGCGATCTCGGTGCGACCGTGACCGACGGTGACGTTCCAGAGTGACGCCAGCCCGTCGATGTAGCGCCGGCCCTCGCTGTCCCAGACGTACACGCCGCGGCCGCGCACGAGCCGGAGCGTGCCGTCGGCAACGGCGGTCGCGGGCGAGCCGAAGCCGTGGACGAGGTGTGCGCGATCGAGCCGGTCGAGCGGATCTCGCATGTGGGGCGCGGCGTCAGCGCGCGGCGGTGGCGGTCTTCTTCGACGTGGTCTTCGTCGGGGCCTTCTTGGTCACCGAGGTCTTCTTGACCTTGGCCGCGCTCTTCTTCGCCGGCGCCTTCTTGGCAACGACCCGCTTCTTCGATGTCGCCTTGCGCGCCGCGACCTTCTTCCTCGGGCGCGGCGGGGCGGCGGCTTCCACCACCGGCTCGTCCGGATCGGCGATGCGGCTGGCCAGCCCGAGCACGGCGTCGATGTAGGCGTCGGAGTGGTTGTAGTCCCAGATCACGCGACGCTGCTCTTCGTACGTGATCCCCGGCTTCCAGCCGTGCGCCGAGAGGTACTTCGCGCACGAGAAGATGGCGTCGTCGGGGTCGTAGAGGCTGACGACGCCGTCGCCGTTGCCGTCCTCACCGTGGCGCAGGTAGCTCGTCGGCAGGAATTGCGGCATGCCGAACGCGCCCGAGCCCGAGCCACGGATAGAGAGCGGATCGATGCCGAGCCGGGCGGCGATGGTGAAGGTGCCGAGCACCTCGGGATAGAACATGTCCTCGAGCCGCTGGCCCCGAGCGCGGACGCGGCGCGCGATGTCGGCCGACGACTCCGACCCCACCCCGTCGGTGTAGCGCGCGATGTTGGCGTCGAGGTTCGGCGGCTCATTCGCCATCGCGAGGCGCGCGAGGCGCGGCAGGATGATGGTGTTGCCCGTGTTGCGGTTGCACGCCGATTCGACGTGGACGATGGCCGCGATGACGGCTGCCGACACGCCGTGCGCCTGCTCGGCGGCGCGGAAGGCGGTCAGGTGATCGTCCATGCAGCGACGCGCCCGTGCCGTGCTGGAGGCCGACAGGTGGCCACTGTACATCGCATGCGACTCGCGCGGATCGAGCGAGAAGCCGAGCCCGTCGAAGGGCGGGAAACGCGGATCGCTGAAGACGCGCAGCGACCGCTCGCGCGGGACGCCGTCGACCTCGAGCTTGTCGATCAGCCAGCCGTAGCCCTTGTCGTCGAACTCCTGCGCCCGCACCGCGGTCAGCGACAGCAGCAGCAGTCCGAGGACGAGCAGCGTACGCATGGCCAGTGCATTAGGCCGGCGGCGGACGCGGGACGCAAACCGTGTGGTCACGCGCCGGCCAGCACCGCGCCATCGGGCACGGTGGTGGGGCCGGTGACGCGCACGTCGCCACGCACGGTGGCCGTCCCGGCGAAACGGACGTCGCCCTCGACGACGAAGCGCGCCGCATCGACGAGCGACGGCGCGCCGGCAGGGAAGCGAGCCTCGACGTCGGGCACGCGACGGAAGAACTTCTGGTCGAGGTCGACGAAGATCGGCGGCAGCGTGCGGCGCGGCGACACGACGACGCGGAAATCGTCGGTGAGGTCGTGCACGTCCGACCACAGCGACAGCAGGTCGCTCGTCGTCTTGACCGGCACCAGACGCGCACGCGGCACGCGCACAGCACGCGCGCCCGGGAAGACGCCGATGGCGGCGCCCATCGCGGTCTCGAGTTGGATCACGGTCGGCGACGTCGGATCGGCGGGGTCGACCGGCTTCTCGTTGGCGATGAGCGGCAGCGGTAGCACGCCGTGCGTCTCGTCCATCGTGCGTGCCAGGGTGCGCAGGTTCACCCACAGGTTGTTGGTGTTGAAGAAGCGGTGCACCGCGATGTTCTGGAAGTCGTCCTTCTCGTCGTCGGGACACTGCGCCGACTCGCGCAACAGGAGGCCGCCGCCTCGGGAGCGCGCCAGGTGGCCACCCTTGCGGTCGGCCTCCGTGCGATCGGCCACCTCCATCAGGAACGGCACCTGCTCGGCGGCGAACCAGCCCAGGATGTCGAGGTCGAGCACGGCCCCGAGGTTGTCGGCGTTCGACACGAAGGCGTACTCGATGCCACGCTCGAGCAGCGCCGCGAGCGTGCCCGACGTGACCAGCGCGGCGTAGATATCGCCGTGTCCCGGCGGACACCACTCGTGCTCGGGCTCGCTCGGCCACGCCACCGGCGTGCGGTCGGACTTCAGGATGCGCGGCACCTTGTGCTGCAGGAAGTCGAGCGGCAGCCCGACGTCGAGGGCGGGATGGCGCGCCAGCAGCGCCAGCGAGTCGTCGCGCGTGCGGAAGCTGTTCATCAGGACGAGCGGCAGCCGCGCCCCATGCGTCTCGCGCAGGTGCAGCACCTGGCGCACGATGATGTCGAGGAAGGTGAGCCCCTGCTTCACGCGCAGCAGCGACTTGGCGCGCGTCATGCCCATCGACGTGCCGAGCCCGCCGTTCAACTTGATGACGACGGTGCGGTCGAGCGCGGCGCGCCCGGCGTCGCGCCACTGCGCGAGTCCCGCCGCGTCGGGCAGATCGTCCACCGGCGCGATGTCGCGCCTGGAGATCTTGCCGAGGTCGCCCGAGCCGAGCAGCCCATAGGCGCGCTCGAACGCGGCGATGGCGATCTCCGGCAGGCCCTCGGCCCGCATCTTGGTGGCGAACGGCGCGAATCCCGGCGTGCTCATCGCTTCTCCCCAGTGGCCGCCGGGGGGCACGCCCCCGAGCCGGCCGGCCCACACACCGCCACCGCGTCGGCGACGAGCTGCACCGTCGTCTGGTCGCCGGTGATACGCGCGACCTCTTCCGGCGGCGTCCCAGCGTCCGACGCGAGGTGCCGCCGCATCGCCTCCGACACCACCTCGACCTGCGCCGTCCCCTCGACGGCGGCCTCGCGGCCGCTGACGTCGCGCGGCACGAAGAAGGCGTAGTCGCGGAACCGCACCCGCACCTCGCTCTTGCCGTCGCGCAGCATCATCCAGCATCCCTTGCGCTGGCAGACGCCGCTCACCACGCCCTGGACCCGCACCTCGCGACCCGTGAAGCGCGCCGGCTCGCGCAGGATATCGGCCAGCGGCGTGGAGGTGGCGACCCGTGGCTCGCGTCCGTAGACCGCGGGCACCGGGCCGGCGGCGGCAGCGGGAAGCACCAGGAGCAGGAGGCCGAGCACCGCGAACCGCATGTCGACGGCCTGTATCCCCGTCGGACCGCCGGCAGTCAACGCGGCGGCGCACGAAAAGTCCTTGACCCCGAACGACGCGGAACCGGATAACTCCGGGATGCGATCAGCTCTCGCCGCCGCAGTGCTCGCGACCCTGCTTCTCCCCGCCCTGGTCGCGGCCCAGCCGGCGCAGACCGCCGCCTGCCGGCGCGCCAACAGCAAGATCGAGGCGCTCGAGCGTCGCATCGAGCGCGCCAGAGGCGGCCCGCGCCCGCAGCGGCTCGCCCGCCTTGACCGCCTGACGCGCAAGCACGCCGACAAGTGCGTGCGCCTGAACCAGGTGCAGGTGCTGGCGACCCACAACAGCTACCACATCGAGCCGGTGCCGCCGCTGCTCGCGGCCCTGAAGGCGTTCGCGGCGCTCTTCGAGCAGATCGAGTTCACCCACGTGCCGCTGGCGCAGCAGTTCTCCGAGCAGGGCATCCGCGCCATCGAGATCGACGTCTTCGCCGACCCCATGGGCGGTCTGTTCTCGCGCCGCGGCGGCCTGCTCGCGATCGGCGAGGATCCCGAATCGGGCATTCCCGAGCTCGACGAGCCCGGGTTCAAGGTGTTCCACATCCAGGACATCGACTTCCGCAGCGTCTGCCTGACGTTCACGGAGTGCCTCGAGCAGGTCCGCGACTGGTCCGACGCGAACCCCGGGCACCTGCCGCTGATGATCCAGATCGAAGCCAAGGACGACGTTATCCCCGACGTCTTCGGTTTCGGCTTCGCCGTCCCGATCCCGATCGGCACTGCCGAGTTCGACGCCCTCGATGCCGAGATCCGTGCCGTGTTCCCGGCCGAGCGTCTCATCACGCCGGACGACGTCCGCCAGGGCATGTCGACGCTCGAGCAGGGCGTGCTCGTGAAGGGCTGGCCGACGCTCGGCGAGGCGCGCGGCCGCGTGCTGTTCACCCTCGACAACGAGGGCGACAAGCGCGCCGCCTACCGCGACGGCCACCCGAACCTGGAAGGCCGCATCCTGTTCACGCCGTCCGCGCCGGGCCAGCCCGACGCCGCCTTCATCAAGGCCAACGATCCCGAGGACGACCCCGGCCGCATCCCCGCGTTGGTGGCCGCCGGCTACGTCGTGCGCACCCGCGCCGACGGCGACACCATCGAGGCCCGCAGTGGCGACACCACACAGCGCGACGCCGCCATCGCCAGCGGCGCCCAGTGGGTCAGCACCGACTATCCGGTCCCGGATCCAAGATTCGGCACCGGCTACTTCGTCGCCATCCCCGACGCGTCCCCGGCGCGATGCAACCCGGTGAACGCACCGCCAGGCTGCCGCTCGACTGCGCTGGAGTAGGCGCGACTACTTGCAGAGCGGGTTCTTCTCGAGGCCGTCGCTCAGCTGCTTGCAGGACGTGGCGAGCGTGTCCTTCGCCTGTGGGTTCGCGGCGAGCTGCTTGAAGCCGTCGCGCTGGTCCTTGAGCGCCTTCTCCATGATCGGCCGCGACGCCTCCGGCACCTTTGCGGTGCAGGCCTCGGCCTTCACGAGATAGCTGTCGCACTCGGCGACACCGGTCACCGACTCGGGTGCCGCCGCAGGCGCGGCGGCCTTGTCGTCGCCCCCGCCGCCACACGCGATCACCGCCAGGGCCATTCCGATCGTGACTCCGAGGACTCGCTTCATGGTGTCTCCCCCTGCGTCGGCCACGTCGGGCGCCGAGGCGTGCGGCACGATAGTCGCGGTCCCTACAGGGCGCAAACGATCCGCCGCGTTCGCGGCGCTGCGCCTTGACCGCCGGCGCCGGATCGTGGTTCCGATCCGCGCATGATCCTCGATCGCTTCCGCATGACCGATCGTGTGGCCATCGTCACGGGGGCCGGACGCGGCATCGGCGCCGGCATCGCACGCGCGCTGGCGGAGGCGGGAGCCGACGTGGTGTGTGCGGCACGCACGCCGGGACAGATCGAGGAGACGGCCGCCGCCGTCCGCGCCGCCGGCCGTCGCGCGCTCACGGTGCCGTGCGACGTCACCGAGCGGACCCAGCTCGAGGACCTCGTGAAGGCCACCCTCGACACCTTCGAGCGCATCGACGTGGTCGTGAACAACGCAGGCGGCTACCCGCCGCTCCCCGCGCTGCGCACCAGCGAGCGCGCCTTCGAGGAGGCCTTCCGCTTCAACGTGACGACGGCTTTCCTGCTGAGCCGGTTCACGATCCCCTACCTGCAGGAGGCGCCGGACGGCGGCACCATCCTCAACATCTCCTCGGCCGCCGGCCGTATCGTGCGCTCGGGCTTCGTCGCCTACGGCACGGCGAAGGCGGCGCTCTCGTTCATGACCCGCCAGCTGGCGGCGGAGTTCGCGCCCGCGGTGCGGGTCAACGCGATCGCCGTCGGCGCGGTCTCGACGTCGGCCCTGCAGCCGTTCCTCGACGACGAGCTCGAAGCGAAGATGGCCGCCATGACCCCGATGCGTCGCATCGGCACGGTCGAGGACATCGCCGCCGCCGCCATCTGGCTGTGCTCGCCGGCCGGCGCCTGGGTGACAGGCAAGGTCGTCGAGGTGGACGGCGGTACCGAGTCGACGAACTGGCCCTTCGACTGACCATGGCGATCCTTGTCTTGGGTCGCCGCGACTGTCGTTGCTGACGGTCATGCATCCAGGATCCGGAAGCCATGGAGCGGATTTCCCGACACTGCCCGACGGGGTGGCGGCGGAGATCGTCGCGCGGTTCAACGAGATGAACGCCCCGCTCTTCGGCGGGCATCTCGGCTTCGAGCTGGTGGAGGTGCGACGCGGCTACGCGCGGCTGGTGACGGAGTGCCGCCCGCAGCTCGCGAATCCGGGCGGCATCATGCACGGCGGCGCCAGCTTCGGCATGGCCGACTCGGTGGTGGCGGCCGCGCTCATCACCGTCTACGGCCCGGGCTTCGCGCTGCTGACGATCGAGATGAAGATCAACTATCTCGAGCCCATCATCAGCGGCACGGTCACGGCCGAGGCCTGGGTGCTGCGCTCGAGCCGTCGCAGCGCCTACGCCGAGGTCGACGTCTGGGCGGGCGGCAAGCTCGCCGCGCGCGCGAGCACGACGTACATGATCCGTCCCATGGCGCCGGCCGCCTGACCGCCCGGGTCAGCTTTCTGTCACGATGACGCGGCGCGATCGTGCGCCGGCGTAGCGGCAATTCTGGCCCACCAGTTGCTTCATCCCTCGCGGGAGGAGTTGCCAATGATGACGTTCACCGTCGGTCTCTGGTTGGGTGCTGCACTCGGGGCCTGCTGCATGGGCGCGTTGTGGGATCACGAGCGCCGCGATCGCCAGGACCTGCCCCTGCACCGCAGCTAGGCGACCGGCTCCAGATCGTCGCGCGCCGGCCCGCTCAGCACGTGGCCGGTGGCGTCGAAGCGAGACCCGTGACACGGGCAGTCCCACGACTGCTCGGCGCCGTTCCAGGCCACGATGCAACGGAGATGCGGACAGACCGCCGACATCTCGTGCACCACGCCGGCGACGTCGCGATGGACCGCCACTTTCGTCAGCCCGCGACGCACGATGGCCCCGCCGCACGGCGGCACGTCGTCGACCGAGTCGGCCGTCCCGCCGCGCACCCAGGCCGTGAGCTGCACGGCGACGTTCAGGTTCTCCCGCACCATCTCGCCGGCGGCGCGCACCCGCAGTCGTGACGGATCGTAGAGCGCCGCCCACGGGTTCGGCCGCTCCTGCAGCAGATCGGTGAGCAGCATGCCCGCGATGATGCCGTGGGTGATGCCGTTCCCGGAATCGCCCGTGACGACGTAGACGTCCGGCCGCGTCTCGGTACGGCCGATGAACGCGAGCCCGTCCATCGACTCCATCACCTGCCCCGACCAACGGTGTGCGACGGGCCCCATCATCGGGAACCAATTGCGCCCCCACGCCTCCAGCCGAGCCCAGCGCATTTCGGCCGAGTCGTCCTCCTGACCGGTCTTGTGGTCCTCGCCGCCGACGAGCAGCAGCTGCGAGCCGGCGCCACGGTCGACGGCGAGCCGGACGTAGTGGAATGGCTCGGCCATGTCCCAGAACAGCGCGTGCGGCACCGCGCCGGTCGGGACCGGCGCCGCGACGACATAGGTGCGATAGGCGGCCTGCTTCGGATGCAGCGAGACCGCGTCGTGAATCGGCGAGTTCGTCGCGAGCACGACGGCATCGGCGACGACCGCCGGGCCATGCGCCGTCACCACGCGCACCGGTCCATCACCATCGATGCCAGCGACGTGGCTGTCACCGTGGACGCGCACGCCCATGCGTTCGAGCGTGGCCAGCAGCCCGCGCGCCAGCGCCACGGGATCGAGCTGCGCCTGCGCCGGAAAACGCAGACACGGCCCGCTGTCGACGGCGCCGAGCGGGGCGCGCGCCAAGCGCTCGACGTCGACGGCGGCGGCTCGTGCGGCATCGTGCTCGGCGTCGATCGCGGTCGGATCCCCCGGTTTTCCGACCAGCCACCCATCGACCCGCGCCCAGTCGCACGCGATCTGCTCGTCGTGGACCAGCGTCTCGAGACGGTCGATGGCGATGGCGTGGCTCGCCGCGGCAAGGCGCGCCCCATCGATTCCGTGATGCCGGACGAGGTGCGTCCATCCGCGGTCGAGCGCGGTCACGAGCTGCGCCGTGCTGCGATGGGTCTCACCGCCGGCAACGGCGCCCTGGTCGAGCACGATCACTGCGCGGCCCTCGCGGGCGAGGAGATAGGCGGTGACCAGGCCGGCGATACCCGCGCCCACGACGCACACCTCCGTCCGCGCCGTCGCCGGAAGCGGCGGTGCGGACGGGAGGCTGGTACCGACAAGCCACGACGGGGTGGTCATCGTCAGAACAGGTCGTCGAAGAAGTCACCGACGTCGTCGGCGAGATCGCTACCGATGTTGCCCGCGTCGTCACCGATCTCGCGGAACGACGCCGTCAGCACGTCGGAGCCATCCTCGTCGGCGATGATGCCGAACGGGACCTCGCCAGGAGGTTGGAAGCGATTGCCTACCAGCGGATCGCGGGCCGCGACGCGTGCGACGTCGACGCGCGGAATCACCTCGCCGAAGCGCAGGTTGATGGCATCGATGAAGGCATTCGCGATCAGCGCCTGTCCGGTTCGGGTGGGATGGACGCCGTCGAGACCGAAGATGCCGCCGAGGTAGCTCGTCGTCAGGACGAGCGAGCCGTCACCGCGGACGTCGACGCCGTTGGCGGCGTAGTCGTCGAAGGCGGCGAACACGTCGATCGACGCGATCGGCACGTTGCGCGACACCTCGACTTCGGCGATGGCCGCCGCGATCTCGGCGTTGTACGCCTGCACCGTGCCGCGGATGCTGAGCTTCTCCTCCGCGTTCAGCACGTCGCTGCACGGCGGCTCGGGGAGGAGGGTGCGATCGAGGTCGATCGAGAGCAGATCGTCCGGCAGCACGGCGCTGACGGTGCCGTCGGCGCGCTTGCACGTCGTGACCTGCTGCCCGGCGCGACGGAGCGCCGCGACGTTGGTCACGTCGGGAATGTTGGCGACGGCCATCGGCGCGTTGGTGTCGGCGAGTGCGTTGAGCAGGCGCCGATACTGGACGCCGAACTCCGCCGGCGTCAGCTCCGCACCCTGCGGATTGGTGCCGGTGGCGAGGTCGAGCACGTCGTTGTTGCCGAGCCACACCAGCAGGAACGACGGCGCGAGCTCCTTGGCGCGGCTCACCTGCGAGACGGAATCGTCCTGCAGCGGCAGCCCGAGGATCAGGAACTTCATGATGTCGCGGCCCGACGGATCGCCCGAGACCAGTTCCTCGGCGAAGCCCTGCGTATCGAGACGTTCGAAGACGGTCGAGATGCTCTCGCCGGGGACGGCGAGGTTGCGCACCTTCTTGTCGGCATCGCTGCGGAACCCGATGTCGTCGGAGTGGCGACGCACCTCGTCGGGCTCGAGCACGCCGTTCTGGTTGGCGTCCTCGATCCGATACGGCGGCGGCAGACCGGGGCCGCTCATGAGCGGCTGCGGCAGGGCCACGTGCGCGCGACGGGCGATCAGCGCCGGCGCGCTGTCGCGCTGGCCGGTCTGACCGCGGGCCACGAGGCCACCGTTGCCGAAGCCGGCGAGGATGCTGTCGCCGACGACGACGGTGCGTCGCAGCAGGCGAGCGGCGTCGGCGGGACCCGCCGTCGCACCCACTCCGAGGACGAGCGACACGACGGCAACGAGACGAATTCCGGAATGATGACGCATCAGATCAATTCTCCACGTGCAGATCGTCGCGCACCGCGCGCACGCCGTTCGTTGTCCGGGCGGCGACGGCAGCACGCAGGCGCTGCTCGTTGTTGGGGACGGTGCCGCTCAGGCGGGCGACGCCGTTCTGTACCTCCACGGTCACATGCGACAGGTCATCGGTGCGGGCCAACGTCTCCTTGACCCGGGTCTGCACGACGTCGTCCTTCGCCTGGACCGCGTTCTGCTCATTGCGCGGCACCACCTGGAGCTCGTTCGCGACCGTCTTCACGCCGTCGACCTTGCGCGCATTCTCCGCGGCAGCGGCCTTGGCCGATTCCGTCGGCACCATGCCGAACAACGTCACGGCGCCGCCGATGGTGTCGACGTTGACGTCGAGCCCCGGCGTGCGGTCGTCTGCAATGAGGCGCATCTTCACGGCCGACGTGATCCACATGTCGCGCACCGACGCGGTGGCGCCGCTGCCCGCGGCGCGATCGGACCAGACCTCCTTGTCGCCGAGCGTATTCGGGCTCTGGACCTCGCTGGCGACCCGCTTCACGCCGCTTACGTGCGAGGCGACCTCGACGGCACGCAGATGGTCGCTCAGCGTCGGCACGGTTCCGCCGAGGAGCACGACACCCTTGTTCACCGACTCGACGTCGACCTTGGCGAGATCAGGGTCGGCCGCGATCGCAGCCGAGACGCGCTGCTTCACGTCGGCATCGGTCGCTGCTGCCGCATCCTGACGGCGCTCGGCGACGACCTGCACCAGATTGCGGACGTTTCCCACACCTTCGATGCCCTTCACGACCGACGTTGCCTTGTCCTTCTCGGCGGCCGTGTCGACGGTACCGTGCAGCGTGACGCTGCCGTTGACGGTGTCGACGTTGATGGCCGTGCCACTGACGCCATCCGTGGTGAGCAACGCCATCTTCGCCTTGGTGGTGATCCAGGCGTCGGAAGGGGCCGCCAGGGCGGCAGCGCTGCTGACGAGCACGGCCAGCGTCGTGATGCCGAGGGCTCGGACGATAGGCATGGTCTTCATCGATCGATCTCCTTGCGGTCGAAACAGAAATGCCGCGGCATGCGGCATACGCAGGAGACACTCAGCACGTTCCGCGCCAGCGCGTTTTTCCCAGGCTAAACGGGCGTTGGCAGGTCGACGAAAGTCCGCCGTTACATCGCCGTGGAATCTCTTACAAAGCCGAAACGCGGAAACCCTTGCCAGACGCGGAGAATCAGCACCGTCGCCGTGGCACGTCGGTTGCACCTGCACCCCACGCAGGAGGAACTGCCATGCTGAGCTGGGCCATCACTTTCTTCATCGTCGCACTCGTCGCCGCAGCCTTGGGCTTCGGCGGAGTAGCCGGTATGTCGGCCGACATCGGTTGGCTGCTGGCGGTGCTGGGAGTCGTTCTGCTCGTCGTGGGCGTATTCTTCGGCCGCGGTATCGGCGGACGAGGGCCCAGCGCCATTCCTTAGACCTTTGCTCGATCGATTCACCAGTAGCGGTACCCGCGAACCCTGCCCCGCGGCCCGCTACCTACCCATCGCGGTGCCGGAACCCCACCTCCGGCGCCGCGATGGCGTTTTGGGAGAAGAAAATCCACCGACGATGCGCACCACCGCAGGCTCGAAACTCACGCGACGCTCCCTGACGGCGGCGCTCTTTTTCCTCACCACCATCACGCCTGCCTTCGCGCGAGAGTCGGGTGATCCGATCGCGCTGCACTGGACCGAGGGGGCGGTCTCAGGCTTTTCGAACATCCTCTCGCCCGACGGCAAGAAGGTGATCGGCACGATCGACTTCCACCAGGCGCGGACGGGTGACGTCATCGACGCCGTCCGCGTCGCGCGATTTGCCGACGGCTCGAGCGACGAGGATCACGCCACGGCGCGTGTCGGAAAGACCCTGGTCACGCTGCGCGGCCGCTCGATCATCCGCGACACCAAGGGGCGGGTGACCGTCGACCTGACCATCGACGTCGAGAAGGGCCGCATCACCGGCTTCTCGGGCCTCGGCAAGGACCGCAAGGAGTACGACGAGAAGGAAGCACTGCCCGGCGCCACCTACTTCGGCCCGCTCGTCTTCATCGCCATCAAGAACTTCGCCGCCAACGCCGAGGACGGCCGGGTCGTGTTCCGCACCGTCGTGCCGACGCCGTCGCCGCGCGTGATCGACATGGAGGTCGTGCCGATGGAGGCCGCCACCGTGTCGCGCCCCGGCATCAAGATACCCACCACCCGCTACGCGCTCCGTCCGACGGTGAACGTGCTCATCGACCCGATCATCCGGATGATCGCGCCGGAAACCTCGTTCTTCGTCGACAAGGAAGAGCCACCCTCGCTGGCGCGCTTCGCGGGTCCCCGGAACTACGCCGGCCAGATGATTCGGATCGAATGAATCGACTGCCGGCGCGGGCCGGGCTAGATTCTCGGCGGCCATGGCGCACCGGATCCTCATCGTCGAAGACCACGTCGAGTCGGCCGAGAGCCTGGCCGAGCTGCTCGAGCTGTGGGGCCATGAGACGCACGTGGCCTACGACGGACCGACCGGCGTGGCCCGCGCGCGCATCGTGCGCCCGACGGTCGCCCTGGTCGACCTCGGCCTGCCGCACATGGACGGCTGTGCCGTCGCGCGGACGTTGCGGGACGACGGGCTGACCGACGTCCTGCTGGTGGCACTCACCGGGCGCGACGACCCCGAAGCCCGCGCCCGCATCGCCGCCGCGGGCTTCGATCTACACGTCGTGAAGCCCGTCGACCTGGCGAAGCTCGAGCAGCTGCTGGCGACGTCACCCGCGGGCTGACGCCAGCGGCATCACGCATGCCCTCGTAGCTCGGCCCGCACGGGCAGATGATCCGACGCCAAGCGCGCCAGCGGAGTGTCGTGAGCGCGGAGCGAAAGGAACGCCGACGCCGGTCGCACGAGCACGCGGTCGAGCGCCAGCGTGGGTCGAATGGTCGGGAACGACGGCACCGCGGCACACGCGAAGCTGGCGCGCAGGCGGCGCAGGACCCGCGCCGTGCCGAGCCACTCGTTCATGTCTCCGAGCAGCACCACGAGCTCGGGGGTGGGCTGCTCGACGACCGACGCGAGCAGCCGCTCGACCTGCTGCCGGCGCTCATAGCCGCGCAGCCCGAGGTGCGTGACGATCAGTCGACACGTGCCGCCTTCGACGTCGAGCTCGGCGTCGATCGCACCGCGCGGCTCACGACCGACGATGCTCAGATCGACCAGCCGCGTGGTCCGCAGCGGTCGCCGCGTCAGCAGCGCGTTGCCGAAGTCGCCGTCGGTGCGACGCAGGGTCGGCCCGAGGACGGCGTGGAAGCCGGTCCGGCTGGCGATATGAGCCACCTGGTCACCGTCGCCGCCGACTTCCTGCAGGCCGACGACGTCGGCCTCGAGCTCGCGGACGACGTCCGCCACCCGATCGGGATCGCAGCGTGCATCCCGCCCGATGCAGCGGTGCACGTTGTAGGAGGCCACGATCACCTCACTCCACCGAGCCGAGGAGCAGGGCCAGTGCGATGATGCCGGGGGCCATGCCGAGCACGGTACCGATCAGGAAGTGATCGAGGCGCACGCGCAGCGCGCCGGCGACGAGGTTCACGATGGTGAACGGCGCCACCGGGACGAGGCGCACGACCGTCATGCCGAGGAGGCCGTGGCGTCCGAGGCGGCGCGAGACGCGATCGAGATGCTTGCCGGCGATCCGCCGGAGCGCGTCGCGCCAGAGCGAGCGGCCCACCGCCCACGTGGCCGCGGCCGCCACCACCGCGCCCAGCAACGCGTAGACCGTTCCGAGCCAAGGTCCGAAGACCAGCACCGTGGCCATCACGAGGACCGTCACCGGCAGCATGCACGCACTGCCGACGACATAGACGCCCGCGGTGACGAACGGCGCCAGCGGGCTGTGACGCCATGGCGCCGCCCACTGCGCGATGCGTGTCGGTGAGAGCCAGTCGGGTACGCCCCCCCACATCCAGAGACCGGCGGCCAGCAGCAGCACGAGCAGCGTCCCGAGCGCGCCGAGCACCGAGCGCACCGCCGATTCGCGCAGCTCCGGCGGCAGCACGCCAGTCAGGAACGGCGCGCTGGCGACGGGGCGCTCGAGGTCGACCAGCGGCGTCTCGGGCAGCGCCTGGTCGATCCATCCGGGCGTCGCATCTTCGAGCGGCACGAGCGTGCGCGGCAGTCCGCTCAAGCGGTCGACCGCCGCGATCAGCGAGCCGGTCTCGGCGAGCGCGCGTGCGACGCGATCAGGGGCGACACCGAGATGCTCTCCGAGCAATCGATCGCGCAGGCCGGCGATCGCGGTCGCGACGCGCGGGTCGCCGTTGGCTTCCAGGGCGAGGTCGCACTCGGTATCGAGCCCCATCGACCGGTTGCTCAGGTTCGACGACGCTACGCGCGCCAGCACGTCGTCCACGACCATCACCTTGGCGTGGATGTTGACGCTCGCGTCGCCGGGGATCTGCGGCCGCAGGACCCGCAGGTGGCCATGGCGGTCGGCCTCGCGCAGATGGCGGAGCAGCCGACCCCGCAGCACGCCCATGGTGCTCTCTTCGAGCCAGCCCGAGCAGCACCGGGGCAGCACCAGCACCAGCTCTGGCCCGTCGGGCTCGGCGAGGCGGGCGGCGAGCGCATCGCGCACCATGGTCGACGTCAGGTACTGGTTCTCGGCGTAGATCCAGTGGCGCGCGGCACCGATGGCATCGCGGTAGAGGGCCTCGACCTCGCGCACCTCGGGCCGACCATCGAGCGCAGGGATCGTACGCGTGATGGCAACGGGCACGTGCTCGATGTCGGGGACCAGCGCCGCCGGCCAGGGATCGGAGCCGGGACGGCACGGGCGAAGCTGATGCCCGGTCGCATGGCGCCAGCGCGTGCGAGCGAGCTGCCCGAGCGCCGCGGCCGCGTCACCGGACACCGCCACCTGGACGTCGTGAAACGGCGGATAGGGCTTTCCGTCCGGCAGGAGGCGCTGCGGATCATCGGCGAGATGCGCCGACGTGTCCCAGCGGCTCGTCGTCAAATCGAGACCGCCGAGAAATGCCACCGAATCGTCGACCACGACCACCTTCTGGTGATGGCAGCCGCCGAGCGGGTGCTCGGCGTCGAGCCGGAACTCCATGCGCCGGTGGGTCCGCCAGCCCAGACGGATCGCGGGCAGCAGCTCGCGCTCGAGCGCGAACACGAGCGAGAAATCCCAGTCGAGCACGTGGACGCGCAGGCCGCGACGCCGCCGGACCAGGGCATCGAGGAACGGACCGAGCTCGGCCGGCAGGCCGTCGGGCATTTCCGGCATCAGTCGGGCGCGAGACTGGATGTCCCAGCCAACGATGAGGATCGACTCGCGCGCGGCCATGGCGGCATGGACGAACGCGTCGAAGTACGCCGCACCGTCCACCAGCCAGGCTAGGCGCGACGCGTGCGCGATCCGCCAGCAGTTGCGTCCCGATTCCAGTATCGCGGCGCCGTCGCGACGTTCCGTCTCCACCAATGTCGATTGCACTCGGGGCGGGAAAGCATGCTCCGTGCCACCGAGCGTGCGAGCAAGCATGCGATCTCCACTCCCCGAAATCGCCGCGCGCATGTAAAGCGTACACGCTGACCATGGAAAAGATGCCGACTTTCGGGCGGATACCCGTGGCATGCTTCTCGCTGTCGGTGCGACACAACTCTGTTTCGAGAAGGGAGACTCGATGACGAAGCGATCCATTCGTCCCCTCTGGCTCACGATTCCCGCCCTCGCGGTGACCACGATGGTCTTCGCGGCGGACGTCGTGCCCCCCGCTCACGTCGAGCGCATGGTGGCGGTCGAGAGCGCCAGCCGTGTCGGTGACACCGTGACGGGCCGCCTCGTGAACCGCACCAACGACGTCGTGACCGACGTGCAGGTGATGATCCGCGACACGTTCTCGTGGACCAACGAGCGCAGCCCCGGCTCCGACGACCCCGGCCAGGCCACCAATGCCGTGGTGAAGGGTCCGATCCCCCCCGGCGGCAGCGTGACTTTCGAGCTCACCGAGCCCGCCCCACCCCACCGCACCGACGGAAGCTACGAAACCGCGGTCTCGGTGATCAGCTTCACCAAGCTGGAGCCCCCGGCCCGCACCGGCTCGGCGAACTAGCCTTGCGCCCGCCCCGAGCCAAGGCTCGGGGCGGTGTCAGTCGCGTGTGTAGAGGTTCAGCCGGTTGTCGAGCGTCTTCAGGCTGATCCCGAGCACGTCGGCGGTCTTCTTCTTGTCGCCGTCGTAGTGCGCGAGCGTGGCGAGGATCAGGCGGCGTTCCACCTCGGTCAGCGACGTCCCCACCTTGAGCGGCTCGTCGGCGTCGATCGACAGCGGGACCACCGGGGCGCGCACCTCTTCCGGCAACGCGTCGAGGCCGACCTCGTCGTCGGCCATGATGAAGGCGCGATGGATGACGTTGCGCAGCTCGCGCACGTTGCCGGGCCACTCGTAGTGCTCGAGGCGCGCGACGGCGTCGTCGGACATGCGCTTCTGCTTCTGCTCGGCCTCGTTGAGGAGATCGAGGAAGTAGCGCGCCAGGAGCGGGATGTCCCCACCGCGCTCGCGCAGCGGCGGCAGCGAGATGGGGAAGACGTTCAGACGGTAGTAGAGATCCTCGCGTAGCTTGCCCTCGGCCACCGCCTGGCTCGTGTTGCGGTTGGTCGCGGCGATGACGCGGACGTCGGTCTGGATGGGCGTATCGCCCCCGATGCGGAGCACGCTGCCGGTTTCGAGCACACGCAGCAGCTTCACCTGCAGCTCGATCGGCATCTCGGTGATCTCGTCGAGAAACAGCGTGCCGCCCGACGCGCGCTCGAAGTGCCCGCGATGCCGCTGGCCCGCGCCCGTGAAGCTGCCGCGTTCGTGGCCGAAGAGCTCGCTCTCGATCAGGTTCGGCGACACGGCGCCACAGTTGATGGCGAGGAACGGGCCGCGGCGGCGCTGGCTCAGTTCGTGCACCGTCTCCGAGGCGATCTCCTTGCCCGTGCCGCTCTCGCCCATGAGCAGGACGGTGGCCTCGGTGGGCGCCACCTTGCCGATCAGGTCGTACACCAGCTGCATGCAGCTCGAGGCACCGATCAGGCGGCCGAAGCGGCCCAGCTTGCGCAGCTCGCCGCGCAGGGTCCCGATCTCCTTCTTCATCTCCAGGCGCCGCGTGACGTTGGTGAGCACCGTCTTCAGGCGCGGCAGGTCGACCGGCTTGGTGAGGTAGTCGGTGACGCCGATACGCAGCGCCTCGATGGCCGACTCGACGCTCGCGTGCCCGGTGATGAGGACCATGTCGGTGCGGAGCGCCGGATCGATGTCCTTGAGAAGGTCTATGCCCGAGCCGTCGGGCAGGACGAGGTCGCTCAGGACGACGTCGGGCGTGCGCTCCTCGAGCAGCACGCGCGCCTCGGCGAGGGTGCCGGCGGTCCGGGTCGTGAACCCCTCGTGCTCGACCAGCTCCGCGAGCCCACTCAGCTGCGTCGCGTCGTCGTCGATCAGTAGCGCGTCAGGCATTGGCGGCATCGTCTCCAGGACCGCGGTGGGGTAGCTCGACCTCGAGGCTGGCGCCGGTGGATCCCGCGCGCACCGTACCACCGATGAGCCGCACGAGGGCGTCACAACCCTCGAATCCGGGATCGCCGGCGGTATCGAGCCCCCCCGTCGTGTCGATACGGATGCGCACCGCCGCCGCCTCGCTGGTGACGCCGACGCCCACTCGGGCTCCGGCCGGCACGCGATCGAGCGTCCACAGGAGGACGTCGAGCACCGCCTGCTCGATGACCCGGCGACGCCCCGTCATCGGCAGCGGCCCGTTCGACGTCACCTCGAGCGGCGCGCGGCGCTCGGTGGACTGGGGCGCCAGCAGCGCATGCAACCCCGTCAGTACCTCGGACAGGTCGAAGGCCTCGACCGCCCCGTCGTCGAGCTCGACGATGGCGCCGAGCAGGACGTCGACCAGCTGCTGCACCCGCTGCCGCTGCTCGCCGACCACCCGCACGTAGCGCTCCTGCTTCGCACGCAGGGCTGGATCGTCGACGTCGGCGATGCTCCGCGACAGCAGCTCGGTGTGGATCGCGAGAGCGCTCGACGCGCCTCGAACCTCGTGCGCGTAGGCGCGCGTCATGCGGGTGAGGCTCCGGAGCCGTGCGGCGGTGAGTGCGTTGGCAGTCATTCGGGGGTGCGGAGCGCCCGCAGCGGGGTTTGGCACGGGTTTCCCTGCGCGTCAACGCGCTGCGACGCTCCAATTCCGCCAAGCCCGTTCTACAAAGCGCAGGGCCCCGAACCCCCAATCCCACCGTTTTCCTTGAGAAACGCGCCATCTGCAGTGCGGCACGCAAGCTGCACAGACCCACTCGCACGGAGGTGCGTATGACGCAGGCGGCAACCCAGAACGAGAATGGACTTCCCCGGCTCTTCGAGCCGAACACCCTTCTTCCGTCGCAGTTCTTCACGGCACTGCAGCGGCGCTCGGCGCGAACGCCCGAGCAGCGGCTGATGTTCGCCATCCTGTTCGACGCAGTCTCCGTGTACTGCCGCGAGCGGGAGCCGGCCACGTCGAAGGAGCGACGCATCCTGCGCGAGACGCAGCGCTGGATCACCAGCAATGATCGCACGTGGGTGTTCTCGTTCCTGCGCGTCTGCGAAGCGCTCGACCTCGACGCCAGCTACATCCGTCGGGGGCTGCGCGAGCTGCGCGCCAACCGCACCGGAGCTGCCACGGCGGTCCGAGCGGCGGCCTTCGATGTCGACGACCAGCAGTCCGAGCAGCGTCTGGCCGTTGGAGAGTGAACGCGATGGGAGCCCCCGCAGCCAACGGTCTCCTACGCGACGAGCCACCGACCGTTGCGTCGGCGCTCGACCGGATGGTCGACGCCGCGCAACAGGTGGTGGTCGACCAGGTCGTTCTCGCGCGTCTCGACGCGCAGGCAGCCCTCGCGACGGCCGTGCGGGACGCATCGATCCTGGCGTTCGGCGGCATCCTGCTGCTGTTCGCGTGGATCGTGGCCATGGCCGCCCTTCACGGGCTCCTACTCCATCGCCTCCTCCCCGAAGCGAGCCTCGGCATCATCGCCGGCGGCAATGCGATCGTCGGGGCGATCCTGATCGGCCTGGGCGTCGGCCGCCTGAGCCGGTCCGGCCAGGAGGGCGACGTCAATGGCCGAACCTGAAGAGCGCGCCGTCCTGCGCCAGAACATCGAGGTCCACAAGCGCGAGCTCCGGCTCGCGGTGGACGACCTCCGCGAGGCCGCGCTGTCATGGACCGACCCGCGCGACCTCATCCGCGAGCGGCCAGCGACATGGCTGCTCGTCGGGCTCGCCGCCGGCCTCTGGCTCGGTATGCGACGATGACCACCACCGACCCAAGGGAGACACACGACATGACGACCGAGTTGAACGGCGCGGTGAGCGCCATCGCCGACCAGGCGGCTGAGCACCTGGAAGACGTACGTGGGGAGATCGAGACCGTCGATCGGCGCGTGCGGGACATCGTCGACGAGTATCCGCTGGCGGCGATCGTCGGCGCCGTGGCGGTGGGCTACCTGGTCGCCCGCCTGACCAGCCGGATCTAGGAGGCACGCGCAATGGCCACTCCGGAAAGCGCAGCCGTACGCGCCTCGACGACGAAGCGCCCGCCCCGTCCACAGTCCTCGTCCGACCCCATCCGCGCCCAGCTCGACACCGTCGAACGCGCCTCGGGCGACGCCGTTCGCTACGTGCGGGAGCAGCTCGACAGTCGCCCCTACACGACGCTCGGCGTCGGTCTCGCAGCGGGCTACGTCCTCGGCGGCGGCCTCACGGTTCGTCTGGCCGGCACGCTGCTCGCCCTCACGGGACGCTTCGCGATGGCGAGCCTGGTCTCGAGCGCGGTGCGCGGCCTGCAGCCCTCCAATGGAAGGAACGAATCATGACGACGAAGACTTTCACCGACCGCATCCCGGCGACCGACGACGTGCTCGGCATGCTCGGGCTCCAGCAGCAGCGCGCCGCCGGCGATCTCTACTCGATGGGCATCGGCGCGTTCGCGCTCGGGCTCGTCGTGGGCAGCGCCCTGGCGCTGCTCTATGCGCCCCGCCCCGGCCGCGACCTGCGGAAGGACGTCGGCGAGCGCCTCAGCAGCGTGAAGGACCGTGTCAGCGACGCGATCGCGCCGGCGGCCGACACCGTGCGCCAGACCGCGTAACGGGCGCGTTCCCGATCGACGATCGAAAGGAGAGACCTCATGGCATCACGCATCGAAAAATCCATCGACGTCGCCGTTCCGGTGACGACCGCTTACAACCAGTGGACGCAGTTCGAGCAGTTCCCGCGCTTCATGGATGGCGTAGCGGAGGTTCGTCAGCTCGACGACAAGCGCCTTTTCTGGCGCGCCGAGATCGGCGGCGTCGAGAAGACGTGGGAAGCCGAGATCACCGAGCAGCGCCCCGACGAGCGCATCGCGTGGACGAACCGGAGCGGCGCCACCAACGCCGGCGTGGTGACGTTCCACCGCCTCGGCCCGGATCAGACGCGCATCATGCTGCAGATGGACTACGACCCGGAGGGCTTCGTCGAGAACGTCGGCGATTTCCTGGGCGTCGCCAGCAGCCGCGTCTCCGGCGATCTCGAGCGCTTCAAGACCTTCATCGAGGGACGCGGCCAGTCCACTGGCGCGTGGCGCGGCGAGGTCGAGCGCCCGCGGCCCTAGCAGGCGATCACACTCAGAATCCAAGGAGGAAGCACGCATGAACACCGATACGCTCAAGGGTCAGTGGCAGCAGGTGAAGGGGAACGTCCGCAAGCAGTGGGGCAAGCTCACCGACGACGACATGGACGTCATCCAGGGCGATTCCGAGATCCTCGCCGGCAAGCTCCAGGAGCGCTACGGCCGCACCAAGGAGCAGGTCAAAGCCGATCTCGACACCTGGCTCGAGAGCCAGTGAGCCGAAGTACGACGTTCACCAATCGCTGATCGCCGGCTGGAAGGCCGGTTGGGGGAGGATCGATCATCATGGCCAAATCCGTATTCTGTATCGCGAAGACCGACCTGCAGGCAGAGTCCATCGTCATGGACCTCAAGTCGGCGGGCTTCGCCAACAACGACATCTCGGTGCTGTTCCCGGACAAGACGGGAACGCGCGACTTCGCTCACGAGCAGAACACCAAGGCCCCTGAAGGCGCCGCCGCCGGCGGCGGCACGGGCGCCGTCATCGGCGGAGCCCTCGGATGGCTCGCGGGCATCGGCGCCCTCGCGATCCCCGGGATCGGCCCATTCATCGCGGCCGGCCCGATCATGGCAGCGCTCAGCGGCGCTGCCGTGGGTGCGGGCGTCGGCGGCCTGACGGGCGCGCTCGTCGGTGCCGGCATTCCCGAGTACGAGGCGAAGCGCTATGAGGGCAAGATCCGTAGCGGCAACATCCTGATCTCCGTCCACGCCGAAGACGGCTCGCAGCGAACCCGCGCCAAGGAGATCTTCGAGCGTGCCGGCGCGGAGGACATCTCCGATACCGGGGAGGCGCGCGCCGACGTTTCCGCCTGATCCAGACGACTCCGAATCCGGGCGCCGGACGTCGCTGACAATGGCGGCGTCCGGCGCCAGTTCGTGGCAGGGATATGCCGTAGCGATCGGGGGCGTCACCGTCGTGATCGCCGGGCGTCTGCTCGCCGACCGCTGGCTCGGCGACGCGATGCCGTTTGGCATGCTGACGGTGGTCGTCGCCGCGGCGGCAGCGCTCGGCGGTCTCGCGCCGGGCTTCCTGGCCGCCGGCCTCGGGCTGGTGGCCTCCGCGTTCTTCATCCTTCCCCCGCGATGGACCTTCGCGGGCGCGTGGGAGACGCAGCACGTTATCGCGACGTCCGGCTATGCCGCGTCGACGATCGCCGTCACCGTGCTCGCGCACTACCTTCGTCGCACGCGCGCGCGTGCCGAGGAGACGATGGCCGGGCTGCTGCGCGAACAGGAACGCCTGCGGCAGAGCGAGGAGCGCATTCGCGTCAGCGAGGAGCGGCTCGCGATGGCGATCGAGGTCGGTGGCATCGCCATCTGGGACCACGACGTCGAGCGCGGCACCATGACGTGGACCGAACGGCACTTCACCGTGCTGGGACTCGATCCGACATCCATCGAGCCCACCTACGAACGCTGGCGCGACTCCATCCATCCCGAGGATCGCGCCCGCGTCGACGCCCTGTATCAACAGGCCAGGCAGGACGGGGCGACCTACATCGCCGAGTATCGCATCGTGCGCCCCGACGGCGGCGTGCGCTGGCTGTCCGCGCGCGGACGGTTCCTCTACGACGTCGGCCGCCCCGTGCGCTCGATCGGCGCCATGGTCGACGTCACCGCGCGCGTCGAGGCCGAGCAGGCGCTGCGCGTCGCCGATCGACGCAAGGACGAGTTCCTCGCCATGCTGGCGCACGAGCTGCGCAATCCGCTCGGTCCGATCCGCAACGCCGCGGCACTGCTGGAAGCGCTCGGTCCCGACGACGCGCGCGTGACGCGGGCGCGTGCGGTCATCGAGCGCCAGACGACACACATGGCGCGCCTCGTCGACGACCTGCTCGACGTCGCGCGCATCACCCGCGGCGTCATCGAGCTGCGTTCCGACCTGCTCGAGCTCGACGACGTCGTCGCGCAGGCAGTCGATCAGGTGCGGCCAGCGTTCGACGCACGTGGGCTGACGCTCGCCGTCTCGACGGCGCTCGAGCCCATCGTCCTCGAAGGCGACGGCGAGCGGCTGCTGCAGGTGCTCGCGAACCTGCTCGGCAATGCCTGCAAGTTCACGCCCGCGGGTGGCCGCGTCAGCATCACCACGTCACGACTCGACGACCGCGCCGTGATCCGCGTGCGGGACGACGGCATCGGCATCGATCCCGCGCTGCTGCCGAGCATCTTCGATCTTTTCGTGCAGGGCTCGATGGCGCTCGATCGCTCGATGGGGGGTCTCGGCATCGGGCTCACGCTCGCGCGCCGCATGGTCGAGCTGCACGGCGGCACGATCGCGGCGCACAGTGCCGGGCCCGGCCAGGGCAGCGAGCTCGTCGTCACCCTGCCCCTCGCCACGCAGACGCCGCGTCGGCTGGCCGCGGGCCCGGAGGCTGCAGCGTCGACCGGCGTCGAGGTGCTCATCGTCGAGGACAACGCCGACGCCGCCGAGAGCCTGCGGCTCCTGCTCGAGCTCGACGGACACGTCGTCCGCATCGCCGGCACCGGTCCGGCGGCGCTGGCCGCGGTCGACGCCGCCGCCTCGGCGGTGGCGTTCGTCGACATCGGCCTGCCCGAGATGGACGGCTTCGAGGTGGCGCGCCGTCTGCGCGTCCACCCGAACGGGCAGACGATGGTGCTGGTGGCCGTGTCGGGTTACGGACGCGACGAGGACAAGCGCCGCGCCGCCGCCGCCGGCTTCGACCACCACTTCACGAAGCCGGTCGATTTCGACGACGTGCGACGGATACTCCAGGGCATCGCCGGCGACGCTCCGGCGCGGCCGCGTGTCCTGACCCTCGTGCGCGATCGCTGAGCACGATTCTACAATTCGAGCCCCGCACAGCACGGCCGTTGCCGTAGTGCCTGTGCCGCGGATTGGCACGCATTTCGCTCCCTCGGACAGCATGGACCACCGACACCGCATCCTGCTGGTCGAGGATCACGACGACCTCCGCATGGCCGTCGCCGAGATGCTCCGACTCGAAGGCTACGAGGTCGCCGAGGCGTCCGATGGCCAGGAGGCCCTCTGTGAGCTCCGTGCAGGGCCCTCCCCGTGCGTCGTGCTTCTCGACCTCCACATGCCCGGCGTCGACGGCCGGGAGTTCCGCGCCGCACAGCTGCTCGATCGACAGCTCGCGGGTGTTCCCGTGGTGGCGCTCTCCGGTCACGGCGGCATCGCGCAGCAGGCGCAGGCGATGCGGATGGCCGACTACATCCAGAAGCCGATCGATCTCGACAAGCTGCTTTCCGTGCTCCGACGCCTCTGTCAGAAGGCGGCGTGAACGCTCCCGCCCGCCGATTGCCGCTTGGTGCCGAGGTCGGTGCCGACGGCGTCCACTTTCGCGTCTGGGCGCCGGCGTGCCGAACCATTGAAGTGTGCGATCCCGATCGCGACGACGTACGAGTGCGACTCGCCCCCGACGGCGACGGCTGGTTCGCGGGGGCATCGTCGCACTTCCACGCCGGCAGCCGATACGCGCTTCGTCTGAACGGCGATCCCGCGTTGCGCCCCGACCCGGCGTCGCGCTTCCAGCCCGACGGTCCGCACGGTCCGTCCGTCGTGGTCGATCCGTCGTCCTTCGCCTGGACCGACGTCGCGTGGCGCGGCGTGGAGACGCGTGGGCAGGTCGTCTACGAGCTGCACGTCGGCACCTTCACACCGGAGGGAACTTACGCAGCACTCGCCGAGCACTTGCCCTACCTGCGCGACCTCGGCGTGACGATCATCGAGCTCATGCCCATCGCGGAGTTCCCGGGCCGATTCGGCTGGGGGTACGACGGCGTCGGGATGTACGCGCCGACGCGGCTCTACGGGACGCCCGACGATCTGCGTCGCCTCGTCGATCGCGCGCACGCGATCGGTCTCGGGATCATCCTCGACGTCGTCTACAACCACGTCGGCCCCGACGGGAACTACCTGTCGCTGTTCGCGCCGCAGTTCTTCACCGACCGCCACGAGAACGACTGGGGCACCGGGCTCGATTTCGACGGACCCGAATCGGCGGGCGTGCGCACGTTCTTCGTCGAGAACGCCGGCTACTGGATCAGCGAGTTCCACATGGACGGACTGCGCCTCGACGCCACCCAGAGCATCCACGACGACTCCGACCGTCACGTCCTGGCCGAGATCGCGCAGCGCGTGCGGGTCGCTGGCGCCGGTCGCGGCACGTGGGTGGTGGCGGAGAACGAGGTGCAGGAGGCGCGCCTGGCGCGGCCGGAGACGCGCGGCGGCCACGGCATCGACGCGCTGTGGAACGACGACTTCCATCACAGCGCCGTCGTCGCGCTCACCGGTCACCGCGAGGCCTACTACACCGACTACGTGGGCAGCATGCACGAGTTGCTGGCCGCGCTGCGATGGGGCTTCCTCTACCAGGGGCAGCACTACTCGTGGCAGCGTCAGCGGCGCGGCACGTCGGCGCTCGACCTCGACGCCACCAACTTCGTCACCTTCCTCGAGAACCATGATCAGGTGGCGAATTCCGGCGACGGCGCGCGCCTCTGGCAGCGCACCGATCCCGGCCACCTGCGCGCCATGACGGCGCTCTGGCTCCTCGGACCCCCGACGCCGATGCTCTTCCAGGGCCAGGAGTTCGCGGCCAGCGCGCCGTTCCTGTTCTTCGCCGATCACCAGGCCGAGCTCGCACGCCAGGTCGCCTCGGGACGGCGCGAGTTCCTGCGCCAGTTCCCTTCGCTCGCCGGCGACGAGTCGCAGCGCCGTCTCGACGACCCGGCCGATCCGGCCACGTTCTTCCGCTGCCGCATCGACCACCGCGAGCGCGAGACCCACGCCCCCGTCCTGGCGCTGCACCGTGATCTCCTGCGCCTGCGTCGCGAGGAACCCGCGTTCCGCCAGCAGTGCGCCGACCGCATGTTCGGCGCGGTACCGGCGCCCGCGGTGCTCGTGCTGCGTTTCCGCGAAGACGGCGGTGATCGCCTCGTGATCGCCAACCTCGGACACGACCTCCACCTGAGCCCGGCCCCCGAGCCGCTGCTCGCGCCACCCGACGGCACCCTCTGGGAGACGCAGTGGTCGTCGGAGGATCCATGCTACGGCGGCGCGGGCATCACCCGACTCGAGCACCACGACGGCTGGCACCTACCGGGCCGGACCACGACGGTCCTCCGCCCGCGGAGCACCTCATGACGGACGATCTCCCCCGTCGCGTCGGATGGCGGCGTGGTGACGATCCCGCCGGCCTCGTGACCCGCGAGTGGCTGGTGACCAACGGCCTCGGCGGCTACGCCTCGGGCACGGTCGGTGGTGTCGTGACGCGACGTTTCCATGGCACGCTGATCGCCGGGCTGCCGGCGCCATTCGGGCGCGTGCTGGCGCTCGGCGGCCTCGCCGAGACGGTGCGCCTGCGTGACGCCGAGTGCCGGCCCGCCGGCGACGAACCGTTCGCCGGGCCGCTTCGGCTCCCGGTGCACACGCTCCAAGACTTCACGCTCGAGCTCGGTCTGCCGGTGTGGACGTGGGCCTGGGAGGGCATGCACCTGGAGAAGCGCCTCGTACTGCCCCACCTGCGCAATACGACCTACGTGACGTGGACGCTGCACGCCGCACCGGCACCGGTGACGCTCATCGTCGCGCCGTCGTTCAACCTGCGCCCGCACGAGGGCATGATCGATCACCTGCACGGCCGCTGCCCCGACGCCGCGTTCGATGCACCGCACTTTCCCTACCGCGTCCACGAGACGGATCGCGGCGTCGACGTCGACGCCGACGGCGGCCTACCACCGATCCACCTGGCGTTGCGCGCACCGCGTCCGACGTCGCTCGTGCGTGAGGACGCCAGCGTCGATCTCGTCTACCGCGTCGAGCGCGATCGCGGCTACGACTTCCACGGGCCGGTGGCGAGCCCCGGGCACTGGGACGTGACGCTCGAGCCCGGCGAGTCGGCGATTCTCGTCGTCTCGACCGAGCCGTGGGAGGAGATCGAGGCGCTCGCGGCGGCGGACGTCGTCGCCGCGGAACGTGAACGCCGGTTGCAGCTGCTCGCCGCGCCCGAGCCCGCGTTGCGGCACGGGATCGGCGCCGAGCTGACGCTGGCGGCGGATCAGTTCGTCATCTGCCCGCACACGCGTGTCGGCGACGAGGCGCGGCAGGAGGCGGCGGGACACACTGCCCGCTCCGTCATCGCCGGCTATCACTGGTTCACCGACTGGGGGCGCGACACCATGATCGCGCTCGAAGGGCTGGCACTGCTCACCGGCCGCCAGCGCGAGGCCGGCGACATTCTTCGCACCTTCGCGCACCACGTCCGCGACGGTCTGATCCCGAACCTCTTCCCCGAGGGCGAGGGCGAGGGCCTGTACCACACCGCCGACGCGACGCTGTGGTTCTTCCACGCCCTCGACCGCTACGAGACGCGCACCGGCGATCACGCGCTCCGTCGCGACCTGCACGGGCACCTCTCCGACATCGTCGACCATCATCTGCGTGGCACCCGCTTCGGCATCGGCGTCGATCCACGCGACGGCCTGCTGCGCCAGGGCGAGGACGGCTACCAGCTCACCTGGATGGACGCCAAGGTCGACGGCTGGGTGGTGACGCCCCGCCGCGGCAAGGCCGTCGAGATCAACGCCCTCTGGTACAACGCGCTCCGCCTGATGGAGCGCTGGCTGCGCGAGGACGGCGCCGTCGCCGACGCCGATCGGATGGGCGCACGCGCGACGCAGGCGCAGACCGCCTTCAACCAGCGCTTCTGGTGCGAGGACACGGGCTGCCTCTACGACATCGTCGATTGCGACGGTCGGGACGGCATCACCGACGCCGCCGTGCGGCCGAACCAGATACTGGCCGTATCGCTGCCGCATCCCGTCCTCGATCCCGCACGATGGGCCGCCGTGATGACGGTCGCGCACGACCGCCTCCTGACACCGCAGGGCCTGCGCAGCCTCGCGCCGGGACATCCCGACTACCGCCCGTCCTACGACGGCGACCTGCGCGCGCGTGATGCCGCCTATCACCAGGGGACCGTGTGGGGGTGGCTGATCGGGCCGTTCGTCGACGGCTGGCGGCGCACATGGCCCGACGATCACGAAACGCTGCGCCACGTCGTCGATGCGCTGGCGTCGCACCTCGGTGAAGCCGGGCTCGGAACGATCAGCGAGATCTTCGATGCGGAACGTCCGTGGACGCCGCGCGGCTGCATCGCCCAGGCCTGGAGCGTGGCGGAAGCGCTGCGCTGCCTCGCGATGGCGCCACCGCCGAACGACTAGCTCGCCGCACGGCTCACGCCCTGCTCGAGCAACGCGAGCACCCCACGCTCGGCGGCGCGCAGGTCGGACGTGCGACCGAGCGACCAGCCGGACACGTGCGCCTCCAACACCAGCGGATGGACGTAGCACGAGCGGCAGACTGCCGGCGTGTTGCCGAGCCGGCGCGCGACGCGACGAATCGCCGCCACGATCTGCCGTGTCATCCCCGTCTTCGTCTCCTCGCGCGGCGCCTCCGACAGCGCCATCGCGGCCAGCACGGTGCCCGCCCAGGTGCGGAAGTCCTTCGCCGACACGTCGTCGCCGGCCACGTCTCGCAGGTACGCGTTGACGTCGGACGAATCGATCGGCTGCGCGACGCCGTCCGCGTCGATGTATTGCAGCAGCTCCTGACCCGGCAGCTCCTGGCACTGACGGACGATGCGCGCGATCTGCCGATCGTGCAGGCCCACCTCGTGGTCGCGGCCGCTCTTGCCGCGGAAGCGGAAGCGCACGCTGCCCGAGGTCACCTCGGCGTGGCGGTTACGCAGGGTGGTGAGGCCGAAGGAGCCGTTCTCGCGTGCGTACTCGGTGTTGCCGACACGGATCAGCGTCGTCTCGAGGAGCCGCACGACGGTGGCGAGCACCTTCTCCCGCGGCAGGCCGCGCTTGGCCAGATCGCGCGCGATACGCCGTCGCACCGACGGGAGCCGGCGCGCGAAGTCGGCCAGCCGCTCGTACTTGGTCTCGTCGCGCACGCGCCGCCACTCGGCATGGTAGCGGTACTGCTTGCGGCCGCGCGCGTCGTAGCCCGTCGCCTGGATGTGGCCGTCGGCTCGGGGGCAGATCCACACCCGCTCCCAGGCGGGGGGTATGGCCAATGCGCGAATGCGCTCCAGCACCTGCGTATCCCCAAGATGGGAGCCGTTGGGACCAATGTACACGAACCCACGTCCCGCCCGGCGACGGCGGATGCCACGGCCTGCATCGCCTACGTAACGAAGATTCGCAGCCTGGATGGCCGCTACGGCGTCTTCGGGCGGGGGGACCATACAAGGCTCGTGCCACGGCGGCCCACAGCTCCTGCCTGGCACGCGAATCGCTTAATGACGCATGGAACCGATCCTTCGGCGCCGACGCTGGCCGTGGATCGTGGCAGCGACCCTGGGTGTCCTCGTGCTGGCGCTCGCGATCGCCGTCGCGTTCATCGACGAGCCGCTGCGACGAAATCTCGAAGCCCGGGTGAACGCCGAGCTCAAGGGCTACACCGTCAGCATCGGCGAGCTCGACCTGCAGCCCATCGGCCTGGCACTCGTGCTGAAGAACGTCACCATGGTGCAGGACGCGCAGCCGCGGCCGCCGATGGCGTTCCTGCCGCGCTGGCGCACCAGCGTCCAGTGGAAGGCGCTGCTGTCCGGGGCGCTCGTCGCCGATGTCGAGTTCGATCGGCCGGAGCTGTACCTCACGCTCACGCAGGGCGAGGCCGAGGCCAACGACAAGACCCCCGTCGAGGAGCACGGCTGGCAGGACGCCGTCGAGGCCGTCTACCCGCTGAAGGTCAACGAGGTGACGATCACGAACGGATCGATCACCTACTTCGACGCCTCGAAGCTGCCGCCGATCCGCCTCACCGACCTCGACGTCCGCGCCAACGACATCCGCAACGTGCGCTCCACGCCCGGGAAATTCCCGTCGCCGTTCTCGGTGCGCTGTACCTTGCAGGACACGGGGAAGCTCGCGGTCGACGGTCGCGCCGACTTCCTGGCCACGCCCACCGTGGCGGTCCGCGCGCAGTACGGGCTGCGCGATCTCGGGCTCGGCTTCGCGCAGCCGCTGGTGCGTCACTACAACATCGACATGAAGGGCGGCGTCCTCGCCAGCGAGGGACGCATCGAAGTGGCCGACGGCCGGACGCTCGTCGACATCGCCGACGTCGAGCTGGCGAAGGCGCGCATCGACTACATCCACACCGCCGCCACGGCCGCCAAAGAAGACGAGCGCATCGACAAGGTCACGAAGGCGGCCACCACCGTCGAGCAGAAGCCGGCGACGCGGGTCAGTATCGACAAGGCGCACATCGTCGACAGCGAGCTCGGCATGGTCGACCGCTCGGCCGATCCGAACTACCGCATATACTTCACCGGCGTCCGCCTGGATCTCACCGACTTCAGCAATGAACGCGCGGAGCGTCGCGGCACCGCGAAGATGCGCGGCAAGTTCATGGACAGCGGCCCGACGGTGCTCGACGCGTCGTTCGCCCCAGGCTCACGCCAGGCCGACTTTGCGCTCGACCTCCAGGTGCACGACGTCGACCTGCGCACGATGAACGATCTCCTGCGCGCAAAAGGCGGCTTCGACGTCAACCACGGACAGTTCTCGCTCTACTCCGAGATCGACGTCGGCAAGGGTCGCGTCGACGGCTACGTGAAGCCGCTCTTCGCCGACATGGACGTGTACGACCGCAAGCAGGACTCGAAGAAGGGCGTGCTCCGCCAGATGTACGAGGGTGTCGTCGGCGGTGTCAGCACGCTGCTGGAGAACCATCCGCGTGACGAGGTCGCCACTGTCGCCGACGTCTCCGGCCCGATCGAGAATCCGAACTCGAGCACGCTCGAGATCGTGCTCGGCCTGATCAAAAACGCATTCTTCAAGGCCATCCTTCCCGGCCTCGAGCAGAAACGCAGCTGAGGAGGACGCATGAAAACGCTCATCATGATCGGACTGTCTTTCGCCGTCGCCGCACCGGTTTTCGCGCGCGACCCGGCCAACCCACCCGCGCTCGGGGACACGCCGGACGGCAGCGAGACGAGCGCGCCGACGAACGCCGACAAGGCGCTCGACCGCTACGGCAGCGAGACGCGCAGCAAGGACGACGACATGCTCGCCACCGCGGTCTCGAAGAGCCTCACCGACGACCCCCACGTGAGCGCGATGCAGGTGAAGGTGTCGGCCGATCAGGGCGTCGTCACGCTTACCGGCGAGGTGCCCGGATCGTCGGAGCGTGATGCCGCCGCGCACGCCGCGAGCCGCGTCGCCGGCGTGCGCGAGGTGCGCAACCGCATCACGGTCGCCGAGCGCCTGGCGCCAGGGACCTCGCCGATCCCCGAGCGCCCGGCACCCTGACCACCCTCAGGCCGCGCCGCGGCGGCGCTTCGTCGTCGCGGCGCGCCGTCCGCGTGCGTCCTTGGTGCGGGCCGGTCGATCGAGGCTCTGCTGCAGCACGGCCATCAGGTCGACGACCTTCTTGCCGCGCGCCTTGGGCTTATCTTCGGTGTCGGGGGCCTCGAGCTCGAAGACGCGCTTCTTGGCGAGCAGCTTCTCGAGCGCCTTCCGATAGGTGTTCGGATGCTCGGTCGGATCCCACTCCGCCGACATCTGCTCGATCAGCGTGCGCGCCATGGCCAGCTCGGGCGCCTTCACGCTGCTCGCGCTCGGCAACGTCAGGTCCGACGGATCCCGCAGCTCTTCGGCGTTGCGCATCACCTCGAGCGACAGCGCCTGCTTTCCTGGCATGAGCGCGGCCAGCAGCGGTCGCGTCCGTAGGTAGAAGCGGGCGATGCCGACGCGCCGGGTCTCGAGCATCGCGGCCCGCAGCAGGCCGTAGGCCTTCTCGCCACCCTTCTGCGGCGCCAGCCAGTACGGCTTCTCGAAGAGCAGCGGGTTCAGCGATGATGGCTCGACGAACTGCACGATCTCGATCGCACGATCGCCCTCACCCACCTCCTCCTGCACCTCGTCGAGCTCCTCCGACTCGACGATGGAGAACTTCCCCTTCGACACCTCGTAACCACGAACGATCTCGTCGGCGGGAACCTCGACGTCCTCCTTGCTGCAGAACTTCTTGTAGCGGATGGGCGCCTTGTCGGTGCGGTGGAGCTGGCGGAAGGCGACGTGCTTGCCCGCGTCGAGCGCGGCGTAGATGCCGACCGGGATCGAGACGAGACCGAAGCTGATGGTTCCGGACCACATTGCACGCATCAGTGCATCTCCGTCGGTGAGCCCGGCGGATGCGTCGATCCGGTCCGGGGCATGGTTGGAGGCGTCGCCCCGCCGAGCCCGTCGGGCTCGTGGCGCGTGGCGTCTCCGGGCTCGGGGATGGTGGGGCGCGTGCCGACGTCTTTTTCGGGCGCCGGACGGTCGCCGTGCCCTTCGAGGTCGTTGAGCCCGCGCGTGCCACGCTCGGGCTCGGCAACGCCTCCCGGCTGCGCGCGCGCGGGCGCGGCAGCGAGCAGGAGGCCGCACGTCAAGGCGGCCATCAGCTTCCGTGTGTACATCGTGAATCCCTCCACGGCGAGATGTGGAGCACGACGCGTGCCAGCCGGTGAGCGGAAAAGGGGGCTTCCATACTTCGTCGTGCGGGGTAACTCTCGCACAGGAGGATCACCAGCATGTCGGCCCCGCAGCCCTACAAAGCCGTGAAGTTCCCCCTCAGCGGACTTCGCGGCATCTCGGACAAGACGCTCGAGATGCACTTCAAGCTCTACGAGGGCTACGTCACCCAGACGAACCTCCTGAACGAACGCATCGCCGGCATCATCGGCGACGGCAAGATCGACCAGGAGGAGACGCCCGCCTACTCCGAGCTCACCCGTCGTCTCGGCTTCGAGTACAACGGCATGGTCCTCCACGAGTACTACTTCGGGAACCTGCGCACGCAGGGCGACGTCGAGCCGCCGGCGGCATCGACGTTCCGTGCCGCATGCGCGTCACGCTACGGATCGTACGAGAACTGGAAGACCGACTTCGTCGGCGTCGGCAAGATGCGCGGCGTGGGGTGGGCGGTGTGCTTCCTCGATCCCATCACCAAGCGCATCTCGAACCATTGGATCACGCTGCACGAGGTCGGCGGCGTGGTCGGCTTCGAGCCGCTGCTCGTGATGGACGTGTGGGAGCATGCGTTCCTGCTCGACTACCCGCCGTCGGAGCGCGCCAAGTACATCGACGCCTTCTTCCAGAACGTCGACTGGCAGGTCGTCGACCACCGCCTCGCCGGCGGCGGCACGACGTCGCGCACGGAGTAGCTCCGCGCGCTCGGCGGGTCAGCCCACGTCGCGGGCCGACGGCGGGTCGTGCTGTGCGACGGGGGTGCCGTCGAGCGCATCGGCGGTGGCGGTGACGACCCGCACCAGGCGTCGACGTTCGGGCTCGGCCAGCGCGCGATAGCGGCGGATCAGCTCGCCCAGGCCTTCGTCGGCGAGGAAGGTGATGTCACGGAAGCCGGTCGCCTCACCGTCGAGTCCGGCATCGAGCCGCAGCAGCGCGCGCATCTCGTCGCTGAGGAGCTCGGGCGCGATCTGACGCAGCTCACGCTGCAGGGCCACGGCGACACCGAGCACGACGAGGAGCGGGGTCGCGAGGCCGCGACCGGTCTCGAGCCGGCTCACGGCGCCCTGACTCACACCGGCCCGCTCGGCGAGCTGCTGCTGTGTCAGTCCACTCAGCTCTCGCGCACGTCGTACGTTGCGACCGAGACCGGACATCCACGACGCCCAGTCGATGCCGCTACTCATGACTCCCATCTCCGGCCCGTCCTCTCTTTCCCCCACGCCGTTCTATTTCACCAGGCTGATGACTTGCGCTCAAGCGATTTCGCAAACCAAACGCGGCTTTTTTGCACAAAGGCCATGCAGTGCTGATAGACGCATGCGTATCCGTCGCGTCGCTCACGGTCGGTGGTCAATAGTGAATTTCGCGTCGACGGGGCCGGGATCATCCGAGCGCCTCGGCCAGCTCGTGCACGTCGCGCGTGATCGAGCCGGACGTCGTGGTGCGCAGGAGACGCGACATCGCCGAGCAGGTGTCCGTTGCGCCTCAGAGATAGGCGATTTTGTAGACTTTGCTCGCGGTCCTACCGGCAACGTCACGCTGGGACGTGTTCCCAGCGGGCATGCATCGTGCACAGGTCCGCTGTGATGGCCGTGGCCCGACGTCGCATTGCTCCCGCACTGTTCCTCGGCGCGACCCTCGCCGTCGCCACGCTGGTCGTGGCGGGTGAGAAGGAGAAGCCCCCGCCGAGCACCCGCCGCTCGTTCGACGCCACTGCATACGCGCTGAAGGGGAAGACGGCGAAGGGCACCGCGGCGCGGCGCGGCGTGGTCGCGGCCGATCCGAAGGTCCTGCCGCTGGGCTCGAAGGTCCGGGTTCGCGGTGCCGGGCCACACTCGGGTGACTACACGGTCGAGGATACCGGGCGTGCGATCAAGGGAAAGGACCTGGACATCCACGTTCCCGATTCCAAGACGGCGCGGAGCTTCGGTCGAAAGGACGTCCAGGTGGAGGTTCTCGAGCGTGGCGACGGGACACGCCGACCGTGACGACGACCGGTCAGCCCATCCTCCTCGTCGAGGACGACACTGAGCTGCGTGACGTCCTCACCGTCCTGCTCGAGCTGAACGGCTACGAGGTCGTCGGCGCCGCCGATGGTATCGAGGCCCTGACACTCCTCCGCGGCGGGCTCCGTCCCGGCATGATCGTCTTCGACCTGATGATGCCGAACAAGCCGGGGTGGGAATTTCGCGCCGAGCAGCTCGCCGATCCGGAGCTGGCCGCGATCCCCAGCGTGGCCGTCTCGGCCGCCGTGCGCGGCGAGAACCTGAAACGCGCACTCCAGGTCGAAACGTTCCTTCCCAAGCCGCTCGACGTCGATACGCTGCTGGCCCTCGCGGCCAAGCATTGCCCGCGCGCGTCGAGCGACGCGTCGTGACGGTCGCGCCGCGCCGGGATCAGCGGTTGGCGGGGACCAGGCGGCGTCCGTTGACGACCGCCTGGATGGTCTCGGCGGACGGGAGGCCGAGGAGCTTCGTCGGCCATTTCGGTTCCGCGCCATCGTCACTCGCCGCCGCCACCGGTCGTACCACGTCGCCCGACGGCGGTTGCGACGCCGCGATGGAGATCGCCGTCTCACCCTGCGCAGTCGCTGCTCCGAGGAGCACGAGGAGCATCACCCAAGGTACCCGTCCTTGCATGGTCCTGACCTCCTGGCGTTTGACCAGCCCATCGCACGGTCGCGCCTTGGCCTGCAATACCCTCGGTGCAGTTTGCGCATGAATTTCACCTATCGGCTCCAGCTCCACGCCGGCTTCGGCTTCGCCGCCGCCCGCGACGCGGTGCCGTACCTTCACACGCTCGGCGTGACCCACTGCTACCTCTCGCCCATCCTGCGCGCCGGACCGGGGAGCACGCACGGCTATGACACCACCGACCACGCCATGCTGAACCCGGAGCTGGGAAGCGACGACGACTTCGCCGCCCTCGCTTCGACCGCCGCCGAGCACGGCATGGGGCTCGTCGTCGACATCGTGCCGAACCACATGAGCGCGGACGCGGCCGTGAACCGCTGGTGGCGCGACGTCCTGCGCCACGGCCGCGCGTCACTGTGGGCGGACGCCTTCGACATCGACTGGGAGCCGGTGAAGGACGAGCTGCACGGCCGCATCCTGCTGCCGGTTCTGGGTGCGTCGTATGGGGAGGTCCTCGAACGCGGCGACCTCGAGCTGGCACTCGTCGACGGCGAGGCATCGGTGCGCGGGCCGGGGATCGACGTGCCGATCGACCCACGCGAGCTGCCGCGGGTCTTCGAGCCCGCGATCGACGCGCTGCAGAAGCGGCTCGGCGACGACGATCCCGCCGTTCAGGAGCTGCAGAGCATCGTCACCTCGATGCGCCATCTGCCGGCGCGTCACGAGACCGATCCGACCCGCATGCGCGAGCGTCAACGCGAGACCGACGTGACCCGCGAGCGCTTGCGGCGCCTGCTGGCGGACTCCCCCGACGTCCGGGAGCACATCGACGCGGCGGTCGTGGCACTGCGCGGCACGCCGGGGCGGCCCGAGACCTTCGATGCGCTGCACGAGCTGCTGGAGACGCAGGCATATCGACTGGCGCACTGGCGAACCGCCTCGCACGAGATCAACTATCGCCGCTTCTTCGACGTGAACGGGCTCGCCGGCCTCCGCATGGAGGTGCCGGCGGTGTTCGACGCCACGCACGCGCTCGTCGGCCGCCTGGTCGCCGACGGCCGGATCGCGGGCCTGCGTATCGACCACATCGACGGTCTCTTCGATCCCGAAGCCTACCTGAATCGGCTCCGCAGCCACCTCGGCGCCGACGTCTGGCTCGCGGTCGAGAAGATCCTGGGTCCCGACGAGCAGCTGCCGCGCGCGTGGCCCATCGCCGGCACCAGCGGCTACGACTTCCTGAACGACCTGAGCGGCGTCTTCGTCGACGGGCGCGGCCGTCGCGCGCTGCTGCGCACGTGGCAACGCTTCACCCGCTCACGGGCCTCGTTCGACGACGTCGTGCTCGAGAGCAAGCGGCACATCATGGACACCAACATGGCCAGCGAGCTGAACGTGCTGGCGCGTGCCTTGAACCGCCTCTCCGAGCGCGGCCGCCGCACGCGCGACTTCACGCTGAATGCCCTCCGCCAGGGCCTGCGCGAAGTGGTGGCGGCGTTCCCGGTCTACCGCACCTACGTCACCGAGCGCGGCGTCACGGCGACGGATCGCGCCGCGGTCGCCACCGCCGTCGCGCGCGCTCGCCGCCGCAACCCCACCTTCGACCGCACGCTGTTCACGTTCCTCGAGAAGGTCCTCCTGGCCCCGGCCGACCTGCCGGAGCAGCTCGCCGTCGCCATGAAGGTCCAGCAGTACACGGCACCCGTGCAGGCGAAGGGCGTCGAGGACACCGCCTTCTATCGTTGGGCCCCGCTCGCCTCGTTGAACGAGGTCGGTGGCGACCCAGACCGCTTCGGCCTGGCACCGGCCGAGTTCCACGCCCGCAATGCCCGGCGGCGCGCGCAATGGCCGCAGGCGATGCTGGCAACGTCGACGCACGACACCAAGCGCGGCGAGGACGCGCGCGCACGTCTGCACGCGCTCTCCGAGCTACCGCGCGAATGGAGTCGCAACCTGTCCGCGTGGGCACGCACGAACGGCGCCAACCGCACCCGGCTCGACGACGGTCCGGCGCCTGCGCGCGCCGACGAGTACCTCGTCTACCAGACGCTGCTCGGCATCTGGCCGCCGGGTGCGACCGCGGTGCCCGACGGCTTCGTCGATCGGGTGCGGGAGTACCTCCTGAAGGCGGTGCGCGAGGCCAAGGTGCACACCAGCTGGACGGTCGCCGACGACGCCTACGAAGCCGCGCTCGTGCGCTTCGCCGAACGCACGCTCACGGGGCCGACGTCGAGACGGTTCCTCGCCCAGTTCCTGCCGTTCGCCGCCACACTCGCGCGCGCCGGCATGGTGACGTCGCTGGCGCAGGTGGTGCTGAAGCTCGTCAGCCCGGGTGTGCCCGACGTCTATCAGGGCACGGAGCTGTGGGACCTGACGCTGGTCGACCCCGACAATCGACGCCCCGTCGACTTCGAGCGCCGGCGTCGCGAGCTCGACGCGCTCGACGCCGCTGGGCCCAGCACGATGCGCGACCTCGTCACCGGCTGGCACGACGGCCGCGTCAAGCTGGCCGTCACGGCACGTGCCGGCCGCCTGCGACGCGACGCCGCGGCGCTCTTCCTCGACGGCAGCTACGAGCCGCTCGACGTCACGGGTGCGAAGGCCGACCACGTCGTCGCCGTCGCGCGCCGCCTCGGCGACGCCGCGGTCGTCGCCATCGTGCCGCGGCTCGCGGCCGGGCTCATGAGCGACGCGCAGCCGCTGCCGCTCGGACCCGAGGTGTGGGGCGATACGCGCGTCGCCACGCGCGATCCCCTGCTCCGGGACGTCTTCACCGGTACGACGCACCACGGCGGCCCCGATGGCCTCGCCGTGGCCGACGTCCTCGTCGACTGTCCGGTGGCGCTGCTCTACACGCGCTGAGTGTCGGCCGGCTCGTCGATGACGCGGTTCTCGATGACGCCGATACCCTCGATCTCGATGCGCACGACGTCACCCGTCTTAAGGTAGCGCTTGATCGGCCCGCCCACGCCCGAGGGGGTGCCCGTGGAGATGACGAGGCCCGGCTCGAGCGTGAAGACGGTGGAGAGCGTGGCCACCATGTCGAAGCAGTCGAAGATGAACTCGCGCGTGTTCGAATGCTGGCGCTGCTCGCCGTTGACCCATGTCCACAGGTCGAGCCCGTGCGGATCGATGGCGTCGGACGTCACGATCCACGGGCCGATCGGTCCGTGCGTATCGAACGACTTGCCGAGCGTCCACGTCGGCGCCTTGAACTGCCAGTCTCGCACGCTGACGTCGTCGACGACGAGATAGCCCGCGATGACCTCGTGCGCGCGCTCCTTCGGCACGTGGCGACAGCGCTTGCCGATGACGAACCCGAGCTCGCCTTCGTAGTCGAGCTTGCTCGAAATGCGTGGCAGGTGGATCGGGTCGAACGGCCCGGTGACGCACGCCGACTGCTTGTTGAAGAAGAGCGGAAACTTCGGCGTCTCGAGCCCGGCCTCCTTGATGTGATCGGCGTAGTTGAGACCGATGGCGAGGAACTCGGGGGGTCGCCGCACCGGAGCTTCGAGGCGGACGTTCTCGAGCGCGAGCCGCGGGCCGGGCTTGTCGAGGGCCGCACGCGCCGCGGCCATCGCGTCCTCGCCCGCCTCGAGGAAGGCGATCATGTCGCGCGGCAGCTCCGGGGCGACCGCGGCGAGGTCGACGATCTCCTCGCGATCGACGACACCGAGACGGGTGGTGGCGCCGTGGCTGAAGGTCGCGAGCTTCATTTGCCGAGGCGGCGCAGCGTCTCGAGCGCCTCCGGGATGTGCTGCGTCGCCTTCAGCTGCGAGTTGAAGACGTGTCGCACGGTGCCGTCTTTGTCGATGACGAAGGTGACACGGCCCGGCAGCACGCCGAGGCTCGCGGGCACCTTGTAGGCCTTGCGCAGCTTGCCGCCCTTGTCGGACAGCAGGATGAACGGGAGCTTGTACTTCTCGGTGAACTTGCGGTGCGACTCCTCGCTGTCCGAGCTGACGCCGATGACCTCCGCGCCGATGTCGCGGAACTCCTCGTAGCTGTCACGGAACGCGCACGACTCCTTCGTACAGCCGGGCGTGTCGTCCTTCGGATAGAAGTAGAGCACGACGGCCTTCTTGCCGCGGAAGTCCTGCAGGCGCACCGGGTTGCCGTTGCGGTCCGGCAGCTCGAAGTCCGGCGCCTTCTCGCCCACCGTCAGTCCCGGCGATCCTCCACCGAACAGATCGAGCAGTCCCATGTGCGTTCCCTCCGAGGCAGCGCCCTAGCACGGGGCGTTGCAGGCGTCACGCCTCGACGGTCACGCCCCGCCAGAAAGCGACGTGGTTGGCGATGTTCGCCGCCGCCGGCAACGGATCGGGGTAGAACCAGGCCGCGTCGCCGTTCGTCTGCCCATCGATCACGACGTCGTAGTAGCTGGCCACACCCTTCCAGCCGCAGGTGGTGTGGGTCGCGCTCTCGCGCAGGTACTCGCGCTTCACCGCGTCGGGCGGGAAGTAGCAGTTGCCCTCGACCGTCTCGCAATGGTCGCTCTCGGCGATGATCGTTCCCTTCCAGATGGCTTTCGGCATGCGAGCGACCTTCGCGGACGCGTCCGGCATTGGCAAGGGCTTGGCGCGATGGTACGAGCGACCCATGGCGGATGGGGTGGTGGTGCAGGAGTGTCGCGAGGCGTGCCCGGTGTGCGACGGCCGCGTCGTGCCGATGCGCGGCAAGCTCGTCTGCGAGCGCTGTCGGGCGATCGTCGAGACGTGCTGCGACGGCGGACGACAGTGACGTAGCGGTCGGCGGTCGGTCGGTCGGGTCAGGGACGACGCCACGTCGTCTCCCATTGATCGGCGGCCGCGTTCCATTCCTCGAGGCACAGCACCTCGGGCTCGCCGTAGACGCAAATCTGGACGGCTCCGCCGTCCAGCTTGAGGAGCACGTCGTCGTGGTCCTTCGTGAGCGTCTCGTAGAAGTAGCCGTGGAACACCTGACCGTCGGTGGTCGGGTCGTTCGGTTCGACGCTGTAAGCGACGTAGGCCAGTCCGGCGAGCTGATCGGATCGGAGCGTCGCGCGGACCGCGCAATCGCCCCAGGCTGGATAGATCTGGAGCGCACGACGCGTGTCGTCGGGTGTTGGCCACACCTCGTACGCGCACCAGTGTGCCCGCGGCTTCGTCCGCAGCACTGGCTCCGCCGGCGGGGGAATGCACGGAAGGCGTCCCGCCGACTTGATTCCGGCGAGCACAGCGGGCGCGCGGCCGTCGAGCACGCGGTAGACAGTCGGCTGAAATCGCTCGAGGTGGACGATCGGGAAGAGGGGGAAGGCCGGCACCGACGGATTGACGGAAACTGGATACCGGGCCTCGAAGTCTGCGTACGATCCGACGGCGTCGATGATGAGCTCCAGACTTGCGGCGAGCGCCTCCTTCCCAGCCGATGTGTCGGTACGAAAGATCGCCTCGAGCTCGCCGAGCCGCGTGCCGCCGAAGCGATCTACGAAACGCGGATAGACGATCCGCAGGCCCTCGAACTCCCGCGCCGTGAGCGGGCGATCGAGGAGCACTTCGACGATCTGCCGTTGTTCCGCCTCGAACTCGTCCTCGCTGCTCATGACGATCTCCCGTGGGGCCGAAATTGCCCGCCGATTCCGCAGGGGCCGCCGGACGCGATCACAGGCTGCGCCTGAGCGTCGCGATGGCGGCGGCGATCGCTTTCGCATCGGAGACCAGTTGCGTCCGCACCGGCGCGCCCACCAGCTTGCCGGCGCGACGCGTGCCCAACTGGCGGACGTAGAGCGCGATTCCGCGCCCCGCACGCGTCAACGCCTTGCGAGCACGTCGGGCATCGGTCGTCAGCAGCTCCCTCGTCTGCGTCAGCTTGTCCCCGGCCACGTCCACCGCACGCAGCAGCCGCGGCCGGAGCGCTGCGGGAATGTCGTTCTCCGTTCGAGCGCGCAGGCGTCCCACCTGGCAGGCAATGGACGCGACCGGCGGCTCGGACGGACACGCCGGCATCAGGGTCGTCGAGGACGTCGACGTCGTGACGACGCTACTCGAGGTCGAGGACGTCGATGTCGATGTCGTACTGCTGGTCGCGAGCGTGGTGTCGGTGGTCGTCGTGCTGCTGCTCGACGTCGTCGTCGATGTCGTGGTGGTGCTGACGACACTTCCGGCGATCCGGATGCGGACGGGACGCGTCGTCCCGAGGGGCGGCTGTCCGTCGTCGGTCGCCGTCACGAACTCCGCATTGTCCGTGCCGGCGTCACCCGCGGTCGGTGCGAGATGGAGCGTAGCGGTGCCGTCGGCGTGGTCGACGATGCCGGCGAACGCCGGCAGGTCGAGCGCCGAGAACATGATCGCGTCGCCGTCCGGATCGTTCGCAGCGAGGGCGAGGTCGAGCACCGCCCCCGGCTCCAGATCGACGGTTTCGATCGCGGCGAGGATCGGTGGCCGATTGCGGATCTCCACGGTGACGGGAACGTCCACGCCGACGACGCCGTTCTGGACATGAATCACGTCCTGACCGGGGACATTGGCCGTCAGTTCTCCGTCTGGCGAGACGCCGACGACCGTCGCAGTTCCGCTGGCCACCGCATAGGTCGTTCCGGCCGCTGCGCGCGTGACATCCACCTGGGTCCCGTCACCGAACGACCCGAGGACGAACAGCGGAATGCGCTGCCCCGCATAGGTGAACGACCACATCGGCGGCGACACGGTCAACGTCGACAGCGAACCGGACGGCGCGATGGTGATGGGGAGCTCGCCGACGATCGACGTATCGCCGCTGCGCGCCACGGCGACCAGCGTGAACTCCCCGATGCGTGACGGCGGGAGCGGCGCCGTCACGATGAAGGGGGGGCCGGTCGCGACGCCGACGATACCGAGTCCTCGCACGTACGCCGCGACCAGGTCGATGGGCGCATCGGCGGTGACCTCGACGGTGAGCAGCGATCCCGGCGCCAGCGTGGCGCCCGCGGCGGGCTGCACGAAGACCAGCGTGGACGCCGCCGATACCCGATCCACGGCGAGGGCCATCACGAGTGTCAGCCACCCGAGGAGGACGCACCGTCGACGACGGGATGCGGGTGGCGCGTTCATGGCGCTGGAGTGAAGCGGGTCATGTCGTAGAGCGCCGCGACGACCTCGTCTGCGACGGCCTGCGATCGAAGCTCCGGGGTCCCCGTCAGCGGGAAGGCCTCGGAATGCACCCCGTTCGACAGCAGGAACCTCTGCGTCGACAGCGGCGCGCCCGCACGCGCCCCCTCGCCGCGCTGACTACTGACGGCCACGATGAGGTCGTTGTCCTCGCCGTGAATGGTCCCGAAGCCCGGGAACGGTCGACAGTGGCCGACCAGCACCAGAAAGACGTTCAGCTCGAAGCTCGCGAGGAGCTCTCCGGCATCCGTCGTGTCGCCGACGACGGTGAAGACCGCGAGATCGCTCGGCTGCCGATTGAGCACCGCGATCGAGGGCGATGGCAGCGTGCCGTCGCGAAACGTCCCGGTGGGATCACGCAGGTCCAGAACGCCGGTGCTCAACGTCCGTGGGAACGAGATGTCGGGAGCGTTCTTGGCATCGGGGACATAGCGGCAGCTCTCTTTGGGATGGAAGACAGGACGCCCCATCTGGTTCGTGAAGAACTCGCTGTAGCACCCGCATGGTTGAGACTCCGCATTGTCGTCGATCAGGACGTTCGCGAGCTTGCTGCCATTGTGCGGCCCGGCGATGCTCACCAGTCGCTGGATGGAGCCCTTGCCGTAGTTGCCCTTGTGCCGATACCCCGGCCGCACGCTCACGGTGCGCGCGATGAGTGTGCCCAGGCTGTGCGCGACCACGCCCACGCGCGCCACGGCCATCGCGCCCTGGTCACGTTGCAGCTCCAGGATGCCGCCGATCATTCCGCGCAACGTCTGCACCGGCTCGGTGTCCGTGCGCGGGTCGAATCCCACGTCGGATCGAAACGAGACGGGAAAGACGTCGCGGAACCCCGCGGCCTCGAGCGTCGTCGGATAGAGCGGGAAGAACGTTCCCGGGCCGTCCCAGAGACCGGCGAGAAACAGCACCGGCGGACGGTGCAGGACGAGATCGAAGACGACGACGTCCTGGTCGTCACCGGGGTCACGCGCGCGAAGCGTGAGCGCTCGCGATGCCACGGCGCGGTCGGGCTCGGCGGCGAAATCGGTCGGGGCCGTATAGACGACGAACACCCAGTGACCGTAGTCGGTCGAGATCGGCGCGACCGGCATGCCGGGAGTGACCGGTGCGCCCGCGAGCGTGGTCAACGACCCGCCCGCGATGCCGTCGTCCTCGAGAGCGAACGCGAGCGCCGTCGTGCTCGGCACGCGCACCAGCAGCTGGGACACGCCGTCGGCGGCGACGTTGGCCTCGGTCGCGTCACCGGTCTTCGACCGCATCGTGCCGCCCATGACCAGACCGATCTCGTTCGTCGCATCGATCGCGTAGGTGTCGCCACCGCCGACGAGCAGATCCGGATTGGGATCGACGATCGCGGCCGTCCCTCCTTCCAGCGTGTCGATCTGGAAATCGGCGAACCAGAAATCGATGGGCGGAACCGCCGAAATCGTCTGTCGGGCGAATCCTCGGCGTATGTTCGAGAATCGCAGTGGCGATGGGGCCGAGCGCGGCAACACGTCGTCACCCGGGGGGAAGAACGGCGTGTCGAGCGGACTCTGGAACAATCCGAGCTCGAAGCACGTCCCGTTGGTGGAGGCGCACCCGTTGAAGAACGACGGCACCCCACCGTCACCCGATCGAGCACCGAAATAGCTGCGATTGCCGGCGAAGACGCCGACGGTGACCCCCGGAAAGACGACCGCTTCGCCGCCACCGAATCGCACACGCATCTCGAACGGCGGCATCGGCGTGGAGACATACAGTCCCTCGATGTCCCCGGTTGCGCCCGACGTCGACTGATCGACGGCATCCGAATCGAAGACGATGCGCCCGTCGACCGGAAGGTTCGAACCGATCGTGGTCCCGCCCGGCAATCCACTCGGCGTGCTCGGGCCCTGCGCCGCCGATCCCGACAGGCGCCCGGTGACCTCGAAGGTCACGGGGGCCGCCACCACGAGCGCCGGGCACATGATCACGCACGACACCAGGATCGAACTTGCTAGTCTGCTCGCAAACGACACAATCCCGCCCCAAGTCCTCTTGCGACTGCGCGCACATTGCCAGAAATGACAGTGCTATCGCATTTACCTGCGGGGGATTCGCGGCGTCAAGGACGATCCACGCCACCCACGGCGCACGGGGCTCGCACCGGCTGGCTAGCGCACCGCCACCAACGCCCGAATCAGCGACGCGACCACCGCCTCGTCCACACCCGGCACCGCGGCATCGCGCGCCAGCGCCGCTTTCAGCGCCGGCGGCGGCGTGGTGACCACGCCCGACCGACGCAGCGCCCACGGCAACGCATCGTCGATAGCCCCGATCGCCACCCGCAGCTGTTCCAACGTCGCCGTCGGCGCCATGCCGGGCGGCGTCGTCGCCTGGACCGCCTTCGCCGCCGCGATCTGCGCGCGAGCCAGCGCCACGTACGTATCGACCTGCAGCCCCGCCTCATGCGCCAGCACCGCCGCGCGGCGTTCGACGTCCGCCTCGCGGGCCAGATCCTCGATCGGCCGCCCCGCCACGCGCTTCGCCGCCGCCACCATCGGCATCAGCATCAGACGACGCGCCATCAGATCGACGACGCGTTCGACCGCAGGCGGCAGCGTCGGACCCGCGGCCGATCCGAGCCAGCGCGTGCGCCACGCGGCGAGCGTGCCGTCGGTCTCGCGTGCGATGAGCCAGTCGTCGAGCGGCCGCGCCAGCGGGGCGCTCTGCGGCGACACCCAGTACGCCTTGCGATCGTCCGACAGCACCGCCGCCGTGCGGTACGCTGGATCCGCCAGCAGCGGCGCCGCCTCGATGGTGTCGGTGACGATCCCATCCACCGTCCGCTCGCGCAGCTGCGCCAACAGCGTGCGATTGTCTTCGACCAGTCGCAGCTCGACGTCGGGCAACCGGGCACGCGCCACCCGCTCGAGATGCCCGCCACGATTGACGGCCACGATGCGCGGCGGCGCCGATACATCAGCCGGCACCAGCAGGATCGCCTGCGCGCGCGCCACGGCGCCCGTCATCGTGCCGACGAGCAGTCGCTCCGGTCGCACCGTGACGCCACTCATGGCGACGTCGACATCGCCGCGGCCGACCACGGCCGTCAGCTCGGGCCAGCTGAACGGCACCAGCTCGAGCGGACGACCCGCCTGCTCGGCATAGGCGCGCGCCACCTCCACGTCGAACCCGCTCCACGTGCCGTCGGCGGCATGGAGCGAGAACGGTGGGTAGTCACCGCTCGATGCCACCCGCAGCGGCGGCCGCGTGCAGGCAGCAACGAGCAGCAGCAGTAGCGCGCAGAGACGCCGCGCCGTCACATCTTGGCCTGGACGCGCTGCAATGCGGGACGGCCGCTGCAGCGGGCGAGCCACGCCCCCGCCTTCGGCGCGCTCGACAGATCGATGCCGCCCATCGGCGCCCAGCCGACCACGGCGGCGACGTTGAGATCGGCGACGGTGAACGTCGAGCCGAGCAGGTACTCGCGATCCTGCAGCGCACCCTCGAGCACGGCGAGCGGCGTCTGGAAGCGCTGAGCCGCGTCGTCGGCCTTGGCGGGATCGCGCTGGTCGGGCGGGAGGAACATGCGATTCAGGAGCGCCGTCAGCACCGGCTCCTCGGCCTCGGTCATCGCCCAGATGCTCCACTGGAACGTGCGCCCCTCGTCGGCGATCGACGTCGGCCACAGCGTCTTCCCGTACTTGCGGGCGAGGTAGAGGTTGATCGCCAGCGACTCGAACAGCGTGACGTCACCGTCGACCAACGCCGGAATGCGGCCGTTGGGATTGATCTTCAAATAGTCGGGCGCCTTGCAGGTCCCGTCCGCGAAGCTCGTCCCGACGTTCTCGTACGGAACGCCGACCTCCTCGAGCATCCACAGGGAGCGCATCGCGCGCGAGCCGGGCACACCGTAGAGCGTGATCATCGTGAGTCTCCTTTCGAATGTGGATCAAACCCGCAGGACGACACCCTGCGCGGCCTGGCCGGTGGCGCGTCGAACGGCGTCGACGTAGAGCGCCACCTGGCGCAGGTAAACCTCCTCGCGCCCGCCGAGGCCGAGGTCGGTCTTCCAGTCGACGACGGTCCAGCCGTCGTCGTCACGGAACGCGGCGTCGATGACGCCCTCGACGAGCGTCCCGTCGTCGAGACGCAGCAGCACCGGCGTCTCGCGACGACACTCGTGCGCTGCGGCCGCGCGCCGCAGCAGCGGGTGGTCGAGCGCCTGCATCACGACGACGATCGCCGCCGCCACCTCGTCGGCCGGCGCGTCCAGCACGCGGCCTTCGAGATCGGCCGCAGCCTGCACCACGACGGCGTCCGCCGTGAGCGGCACCGTCGCCAGGACGGCGTGCACGAGCGTGCCGAAGCGCTTGCCGTGCGGACGCGTGCCCGGTGTGCCGACGCGTTGGACGTCGATCGCCGGCACGGTGTCCGTCGCCGCTGCCTGCTCGGTGGCCGTGACGACACGCAGGCTCGGCGTCCCGCCCGTCGCACGCACGCGCTGGCGCTCCGTCTGCCAGGCCTCGTGTGCGTGGATGCCGTCGTCGGAGCGCGCGCCGGTGTCGTCGGCGGCGAGCAGCTTCTGCTGCTTCAGGCCGACGTTCTCCTCGACCCCCAGCGCGAGCACCTCCGGCGCCCACCACACCACCGTGTGCTCGCCCTGCCGCGGGCTGTGACGTCCCGGCGACACCGACGCGTCGGGACGCAACACGTTCTCGGGCCGGTCGACGACGCCGTCACCCGTGAGCTCGGGGCACGCCGGTGGGCACGTCGTCTCGGGCAGACGACCGTGCAGCTGATGTGGATAGATCGCGGGGGTGAGGGTCTCGAGCCACCCCTCCTGCTCCTGGTCGGCCACCGCCGGCACCACCAGCAGGTCACGGGCGCGCGTCGCGGCGACGTAGAGCAGCCGCACCGACTCCTCGCGTTCGCGCTCGAGCTCCTCCTCGCGACGGTCGGCCAGCTCGGCGGGCATGGCGCCCGCGAGCCGCATGGCGACGAGGCCGCGGGACGGGTCGACGTGTCGGCTCGGCTCCATCGGCACGGCGTTGGCCGTCATGTCGGCGAGGATCACGACCGGAAATTCGAGCCCCTTCGCGCGATGCACCGTCATGATGCGCACGCCCTCGGCACCGTCCTCCAGGATGGGTGCCTCCCCCGCCTCGCCTGACGCGGCCTCGCGATCGAGGCGCTCGACGAAGGCGCGGAATGACGTCACGCCGTGGCGCTCCGACCGTCGCGCCAGGTCCATGAGACGCGTGACGTTCGCCAACGCCTGCTCGCCCGTCGGCCAGATCGCGAGCCCCGCGTGCGCGCGCACGGCGGCGAGCAGGCGGCCGATGGTGTCGGCGATCGGCCGGCGATTGCGGTGACGGTGCAGTTCGCGCAGCACGGCGAGCGCCGCGGCCACCTCGAGCAGCAGCGGCGGCAGGTCGGGCGGCATGGGGCGGAACGGATGCAGCGACTTGAAACGATCGCGCCACGCCAGCAGCGCACCGTCGCCGAGCGCGAACAGCGGTCCACGCAACGTGGCGAACAGCGCCAACTCGTCGTCGGGACGTTCGATGGCGGCGAGCGCGTTGCGCAGTGCGCCCACCTCCTCGCGGACGTGGAACGAGCTGCCGCCGACCAGCACGTGGCGCAGGTGCCGCGCCTCGAGCGCGCGCACGTAGTCGCGCGTGACGTCGCGGCCCCACGAGCGCATGCGCCGGAACAGGATGCAGATGTGCCGCGGCTGGATCGGCACCGCGTCGCCCGGTCGTTCGCGCTCGCTGACGGTCCAGCCGCTCTGTCGCACCAGCCAGTCGGCGAACGCGCCCACCGCGTCGGGCAGCGACGACTCGATGCGCCAGTTCACCACCGTGCCGTAGTCGCCGTACGGACGCGGCACCGGCAGCACCACCACCGCCGGCTGCGCCGGATGGGCGTCGCGCGCCGGCGACAGCGGCACGTAGGCCGCCTGCGTACGCGTGCCCTCGGCCATGACGGGCGCGAACGCCGCGTTCACCGCCTGCTGGATCGCCGGCACGGCGCGGAAGCTCACCGTCAGGTGCACCACCTCGGCGCCCGCCGCCACGAGCTGGCGCTTCACCGTCTCGTAGAGGCCGACGTCGGCGCGACGGAAGCGATAGATCGACTGCTTCGGGTCGCCGACGACGAAGAGCTTCCCCGGCACCGGCCGCACCCGACGCCAGTCACGCTCGGCGGGATCGTCGGCCGACAGCAGCAGAACCAACTCGGCCTGCAGCGGATCGGTGTCCTGGAACTCGTCGACGAAGAGATGCGCGAAGCGCTCCTGCAGCTCGGCGCGGGTGGCCGCGTCGTCGCGCACGAGGTCGCGCGCGCGCAGCAGGAGGTCGAGGAAGTCGAGACAGCCGGCCCGACGCTTCAGCCGCTCGTAGCCCTCGACGACGGGCCACAGCTCGTCGCGCAGCAGCGGCGCGAGATCGGCACCGGCGGCGCGTACGAACAGATCGAGCCGCTGCTTCACGCCGTCGCGCCGGGCAGCGAGCTCGACCTTCGTGGTGTCGCCCTGACGCGGCCGCCAGCCGCGCCATCGCCAGTGCTTCTCGCGCGACAGCGCGGTCAGCTCGGCTTCGAGGCCATCGTGATCGCGTGCGCCCGACGCCTCGCGACGCGTCACCTCCTGCATGAAGCGGCGGATCTCGCGCAGCGACTTGACGAACCAGTCGTTCGCATCGCCGCCGTCGGCCGCCGCCGCCAGCACCGCGAGGTCGGCGGTGATGGCGTCGATCTCGACGTCGCGCGCGAAGCCGGGACGCTGCCAGGACGTGGGGAAGTCGCGCCAGGCGGCGAGCTCCCAGGCGGCACCCCGCAGCTTCTCGCGCGGCCCGTCGTCGTTGCGCGTGCGCTGGCGGAGCACGCGACGGACGCCCTCGGTGGGACGCTCGAGCTGGGTCTCGAACCAGCGATCGAAGACGCGGTCGAAGAGCGGGCCGGCGACCTCCTCGGGTGCGACCTGGAACTGTGGGTCGACCGCCGCTTCCACCGGTCGCTCGCGCAGCAGGTCGGCGCAGAAGGCGTGGATGGTGCCGATGCGCGCCGCTTCGAGCTGCGGCAGCGCCGCCGTCAGGTGATCCCGTGCGGCGGGATCGCAGGCGGCATCCTGGCGGACGCGCTCGATCTCGGTGCGCAGGCGCAGCTTGAGCTCGCCCGCCGCCGCCTCGGTGAAGGTGACCGCCACCATGCGATCGAGCCGCGCACGGCCCGCCATGAGCGCCGACACCATGCGACCGACGAGCGCGGTGGTCTTGCCGGTGCCCGCCGCCGCCTCGACGACCAGCGTGCTGTCGAGGTCGTCACGGATGCGCTCGCGTGCGACCCGGTCGGCGAGCGGCGCGGGCATCCGACGGGTCTACGAGCGCGTCACGCGCGGCGCAAGAGCCGTCGTCGGAACGTCACGGCAACGCGCGCAGGCGCTGGAGTGCGGCGAGACGCTCGGGCGGCTTGCGCGCCGTGCGCACCTCTTCGTACGGGCCGCACACCGGACGATAGTCGCAGTACGTGCACGCACCCGACTCCGGCGCTGCGGGCAGGAAGCCCTGCTCGAGCGCCTCGCCGACGGTGCGCACCACCTCGTCGATGCTCGCCCGCGCGCGCGAGTCGAGCGGCACGACGCGCTCGGTGTAGCCGCCCGTCGACGTGCAGTAGTAGAGCCGGCCCGACTCCACCGGCTCGCGCAGCATCTGCTCGCAGGCGAGCGCATAGAGCACGGGTTGCAGCACCTTGCCACCGCCGACGACGACGCCGTCCTTCGCCCACACCTTGCCGGTCTTGTGATCGGTGGCGCGCAGCCCGCCGCGCGGGTGGCGCTCGACGAGATCGATGGAGCCGCGCATGCGCAGCGTCGGCGTGACCTGCACCGGATCGTCGTGGCTGTCGGGATCGGCGTACTCGCGATCACCCTTCGGCAGGCCGAACGCCAGCTCGAAGCGCGACGGCACCCAGCCCTCCTCGTCCTCGGTCTGCCGACGCAGCCATTCGCGCAGATCGGCGCGCAGCACGTCGATGCCGTCCTGCCAGACGCGCGGGATGGCGGGCTTGAGCTTCTCGCGCACCGCTTCGGCCTCGCGGTGCAGGACGGCGTCGAGGACTGCGTTCGCCGCCGCCAGCCCGTCGGGCGTGAGCGGCAGGCGCCGCTCGCGGCGGAGCTGCATGAGGATGCCGAACTGCACGTCGTGGAAGAGACCGCCGCGCGTGAGCGGATCCATCACCTCGATCGCCACCGGCTCCTCGCGCGGCGCCAGCCGATGGATGGCCTGCAGGAAGAAGCGATACGGACACGCCGCGAAGTGCTGCAGCGCCGTCGGCGAGAACGTGCGCGTCGCGAGCTGGTGTTTGGCCATCGCCGCGCGCGCGAGCGGCTCCGGATCGACCAGCCCGTCCGACGGCGTCCAGCGACGTATCCAGCGCCGGCCGCGCGCCCGCAGCGCACGCGCGAGATGGGGATTCGCGCCGAGCAGGTAGTGCGCGGTGCCGAGCGTGGTGGCCTCGTCGGCGTCGAGCAGCGGCGCCAGCAGCGCCAGATCGTACTCGGCCTCGTCGATCGCATCGGTGGCGCGCTCGGGCGCCGGCCAACCGAGCCGCGCCGGCGTCTCCTTGACGGCCCGCGCCGTCAGCTCGTCGAAGCCGGGCAGCTGGCCTTCGGTCGCCTGCAGCGCCTCGAGTGCGTAGAACGACGGCACGCGCGGCCGCGAGCGCTCGACGTCGACGCGCGGGTAGGAGAGGAACACGCGTTGCGTGGCGGCACCGACGGCGAGCCGCAGCGCGAGACGCTCGCCCTCGACACGCTCGGCATCGACGGGGAGCGCCGCGGCGAGCGCACGGCGCTGCACGTCGAGCAGCACCGGATCCTCGACGATCTTGCCGGGGAAGAGGTTCTCGGCGAGCCCCGGCACGAAGACGACGTCGAACGCGAGCCCGCGCACGGCCGACGTGGGCGCGACGAAGACGGCGCCGTAGCGACGGCGCGGCGGCGGCGCCGTCACGTCGCGCAGCCGCGGCGCCAGGACGAGGCGCAGCTCGTCGAGGTCGATCGGGCCGACGGGCGCCATGGGAGCGAGCTCGGTGAGCGTCGCACGCACGGCGCCCGGATCACGCAGCGCCGCGACCGCGAGCGCATCGAGCTGCGCCAGCCACACGCCCCAGGCGGCCTCGACGGGGAGGTTCGCGAGCAGCTCGATCAGCGGCAGGGCGAAGCGGCGCAGGTGATCGAGGTCCTGCAGCTGGCGGTCGACGTAGGCGACGCGCGCATCGTCCTCGTCGCCGATGGCGTCGCGCTTGCGCCGCAGCTCCTGCTCGAGACCGTCGAGCCGCGTCTTCCAGCGCTCACTGCCGCCGCCGATGACCGACGCGTCGACCAGCAGCTGCTCCCAGTAACGTGGCGCGCGCAACGTGCCCGCCACCACGGGTGCGGTGTCGGGATCGGCGACGACGGGATCGGCCGGCGGCGGGACGTCGTCGATGGGCGGTGACGGCAGCAGGTCGTTCGCCGGCGCCACCCACTCCGGACGCGGCGCCGCGGCGTCGGGCAATTGCGACAGCGAGAGGTACTCGGCGAACCGTCGCGCCGAGAGTCCCTCGGCCTTGCAGGCGAGCAGCGTCAGCAGCGCGCGACCGCCGGTGTGCGGTCGTCGTGTGCCGCGCGCGAAGAACGACGGGATCTCGGCGCGTCCGAACGCCTCCTCGAGATGGGCGACGTACTCGGACGGGGCGTGGAGCAGCACGGCCATGCGATCGAACGGCACGCCGCGCGCGGCCTCGGCCTGCACGGCGCGTACGATCTCGACGCACTCGCGCGCCTCGCCGGGCCACGCCGACAGCCGCACGCTGGCGTCGAGCGGTGCGGGGTGCGTCGGCGGATCGCCGAAGAGATGACGCTGCAGCGACGCCAGCGAGCCGCTGCCCGGGGCGGTGACATCCTCGGCACGGCAGTCGAGCGCGCGCTCGAGAAACCTACGCGCGACGGCGTCGCCGGCGGGCACGGTGGCGAGCACGTCCGGCGCGCGCGCCGCGAGTGCTGCGACGAGCCGCTCCTCGAGCGCCGTCGCCAGCGGCAGATCGAGCAGCAGCAGCGGCAGGCCCGCGAGCGGCGTCCCGCCCTCGACGGCCGCGATCGCGGCGTCGAACACCGTGGCGCGATCGACCAGCTTCGCCCCGGCGAGCTCGTCACTGACCGCGACGGCCAAGAGCGCCAGATCGACGCCGCCGCGCGGCAGCGCGCGCAGGTCGTCCGGCGTCACGCCGTGCATGCGCAGCTCTTCCAGCGTGCGCGCCACCGCCGGCGGGAAACCGGGGCGATCGGCAACGGGGCGGAAGTAGTGGAACGCGCCCTCTCCCTGGAGTCGGTGCACGGCGTGCGCGGCCACCGCCGCCTGCGACAGGGCGGTGGCGGGGGCTCGACCCAAGTGGACGAGCGCCGGCGTCGCCAGACGCGCCGCGAGCCGTTCGAGCGTCATGCGGACGATGCCGAAGCGCGCGCCGGCGCCGCCCAGCTCGGCGCGCACCAGCTCGTCGCACGCTTCCCACGTCGGCGCCACGACCAGCACCTCGGCATCCGACGGACGCGCCGCGAGCCAGCCTGATGCGGCCTCGAGCCGTGTCGCGGCGCCGGCCGCGAGCAACAGCCGTCGCGTCCCCGCCTCCCGTCGTCCCCGCCGCGCCATCGCGTCGTTATCGCGCACGCGGCGACGGCGGGGAAGATGCCCGGCGTGGTTTGCTCTCGCCCGCTACGGCGTCGCGCTCTGTCCGTCGCCGACGAGCTGCCCGCCCTGATACGCCGGCGCCTCCTCGATGACGGCGGGGCGATCGATGCCGGCGGCCTCGCACAGCGCCGCTGCCGACGTCCGCAGCGCATCGACGACGGTGCGGGGATCGGACACGCCGTCCCAGTCGGCGTTGACGCCCCAGCACAGCTGGCCGTCGTAGCTGAAGAGTGCGATGCCGAGCGACTGGTGCTCGAACAGCGGCACGAGCGGGAACCCGGTACGCAACCGGGCACCGAGTAGCCACAGCGGTAGCGGCGGCCCCGGCACGTTGGTCACGATGAGGTTGTAGGGGCTCAGGCGAGCCGTCAGCCGTGCGCCGAGCAGCAGCACACCGGGCGCCGCATGCTCCGCCGCGCGCCCGAGCAGCTCCGCGCCCAGCTCCATCTTGACGGCCTTGAGACACGCCGTGGTCTCGCGCACCGCCGCGTGACGCCGTCCCGCATCCGCCTCGCCCACCGGCAGCGGCACCAGCCATCCCGAGACGCGGTTGTTGACGACGCCCTGCTGGTCCGCCGAGCGCACGCTCACCGGCACGACGACGCGGAAGTCGATCCGATCGGGCGCGGCGCCGCGCGTGGTGAGGATGTCGCGCATCGCACCCGCGACGATCGCCAACGCGACGTCGTTGACGGTTCCGCCGAGCGACGATCGGATCGCCCGCACGACGTCCATGTCGAGCACCCACCAGTCGAAGCGACGGTGCGGACCGATGGGACGATTCAGCGGGTTCGCACCGAGCCGCCGTGCCCCGGTCGCAACGAGGGCCCACAGCGCCCGCAACGGCGCCAGCATCTCGTCACGCAGCGCCAACGGATCGCGCAGGCCGTCCGCGACCGAGGTGGCCAGGGTGAGCGGAACGCGCGCCTGCTCGAACAGCTCGTCGCGCAGCATCTCGAGCCCGCTGGGAAACGACCGCGCCCGCCAGGGCTGCGGCGGATCGAGGTGCTCCTGCGGCTCCGGCGTCAGCAGCGCGGCGAACAGGTCGAACGCGGATATGCCGTCGGCGAGGGCATGGTGCGTCTTCATCAGCAGCGCGAAGCGCCCGTCGCGCAGCCCCTCGATGACCCAGATCTCCCAGAGCGGCTTCCCGCGATCGAGCTGCTGCGAGAAGATGCGCCCGGCGAGCAGCTTCAGCTGCGCATCGTCACCCGGCCGCGGCACCGCGGTGTGACGGACGTGGTAGCTCAGGTCGAAGTGGTCGTCGTCGACCCACACCGGCCGGTTGCGGACGGGAATCCACGCCAGGCGCTGGCGATAGCGCGGCACGAGATGCAGCCGCGACGCGATGTGGGTGCGGATGCGCCCGACGTCGATCCCGCCCTCGGGCGTCGCCAGCGATCCGGGCTCGAACAGCGTCAGGCCACCGAGATGCATGTGCGCCGGCCCGTCCTCGAAGTGCAGGAAGACGCGATCCTGCGCCGACAGACGCTCGTAGAAGACGGCCACACCGTGGGCTACGCCGGAACGGCGACGGAGGGCAAGCCGTGTGCTACACACCCGCCGTGTCCGACCCTGCGAACCTGCCCCGCGTGGTGTCGATGCTGCCTGCGGCCACCGAGATCATCGCCGCGCTCGGCATGGTCGACGCGCTCGTCGGCGTCAGCCACGAGTGCGACTTCCCGCCCGAGGTGCAGGACAAGCCGCGCATCACGCAGTGCGATATCCACGGTAACGAGCTCCCCAGCGACCAGATCGACGCCTGGGTGACCAGCCAGCTCGCCACCGCCGGCACGCTCTACACCATGGACGAGCCGATGCTGCGACGGCTCGCGCCCGACGTCATCGTCACCCAGCGCCTGTGCGACGTGTGCGCCGTCGGCTGGGAGACGGTGAATGCGTTCGCCGCCACCCTGCCCGGTCCGCCCGTCGTCGTGAACCTCGAGCCGCAGACGCTGGCCGAGGTGTTCGGCGACATCCGTCGCGTCGGTGCGGCACTCGGGGTGTCCGAGCGAGCCGAGACGGTGGTCGCCGCGCTCGAGGCGCGCATCGACGTCGTCCGCACGCGGGTCGACGGCGCGCCCCGTCGACGCTGCGTGCTGCTCGAGTGGATCACGCCCCCCTATCGCAGCGGCCATTGGGATCCGGAGCTGGTCGAGATCGCCGGCGGTCACGATCCGGTCGGTCGTGCGGGCGAGGACGCCGCCGCGGTGCCGTGGGACGCGATCCGGGACGCCGCACCCGAGGTGCTGGTGGTGGCGTGCTGCGGCTTCGACGTCGCCCGCACGCGACGCGACCTCCCCGCGCTGCGCGCCTACCCGGGCTTCGACACGCTGCCCGCGGTCCGCAACCGCGACGTCTGGCTGGTGGACGGGTCGGCGTTCTTCAGCCGTCCGGGGCCCCGTCTGGTCGACAGCCTCGAGATCCTCGCCCGCCTCGTCCATCCCGAGCGCTACGACGACACGCCGCTGCCTCCGGGTGTCGAGCGCATGTGAGGTGCGGTCTGCGGCGGTGTCGTGCACACACGCACGCATTCGCTACGACTGAAGTTGCAGAACTGCGCACTTGCGCAAGCGCGTTTTCGCGAATTTCTGTTGACGGCAAGCGTGGTTAGGCCGTACCTTCGCCCCCCATGCCGACGGCCATTCGACTCGTCACCATGCTTTCCATGTTGGCCGCCGCGCTCCTGGGCCCCGGCGAGGCTGGCGCCCGCATCCAGTGGGATCGGAGCCTGTTCGGTTGCGAGCCGCCGGCAACCTTCTACTCCAGCCGACACCTTCCCGGCTCGCCTCCGTGCTGCCCGTCGGTCGAGGGTCTGTGCGAGGGCGGCACCGTCTGTCCGGCGACCGGACGCTGTCCGGGCACGAACACGGCCTGCGTGGCCACGCCCCCACCCGGACGCCCGAACATCGTCCTCATGATCTCGGACGACCAGGGCTACTGTCAGTACGGCAGCGCGCGCGAATGCCGCAGCCCGCAACATGGCATCGCCATCCCCGCTCCGGTGACGCCGAACCTCGATCTGCTCGCCGGCCACGGCACCGTCTTCCCGGTCGCGCACAACTCGGCGCCGTGGTGCTTCCCGTCGTTGTTCAGCATCGTCACCGGACGCTACCAGCGCAGCTTCGACGGTGTCGCGAAGCCCGCCGAGGTCTTCGGCACGCTGCCGCGCTCGCTGCGCCGACTCCAGGGTGTCGCCGGCGCGGTCACGGACCCCTACGACGCCACCAATGCGATCGGCGGCTACTGTGCGTTCCTCGGCGGCAAGCTCACCGATCGCCTCGGCGACCCCGGCTTCCACGCCTACGCCCGCACCGGTGAGCGCAGCATCGGCCGCACCCGCTGCATCGCCGGCGCAGGCGACGGGCCTCCGCTCTGTGGCAGCGAGACGCTGCCCACCTACGAGCCGACGAAGATCTTCCGCGGCAGCGATCTCTTCGAGTTCCTCGATACGCTGCAGTACCGCGTGCCGAACGTGCAGCCCGCCACGTTCGCGATGCAGAACTTCTTCGCGTGGTACGCGCCGCGCATCCCGCATCAGCCGCTGCGCGCGCCGGACGTCATCCGCCGCTACCTGTTCGGCAACGGACCGACCTACCCGCTCGGCGGCGTGTTCAACCTCGGCGCCTACTGCAGCGGCGCGAGCTGTCCCACCAGCGTGACGGCCTTCGACGAGACCGTCTTCGGCGACGTCCACGAGCTGGACGGCAACCTATGGTGGATGGACGACAGCCTGCGCGAGATCCGCAAGTACCTCGCGATGCAGGGCGCGCCCCATTGCGTCACGAACGCGGGACAGAGCCGCTTCGACGTGACGACGCCCGCGGCGTGCAACGGCACCTGGGCAAGCGCCGTGACGCCCGATCTGGAGCGCAACACCGTCATCATGTTCCTCGCCGACAACGGCTGGCACCTGCCCGACTCGAAGCACAGCTTCACCGAGAACGGCTACCGCACACGGCTCATCGTGTTCGACCCGCGCAACCTGCCGAGCGTGCCGTCGTGGGACCCTCAGGTCGAGCCCGTGCTGCCGCCGAACGAGAGCCCGGCGCTCGCCCACGGCATCGACATCTTCCCCACCGCCCTCGGCTTCGCGCTCGACACGCCGGGCACGCAGCTCTGTCCGCAGGCACCCGACGGCAGCCGCTGCGACGGGCGTGATCTGCGGCCGCACCTGGCGACCGCGCCGGGCGGACCTGCCGCCCCGGAGACGCTGCGCCACGCGCTCTGCGGGCACAACACCCAGAAGGTGACGTCACCGACGAAGAGCCGTTACCTCCTCACCCGTCCGGGCTCCGTCGGCCGTTGCACCGTGCTCACCGCACCCGCCTGCACCACCGACGCGAGCTGCGGGGCGAACGCGTTCTGTCTGGGCGGACACTGTGCATCGCGCATCGAAACCGCGTGCGCCGGCACCGCCAACTGCGCCGCCGGCGCCGTCTGTCTCGGCGGCAGGTGTCGCACCGCGCCATCCTGCATCGAGGACGCCGACTGCAGCGCCCTCCTTCCCGGCCGTACGGTCGCCTGTGTGGCGAAGGACAAGAAGTGGTGTCGCAACTCCCCTGGCACGTCGTGTTCCACGCACGACGACTGCCCCGCCTGCCCGGCGGGTGCGGCCGCCTGCAGCCGTCTCTGCGAGGCGCGTCAGCTCAAGTTCTACGTCAACCCGGGCGGCAAGAACCCGGAGATGAGCGACCTCTTCATCGATCCCGACGAGAGCGGGCTGCACAAGGGCGACCGCGCGAGCCTGAGCTTCGAGCTCTCGCAGCTCGAGGGACCGTACGGGCGCGCCATGCGTCGCGCGAGCTGCTGCATGGACGACTGGTGGCCCGAGGTGGGCGCGCTGGGAAGCATCTGCGGCGGGCTCACCTGCCCCGCCGACCTGACCTGCGACCAGTAGTCAGCCGCCCTGCGGGGCCGGCTGTGGTG
>DASYLJ010000096.1:0-131269 GCA_036009625.1 Binatia bacterium
AGGCGCGCCACGATCACGGCTACAAGATGTCGGCGGCGCTCGACGGCGACCTCGAGGTGGGCGGCCAGTACCAGTGGCGCCGGCGCGGCGAGCACCACATGTACAACCCGAACACGGTGGCGAAGCTGCAGCACTCGGTGCGCGCGGGCAGCTACAAGATGTTCCGCGAGTATTCCGCTGCCGTGAACGACGAGAGCCGCCGCCTGTGCACCATCCGCGGTCTGCTCACGTTCAAGCCGGGTCAGCCGATCCCGCTCGACGACGTCGAGCCGGCGAGCGAGATCGTGAAGCGCTTCAAGACCGGCGCCATGTCGCTCGGGTCGATCAGCCGCGAGGCGCACGAGAACCTCGCCATCGCCATGAACCGCATCGGCGGCCGCTCGAACACGGGCGAAGGCGGCGAAGATCCGGTGCGCTACGAGCGCGACGCCAACGGCGATCTGCGTCGCAGCGCCATCAAGCAGGTGGCGTCGGGCCGCTTCGGCGTCACCAGCCACTACCTCGTCAATGCCGACGAGCTGCAGATCAAGATGGCGCAGGGTGCCAAGCCCGGCGAGGGCGGGCAGCTCCCCGGCCACAAGGTCGACGACTACATCGCCAAGATCCGCTACTCGACGCCGGGCGTGGGGCTCATCTCACCGCCGCCGCACCACGACATCTACTCGATCGAGGATCTCTCGCAGCTGATCCACGATCTCAAGAACTCGAACGACAAGGCGCGCATCAGCGTGAAGCTCGTCGCCGAGGTGGGCGTCGGCACCATCGCCGCCGGCGTCTCGAAGGCCAAGGCCGACGTGGTGCTGATCAGCGGCGACTCCGGCGGCACCGGCGCGTCCCCGCTGACGTCGATCAAGCACGCCGGCATCCCCTGGGAGCTCGGGCTCGCCGAGACGCAGCAGGTACTGGTCGCCAACGACCTGCGCGGCCGCATCCGCGTCGAGACCGACGGCCAGATCAAGACCGGCCGCGACGTCGCCATCGCGGCGCTGCTCGGCGCCGAGGAGTACGGCTTCGCGTCGGCCACGCTGGTGGCGTCGGGCTGCATCATGATGCGCGTGTGCCATCTCAACACCTGCCCGGTGGGCATCGCGACGCAGGATCCGCGGCTGCGCAAGAAGTTCGAGGGCAAGCCCGAGCACGTCGTCAACTTCATGATGTTCATCGCGGAGGAGCTGCGCGAGATCATGGCGGAGCTGGGCTTCCGCACCGTCGACGAGATGGTCGGTCGCGTCGACACGCTCGACCTGCGTGACGTGTCGGATCACTGGAAGGCCAAGGGCGTCGATCTGTCGTCGGTCCTCCACAAGCCCGACGTGCCGCCGAACGTCGCCATCCGCTGCGTCGAGATGCAGGACCACGGCCTCGACAAGGCGCTCGACAACACGCTGATCGCCAAGGCGAAGCCGGCGCTCGAGCGGGGCGAGAAGGTGCACATCGAGCTGCCGATCCGGAACGTCAACCGGACCGTCGGCACCATGCTGTCGGCCGAAGTGTCGCGCCGTCACGGCATGCAGGGGCTGCCGCCCGAGACGATCACGATCAAGTTCGCCGGCTCGGCGGGGCAGAGCTTCTGCGCCTGGCTGGCGCCAGGCATCGCCGTCGAGCTCGAGGGTGACGCCAACGACTACTTCGGCAAGGGATTGTCGGCGGGACGCGTCGTCGTCTACCCGCCGCGCAATGCCACCTTCGTGCCCGAGGACAACATCATCGTCGGCAACGTGTCGCTCTACGGCGCCACCGGCGGCGAGGTGTTCCTGCGCGGACAGGCGGGTGAGCGGTTCTGTGTGCGCAACAGCGGCGTGACCGCGGTCGTGGAAGGAGTCGGTGACCACGGCTGCGAGTACATGACGCGTGGAGCGGTGGTGGTGCTGGGGAAGACGGGTCGCAACTTCGCGGCCGGCATGAGCGGTGGTGTCGCCTACGTCCTCGACGAGGACGGCACCTTCGAGTCGCGTTGCAACAAGGGCCTCGTCGCCGTCGAACCGCTCGACGCGAATTGCGAGGCGACGGTGCGCACGCTGGTGCAGCGTCACCTCGACTACACGGGGTCGGGCGTGGCCGCGCGGTTGCTGGCCGACTGGCCGGCGGCGGCGAAGCAGTTCGTGCGCGTCATCCCCGAAGAGTACCGGAGCGTGCTGGCGCGCCAGCACCTCGACACCGAGGCTGCGGCGCTCGCGGCCGTCTGACGATCAGCAGGACACCGACCATGGGCAAGACGACAGGATTTCTCGAGTTCGAGCGCGAGACCCCGCACAAGGAGCCGGTCGACGCGCGCCTCAAGCACTGGCGCGAGTTCGAGATCAAGCTCTCCGAGGACGCGTTGCGCACGCAGGGGGCGCGCTGCATGGATTGCGGCATCCCCTTCTGCCACAAGGGCTGCCCGCTCGGGAACATCATTCCCGACTGGAACGACCTCGTGTACCGCAACCGTTGGCGCGACGCGATCGACCGGCTGCACTCGACGAACAACTTCCCCGAGTTCACCGGGCGCATCTGCCCGGCGCCGTGCGAAGAGGCGTGCGTTCTCAACATCAACGACGATCCGGTCACGATCAAGAACATCGAGAAGAACATCATCGACTACGCGTGGAAGGAGGGCTGGGTCACGCCCCAGATCCCGACCAAGCGCACCGGCAAGAAGATCGCCGTCGTCGGCTCGGGGCCGGCGGGGCTCGCCTGCGCGCAGCAGCTCGCGCGTGCCGGGCACCTCGTCACCGTGCTCGAGCGCGCCACCCGCATCGGCGGCCTGCTGCGCTACGGCATTCCCGACTTCAAGATGGAGAAGCACCTGATCGACCGGCGCATGGAGCAGATGGCCGCCGAGGGCGTGACGTTCCGCACCTCGGTCGACGTCGGCACCGACATCACCGGCGATCAGCTCCGCACCGAGTACGACGCGGTGGTGATCGCCGCCGGCGCCACCAAGCCACGCGACCTCCCCGTGCCCGGCCGCGAGCTCAAGGGCATCCACTTCGCCATGGACTTCCTGCCGTCGCAGAACAAGGTCGTGGCCGGCGACACGGTGCTGGACCAGATCATGGCGACGGGGAAGCGCGTCGTCATCCTTGGCGGCGGCGACACCGGCTCCGACTGCCTCGGCACGTCGAACCGTCACGGCGCATCGTCGGTGCACCAGTTCGAGCTGCTGCCGCAGCCGCCGGACAATCGCCCGCAGCTGTCGTGGCCGAACTGGCCGATGATCCTGCGCACCTCGACGTCGCACGAGGAGGGCGTCACGCGCGACTGGAGCATCAACACCAAGCGCTTCAGCGGCGACGCCGACGGCAACGTCACCAAGCTCCACGGCGTCCGTCTCGAGTGGCAGCAGGACAACGGCCGCCCCGTCATGAAGGAAGTGCCCGGCAGCGAGTTCGAGATGGACGCCGACCTGGTGCTGCTGGCCCTCGGCTTCCTCGGCCCCGAGACGAACACCTACGTCACCCAGCTCGGCTGCGAGCTCACCGACCGCGGCAACGTGAAGGCCAACCCGGACTACTCGACCAGCGTGCCCGGCGTGTTCGCGTGCGGCGACGCGCGTCGCGGCCAGTCGTTGGTGGTGTGGGCGATCTGGGAAGGACGCGAGGCGGCGCGTGGCGTCGACGCGTACCTGATGGGCGAGACGTCGCTGCCGGCGAGCCCCGACCTCTGATCGTCACGGCACGGTGACGCGGTCGGCCGCCAGGGCCTCCGGGTCATCGTCGCACTGTTACTCGCCCTCGCCCGACTCGCAGTCGTCCTTGCAGCTCGCGTACTCGCTGTGACAGCCGCCGTCGCAGCCCTTGTAGCGACCGGTCTCCTGCTGATCGCCGGAGTCACGCTCGTTCTGGCAACCCGACTTGCAGTTGGAGAGCTCCTCTTCGCAGCCCTGCTTGCACATGCGCTTGTCGTCGCTCTCGCCAGCGCGCAGGGGGGCCGTCGTGGCCAGCACGAGCGCCGTGGCCAGCATCCAGATGGGAAGTCGTCGCATGGAACCTGTCTAGCCGGCCGGGGGCGCCAGTCTCAAGCCGGGCTGCAGCGCAGCACCGTGCGGATGCCGCGGCTCGCACGCAGGTCGTCGAGGGCGGTGTCGATCTCGTCGATCGAGCGGCGCGCCGTGACGAAGCTCTCGAGATCGAGCCGACCGGCCTGCCAGAGCGCCACCAGGCGTGGTACGTCACGGAGCGCGTTCGAGCTGCCGAGCGCACAGCCGAGGAGCTTCTTCTCCGTCACCGTGAAGAGCGCCGCCGGCGCCAGGGTGATGGCCTCGTCGATCGGCGCGGCGCCCACCGCGACGGTAGTGCCGCCGTTCCGCGTCGCCGCGACGCAGGTCTGGATCAGCGCAGCGCGACCGACGGCGTCGAACGCATAGTCGGCCCCGATGCCGCCGGTGATCTCCATGGTGCGCATCGCGACGTCCTCGCGCGTCGGGTCGATGATGTCGGTGGCACCGAAGCGCGCGGCGGCGTCCCGTCGTGCCGACACCGGATCGGACACGATGATGCGCGCCGCGCCCGCGAGCCGCGCGCCCTGGACGATCGCCAGGCCGATGCCCCCGAGCCCGAGCACCAGCACCGTGGCGCCCTCCTCCACGCGCGCCGTGTTGAGCACCGCGCCGACGCCCGTCTGTACCGCGCAGCCCAGCACGCACGCGACGTCGAGCGGCATGTCCTTCGGCAGCTTCACGGCGCCGGTGGCCGTCGTGACGACGTACTCGGCGAAGGCGGCGACACCGACGCCGCGATACACCACGGTGTCGCCCTGCGAGAGGCCCGTCGTGCCGTCCTGGAAGGTGTTGGTGAGGATGCCGGCGGCGTTGGCGCAGACGCCGGGCTCGCCGCGCACGCACCAGTAGCAGAGGCCGCAGGGCGGCACCGGCGTCAGCACGACGTGGTCGCCCGGCACGAGCGCGGTCACCCCGTCACCGACGGCATCGACGACTCCTGCCGCCTCGTGCCCGAGCACGATGGGCAGCGGGCTCGGGAATGCACCGTCGATGATGCTCAGGTCGGAGTGGCACACCCCGCACCAGTGCACGCGCACGCGGACCTCGCCGGCGCGGGGCGGACGAATGTCGACGTCGGAGACGACGCGGGGATTCTGACCGGGGGCTTCCAGCAGAGCGGCTCGCATGTCGGCGGTCGTAGCAACTGGGGACGCTGGTTGCACGTCGTCGGGCGCCATGTGCTACGCAGGTCGGATGGACGTGACCGACGCCCTCATCGGCGAGCATGGCGTGTTTCATCTGCTGGTCGAGCAGCTCGACGATGCCGTGAACCGCTGCACCACCCTGCCCGAGCTGCGCTCCGCCGCGGCTCCCCTGGCCATGTCGCTCCTGGCCCACGCGCGCATCGAGGAGGAGACGCTCTTCGCGCCCATCGAGCGCACCATCGGCATGCAGGGCCCGCTGCAGTGCCTGCGCGACGAGCACGTCGAGATGGATCGCCGCCTGCGTGCGATGTTCCACCTGCCGGCGCTCGAGGCACTGCGCGAGGAGGTGCGCGCCATGCTCGACGTGACGCGCAAGCACCTCGCGAAGGAAGAGAAGGTGCTGTTCAACGTCGCGAAGAAGGCGCTGCCGAACGAGCAGCGCGAGCAGCTGGCGGTGCACTGGGCCAACTTCCGCGGCGTGACGCTGCCGATCTGAGCCGCGCCGATCACCGTGCCATCTCGGCGCACTGGTCGAGCACCTCGTCGACCGCCATCGACATGGTCCGCGCGCCACGCTCGTGCGCATGCGCCCTCGGCGTGCGATCGATCTCCAGGCTGAGCAGCTCCGGCCGGCTGTAGTGGCCGCGCGAGTCCATCTTCTGCTTGCGCTTGTCGATCAGCGCGAAGTCCAGGTCGGCGATCACGACGCCTTCGCCGGAGCGCAACGGCTCACCCATGAGCTCGCCCAGCGGCGAGACGATCGCAGTGAAGCAGCCGCTCGAGATCGGGCCGATCGGACACCCGGTATCCTGCATGATCCGCGCTTGCTGATCGGCGTCCAGCCAGGCGGTGGCATTCACGACGAAGCACCCCGATTCGAGAGCGTGCTGCCGGATGTTGACCTGCGTCTGCTCGGAGAACAGGTCACCCCCGAAGGATCCGGGGTACATCGCCGAGTGTATCTGCTCGCCGTCGACCATGAGCGCGTAGCGCGCGAGCGGGTTGTAGTGCTCCCAACACGACAGCTGACCGATGCGACCGACGGCGCTGTCGACGGCGCACAGCCCCGACCCGTCGCCCTGCCCCCAGATCATACGCTCGTGGAACGTGGGGGAGATCTTGCGGCGACGCTGGAGCAACGTGCCGTCGGCGTCGAACAGCAGCTGCGCATTGTAGAGCGTGCCGCCGTCACGCTCGTTCACGCCGATCGACACCACCATCCCGGCATTCTTGCAGGCGTCGGCGATGGCGTGCGTGGCGGCCGACGGGACGGTCACGGCCTGCTCGAGCAGTCGGAGGTGCTCCGTGCCCATCTCGAACGGGCGCTGCACGAACGAGAAGTACGGGTAGTACGGCACCACCGTCTCCGGGAAGGTGGCGAACTGCACGCCCTTGCGGCCGAGCTCGGTGATCGTCTGGACGACCTTGTCGACGGTGCCTTCGCGACTGTAGAGCACCGGGCTCAACTGGACGGCGGCGGCTTTGACGATCGTCATGGCTACGCCTCGCTCCCGGTCACGTCCACCGCGAGCTTGATCAGCTTCGCGTCCAGGGCGCGGGCCGGCTCCATGAGCGCGTCGTTTCCGAGGACGGCCATCAGCGACGAGGGCAGGTCATAGGCGACCCTGGTCGTGCCGTTCGTCGGATCCTCGGAGATCAGGACGCGCACGGGCACGTTCAGTCCCGCGCCGACGTCGTGACGCAGCATGGTCATCGCGATCAGGGGGTTGCCGATCGTGTACATCTTCGCCCGGAACTCCATCCCCTCCAGTCGAGCCCACATCCCGTGATCGGCGGTGAGAAAGCGCATGAAGCCGCTGGAGCCCTCGCGCGCGCGTACCAGCCGTTCGAACTCCGCGGTGTCGTGCGACGCGGCGACGATGTCGGTGAAGTCTCCCTCCGCCGATCCGACGGCCCGCTCGAACGCCTGCACCACCTCGTCGAATGGACGCCGAGCGACGTGCTCGTAGTGCTGTACCGGAAAGACCTTCTTCATGGACGCTCACCAGTGCAACGGTCGTGCCTACGCGACGTCGTTGCTGGTGCACGTCGTGTTCGAATCCGGCGCCGGCGCGACGGCACGGCGCCAATCCGTGGGCGCGGAGACTTCTGCCGGAACGCCCGACGGTGCTAGACGCTCGACCATGGCGCGCCCCAACATCCTCTTCAGCCTCGCCGACGACATGGGCTACGGTGACTTCGGCTGCTTCAACGACGGCTTGTCGCAGACGCCCGCGCTCGACCAGCTGGTCGCCGACGGCGTCTGTCTGACGCAGCACTACTCGGCGTCGCCCGTCTGCGCTCCGGCACGCGCATCGCTGCTCACCGGACGCTATCCGCACCGCACCGGCGCGATCGACACGCTGGAGCTGCGCGGACTCGATCGCCTGGCGCTCGGCGAGCGCACCATCGCCGACCTCCTGCGGCCGGCGGGCTACGTCACCGGCCTGGTCGGCAAGTGGCACAACGGCGCGCTCGACGCGCGCTACCATCCGAATCGACGCGGCTTCGACGAGTTCGCCGGGTTCAGCGGCGGGTGGGCGCCGTACTTCGACTGGCATCTCGACCGCAACGGCGCGCACGCCGCGGCGGACGGTCGCTATCTCACCGACGCGCTGACGCAGGAGGCCGTCGAGTTCATCCACCGCCACCGCCGCGAGCCGTTCTTCCTGCATCTCGCCTACAACGCCCCGCACTATCCGTTTCAGTCGCTCGACGATGACCTGGCTCCATTCACCGACGGCGGCCACACGCGCGCCGTGCAGCACATCTACGGCATGCTGCGCAGCATGGATCGCGGCATCGCACGCGTGCTGGACACCCTGGAGCACGAAGGCCTCGCCGACGACACCCTGGTGCTGTTCTCGAGCGACAACGGTCCGCAGTTCGGCGGCAGGGACGAGATGTGCAGCGACCGCTTCAACTGCGGCTTCGCCGGAGCCAAGCTGTCGGTGTACGAAGGCGGCATCCGCCTGCCGATGGTGCTGCGTTGGCCGGCCGGGCTGGCGACGTCGCGCACGCTGCCGCAGCTGGTGCATTTCACCGACTGGTTGCCGACCTTGCTGGCGGTCGCAGGCATCACGCCGCCCGACGATCTCCGACTCGACGGCATCGACATGCTGCCGCTCCTGCAGGGAGAGCAGGGTCGCGTCTGCGCGCAGCGCTTCTGGCAGTGGAACCGCTACACGCCCGTCGGAGAATGCAACGCTGCCATGCGCGACGGCCAGTGGAAGCTCGTCCGCCCGGCAATCGATGCGTTGATGGCGGTGTCGCTGGACGACTTCGCGATGGACGTCGAGGCGAAATACCAGCCGGAGAAGTACACCGACATCCTGCGCGACCTGCCGACCCCGCCGGCCGATGCGCACCCCCTCCCCTCGCAGCTGTTCGACCTCGCCGCCGATCCGGAGGAGCGGCACGACCTCGCCGCGCAGCACCCGGATCGCGTCCTGCGCATGGAGGGCGCGCTCGGTCGCTGGTTCGAGGAGGTCGAGACCGAGCGCCGCGCGATAGCGTAGCTACGGGCGCTGCGGCGTGCCGATCAGCGGAGCCCGCACCGGCGGCGCGAGCCCGACGAACGCCACGATCGAGTGCCCGCCCGGGTTCCCGGCCGGGTTCGGCTGGTCCAGCCAGTTGTTCGTGAGCCAGACGTTGCCGGAGGGATCGACCGCGACGCCGGTGTTGCGCGTCAGACCGTCGAAGGCATAGCCGCCGTCGGGGGAGATGGGGGAGCCCGTCTCGGCGCCCGGCGGGCACGTCTTCCGCTTGCGGCCACAGAAGCGGGACAGACGGCGATCGTAGAAGTTGGCGATCCAGACGTTGTCGTCGCCGTCGACGGCGATGCCCCAGGGGATGGTGAGACCGCCGCCCACGAACGGACCCTTGGTGACGCGGCCGCGCCTGTCGATCATCGTGATCGAGCCGTCGGTCGACGTCGGCGTGAGAAAGCCGTCCGGGCACGGGACGCGCAGCGACGCGGAGTTCGACACCCACATGTTACCGCGGCTGTCCGACGCGATGCCGAGCGGCTGATCGAAGACGCCTTCGAGCGGACTGTGGGCGGTCGGCGTGCCGTCGGAGCGCAGCACGGCGACGGCATCGCGGTCGTTCAGGGTGACGAACGCCCAGCCCTTCTTGTTGAAGGCGACGGCGAACGGCCGCGAGCACTCGTTCGTGGTGCCACACACGGGATCGGCGACGAACTGCTCCGCCGCGGTGTGATCGCCGCCCGGATACTTCGTGACGATGCCGTTGGCGCAGTTGGCGATCCAGATGCCGCCGTCGAGGTCGGACGCCATGCCCTGCGGCCAGGAGACGGCGCCGTTCGAGCAACCCGTGTCCGGCGGCGAGAGCGGGATGCCGCTCTGCGTGAACTTCGACACGCTGTTGGCGGGCGACTTGTCGCTGCACCCAGGCGATCCGAAGCCGAAGTTGCCGATCCAGACGTTGCCGTCGGGATCGAAGGTGGCGCCGAAGCCGGCGCCGTCGATGCCGCCGCCGTGGTAGGGCGAGTGCTCGACGTACTGCCCGGTCGGCGTGAAGTGCATGAGCAGCTTGCCGCCGCACACGACGGCGTTCGGATCGTCGCTGTACACGTAGTTGTTCGGCACCCAGAGGCTGCCGTCGGGACCGATGGCGAAGTTCCCGGGGCCGTCCAACGACATGCCGTCGCCGTCGAAGACGAGTGCCAGCGTCCACGCAGCCGGGGGCGTGCTCGGATCGCGTGCCGGCTGGTAGGGTGCGGGCGGCAGCTTCGAGAGCGCGAAGAGCGCCTGCACCGCCGTGATGCTCGTCGCCGGATTGCGCGCGACATCGACGAGCGCCTGCAGCGTGTCCGTCGGCGTGCGACCGGTAGGCGGCTTCGCCTGCTCGAAGAACGTCGTGCACACCGCCGGCGCGGCGACACATGCCGCCACCATGTTGGCGAGCGAGTTGAACGAGCCGAGGGTCTCCGTCGCCGTGCCGTTCGGCGACGTGCCGAGCACCGAGCCCACGTCGCCCGTCGTCGGGTCGACGAGGTTCCCGCCCATGCCCGCCGCGTTCTGGATGCCGGGCGACTTGCCGGCGACCTTGGCGCGATCGATGAACTGCGCCAGCGCGTAGGCGGCGGCGACGGTCGTCCGCCCGTTGACGACGACCTGGGTCGGCAACGCATTCGGCACCACGCCGAGCACCGCGGCGAGGACGACGGGCCCGTCGAAGCTGCGACATTTGCCGGATCGTGGGAACTGCCCGGACGACGAGACCGATCCGCCGTCGGCGATCACGTACAGCACGGTGTCGGCATCCGTCGGGGCGACGTAGGTGATGGAGAACGATCCGTCCGACGTCGTCGTGGCGGCACCGAGAATGATGGCGCACTGCGAGGGGCGGCTCGGCTCGGTCGCATAGAGTGCCACGCCGAGGGAGGCGAGCGGGGTCGTGCCGTCGACGACGTGCCCGCCGAGCGTCGCCGCCTGGCCCCCGACGGGAGCGAGCATCGCCGCGTGCAGAATGGCCGCCAGCAGGAGCCGCGGGGAGCGAACCTCGATCATGCAGGAACGGTGGACGGCCGGCGGCCGAGTTTCAAACGTCGCCGGGAAAAGTCGTCCCGGGTGTGCTACTGGCGATCCATGACCCCACTGCTACGCCTCGGACTCATCGGTGCGTTGTCGTTGGTCGTCGCGACGCAGTCGGCGAGCGCGCTCGTGCTCTGCGCGAAGCGATCCGGGCAGATCGTCGCCACGGAGCGCTGCAAACGCCGCGACACGCCGCTTGCACCGGCCGACGTCGGCATCATCGGCCTCCCGGGCCCCACGGGCGTGGCAGGGCCCCCGGGACCCAACGGCCAGATCCCGCTCCGGATCGTCGACGCCAACGGACGCGACGTCTGTCGTGTCATCAACGGCGGGGCGGAACCGGAATGCGTGCTGGAGCATCCGGTGCTGCCGCGGCCCGTGTTGCTGGCCTTCGAGTCGCTGCCCATCGAAACCGGCATGAGCGTCGGGTCGTCCACGGCGTACTACCTCCAGGCCGATTGCGGCGGACCACCGCATGTCCGAAGCCCGCGCCCGCTCCTGCCCTCGGCAAGCCTCATCGGACACGCCCTTTTCTACGCGTCCGGAGAGGAGAGCCTGATCATGCCCTTCTCGTTCGAGGATGTGCAGGAGCCCTGCACCGGGACGCCCACCACGCGCGGCACCTGCTGCCAGCCGTACACCAGCATGAGTGGACGCTTCGCTGCGCCTGCGACGCTCGTCGAGGTCGCCACCCTCGAGCTCGTCTTCCCGTTCACGGCGGTCACGCCATGACACGCGCAATCGTGATCCTCCTCGCCGCCCTCCTCGTCGGCAGTGCACCGGCACCCGCCGGTGCCGCCGCGTGCGTCCGCCGCAACGGCAAGCTCGTGCTGCGCGACGCCTGCAAGAAGTCGGAACATCCGCTCGATACGGCGACACTCACCCCGGTCGGTCCGACCGGATCGCCCGGCGCGACCGGCGAGCCCGGCGCGTTCCCGCTCCGGTTCGTCGACGACGCCGAGCGCGAGATCGGACCCGCGCAGTGGTTCGAGTTCGGGGCCGCGCTGGTGCTCGTCAGCCATTCCACGTTCCCATCTCCCGTCCCGTTCGCCATCAGCCGCAACGGATTCGGGAACATCGGCGACGACGACTTCCTTCAGGTGCTGTACGCGGACGCCGACTGCGCCGGACAACCCTACCTTTCTTCCGAATCGGGCGCCTATGCCCACGTCGAAGGGACGGCCGCGTATCGCGCCGGGGGCGGGCCGGCATCGGTCGCGGTGCTCGCGTACGAAACCGACTCGTTCATGCTCTGTCCCATCGCCGACGCGACCGATCGTGGAACGTGCTGCATCGCCTCCGCGTTCTCCCAGGACGCCGTCCCGGTGGAACGGATACCGCTCGACGACCTCGGCTTCACACCGCCGTTCCGCGCCGTGCTCCGATGAGGACACCGCACATGACGACTCGATGGCTGTCGGCCCTGGTGCTGGTGACGCTCGCCGCGACGTCCGCGTCCGGCGTCGTGCTCTGTCGGAGCAAGCGCGGCCCGATCAACGTGCGCGAGGTCTGTCGCAAGCGCGAGACGCCGCTCTCCGTCGATGCGCTCGGCGTCACCGGGGTACCGGGGCCGAGCGGAGCACAGGGACCCATCGGGACCGCGGCCGCGGTGCTCGTCGATGCCAACGGCGTCGAGGTCGGGCCGCTTCTCTCCGGCTCGGCGACGGGCAGCAACAACCAGGTCTGCTTCGCCGCCCTGTTCTCGCACCCGAGCCTGGCGGGACCGGTGCTGCTCGCCGTCACCGGCGACGGCCGGATCGGCAACATCGTCTCGTACGAATCGACGGATTGCACCGGAACGGCCTACGTCGAGTTCACGGGCTGGCTCCCGATCCTGCACGGCGTGCAGGACACGATCTACGTCCCTGGCGAGTCAGTGCCGGGCACGGTTCACCTGCAGTCGTTCGAGTACAGCGATCCGCAGAATACGACCACGGGCTGCCCGGTCGTCACCGCCCGCGGGAGCTGCTGCGCGACGATCGACTCGGTCCGCTCGGTCCTGACGACGACGACGACCTCGTACACCGCGCTCGGGCTGACGCCGCCGTTCAGAGCCGTCACGAAGTAGGACGCACGCGCCGTCAGAACGCCGTGCGCACCGGACGGACGCTCAGGAACTGGTCCTTCACGCTGAGCCCGATCAACGTCGGATCCCCGAAGTGGGCCCACCAGACACTGACCGCATCGAAGGACGTCGACGACCAATAGCCGCCGGGAATCGTGGCTTCGAAGATCGCGTCGACGCACGCCAAGGGCCCGGGCGCGCCGCATCCGGGGGCGCTCGCGTCCTTGATCGTCGCCAGCTCCAGGAAGTTCGGGAGCCGCCAGTCGGCGTAGCCGCCGTTTCCGGGCACCGGCGTGATCATCGTCGGCGGGAACGGACCCGAGCCGTTCAGGTCGGCCGCAACCTGGAGCGCCGTCTTCCAGTCGTAGCGGTTGTCGACGTCGAGGAGATCGGCGCTCGCCACGCCGTCCCGGCCGCGCAACTGCACCCACATCAGACCCGTCTGGAAGTCCGTGATCGTGTTGTCGCCGTTGTTGCGGAAGCGGCAGGGGAAACCGCCCTGCTCGGCCCTGGCGTCGAGCGTCGCCATGGTGTCCCTGAAGCGGGTCAGGCACTTCGCGCGATCGGCCGACCGGTGGAGGACGGCCTTGGCGTCCTCGGCGCGCTCGCACTGGCGGCGCGTGCCCCAGGCCTTGGCCTTCTGGGCAAGGCAGAGGTCCGGCCCGAACTCGGCCCTGGCCGGGCCCGGGGAGCCCAGCAGTGTCGCGATCAACGAGCCCATGGCGACGGCGGCGCCGAGGGTGGTTCGAGCGTGGCGTGCTGCGTACATCGCGTTCCTCCTTGGAGCGTTGGTCGGATGCTCCGTCGGAGGGGCGCTACTTCGAAGGTAGCGGGCGGCTACCGTACGCGGTCAATGTGTCCGGCGCGAAGGTAGCGGGCGGGCGTTGCGATGCGCGCTCAGTCGAGGTCCTGCCCGTTCATCCCCGCGTTCTTCCGCGCCGTCGACAGCAGCTCCGCCACCACGGGACCCATCTGCGTCGGATCCTCGATCGGCGTCGCCGTCGGTCCACGATGCCAGCCCTCGGCGATGCCGAACACCTGACCCGATGCCTCGAACACGCGCCCGGTGACGCCGTTCGCTTCGGCGCTCGCGAGCCACGTGACGATGGGCGCGATCCAGTGTGGGTGCAGCGCCGCCTTGTCGGCCTCGCTGCCCTCGGCCATGCCGAGATCCTCGGTCATGCGCGTGATGGCACCCGGCGCGACGGCGTTCACCGTGATGCCGTAGCGACCGAGCTCGCGCGCCGCGATGATCGTGAACGCTGCGATGCCCGCCTTCGCCGCGCCGTAGTTCGTCTGCCCGGCGTTGCCGTAGATGCCCGATACCGACGTGGTGTTGATGATGCGCGCGTTGACGCTCTTGCCGGTCGACTTGCTGCGGTCGCGCCAGTACGCCGCCGCGAAGTGCGCCGGCGAGAACGTGCCCTTGAGATGTACCTTGATGACGGCGTCCCACTCAGCCTCGGCCATGTTGACCAGCATCCGGTCGCGCAGGATGCCGGCGTTGTTCACCAGCACGTCGAGACCACCGAACGCATCGACGGCGGAGCGGATCATGCGCTCGGCACCCTGCCAGTCGCTCACGTCGTCGGCGTTGGCCACCGCCTCGCCACCGGCGGCCTTGATCTCGGCGACGACCTCTTCGGCCGGCGAGCTCGACGCGCCGGTGCCGTCGCGCGATCCGCCCAGGTCGTTCACGACCACCTTCGCGCCGTGGGCTGCCAGCATCAGCGCATGCTCGCGGCCGATGCCACGTCCCGCGCCCGTCACGATCGCCACTCGTCCTTCGCAGAGCTTCGCCATGGGAAGTGGCTAGTCGAGGCCGCCGAACGGATCAACCCCGGTGCGTTTTTTCCGCTGGGCCGGGGATTTCGTCGTGATATGCCGGGCGCATGAGGACCTCCGCTGCCTGGCTCCTCGCCGCCGCCGTCGCGCTGCCGGCCGTCGCCTCGGCCCAGTGCACGACGACCCGCGACGCCGACGACACGCGCAAGACCATCCGCAAGAACGCCGCCTGCAACGACAAGGTCTTGCAGGGCGGCACCTGCGGGAAGCCGGTTCCGCCTGCCCCGGTTTGCGCGGGAACCCTCGCCGTCGACGCCCTGGCTCTCGGCTACGGGCCGAACGACCCTGCGACGGCCGCCGCCGACGGCAGCGCGCTCGCCACGCAGCGCCGGTGCCAGAAGATGATCGGCAAGGGCATCGCCGACTACACGAAGAAGCTGCGCCTCCTCATCAAGGGCAAGACCGAAGCGCAGGCGGAGGCCGCGGCACGCCGCAGCCTCGACCGCATCCCGTCGCGATGCGACGTCACCGTCGCACAGCACGCGAGCGGCATCGTCCTGCCGGCCGTTGGACCCCAGTGCGCCGCGGCCATCGGGGTACCGGGGCAACCCGTCGACGGGGTGGCGTTGCGCGACTGCCTGCTCGCACTGACGCGCACCTGGGTCGGCCGCGTGGTGCCGAACCCGCAGCCGCTGCGGCCGAACGTGGTCTTCTTCCTCACCGACGATCAGCGCTGGGACACCACCGACGGCACGCACTCGCCCGACGGCGCGCCCATCATGCCCGGCGTGCGCCGCGAGCTGGCCGCCGCCGGCGTCGAGTTCGACAACGCCTTCATGACCACGCCGCTCTGCTGCCCGAGCCGCGCCAGCATCCTCACCGCCAGCTACGCGCATCGCACCGGCGTGTACTCCAACGGCGGCATGAACGGCGGCGCCGACGACTTCGTCGACGTCTCCACCGTGGCGACGTGGCTCAGCGACGCCGGCTACCGCACCATCTTCCTCGGCAAGTACATGAACGGCTACCCGAATCTCTGGGATCCGCCGGCACCGTTCTACGTACCGCCGGGCTGGAGCGAGTGGGCGGCGTTCAAGCAGCCGCACTACTTCGACTACGTCATCACCCGCAACGGCGTCGGCTTCGACCACGTCGAGGTGCCGTACGGCGCGACCGACGCCGAGTACTCCACCGACGTCCTGCGCGAGCTGGCGAAGGAATTCATCGCGAGCTCCACGGCACTCGGGCAGCCGTTCTACATGCAGGTCAACTTCAAGGCGCCGCACGGCCCGTGGGAGCCGGCACCGCGTCACGTCGACAAGTTCGCCGGCATCCCGGCGTGGCGGCCGCCGAGCTACAACGAGGTCGACGTCACCGACAAGCCCGCCTGGGTGCAGAACACGCCGCCGCTCGATCTGCAGGAGCAGGCCGACCTCGACCTGATCCGGCAGCGCCAGCTCGAGATGCTGCAGGGCGTGGACGAGGCCATCGGCGGCAGCACCACCTACGGCATCACCGGCATCATGCAGGCGCTGCGCGACGCCGGCATCGCCGAGAACACGATCGTCGTCTACTTCGCCGACAACGGCTGGCAGTGGGGCGAGCACCGGCATCAGGCGAAGAACAAGCCGTACGAGGAATCGATCCGCGCGCCGATGTTCGTCTACTACCCGGCGCTGACGCCGCTCCCACGGATCGAGTCGCGCATGGCGCTCAACATCGACATCGCTGCGACCGTCGCCGAGCTCGCGGGTGTCGGCATTCCGATCGCGCACGACGGCGAGAGCCTGGTGCGCGTCCTCGACGGCACGGCACCGACCTGGCGCACCGACTTCATGACCGAGGGCTGGCCGGGCAACCACGTCTGGGCGACGGTGCGCGAAGGACAGTGGAAGTACACCGAGCTGCCGGTCATGCCGGGCGATCCGAACACCACCTTCGAGCTCGAGCTCTACGACGTGCTGAACGACCCCTACGAGCTGGCGAACCAGGCCAGCGATCCGGGCCAGGCCGTGCGCATCGCCACGATGGCCGGACGCCTCCGCCAGCTCCGACCGAACTGGCCGCTCGACTCCGACTCGACCGTGGAGCTGCCCGAAGACGACTGACCTTGCATCCGGCCCGGCGGGTCGGGCGTAGGTGGCGCATGGATGCCAACGCCATCCCCGATCCCGCCCGCGCCGAGGCCTTCGCCGGCCGCCTGGCCGGCATGTTCAACGACGCCGCCGTCACGCTGATGGTCTCCATCGGCCACCGAACCGGCCTCTTCGACGCCATGGCCGGCGCCGGACCGATCACCAGCGGCCAGCTCGCCGAGGCTGCGGGCCTGCAGCAGCGCTACGTCCGCGAATGGCTCGGTGCCATGCTGACCGGGCGCATCGTCGAGCACGATCCGCAGCGCGGAACATACCGTCTGCCGCCCGAGCACGCCGCCTCGCTGACGCGCGCCGCATCGCCCGCGAACATGGCGGTCACGGCGCAGTTCATCCCGATGCTGGGCTCCGTCGAGGATCGGATCGTCGCCTGCTTCCGTCACGGCGGCGGCGTGCCCTACGCCGCCTATCCCCGCTTCCACGAGGTCATGGCGGAGGAGAGCGCGCAGACAGTGCTGTCGGCATTGATCGACCACATGCTGCCGCTCGTCCCCGGCGTGATGGAGCGACTGCGCGCCGGCAGCGACGTCATCGACGTCGGCTGCGGCAGCGGGCACGCGATCCTGCTCATGGCGCAGACATTCCCGCGCAGCCGCTTCGTCGGCGCCGACGTCTCGGCCGAGACCATCGCCCGTGCCAACGCCGACGCCGTCCGCCTCGGGCTCGGCAACGCGCGCTTCATCGCGGCCGACGCGGCCCGCCTGGACGTCGAGGGGACCTACGACCTGGTGACGACGTTCGACGCCATCCACGACCAGGCCGATCCGCAGACGGTGCTCGCCAACATCCGTCGCGCGCTGCGGCCGGACGGCGCCTACCTCATGCAGGACATCGGCGCCTCGAGCCATCAGCATGAGAACCTCGACCATCCGATGGGACCGTTCCTCTGTACGATCTCGTGCCTGCACTGCATGACGGTCTCGCTGTCGGCCGACGGCGCGGGCCTGGGTGCGATGTGGGGCGACCAGCTCGCACGCGCCATGCTCGCGGATGCCGGCTTCGGCGACGTCGTGATGCACCGCCTGCCGCACGACCCCATGAACTACTACTACGTCGCGCGCCCATGACGGCCGCGCCGGCGTTGTCCGCGCCCGCTGGGTGTGGTTCACCATCGCCGGTGCTCTCCGCGATCGGTGCCGTCCTGCTCCTGCTCGCCGCCACGCCGGTGGCGTGGGCGGGTGCGACCGTCGAGGGCACGGTCACGTTGCCGGCCGCACGAACGGGCACCGACGTGGCACCACGGTATGCGGGAGGCGCGGCATACTCGGCCGGCGCACCGGAGCCACCGGCCGCGGTCGTCTACCTCGACGCGCCGATGCCCACGGCCACCCCGCCGCAGGCGACGCTGGCGCAGCACCACTACCAGTTCGCGCCGGGCCTGCTGGCGGTGGCGCGCGGCACGACCGTCGAGTTCCCGAACCTCGATGACGAGTACCACAGCGTCTTCTCGTACTCGAAGGCGAAACGCTTCGACCTCGGCCGCTATCAGCGTGACGAGAAGCCCGCCGCCCTCACCTTCGACGAGACCGGCGTGGTGAAGCTCTACTGCGAGATCCACGATCACATGCGCGGCACCATCCTCGTCCTCGACACGCCGCTGTTCGTGAAGACCGAGGCCGACGGGCGCTACCGTCTGACCAACCTGCCCGCCGGCCGTCACGTCCTGCACGCATGGATCGAGGACGGCGTCGTGCGCGAGCAATCCGTCGAGCTGCGCGACGGCGAAACCACACGGGTGGACTTCCCGGCACCGTGACCGCATGACGCTCGGCTTCCGCCTGAAGATCCTGCTCGCCCTCATGCTGGTGGTGGCCGGGGTGACGGGCGGCGCGTTGCTGGTGACCCAGGCGAGCGTTGCCGCCACCTATCGCGCCCTCGTCGACGCGCGCCTCGACGGCGAAGCCGACGCCCTCGCCGCCCTGCAGGAGACGCGGCTCGCCGCCGTCAAGGCGAAGTGTCGCGATCTCGCCGGTTCGGTGCGCCTCGTCGCCGCCATGGAGGAGCACGACGACGCCCTGCTCTACCGCATCGCGCTCGACGAGCTCCGCGACGTGCTCGGCCCCGAGGCCGCATCGGGGGGACGTCCGGCCGCCACGTTCTTCCGGCTGATCGACGGCACCGGCCGCGTGCTGCCCACCACCGACGCGCGCGCCGGGCTCGTCGGCGGTGACGGCGGCGCCTGGGAGGAGCCGCTCGCCCGAGCGGCGCAGGGACTCGCGACGCAGGAGGTCGGCTACCTGGCGCCGCGGGTCGACGGCCGGGTCGCCTTCGTCGAGGTGATCCTGACGCCCATCCTCGATCGTGCCACCGAGACCGTCGTCGGCGCCCTGGCGATCGGGTTCCCCGTCGGCGACGGCGGAGCACCACGCGCCGGCATCCGCGGCGGGCTCTGGGTGGACGGTCACCTGCAGATATCATCCATCCCGGCAGCGCTGGTCCCCGAGCTGTCGGCGATCGTCGTCCGCCAGGCCGATGGCGCGCCGGCGCTCGATCAGGTCGTCGACGTCGATGGCGAGCCCTATCGCGTGCACGTGCGGCCCATGCGCACCGCGGCGCATCTGCCGCCGACCTTCCACGTCGGGCTGCATTCCGTCGCCGATGCCGTCGCCGCCGAGCACCGATTGCGGCTGCGTATTCTCGGCTTCGCCGCCCTGGCGCTCCTCGTCGCCTTCGGTCTCAGCGGACGCATCGCGCGCGGGCTCAGCGAACCGGTGGAGGAGCTGGTCGCGGCGACGGCGCAGATCCAACGTGGCAACCTCGACGTGCGTGTTCCCACCCGTGGCCAGGACGAGCTCGGCCGGCTCGGCACCGCGTTCAACGGCATGGCTGCCGACCTGGCACTGAAGGAACGCTACCGCAGCGTGCTCGATCTGGTCGCCGACCCGTCGGTGGCCGAGCAGCTGCTGCGCGGCGAGGTGACGCTCGGCGGCGAGCTGCGCGACGCCACCGTCCTCTTCGCCGACATCTGCGGCTTCACCGCGATGAGCGAGCACATGGCGCCGGCGGAGGTGATCGCGTTGCTGAACGAGCACATGACCGTGCTGACGCGGGTGGTGCACGACCACGGCGGCATCATCGACAAGTTCGTCGGCGACGCGATCATGGCCATCTTCGGCGTCCCGCGCGGCGGCACCGACGATGCGTCACGCGCCGTCGCCGCCGCGCGCGCCATGCTGGCCGAGCGCGACGCGCTCAACGCACGCACACGGCGTCACATCACCATGAGCATCGGCATCGCCTCGGGCGCGATGGTGGCCGGCTGCATGGGATCGACGGACCGTCTCAACTACACGGTGCTGGGTGCGCGCGTGAACCTCGCCGCGCGGCTGTGCAGCGAGGCGTCGCCGATGACGATCCTGGTCGACGATGCCACCCGCCAGGCGCTGGGCGACACCGCGCGCGCGGAGCGTCTGCCCGCCCTGCAGCTCCGCGGCTTCAGCACGGCGGTGGACGCGTGGCACGTGGAGCGGTGATGCGCGTCGCGATCCTGCTCCTGCTGGTGGTGGCGTCGACTGCCCCCGCACAGACGGCGTGGCTCGACCGCGTCGACGACGCCCTGTCGTGGCGATCGCCGGGCGGGCTCGTGCGGGCCCGGATGAGCGGTCTCGCCGACCTGGAGGGCTGGTACGTCGACCAGCGTCCGCCCGGCCTGGTGTTCGGCGACGACCAGTCGTTCGTGAACCCGCGTCTCACGGTGTTCCTCGACGCCTGGGTCGGGGACCAGCTCTACGCGTTCGTGCAGACCCGCGTCGACCGCGGCTTCGACCCACGCGAGGCCGCCGGCGCGGATGCGCGCGTCGACGAGTATCTGCTGCGCTGGTCGCCGCTCGCCGATCCGCGCCTCAACGTGCAGGTCGGCAAGTTCGCCACCGTCGTCGGCAACTGGGTGCCGCGCCATCACTCGTGGGAGAACCCGTTCGTCACCGCCCCGCTGCCGTACGAGGATGTCACCACGATCACCGACGGGGCGGTGCCGGCGTCATCGAACGCCTTCCTCGCGCGTCGCACGATCGCGGACAGGAAGCACGACTGGGTGCCGATCATCTGGGGTCCGAGCTATGCCAGCGGCGCCGCGGTGTTCGGCCGCCTCGGTCGCTTCGACTACGCCGCCGAGGTGAAGAACGCGGCGCCGTCGTCGCGCCCGCAGGAGTGGGACCTGTCGGAGCGCAGCCTCACCGAGCCGACCGCGAACGTTCGGCTCGGCGTCCGTCCGAGCACGCCGTGGGCGCTCGGCGCGTCGTTCAGCTCCGGACCGTACCTGCGCCACGGCGTCGGCCGCTCGTCACATCAGACGCTGGTGGGCACCGACGCGAGCTTCTCGTGGCGGAAGCTCGAGGTCTGGGGCGAGCTGTTCGCGAACCGCTTCGAGGTTCCGCTCGGGACACGCACCAAGGATGCGGACACGCTCGCGTACTATCTGGAAGCACGCTATCGGCACGGGCCGAACCTCTTCACCGGCGTGCGGTGGAACCAGCAGCTCTACGGCGACGTCGACGACGTGACGTGGGACCGCGATGCGTGGCGCGTCGATACCGTGGTCGGCTGGAGATTCGACCGACACTGGCAGGTGAAGCTGCAGTACGCGTTCACGAAGCAGGTCGGGCCGCTGCAGCAGGGGCAGCAGTTGGTCGTCGGTCAGGTCACCCTGCGTTTTTAGGTGCTCGCGGGGCGCGGAGGGTGGGCGGCGCACGGGGGCCGTCGTCCGCGCGGCGTTCGCTCGACACCACGCCGCCCCTTTTCCCCACCCGCTCACTCTCGACGCGCTCCTTGACGGCCCCCCTGCGCGCTCTCCTCCCACCGCGCCCCGCTCGTTGCTAGTTTTTCTTCTCTGCGAACGGGGCTGCGTACTGGCCGTAGCCTTCGGCTTCCAGCTTTTCTTTGGGGATGAAGCGTAGGGAGGCGCTGTTGATGCAGTAGCGTTGGTTGGTGGGGGCGGGGCCGTCGGGGAAGACGTGGCCGAGGTGGCTGTCGGCGGACGAGCTTCGTACCTCCGTGCGGACGCTGAAGAGGCTCACGTCCTGCTTCTCGACAACGCGCTTGGGGTCGATCGGGCGTGTGAAGCTGGGCCAGCCGGTGCCGCTGTCGAACTTGTCGCGGGAGCTGAAGAGGGGCTCGCCGCTGACCACGTCGACGTAGATGCCGTCGGCGTGGTTGTCCCAGAACTCGTTGTGGAATGGCGCCTCGGTGCTGGCGTGCTGCGTGACGTCGTACTGCAGGGGCGAGAGCGAGCTCTTGAGCTCCGCATCGGGTGGCTTCTTCCACGACGACGTCGGACCGGGCGTCGCCGGCTCCGCACCCCACGTACGATTCAGCATCTGATCGCGGCCGGAGCCGCTCCGGTAGCCCTGGTACTGCGCCGGCTTCTTCTTGTGGAAGTCCTGGTGGTAGTCCTCGGCCGGCCAGAAGCGCTCGAAGGTCACGATCTCGGTGACGATCGGCTTCTGGTCGAAGCGACGGCTGGCGGCGAGCGCCGCCTTCGACGCCTCGGCGGCCTTCCGCTGCGCGTCGTCGTGCACGAAGATCGCCGCACGGTACTGCGTGCCGCGGTCGACGAACTGCCCGTCGGGGTCGGTGGGGTCGATCTGCCGCCAGAACACCTCGAGCAGCTTCTCGTAGCTGACCTTGGCGGGATCGTAGGTGACCTGCACCGCCTCGGCGTGGCCGGTAGTGCCCGTCGACACCTCCTCGTAGGTGGGGTTCTGGGTCTTGCCGCCGGTGTACCCGGCGACGACGTCGCTGACGCCGGCGACCTTCTCGAACGGCGCCTCCATGCACCAGAAACAGCCACCCGCGAAGGTGGCGAGCTCGGCGCGAGCGGTGCCGGCGACGGTGAGGATCAGGGCAAGGACGAGTGCGTACATCGTCGTCATTCGATGCGCGCCGGGCCGATTCGATTCAACCGACCGGTGTACCGGCTCATGAGGGGGGTCACCGACACCCCATGCACCACGATCGACGTCGCCACGATCACGAGCGTGACGCCGGCGAGCCGCTCGGCCAGCGACGGGTCGATGCCCTGCTCGATGGCCCACGCCAGGTAGTAGATCGATCCGATGCCGCGAATGCCGAACCAGGCCATGTAGCCACCTTGATGGCGCGTCGCGATGCTGCCTGCGAGCCCGATCGCGACGGACACGGGTCGCACCACCAGCAGCAGCGCCGCCATGAGCGCGAGACCGCCCGGTGTGACCATCCACGCCGCCAGCATGCCCCCGACCACGAGCACGATCGCCACCTCGCCGATGCGTTCGACGTGCTCGTTGAAGTCGAGGACGGCCCGCGCCATGTAGGCCGGCGCCTGCGTGGGATCGACCGCCACCTCCTCGTCGGCCGCACCATCCGCGACCGCCTCCACCTCACGTGCCGGGCGTCCATCGCTGGCCTCGGCCTCGATCCCACGCAGGGCGACGCCGGCGGCGAACACCGCCAGGAAGCCGTAGGTGTGGGCGAGCAGCGCCACGCCATACGACACCCCGATCAGTCCGAGGGCCACGAAGTCGTCGAACCCGAGCGCCTCTCGATGCTCGCGGCGGAGGAACAGGACGACGCGCGCGACGACGGTTCCGCAGGCGGTCCCGATGGCGAGCCCACCCACGACGGCCCACCCGACGTCGACGACGAGCCACCGCCATCCGAAGGCGCCGAGGTCGTGCAGGCCGAGCAGCCCGAGGCCGAGCAGCGCGAACGGGAACGCCGCGCCGTCGTTCAGGCCCGCTTCACCCGTCAGCCCGAAGCGCAGCAGGTCGTGGTCGTCCGGATCCTCCACCTGGACGTCGCTCGCCAGCACCGGATCCGTCGGCGCGAGGATCGCGCCCAGGAGCACCGCGGCGCCGAGCGGCAGCCCGAGCAGGATGACCCCCATGGCGGCCACCAGGACCACGGTGATCACCATCGAGATCGAGGCGAGCCGCATCGGCAACCACCAGCGCACGTCGCTCGGCGGGAGGCGCAGCTTGAGGCCCGCCGTGAACAGCGAGACGATCACCGCCGCCTCGGCCAGCCGATGGACGACGGGCGCGCCCGCCACCGGGTCGAGCCGCACCAGGCCGAACCCCTCGGCCCCGATCACCACCCCGAGCGCCAGATAGATCAGCGACGTGCTCATCGGCAGCCGTCGGACCCGGGTCCCGGCCAGGGCGATCGCGATCAGGAGGCCGCCGACCGCGAGATACCAGAAGGCGAAATTCACCCAGCGGACGATAGCCGCTGGGCGGATTCGCAATAGTCAGACCGTGAAGTTCCAGGCCTTCTTGAACTCGACCCGCGGCGCCAGGAACGAGTCCACGAAGCGCCGGTGGTCGGGATCGGCCCGGTAGCGGGCGACGTCGGCCAGCACGGCGAAGCGCACCATGATGCTCAGGTCCCACCCCGCGGCGCTCTCGTCGTCGGCGGGGATTCCCACGACGACGGCCTGCACCCCGGGGAGGCCCGGCAGCACGGCCCGGCAGCGTGCGGCCACCTCGGAGCGACCGTCGGGCGTGGCGAATTCTGGCTTCAGCTTCAGGAAGTGGTAGCGCTCGATCATGGTCGCTCCGGCCGGGGTGCTTAGCACCATGGCATTCGCCGTGGCAAAGGTGGTCGCTCGAAGACCCCCGGGCCTGCTAAAGTCGTCCACTTCGTGCCATCCGCCATGACTTCCCCCCGAGCCACCAAGCTGCTGCAACGTCGTGGCGTACAGCAGCTGATCAAGTTCTGCCTGGTCGGCGCCACCAGCACGTTCATCGACAAGCGCACGCTGTGGTTCCTCCTGAACGACGGCCTGCCGCGTGCCCCATGGTGGGTGAGCGCCACGATCTCGTTCTGTCTCGCGGTCACCAACGGCTTCATCTGGAACAGCCGCTGGACCTTCCAGAGCCGCAACACGTCGCGCAGCACGCGCAAACAGTACGGCATGTTCTTCACCACGAACGTCGTCGGCCTGCTGCTGAACCTCGGCCTGACCAACCTGATCCTCGTCATGTTCGCCGACCACCTGCCGTACATCGGCGGCAACCCGCATGCGAGTGACGTGCTGGTCGCCTCGCTCAGCGCCGTTCCCATCGTCGTCCTGTGGAACTTCGCGGCCAGCAAGTACTGGACGTTCCGCATCCCGGCCGACGGCGGCGCCCCCGCGACGCAGTAGAGGGCTTCACGCCGTCGCCCGGTCGGCTAGGATCCACCCCACATGCCGAGCCCCGATCTCTGCACCTTCGCCGACGTCGAGGTGGTGAACGCCACCGGTACCGCGCTGATCGTGCGCGTGAAGCAACTCCGCGTCACCGTTCCACGTCATGACCTCCAGGACGGCACCACCATCCGCAACGACGGCGACCGCGGCGCGCTCGTCATCCCGCGTTGGTTGGCCGATACGCTCGGCCTCACTTGAACCCCCGCAGGCCGTGGCATAGAGCGCGCAGCATGCGTACGACGTCGTTGCTGGTCCTGCTCCTCACCGCCCTGCCCGTCTGGGCCGGTGACCTCGCGATCAAGCAGCGCACCACGACGACGTCCGGCGACAAATCGGACGTGCGCGAGGAGACGCAGTACATCACCGCGACGAAGATGGTGGTGGACGGCTCGGACGCGCGCACCATCGTCGACGTCGACAAGCAGACGGTCACGGTCGCCGACAAGGAAAAGAAGACCTGGTTCCAGATGACGTTCGCCGACATGCGCGAGCAGGCCGAGTCGGTGCAGAAGCAGATCGAGAAGATGCCGCCCGAGGCCCGCAAGCAGATGGAGGCGATGCTCGGCAAGGACACGCCGGTGACGATCACGCCTACCGGCAAGACCGAGACCATCGCAGGGTACCCCGCCGCCGAGCACACCGTCGCGGGCGGGCCGTTCAACGGCATCCTGTGGGCGACGACCGCGATCGCCATGCCCGAGGGCATCGTCAAATGGCGCGAGCTGTCGGCGACGACGATGGCGGCGGAGGGGCCGGGACGACGCCTGTCCGAAGCCCTCGCCAAGGTGAAGGGCGTGCCGTTGCGCACCACGATGACCGCCAAGATGGGACCCAACGAGTTCACGACGACGGCGGAAGCGGTCGAGGTGAAGGAGATGACCCCGCCGGCGGACCTGATGCGCGTACCCGACGGGTTCACGAAGGTCGAAACCCCGAAGCTGACCGACGAGTGATCCGCGTCGTCGGCAGCGACGACACAGCAGATGCGGTTCACCACGATGCGCCGGTGTGGTAACGAACTGCCCCCGTGTCGGTGACGACGATTCGAATCGTTGCCCTGCTAGGTTTCGTCCTGCTGGCCTGCGGCGCTCACGCGGCGCACGGCCCGGATGCGACGAGCCTGAAGCTCGGCAGCGCCCTGCGCGAGGCGCCATTCGCCGCACGTTCGTCCGCGCCACGCGTGCAGGCGGCGGAGCCCTGGCGGCAGGGGTCGCGCGTCCACGTCTACGTCCGGGTGCGGTCGACCGACGCCGACGTCTTGAGCGCGCTGCGCGCGCGCGGGCTCGAGGTCGTCGTCGTGAGCGACGTCTTCGGCGGCCTCGTCGATGGATGGGCCGACGCGTCGACGCTCCCGGCGATCGCTGCGCTGCCGGCCGTGACGATGATCCGCCCGGTGGCACCGCCGGTGACGGATGCCGGTGCCGTCGTCACCGCGGGCGACGCCGCGCTCCGTGCCGATGCGGTGCGCGCCGGCGGCTTCACCGGCGCCGGCGTTCCGTTGGGACTCATCTCCGACGGCATCTCGTCCGCGGCGATGTTCCAGAGCACCGGCGAGCTGCCCGCCATCACCGTGCCGCCGGATCCGCGCTGCAGCAGCTTCGACGGCGACGAAGGCACCGCCATGCTCGAGATCGTGCACGACGTCGCCCCCGACGCCGGCCCGCTCTTCTTCGCGTCGTTCGGGCAGAGCGGTGCCTTCATGGCCGAGGCGGTGCGCTGTCTCGCCGACGCCGGCGCGCGCGTCATCGTCGACGACGTGACGTTCGGCGACGAGCCGTTCTTTCAGGACGGTCCGCTCGCCATCGCGGCGCGCGAGGTGGTGCAACGCGGCGTGACCTACCACACCTCCGCCGGCAATCGCGGGCGCGAGTTCCTCGAGGAGCCCCTCGTGGCGACCGTCTTCGGGCCGCCCCTCGGCGTCATCCACGACTTCGATCCGGCGAACGGCGGTGATCCGGGCAACGAGGTCCTGATCGGTGCCGGTGGTGGCGCCAGCTGCGTGCTGCAGTGGAACGAGCCGTTCGGGGCGGCCGCCACCGATCTCGACCTGTTGGTCGTCCAGAACGACCCGAACAACGTCATCGCCAAGAGCGACAACCCGCAGACCGGGATGCAGGACCCGGTCGAGATGGTGCAGATCAACAACCCGACGGACACCGACAAGCGCGTCTCGCTCGTCGTGCAGTACTTCAGCGGCGATCCCAATCGGCGCTTCCGCCTGATGTGCTTCCGGTCGCGCGAGATGGAGCACGTCTCGGCCGAGGGGGCCATCTACGGCCAGCAGGCGGTCGCGGAGGTCATGGCCGTGGCCGCCATCAACATGGGCGACGAGGGACTCGACACGGTGAGCGCCGAGAGCTCGCCCGGTCCGGCGACGATTTTCTTCCCGGCCGCCGAGGTACGCGAGAAGCCCGACATCACCTCGTTCGACGGCGTCGAGACCGCGGTCGGGCAGGCCGGGCTGTTTCCGAATCCGTTTTTCGGCACGTCCGCCGCGGCCCCGCACGCCGGGGCCGTCGCCGCGCTCATGCTGAGCAAGAACCCGTCGCTCTCGCCGGCGCAGATCCAGCAGATCATGAAGGCGACGGCGGTCGACATCGGCGCGCCCGGCTTCGACCGACGGGCCGGCGCGGGCCGACTCGACGCGCTCGCCGCGGTCGCCGGCGTGCCCTGCCCCGACGTCGATGCGCTGCCCGCCCAGGCGTCCTGCGGCGGCGACAAGGCCCCGAAGCCCGCCCTCGCCGCGTATCGGTCGGCGCGGCGTCAGCTCGTCGCCGCCACGGGGACGACCGGGAAGAAGGCCTCCCGGAAGGCCGCCGCCGCGTTCAGGCTGGTCGCGAAGGGCCAGCGGATCGTCGACAAGCAGGCCGGCAAGGGCAAGGTCACGCCGTCGTGCGCGGCGAGCCTGCGCGGTGCCCTGTCGCTGGTCGGAACCGCGCTGACCTGTCGATTCCCGGGCTGAGGAGTCCCCAAAGTGCCTTCCCTCGCCCGGGCATCCGGGTTAGCGTCCCCGGCCGTGGGTAATTCGACCATGACGACGGAACACGTCGACGTGCTCATCGTCGGCGCCGGTATCTCCGGTGTGGGGGCCGCGGTCCACCTGCACACGAGGGTCCCCGGCTGCAGCTACGCCATCCTCGAAGGTCGCCCGTCGATGGGCGGAACGTGGGACCTCTTCCGCTACCCCGGCATCCGCTCCGACAGCGACATGCACACGCTGGGCTACTCCTTCAAACCGTGGCGCCATGCGAAGGCCATCGCCGACGGCCCCTCGATCCTCGACTACGTGAAGGAGACCGCGGCCGAGTACGGCGTGAACGACCACATCCGCTACGGGCACCGTGCCACGACCGCCGCCTGGTCGAGCGACGACGCCACCTGGACCGTCGAGGCGGTGCGCAGCGACAGCGGTGAGACCGCCCGCTTCACGTGCAACGTCCTGCTCATGTGCGCCGGCTACTACAGCTACAAGCAGGGCTTCACGCCGGAGTTCGAGGGTCGCGAACGGTTCACGGGTCGGGTCATCCATCCGCAGCAGTGGCCGGAGGACCTCGACTACCGCGGCAAGCGGGTGGTGGTGATCGGCTCCGGCGCGACGGCGATGACGCTCATCCCGGCGATGGCGAAGGATGCCGCGCACGTCGTCATGCTGCAGCGATCGCCCACCTACGTGCTCTCGCAGCCGGCGCGTGACGTGATCGCGAACGCGCTGCGTGCCGTGCTTCCCGCGCACCGCGCCTACGCCATCACGCGGTGGAAGAACGTCGTGATGCAGCAGTTCTTCTACGGTCGCTCGCGCACGCACCCCGGTCAGGTGAAGAAGAAGCTCCTGCAGATGGTGCAGAAGGAGCTCGGTCCCGACTACGACGTCGCGACGCACTTCACGCCGCGCTACGACCCGTGGGACCAGCGCCTCTGCCTCGTCCCCGACAGCGACCTCTTCAAGGCCATCCGGTCGGGCAAGGCGTCCGTCGTCACCGACCAGATCGAGCGCTTCACCGAGACGGGCATCCGGCTCACGTCCGGCGCGACGCTCGACGCCGACATCATCGTCACGGCCACCGGCCTGAACCTCGTCGTGCTCGGCGAGATGCAGTTCACGGTCGACGGCGCGCCGGTCGATTTCTCGAAGACGTGGACCTACAAGGGCATGATGTACTCCGATGTGCCGAACCTGGTCTGCACGTTCGGCTACATCAACGCGTCGTGGACGCTGCGCGCGGACCTCACGTCGGAATGGGTGTGCCGCGTCCTCCAGCACATGGCGGCGACGGGCACGCGTCGCGTGACGCCGCGTCTGCGCGAGAGCGACGCCGACATGCCGGCCCGTCCCTGGATCGATCAGTTCACGTCCGGCTACATGCAGCGCATGATGCATCGCTTCCCGAAGCAGGGTGACCGCGAGCCGTGGATCAACCCGCAGAGCTATCGGCGCGACAGGAAGATGATGCGCGAGAGCCCGATCGACGACGGCGTGCTGGTGTTCGACGACCCGTCGGCGAGCGCGCGCCGCGAACGCGCCGTCGGGTGATCAGGCGCGCAGCGTTGCCAGGCAACGCTGCGCCCGCGCCACCAGCAGCGCCGTCAATCGATCGACGACGGCGTGGGACAGACCATCGACGCCGGCACGGCGTGCGACGTCCGTCGCCGCATCGGGAAGCGCCGTCGCCAGGCGCTGCGCCCGGGCGAGCGTCGCATCGGCGTCGAGGTGCAGCTCGGTCGCCAGCTTCACCCAGTGCCGGCGCGTGATGTTGCGCAGCCGGTACTCGCCGCCGAGCTTCATCGCCAGCTTCATCCGCTCGGGGTCGAGGCTCGGGTACGGCAGGGCGCTGGCGAGATCGTACAGGGGCGCCAGGCGCGCTCGCCCACCGTCGCCGATCAGGATGGAGTAGTTCTTGGCGTGCGCGTCCGTCCCCGCGACGAGCCAGTTGAAGGCCAGCGCGTCGACGAAGGTGTCGACGTCGGCGTCGCGCGCCCGCGAGTGCTCGCGCAGCAGATCCGTGATCGTCCGAGCGCCTGGACCGCCCTCGCTCTCGTACTTCGTGCCCGGCGTCAGCCCCAGCGCCTGGCAGACGTCCTCCTGGTGGACGCGCACGAGGGTCGCGCCGACGCGCACCCGATCGTAGCGCTCGACGACGATGGCCAGCTCGTCGCCGAAGTGCATGACCCGCGACGTGGCCGTCGGCAGACCGAGCCTGCGGGCGAGCTCGAGGCTGCAATGCTCGTTCTCGATGTGACCGTCGAGCTCTCCCGACGGTGGCTTCAGGATGTGCGTCGTCGGGCGTCGACCCGAGGGGATGCCCCAGCGTCCGCTCTCGAAGACGAGCGCCGTCTTCGGCTGCGCACCGGCCAGGCTGAACTGTCCGGCGTCGTCGACCCGGCGCCACGCGCTCTGATCGCCGCGGAGGTCGCGCAGCCGTTCGGCGACGGCAGCGTCGTCGAGCCAGGCCACCGTTCCCGGTCCGTCGCGCCGTACGACGTCCAGGCGATCGGGCCGGGTGAACTGGACGGCGCCGGCGCAGTCCTCGCCGACGTGCGCGATGAGGCCGAAGACGTTGCGTGCCGAGACACGGAAGCGTCGCGCCCAGCGATCGAGGATGTTGGCGTTGTCGGGCAGCAGCCCCCACAGGTAGGCGTCGACGACGGCGTGCCCGTGCTCGGCGGCGGCGAGCGGCATGGAGAGCGACAGCGGATAGGCGTCGGCCTGCGAGCGCCAGCCGTCCTCGTAGACGAAGGACAGGCGACCGCGGCGACGGTGGACCGTGCCGATGACGGCGCCGTCCAGCAGGGCGATCAGGTCGTCACTCACGATCGGGGTCTCCGGGCGGCGTCGACGATCGCATCGAGATCGACCGCTGGCCGGCCGGGCGTGCGCGGGGTGGCGGTCTCGTCGGCGACGGTGAGCGTCACGCCGAGCGCCTGCAAGGTTCGAAGCACGAGGCCGATTCCTGCGCGCGGCTTGCCCTTCTCGATCTCGACGATCCACTGCCGGCTCACCCCGACGTTCCTGGCGAGCGTGACCTGATCCAGATTCTGACGTCGGCGGTGATCGCGGATGATGGCACCGAGGTCGGTGGGCGTGTTGATGGGCGGCATGGACCCTCCCGTGGATGTCGTCGATCGGCGACATATTAGCATGTCTCCGATCGATGACATAGAGTCGCCGATCGGGGACATTTCGACATGTCGCCGATCGGCGACACGGTGATTCAGCCCGCGGCGCGCAGCGCCAGACCCTTCGCCACCGTCGTCAGCTCGTCGCCACCACGCAGATTGGCGCGCGCGAAGCGCTCGGCGAAGAGCCTGCGGACGGCCGGGACGAAGGCGGTGCCGCCGGTCAGGAAGACCGTCGCGACCTCCGCCGGCGGGACATTCGCCGTCGCGAAGAGGCGATCGACGCAGCCGGCGATGGCGTCAACGACCGGGGCGATCCACGCCTCCATCTCGATGCGCGTGACGTTGGAGCCGAGCGCGATCGGCGGGGCGTCGAAGCGGAACGCGGCGTGCGTCTCGGTCGACAGCGTGCGCTTGGTGCCTTCGATGTCGCCGTGCAGCCGGAACCCGAGGTCGTCGTCGACCAGGTGCATCAGCGCGTCGATCTTCTCCGGTTCGAGCGACTCGTGACGCAGCGTGCGCAGCGTCTCGAGCGTGTCGCGGGACTTGAGGAACGAGAGCTGATCCCAGCGCTCGACGCGCTCGTAGATCCAGCCCGGCATCGCCAGCTCGTTACCGAACGGCGTGCGACGCAGGGAGCCTGCCCCGAGCCCGGGCGCGGCGAGGTGACGGATCAAACGGGCATCGAAGGCGTCACCGGCGAGCGCCACGCCGTCGACGCCGAGAATCGTGCTGCCGTTCGGACCGAGGCGCACCAGCGAGAAGTCGCTGGTGCCACCACCGAAGTCGCCGATCAGGACCAGCTCCTCGTGATCGAGACGCTGCTGGTACTGCGTCGCCGCGGCAAGCGGCTCGAGCGCGAACACGACCTCCTCGAAGCCCGCCTGCTGGACGGCGGTGCGGAGCCGCTGCTCGGCGAAGGCGTCGTCCTCCGGCGTGCGCGCCCCCGAGAAGTGCACGGGCCGACCGACGACCACCGCATGGCCCGGATCGCCCAGCTGTTCGATGGCGGCGCGCCGCAGCGCGCGCAGGAAGAGCGCGATCAGGTCCTCGAGCCGATACTGCACGCCGAAGAGGTTCGTCGTCGTGAAGTTCCGGCTCGCGAGGTGCGCCTTGATCGACTGGATCAGCCGCCCGCGCCCGCCCGTCTCCAGCCACTCCCGAATCGCCGCCGGCCCCGCCGACACCCGCGGCGGCAACCCACTCTCCCCCGGCGCCTCGGGATCGATGTAGAGAATCGACCGAAACGTCGCCGTCTGCCCATCGCCCTCCGCGAACGTGGCGAGCCGCGCAGTACCGTTGGGAGCGACGGCAGCAATCGCGCTGTTGGTGGTACCGAAGTCGAGCCCAAGCACAGTTCACCAACCCTAGCAGCGATCCACGTGCGTACCACGCATGCCGCGCCGGCTTCGCCGGCCCGCGGCACGCCGGTCGCGCGGATCACTACCGCGAAACTCTCGCGCCCGACCCGAGCGTCGCTCGGGTCGGCGTGACTACTCCCGGACCAGGATGTGCGCCGCGCAGACGCTGCCGCCGCCCATCATGTGGCAGAGCCCGGCGCGCGCGTTCGGCACCTGACGCTTGCCGGCTTCGCCGCGGAGCTGGAGCGTCGTCTCCCAGATCTGCGCCAGACCCGTCGGACCTCCCGGGTGACCGCGCGCGATCAGGCCACCGTCGGTCGAGAACTGCGTCTTGCCGCCGGGGCCGAAGCGGCCTTCCTCGATGTACTTCTCGGCCTCGCCCGGTCGGCAGAAGCCGAGCAGCTCGTAGTACTCGAGCTCCTCGATGGCGAAGGCGTCGTGCACCTGCACCAGCTGGATGTCCTCGGGGCCGATGCCCGCCGCCGGATAGATGGTGGCGGCACAATCACGGCTCATCTGCGCCGGACCGACCACGGGTCCCACGAAGAGATGACCGCGCTCGTACTTCTCGCTGCCGAGGTACGACGCCGCCACGCGCACGACGGGGCGATCGGGCTGGTGCTGCTTCACGAGATCGGCGCGCGACAGCACGACCGCGGCCGCGCCGTCGCCGATGGGGCACGACATCATGGCGGTCAGCGGCCACGCCACCATGCGCGAGCCGAGCACCTTCTCGACGGTGACCGTCTCCGACGCCTGGCGCTGGCTCATCGGGTTCAGCGCGCCGTAGTTCCAGTTCTTGGCGGCGATGGCGGCGAGGTGCTCCATCTTCGTGCCGCGCTCGTGCATGCGACGCGTGGCCCACATGGCGAAGAACGCCGCCGGCAGGATGGCCTCGTCCATGTCCTGCGGGTTCGGCGCCGAGCCCATGACCGTGGTCATCTTGTCGAAGCCCAGCACCAGCACGCGGTTGTAGTGGCCACCCGAGATGGCGAGATACGCCTCGCGCATGGCACAGGTGCCGGTGGCGGACGCGTTCTCCACGCGCTGCACCGGCACGCCGGTCATGCCGATCTCTTTGAGGGCCCGCACGCCCGACATGACCGGCATGAAGAGCTGGCCGATGTAGACGGCGTCGATGTCGTTGAAGCTGATGCCGGCGTCGTCGAGCGCCGCCAGGCCGGCGTCGCGCGCCATGACGCTGTGGTGGGTGTCCGGGTACATCCCGAACCGGATCATCCCGACGCCGAGAACTGCGACCTTTTCCATTGCGATCAACCCTCTGCCGGCCGGAAGCGCAGGATGACGATGTCGCTGCCACCGTCCTCGCGCAGGGCCTCGAGCTCGCCCGTGAGTGCCATGCCGACCTTGAACTCCGGCTGCTTGCCCGCGAGCGGCACCTGCAGCCGCGGTCCCTGGGGCAGGTCGACCTGGCCCACGCCGTAGCCCTCCATGTGCTCGATCCGCATCGAGCCGAAGAGCGGCATGTGCACGAAGGTGAAGCTGTACAGCGTGGCCTTCGCCTCCACCTGCACGTCCTCGGTGTTGCGCGACAGGCACTTCGCGCACACGAAACGTCGGGGGAAGAAGAACTCGCCGCAGTCCTTGCACCGGGTGCAGCACACCTCGGGGGGGACGCTCGGGTCGTCGGGAATGGTGAAGTAGCCGGCTTTGAGTGCCTTGCGGGGGCGTACGTCGGTCATGGCGGGTCGGGAGAGTGACATGGCGGCCGCGGGCAAGTCCAGGGTTGCGGGATGCGCGGCCCCGGTGGCACACCGGAACATGGGCTACGCGAGCGAATACGATGCGGTGGCGGCCCGCTGGTACGACGGCAGCTACGATCACATCCGCAGCCGCGCCGACGCCGACTTCTACCGCGCCCTCGCCGGTGAGACCGGCGGCGGCCCCGTCCTCGAGCTCGGCTGCGGCACCGGACGCGTCCTGCTCCCCATCGTCGCCGACGGCCTGCCGTGCACCGGCCTCGACGCGTCACCGGCCATGCTCGACGTGCTGCGGACCAAGGCCCCGCCGGTGTCGCTGCAGCTGGTCTGCGCGCCGATGCAGGCGTTCGACCTCGGGGGGGCGCACTTCGCGCTGATCTTCTCGGCCTTTCGCGCCTTCCAGCATCTCCTCACCGTCGACGACCAGCTCGCCTGCCTCGCCGGCGTTCGCCGCCATCTCGCCCCGAACGGCCGGCTCGCCTTCGACGTCTTCGCACCGTTCCTCGACCGCACCGCCGTCATCGACGAGCCCGAGGCGGCCGACGCCTGCTTCCAGAAGGACGGCTGCGACGTGACGCGATACGTGCGCATCCACCGCGACCTGGCGACGCAGGTCGCCGAGATCCACATGCGCTACGAGCAGCGGCGCGACGGCGTGGTCGTCGCCGAGGACCACGAGTCGTTCCACATGCGTTGGACGCATCGCTACGAGCTCGAGCACCTGCTGGTGCGCGCCGGCTTCGCCGTCGACGCCGTCTACGGCGCCTTCGACCGGCGGCCGTACGACTACGTCTCGGGAGAGGTGGTCGTGGTGGCGCGCGCCGCGACGTAGGCTGCGTTCATGCGCTCCAGGCGATCGCTCAGGATGCGCGTCAGGTTCAGGAAAACGCGCGACGCGATGCGCGGGTAGCGACGCTGGATGCGCTGCAGGAAGGTCTGGTCGACGCGCAGCACCTCGACGTCGTCACCGGACGCGATGACGTCGGCGGTGCGCTCGTTGTGGCGTACCAGTGCCATCTCGCCGAAGACGTCGCCGCGCTTGAGATGGGCCAGCTCGCGACGGTCGCCGTTCGAGTTGATGACCACCTTCGCCTCGCCGTTCAGCACGACGTACATGGCGTCGCCGGGATCACCCTGGTTGACGATGGCCTCGCCGGGGCGGAAGCGCTTCATGTCGCCCATCAGCACGACGACGCGTGCCTGCGACGGCCGCAGGCCGGCGAAGAGCGGGATGGTACGCGCCGGATCCTCGCCCAGCTTGACGCCAACCAGGTCCCAGAGGGTGATGATCTTCGCGGTCGCGAGCAGCGCCGGCAGCAGGATCAGGTTGGCGCCGAGCGCGGTCGCCATGGTGACGCTCGAAAGCACGCCGAAGTTCTGGATCGGCACGAAGCTCGAGAACGCGAACGTCAGGAAGCCCAGGAAGAGCGCCACCGTCGTGTAGATGATGGGCGCGCCCACCGTGCGCAGCGTGCGCGCGATGGCCTCCTCCTGGTCGGTCTCGCCGCGCAGCTCGAGGTTGAGCCGCGCCATGTAGTGGATGGTCGAATCGACGGCGATGCCGAGCGCGATGGCGGCGATGAGGCTGGTGCCGAGGTTCAGGTAGATGCCGCTCCAACCCATCACGCCGAAGAAGATCAGGATCGGCAGCGCGTTCGGCAGGATGGCGAGGAAGCCGATCCGCACCGAGAGGAACATCAGCGACATCACGATGAAGATGACGCCGAGGGCCAGCGCCAGGCTCTTCACCTGCCCCGCCACGATCTCCGACGTCGTGCCGGTGAGCAGCACCAGGTTGCCGGTGAGGGTCACCGGTAGCTCGGCCGGAAAGTGGTTCGCGATGTACGCCCGGATGCGGCCCAACGTCTGCTCGATGACGGCCGAGCCCGACAGGTTGGTGCGCACCAGGATGCTCGCGGTCGCGAAGTCCGGCGTGATCACGCTCGAGAACGTCTCCGGGCTCGTGCTCACCATCTTGAGCACGGGATCCAGCATGGCCGGGTCTTCCCAGAACGTCTTCGGCTTGTCCGCCGCCACCAGGTTGCCCTGCGCGTCGACCACCAGGTCGCCGCCCGTCCCTTTGTTGAGGCCGCTCTCCAGCAGCTCGAGGTAGTCGACGACGGAGATCGACGACGTGATGCCCGGCTGCTCCGCCAGGAACCGCTGCAGGTCCTTGATGAGCCACAGCGTGGTCCACTTGCGCAGCGCGCCGGCCTCGCGCCCGTCGACGATGATGTAGAACGGGTTCGAGCCGACGATCTCGCGGTTGATGATCTCGTTGTCGACCCGCACCTCCGAGCGCGGGCTGAAGTACGACAGGAAGTCGGAGTCGACCTGGATGCGCGTCATGCCGACGAGCGAGACCAGCGCGATGGCGAGGCTCACGGCCCATATCCACGGCCGCGACGACGCCGCCGATCGCGCCAGGCGCGACAGCAGCGGCATCAATGCGGGCGAGCCATCCTTCGCCCGCACCGCGACCCGCTCGATCGGCAGCATGGCGAGGACAGCCGGCAGGAAGCACAGGCAGACGATGGTGAGGAACACGGTGCCGACGACGGCGAAGAAACCGAGCTCCCAGATGGCGGGGATGCGGTTCACCATCAACGAACCGAAGCCGATGACGGTGGTCACGGCAGAGATCGTCAGCGGCACCCACACGCGGTCGAAGGCGGCGCCCACGACCTCGGCCTCGTCGCCCCCGGTCTCCGCCTGCTCGTAGTAGCGGGCCATGACGTGGATCGCGTACGAGCTGCCGACGACGAGCATCAGCGGCGGCAGCACGAAGGTGCCGAGCGTGATGGCCTTCCCCATCGCCACCAACACGCCGAGCGTCCACACCAGGGCCATCAGCACGGTGAGCAGCGGCAGCAGCACGCCACGCTTGGTGCGAAACGATATCCAGAAGGTGAGGACGACGCCGATCAGCGCGATCGGCGTGAAGCGGAAGAGGTCGCGGCGCATGAGCCGCACCGCTGCCTCCTTCAGGTGCGCCGCGCCGGTGAAGTAGAACTTCTGCTGCGGTGCCTCCTCGGTCGCGAGGATCTCCGCGATGCGGTCGTCGAGCCGGAGGTCGGCGTACTGCACGTCGCTCAGCGGCGCGAAGAAGACGTTGATGGCGGCGCCGCGCTCGTCGGGCGCCACCAGGTTCTCGCGATAGAGCGGCACGGCCGCGAGCTTGGCGCGCAGCGTCGCGATCTCCTCGGGCGACGGCGGCAGGCGCGGCAGCAGCGGCGGCGGCGTGAAGACGTCGGCGGCGACGTCCTTCGCATTGGTGATGCTGAGCACGCTCTCGACGCCCTCGAGCTTGCTCACCGCGGTCGTCACACGCGCGATCTTCTCGAGCGTCGCCGGCGAGAACAGGTCGTCGGCCCGCACGCCGATGACGCCGACGTCGTCGCTGCCGAAGCGCTTGCGGACCTGGTCGTAGTAGGTGACCTGCGGGTCGCCCGCGGGGAGCACGCTCTCGAGCGAGCTCTCGATGCGGATGCCGAGCGCGAACCACCCCAGCACGGCAGTGACCGCCAGCATCGTGACGAGCACGCTGGACGGGTGCCGGACGAGCCAGCGCGCCATGCGGTTCATGAGCCGCGGCACTATACCGTCGCCCTCCTGCCGCCGCGAGGGCCGCGAAGGACCTTGCTTTCTGACCCGCCGCCCGGAAAGGCTGCCCCGATGGACGTCCCGCGGGTCTCGGTCCTGCTCCCGGCCCGCGACGCCGCGGCGACGCTCGGCGCCTGCCTGCGGAGCCTCATCCGGCAGACGCTGCGCGACTGGGAATGCGTGGTCGTCGACGACGGCTCGCGCGACGAGACGGCCGCCATCGCCGCCGCGGCCGATCCCCGCATCCGGGTCATCCGGATTCCGCACGCGGGCGTCGTCGCCGCGGCCATGACCGGCCTGGGCGAGTGCCGCGCTCCGCTGGTGGCGCGCATGGACGCCGACGACGTCATGCACCGCGGGCGTTTGGCCCTGCAGGTGACGGCGCTCGACGCCGATCCCGGGCTCGCCGCCGTCGGTGCGCACGTCCGTTTCTTTCCGCGCCGCGACATGACCGACGGCCTACGCGCGTACGAGCTGTGGCTGAACGGCATCGGGTCGGAGGCCGCGGTGCGGACGGAGGCGTTCGTCGAGCTCCCGGTGGCGAACCCGACGCTCTGTGGACGCCGATCGGTGCTGACGGCGCGCGGCTATCGGGATCACGGCTGGCCCGAGGACTACGACCTGCTGCTCCGCATGCTGGCGGCGGGCGATCGCATCGGCATCGTTCCGCGCCGCCTCCTCGGCTGGCGCGACCATCCACGACGCCTCACGCGCACGCACGCCTCCTACACCCAGGACCGCATCGTCGCGTGCAAGGCACATTACCTGGCCAACGGGATCCTCGCCGGCGTCGACCGCTACGTGCTCTGGGGCTACGGCGGCACCGGTCGCGCGCTACGACGTGCCCTGGCGCTCCACGGCAAGCACCCGTCGCACATCGTCGAGCTGCACGCGGGGCGTCTCGGCAACCGCATCCATGGCGCGCCGGTGGTGCCGCCCGAGGCCCTGGACACGATGCCGCGCGCGCCCCTGGTCGCATCGGTGGCCGGGGACGTCGCGCGGCGCGACATCCGCGCCTTCCTCGGCGCCCGCGGCTGGGTCGAGACGCGCGACTACGTCTGCGCGGCGTGACCGCGCGTCCTCACTCGACGTAGCCCAGCGCACGCAGGCGTTCGCGCGCGGCGGGATCCATGGGCGGCGCGGCCGCCGTCACCGCCGCGTCGAGCGCCGGCAGGCCGAGTGCCTGCACCCACGCCTCCAGGTCGGAGCGCAGCCGCGTCACACGATCGGGACGCGCGGCCGCGACGTCGCGCGTCTCGCCGGGATCGACCTGCAGATCGAAGAGCCACTGGCCGCCGGCCGAGTCGACGACGAGCTTCTCCGTCCCGGACCGATAGGCGCGGAAGCGGCGATCGTGGCGCAGCAGCGGATCGCCGCTGGCGTCGGACGCACTGCCGAGCATGCTGGCGTACTGCTCCGCGAGCCCCGGGCCCGGCGCCGGGCGTCCCCGGTTCGACGGCAGCAGCGAGCCCGCCTGCACCGACGGCGGCACCGCGATGCCGAGCAGATCGCAGATGGTGGCGTAGACGCCGGCCGACGACACCGGCTGCGACGCCCGTCCCGTGCGCACCACCGGCGGATACCGCACCAGCAACGGCACGTGCAGCACCGGCTCGTACACCGAGTGCCCGTGGCCGAACTCGCCGTGCTCGCCAAGCAGCTCGCCGTGATCGGCGAGCACGACGATGATCGTGCGGTCGAGCGTCCCACGACGGCGGATCGCCTCCACGACCTGGCCGAGCAACGCATCGGCGTAGAGGATCCCGGCGTCGTACATGGCGGTGGCGTCGACGCGCGCCGTCTCGACGTCGGGCGCCGGTCCACCGAACTCCGCGGCGACGAGCTGGAGGCTCAGGCGGCGCAACGTCGAGAGTGGCGTCGTCGTGAACCGACCCAGGTACGACGCCGGCAGCTGATGGTACGGGAAGTGCGCCTCGATGAAGTTGAGGAACACGAACGCCGGCGGCGCGTCGGCAGGACGCGCCATGAACCAGGCGTCGAAGGTCGCCGCCACGCCCGCGCCACCCTTGTCGAGCGGTCCGATGCCGAACCGCTCGAGCACGCGGTGCATCGAGTGCATCGAGCGTGCGACGTCGCCGTTGCGCCACGCCTCGTCGGTCCAGGCGAAGCCCCGGATCATGCCGAGGCCGTCGCTGATCCAGGCATTGGCCGTGAACGAGCGCGTGTCCCAGCCGGCGGCGGCGAGCGTCTCGGCCAGCGTCGACGACCCCGGGTCCAGGTAGCGGTGCTCGTCGTGCGCCGCATGCGCCGACGCGAAGCGGCCGGTGAACAGCGAGGCGTGCGACGGCAACGACCAGGTGGCGGGCGAGATCGCCTCCAGGAAGAGCAGACCATCGGCGGCGAGCGCATCGAAGTTCGGCGTGGTCGGCCGCTCGTAGCCGTACGCCGAGACGTGATCGGCACGCACGGTGTCGAGCACCACGACGACGACGTCCGGCGCGTTCGGCGGCGGCGTGCCGCGGGTGACCGCGGGCGCGGGATCCGCCCCCCGTCCAGCCCACACCTCGGGGAGCACCACGCCGGCGACGACGAGGAGCACGGCGGTCACCACCGCCGCGCGCGGGACGCGACGTCCGAGCAGCACGAGGCCGCACGCGACCGCGGGCGACCCCGCCCCGACGAGCTGGAACTGCACGCTCTGCGGCGCCACCGCCACCTCGATCGCCGCCCACGCCAGCGCCACCGCGAGCAGATGCGACGTCGACCCCTGGCGCAGCAGGAACGCCACGAGCAGCCCGAGCAACGCGCCCAGCACGACGGCCATGCCCGCGCCCGTGACCAGCATCGTCACGGGCGGGCGCATGTTGAACGCCATCACCTGCGCCGCGCCGAGCCAGGTGAGGAGCACGGCCATGGCGAGGCCGAAGCCCGCGCCACGCCATGCACCGTCGAACGCGGTGCGCACGTTACGCCGCGCGCACCGTCACGGCAGCCATCCGAGCACGCTCAGCTGACCGGCGAGCCAGGCACCCATCGCCTGATGGCCGGCGTCGTTCGGGTGCACACCGTCGGGGAAGTAGGCCGTGCTGTTCGGGATGGCGTTCTTGCCCTCGATGTAGGGGAACCCGCGCGATGCGCAGGCGAGGTAGGTCGCGTAGCGGTAGTAGTCCTTCGTATAGCCGAGCGAATTCGTCACGCCCTCGCTCGTGCTCCACGTCGGGCCCATGCAGGCGACCGCGATGCCGCTCGGGATGCTGTCGAGCAGCGCCGTGTAGGCGTTGATGAACGTCGTGAGGTCCGCGGCGCCGCCGTAGTCGTTGGTGCCGAGGTTGATCACCACGCCGTAGAGGTAGCCATACGGTCCGTGCAGCAGCGAGATCGACTGCCCCGCATGCGTCATGCCGGGGAAGAAGCCGGCGTCGGTCATGCGCGCGCCCGGTCGCGAGAAGTTGTGCACGATGACGTTGCCGCTCGCCTGTAACACCGCCGACGCCTGGTTCGTGGCGGTGACGAGATTGGTTCCCGCCTGGATGGAGTCACCGATCAGCACGATGCGCTTCAGCGCCAGCGCCGGGACGGGGACGAGGACGAGGACGAGGGTCACGACGAGCACGAGACGATGCACGATCCGCATGGAGCACCTCCGTCTGGGATGGCGCTCCTTACGACCGAACGTTGCGGAAGTCACCTCCGCTTGGCGGCGGCGGTCGCTATCGGCTACAGCCTGCGCATGACGACCCCGCTGTGGTGCCTGCTCGGCTTCGTCGCATGGACACTCGTGCTGCTGACGGCGCTCGCCGGCGTGCGCGTCGGCGCCGTGCTGGCCGGGCGTGCGGCCCCCACCGATTTTCCCGCCGGCGTGCCGCACGGCAGCGACGCCAACTGGCGCCTCAACCGCGTGCATCTGAACTGCATCGAGAACCTGCCGCTGTTCGCGAGCGTCGTCGTCGTCGCCACCTTCGCCGGGCTCAAGCTGCCGATCCTCGACACCCTGGCGCAGGTCTATCTCGGCGCACGCATCGGGCAGTCGGTGACCCACCTGATCTCGGCCAACCCCATCGCCATCAACGTCCGCTTCACCTTCTTCCTGATCCAGTTCGCCTGCCTGGTGGGCTTCATCGTCACCATCTGGCAGCACGCCGTCTGAGGAGCCCCACATGCGCGCCGTCGTCGTCGACCGTTGGATGGACCCGAAGGACCTCGTCGTCAGCGAGGTGCCCGATCCGCCGCTGGGTCCGGGGGCGCTGCGCGTCGCGGTGAAGGCCGCGGGCTGCAACTTCTTCGACATCCTGATGGTGAAGGGCCAGTACCAGATGAAGCCGCCCTTCCCGTTCGTCCCCGGCGCCGAGCTGGCGGGCGTCGTGACCGAGGTGGGAGCCGGCGTCGACGGCTTCGCCAAGGGCGATCGCATCCTGGCGTCGGCGGGGCTCGGCGGGTTCGCCGATCAGGCCGTGGTGCCGGCGAAGGCGGCGTATCGCCTGCCCGACGGCATGTCGTTCGAGGCCGGTGCGTCGCTGCCCATCGTCTACCCCACGTCCTACGCGGCGCTGGCGTGGCGCGCGCCGCTGCACGCCGGCGAGACGCTGCTGGTGCACGCCGCCGCGGGCGGCGTCGGCATCGCGGCGGTGCAGATCGGCAAGGCGATGGGCGCGCGCGTCATCGGCACCGCCGGCGGCGCCGACAAGCTCGACGTCGTCCGTCGCGTCGGTGCCGACGTCGCCATCGACTACCGCGCCAGTGACTGGGTCGAGCAGGTGAAGCAGGCGACGGACGGTCGCGGCGCCGACGTGATCTACGACTCGGTCGGCGGCGACGTCACCGACGCATCGCTGAAATGCATCGCCTGGAACGGCCGTCTGCTCGTGATCGGCTTCGCCAGCGGCACCATCCCCGCGGTGAAGCTCAACCGCGTGCTGCTGAAGAACATCTCGCTCATCGGGCTGCACTGGGGCGCGCACGCCATCCACGAGCCGTCACGCATCCCGCAGACGTTCGACGCGCTCTTCGATCTGCATCGCCAGGGGAAGATCGAGCCGGTGATCTGGCGGAAGTTCCCGCTCGACGAGCTACCGGCGGCGCTCGAGGCGCTCGGCTCGCGCCAGAGCTGGGGCAAGGTGATCGTCACGCCTTGACGCGGAGCTTGGCGAAGTCGGGCGGACGCTTCTCGAAGAACGCCATCACGGCTTCGAGGTTCTCCGGCGTACCGACGCGCTCGACGAAGCCCTGATCCTCGCGCTTGCGCGCCGCCGCGATCAGGTCGCTGCGCGTCGCCAGCATGAGTCGCTTCGTGTGCCGCACCGATTCCGGCGGCTGCGCCGCGATGCGCGTTGCCAGCGTCTGCAACGCCGGCAACAGCTCGTCGACGGGCAGCCGTTTGCTGGCGAGCCCGAGCTCGACGGCGCGGGCGGCGTCGATCCAGTCGGCGGTGAAGAGCACCTCGGCGGCGCGCTGCCAGCCGAGCTGTACCGGCAGCAGGTAGCTGCTGGCCGCCTCGGGCACGACACCGAGCGTGACGAACGGCGGTCGCAGGCGGGCGCCGTCGGCGATGTAGACGATGTCGCAGTGGAGCAGGATGGTGAGGCCGATGCCGACGCCGACGCCGTTGACGGCGGCGAGCAGCGGCTTGTCGAAGACGCAGAGCCGGTCCATGAACACGCCGAAGCCGGGGTCTTCCCCGCCCGCACCGTTCGTCATCTCGCCGAGGTCCTGGCCGGCCGAGAACGCCCCGTCCCTACCCGTCAGCACGACGACCTGCACCTCGGGGTCGTCCTGCGCGTCGCGCAGCGCATCGCGCAGCTCGTGCCACATCTGCCGGTTGAAGGCGTTCTTCTGCCGGGGACGATTCATGGTGAGGGTGAGGACGCCGTCACGGCGCTCTTCGAGGACGGTTTCGCGCGACATGGCCCGGCGGCATACCGTCTTTCCCCGCCCCCGCGCCAGCCTGCCCTTGACCCAACCGCGTCGCCCCCCCTACGTTCCGCAGGCGATGACGATGCTGCGGTTTCCCGAAGGCTTCGTCTGGGGCACCGCCACCGCGGCGCACCAGGTGGAAGGCTCGAACTGGAACAACGACTGGTGGGACTGGGAGCACACACCCGGGTCCCCCTGCCGCGAGCCCAGCGGCGACGCCTGCGACCACTATCATCGCTATCCCCAGGACATCCTGCTGCTCGCCGAGCTCGGCTTCAAAGCGTACCGCTTCTCGCTCGAGTGGAGCCGCATCGAGCCCGAGGAGGGCGAGTTCTCGGTGGCGCAGCTCGACCACTATCGCCGCATGTGCGCCGCCTGCCACGAGAACGGCCTCCTCCCCATCGTCACCTACCACCACTTCACTACGCCGCGCTGGGTGGCGGCCAAGGGCGGCTGGACCGATCCGGAGACGGCCGAGCGCTTCGCCCGCTTCTGCGAGCGCACCGCGAAGCACATCGGCGACCTGACGTCGTTCGTGTGCACCCTGAACGAGCCCAACATCGTCGCCACGTTCGGGCATCGGTGGGGGCTGTTCCCGCCCGGGCTGCGCGACCACGCGATGCGCCTGCGCGCCAACGAGACGCTGATCGCCGCGCACCGGCTCGCGGTCGACGTCATCAAGTCGGGCCCCGGCAACGCGCCCGTCGGCATGACGCTCGCGATGCAGGAGCACCAGGCCGTCGACGGCGGCGAGCAGCACGTCGCCGACGAGCTGGCGGTCATGGAAGACCCCTATCTCGAGGCGGCGCGTGGCGACGACTTCTTCGGCGTCCAGACCTACTCGCGGTTGCGCTTCGGCCCGAACGGCATGGTCGGCCCCGAGCCCGGCGTGCCGACGACGCAGATGGGCTACGAGTTCTGGCCGCAGGCGCTCGAGTTCACCATCCGTCGCGCCTGGGACAAGACGCACCACGTGCCGATCCTGGTCACCGAGAACGGCATCGGCACCGACGACGACCTCGACCGCATCGAGTACGTGAAGCAGGCGCTCGCCGGCGTGCGCGCCTGTCTGGATCACGGCATCGACGTGCGCGGGTACGTCTACTGGAGCCTGCTCGACAACTTCGAGTGGGCGCTCGGCTACGGCCCGACGTTCGGGCTGGTGGCCGTCGACCGCACGACGCAGCACCGCCATCCGAAACCGAGCGCACGCTGGCTGGGCGAGATCGCCCGCGCGAACGCGCTCGCAGCGCATTAGAGAATCGACCCAAGACCATGTCTTGGGTCGGAAAGCACTGCGAGCGTGATGCTACACGACATGACCGCTCAGCATGCCGCGGCCGGCGAAGCCGGCGCGGCATACTGCTCCGACCGCCGGACTGACAGCGAACACATAGAGGAGACGACATGGGATTGCTCGACGGGAAAGTAGCCATCGTGACTGGTGCAGGCCGTGGGCTGGGACGTGAAGAGGCGTTGGCGCTCGCGAAGAACGGGGCCAAGGTCATCATCAACGACATCGGCGCGTCGCTGTCGGGCGAGGGCACCGACCAGTCGCCCGCGCAGGAGGTGGTCGCCGAGATCAAGTCCGCCGGCGGCGAGGCCGCCACCAACGGCGAGGACGTCTCCGACTGGAAGGGCGCCGAGCGCACCATCGCCCAGGCGTACGACACCTGGGGCCGGCTCGACATCCTCGTCAACAACGCGGGCGTGCTGCGCGACCGGATGAGCTTCAACATGAGCGAGGACGAGTTCGACCTCGTCATGAAGGTCCACACCAAGGGCCACTTCGCGATGAGCCGTCACGCCTGCGAGCGCTGGCGCAACGCCGCCAAGACGACCGGCACGGTGTTCGGTCGCATCATCAACACGTCGTCGGAGGCGGGGCTGCTGGGCTCGGCCGGCAACAGCAACTACGCCATGGCCAAGGCCGCCATCGCGGCGCTGACGATCAGCCTGGCGCGTGAGATGGGCAAGTACGGCGTCACCGCCAACTTCATCGCGCCGCGCGCGCGCACGCGCATGACGATGTCGATGCCGAACAGCTCGATGTTCGACAAGCCCGAGACGGGCTTCGACTCGACCCACCCGGCGTGGCCCGCCGAGCTGGTCGTGTTCCTCGCCAGCGACGCCGCCGCCGACCTGAACGGTCAGGGCTTCATCGTCTGGGGCGGGCAGGTGACGCTGGTGCATGGCTGGCACGTGACGGGCCAGCTCAGCACGCCGGGGGAGCCGATCCTCGTGAAAGATCTGATCGCCCGCAAAGACGAGCTGTACGGCGATCAGCCGAAGCAGCCCGTCTTCATGTGATCGGCTATTCGCTCTGCACGGGTGACGCGATCAGCGTGAGTGCGTTGAAGGCGAGCACCCAGTCTCCTGCCTGTACGTAGCTGCGGATTTCTTCCGGGGTGCAGCCGAGCTGCACCTCGGGGTCTTCCCAGAGCTCGATCGGCTCACCGTCGACGTAGAAACGCTGGCGTGTAGCGATGGTGTTCACGGCGCCTCCCCACATCGGTCATCGAGGATGCCGATGTCGAAGCGCGCGCCCCGGAAGTTTCCACAGAGCCGGACCGCGCCGGAATTGACCAGGTGGACGACGGTGGCGACCAGCTCGGCCTCGGTAGCGACGTTGTCGCTGACGACGGTCACGAGCTCGAGCAGGGTGGTCTGGTATGCCATGTCTGTGTCCCTCCTGGGACTGCTACGCGGGAAGGAGCAAGCCGGATGCCAGCACCCCCCAGCGTCGGTGGATACGACGCTTTCGGGCTGCGGCGCGTGTCACGGTGCTGCATCATGGGTCACTCGGGCGCTCAGTGCCCAATTTCGTGGCGCACCCATGACTCCGCGGAGCAAGTCACCAGTTGGGGCGGCGCATATAGCCCAAATGAGTGAGGCGGCGATCGCGATCTGCTGGGTACAGTCGCGATCAACGATCATGACACCGCCACATTCCAGTGACTTGCAGCCCGCCGGCGCGTGCACCCTGTGCCGCGTGGTGTTCTTCGCCCGCCCCGACCAGTTCAGCGGCACCCGCGAGGTGATCCGCCTCCACGAGAGCATCTGCCCTGGTGGTGAGCGGCTCGGCGAGGTCGCGGTACCCTACGAGACGGCGCCCATGCGCCTCTCGGACGCGGTGCCGACGATGCCGTTCGGGCGACGCTGACGATCTGACATTGCCCCCCCGCCCGATGGCGGGCATTAGGGGGCGAGCATGGCTGCCGTCCCACCTCCCGCGCCCCGGTCGAAGTCGCTCGTCCGCTCGCTCGTTCCCGCGGACTTCCTGACGCTCGGGAACGCCACCTGCGGCACGGTGGCCATCTTCCTTTGCCTCAACTACCTCGAGAGCGGCTACCACGCGCCGTTCCTCCTCGGCGCGTTCTGCCTCCTGCCGCTCGCGGTCGTGCTCGACGCCGCCGACGGCTACGTCGCGCGACGCCAGGACCGCTCGTCGGCCTACGGCGCCGATCTCGATTCGCTCGCCGACGTGGTCTCGTTCGGCGTGGCACCCGCGGTCCTCGGGTTCACGCTCGGCATGCGTGGCGTGTGGGACTCCATGGTGCTCTGCATCTTCGTCTGTTGCGGTGTGGCGCGGCTGGCGCGCTACAACGTGACGGCGGCATCGCTGTCTGGCGGCACCGGCAAGGTGCGCTACTACGAGGGCACTCCGATTCCGACCAGCCTGATCCTCGTCGCCATGCTGGGGGTGGCGTGCTGGCAGGGTGCGATCGGCGAGGACCTGTGGTTCGGCCGCGTGCGGTTCGGGCCGGGATACCTGCACCCGCTGGTGCTGGTGTACCTGGTGAGCGGCGTCCTGATGGTGAGTCGGGTCCGCATCCCCAAGCCTTGACGATCACTGTTCGCTCCGCGGGCGAGATGCGGTAGGTGTTGGCTTCCGTGCGCGCGACGTCCCGATCCACCGTTTCGCTCCCCACCGCCGGATTCGCCGCCGCCCTGCTGCTGGTCACCGGGCTCGGCGTCCTGTCGTACGCCCGTCTGCAATCGACGCTCGCCGCGGGTGACGCCGCCCGCCATACCCTGCAGGTGCTGCAGGTGATCGAGGTCGTCCTCGGACGGCTTCGAGACGCCGAGACCGGCCAACGGGGTTTCGTGCTGACGGGCGAGGAGCCGTATCTCGAGCCCTATCGCACCAGTCGCCAGAAGCTGCCGCGCGACCTGAACCGGCTGCGCCGGCTCGCGAGCGACAATCCGGCGCAGGCAGTCCGCATGCTCCAGCTCGAGCCGCTGGTGGCGCAGAAGATGGTCGAGCTCGACCTGACGATCGCGCTCCGGCGCGAGCGCGGATTCGAGTCTGCGCTCGAGATCGTCACCAAGGACACGGGCCGCGAGGCGATGGACGCCGCACGAGGCATCCTCGCGGACATGGCCACCGAGGAGCGCACCCTGCTGCGCGAGCAGGCCGCCGACCGCGAGCACGACGCGCGTCAGGCCACCGCCGCCGGCGTCGGCGGGAGCCTCCTCACCATCCTCCTGCTCGTGGGCTCCGCCCTGGCATTGCGCCGCCAGATGGAGCGACGCGCCGTCGCCGAGCACACCACCCGCGAGAGCCAGGAGCGCCTCCTCGTCACGCTCTCGAGCATCGGCGATGCGGTCATCGCCACCGACACCAGCGGCATCATCACGTTCATGAACCTGGTCGCGCAGACGCTCACCGGCTGGGGCCAGCTCGAGGCCCGCGGACGACCGCTGCCCGAGGTCTTCCGCATCGTCAACGAGACGAGTCGCATGACCGTCGAGAATCCCGTCGACAAGGTGCTGCGGGAAGGCCGCATCGTCGGCCTCGCGAACCATACCGTGCTGATCGGCCGTGACGGCACGGAGCTGCCCATCGACGACAGCGCCGCACCTATCCGCGACGGGGACGGCGAGGTGATGGGCGTGGTCCTCGTGTTCCGTGACGTCAGCGAGCGCAAGGTGGCGGAAGAATCTCGCGAGCGCTACGTGCGCGCCGAGGCCGCGAACCAGGCCAAGGACGACTTCCTAGCCGTGCTGTCCCACGAGCTGCGCGCACCGCTCAACGCCATGCTCGGTTGGGTCCGTCTGCTGCAGCGGCCCGAGCGCACCGCGGCGACGATCGATCGCGCCATCGAGGTGCTGGAGCGCAACATCGGCACGCAGACGCGCGTCATCAACGAGCTGCTCGACGTGTCGCGCATCGTCTCGGGACGCCTGCAGCTCGAGCTCGAGCCGCTGAACCTGGTCGACATCGTGCGCGATGCCGTCGATTCGATCCGGGTCGCCGCCGAGGGCCGCGGGCTCGTGCTGATGCAGACGCTGCCCGAGCAGGCGGTGCTGCCGGTGCGGGGCGATCCCGCCCGCCTGCAGCAGGTCATGGGCAACCTGCTCACCAACGCCGTCAAGTTCACGCCGGCCGGCGGCCGCATCGACGTCATGCTGACGCGCGAGGTCGACGGCGCGCGCATCGTCGTGCGCGACACCGGTCAGGGCATCGCGCCCGAGTTCCTACCCTACGTCTTCGAGCGCTTCCGTCAGGCCGACAGCAGCACGAGTCGCGCTCATGGCGGTCTCGGCCTCGGTCTCGCCATCGCCCGCAGCCTGGTCGAGCGCCACGACGGTACGCTCACGGCGAGCAGCGAGGGAACGGGCCATGGCGCGACGTTCACGGTCGCGCTCCCGCTCGTGAGCGAGCTCCCGTCGCTCCCCATCGCGGCGCCCGCACGGGTCGATGGCGGCACGACCCTCGCCGACGTCAGCGTGCTCGTCGTCGAGGACGACGCCGACACGCTCGAAGCGTTGCGCCTGGCGCTCGAAGCGAGTGGTGCGCGCGTCCTCACGGCCACGAGCATGACGGCAGCGCTCGCCGCCTGGGAGGCAGCGAAGCCGCATGTCGTCGTCAGCGACATCAGCATGCCCGGCGGCGACGGATACGACCTGATCCGCGCCATCCGCGAGCGCGACGGCGGCCACACGCCCGCCGTCGCCATGACGGGCCTCGTCAGCAAGGAAGACCGCTCCGCCGCCCTCGCCGCCGGCTTCGACGCCCACCTCTCGAAGCCCATCGACCCCGACTACCTCGTCCGCTTCCTCACCACCCTCGCCGCCCGCACGCCCCTTCTCCACTGAGTCAGCGCGGCGCCGCCCAAAGCCCCAAGGTTCGAGGACGCGGCCGCAGCCGCTTCGGTGGAAGCGGCGAGGGGCGGTAGGGGCATAGCGCGCCCGCAGCTGCTAGCGCGCGCCCCGACTCTCGATGTGCTGCTGCGGTCCTTCGACGGCGCGCTTGCAGCGAGGACGGCGCGCGTAGCCCCTACCGTCCCTCGCCGCGCCCCGCAGGCCGCTCCAGGCCCCCCGTCCTCAGAACTGCGGCCCCGTGCACGGCAGCCCAACGCAGACGTCCTCGATGAGGCCGTGCGGATGCCAGAAGTCGTCCTTCAGCGCCTGCACCGCCGGGATCTTCGGCGTGTCGTCGTGCGGATCATGCCCGACGCGCGGCGGCGTGTTCTCGAGCGGCGACAGCTCGGCGCCCGTGTCCCAGAGGAAGTAGGCCGACCGCGGCCAGGGGTAGTACGGGATCGCGCCGATGCCGAAGTCGTGCTCGCCCCCGAACTGACGCCCGGCGCCCACCAGCGGCTCGTGCCGCAGGATGCCCATGGTGCGCGCTTCGACCTGCAGCGAGAACTCGCTCACCTGATGATCTCCGACGGCACCGAGCAGCAGGACCTCCTTGCGCGGCGTGCGCGGATACGGCTTCGCCGTCACGTGCTGCGCGTAGCCGTTGGTCTCGCCGCGATCCCACAGCATCTGGATGATGTTGAGGGCCTGCAGCTGCACGACGGTGTCGGGGTACCCGATGTCGAGGAACACCTTGTAGAGGTCGAAGTCGACGCTCCGGGGCAGCAGCGTCGAGTAGTTCATGCCCGCCTCGCCCAGCACGCAGCGACGGAAGTCCTGCGCCACCGCGCACAGCGCGCCGCCCACGATCGCCCCTTGGCTGTTGCCGTCGAAGTAGAGCTGTTCGGTGTCGATCGCCGGCACGCCCCCGACCTGGAACGCCGCGTTGCTCGCGAAGCCGTCGGGATGCCGCATCAGGCGGCCGAGGACGAGGAAGTTCAGGAAGCCCTGCTGCAGACGATCGGCGAGCGACGCGAAGCGCGAGAGGTCCTGGAGGATGGTGATGGCATTGCCCACGTCCTCCTCGGCCATGCCGATCCAGTCGGTGGCGCAGTAAGCGACGTTGTAGGTGGCGCTCATGTTGCGGACGAGCGACCCGTTCACCTCGCCCTGATCGCCGAGCAGACCGTGACCGTAGAGCGACATCCGCGCCGGGCCCGTCAGCGCGCTGTTCGGCAGGTTGCAGGTGAACGTCGCCGTGAAGGGCAGCGTCTGGCGCTGCGGAACACCATTCGCATCGAGCGCGAAGCGATTGCCGGCGCTGCCGTTCCCCGTCAGGTAGAGCGGCACCTCGAACGTCCCCTGGATGCGGCGACGGAACTGCGGCGACGGGTTCTCGATCACCGACGTCACGGTGAACGCCGGCGCGCGACCACCGAGCGTGCGGAAGGCGTCGTCGCGGATGCGCAGCATGCGGTCGGCGATGTTGCGGCCGCTGGCGACGGTGAACTCGAAGGCGATCTGCAGGTCGTCGCGTGCGATGCCGGCGCTCTTGAGGCTGCGGAACACCTTCTCCATCTGCGGGCGGCGCGACTCGAACGTGGCGTCGGTGGTGCAGGAGCCGTCACGGTAGGACGCGAACGCCGGCGACGCCGGCAGCACGGCGCCACCGCCGTCGACGAGGCCACGGACGGCGACGATGTAGCGGCGCCCCTCGAGGAAGTTCGTCACCGGCCGCACGACCACGGCGCGGTTGCCCGCCGCCGAGTTCATGTCGGTCTCGGCCCACACCGGCCAGCGCCTGCCGGTGCGCGCGTCGATGACGACGACGGGCGAGTCGGCGTCGAGCGAGCTGCTGGTGGTGGTGATCGACGGCGCGCCCGACTGGGCGAGGTCGACCGTCGGCCACCACATGAGGATGGCCGCACCGGGACTGAACCCGTCGCTGCGATTCAGCTCGGCGACCTCGAGTGGCGTTCCACCGACGTTCTTCGGGACGCCGTTCGCCGTGAAGTTGATGCGACGACCCGTGCGGCTGCCGCCGTCGGCACGGGTGAAGTAGTCGTTCGGGAAGGGGAACATGCAGTGCTCGGGTGCGATCGGATCGCAGTCGGCCTGCTGCGACAGGTCGATGCCGAGATCGGCGGGGTTCTGCGGATTGGCGCAGGTGGCGGCCAACCCCCGACCGGCACACAGCAGCAGCAGCGACGCAGCGACGAAGCGGGACGTCATGGACGGGCTCCCTTCCGGAACGTGAAGCGTGGCGGCCGCGCGTGGAATCCACGCGCGGCCGCCGTCGTGATCAGAACGTCAGTGCCTCAGGGGACGATGACGCAGGCGGCACCGCCGCAGACGTCGATGACGGCACCGTTGGTCTTCAGGAACTCCGACTTCTGGTTCCGCGCGATGGACGAGCTGCGCGGATGGGAGTGCGGATCGGCGCCCAGGGTGGGGGCCGTGTTGGTGATCGGCGGCGCCGGCGATCCGCTGTCGTAGATGACGAGCGCCGAGCCATCGAAGGGGTAGGTGACGATCGGCGGGATGCCGAAGTACGGATCGACGTCGGTGTGACGTCCCGGCACGGTGGCCGGCGAATGGATCGAGGCGCCGATGGTGCGCGTCTCGACCTCGGTGGCGACGTTGGAGACCTGGTGGTCACCGAACGCCACCTGCAGCAGCACCTTGTGCTGCGGCGTGTTGGGCAGCGGATCCGTCGTCATGTGGTGCGCGTAGCCGTTCGGCTCCGAGCGGTCCCACAGCATCTGGATCAGCGCCAGCACCAGCGGGCGCTGCAGCTGGTTCGTGTACGCCGGGTAGAGGAACGCCGAGTACGTCGTGAAGTCGGTGCTGCGGGTGAGCAGCAGCGAGTAGTTCATGCCCGGCACGCCGAGGACGCCGCGCGTGATGTCCTGCGCGATCGCCATGACGGTGCCGCCGAAGATGCCACCCTGGCTGTTGCCGTCGTAGAACACGTCGCTCGTGTCGATGACGGGATTGCCCGAGGCGTCCTGGAAGGCCGCGTTGCCGACGAATCCATTGGCGTGGATCATCAGGCGGGCCAGGAAGAGCTGGTTGATCATCGCCTGCTGCTGGCGATCGGGGAAGGACGGGAACTTCCCGACCTCCTGGAGAATGCCGATGGCATTGCTCACGTCCTCGTCCGCCATGCCGATCCACTTCGTGGCGCAGAAGACGAAGTTGTGCTCGTTCGCCATGTCACGGACGTTGCCGCCCGAGACCTCGGTGTTCGAGCCGAGGAGGCCGTGACCGTAGATGGACGCACGCCCCGGCACCGCGGTGGCGGCGGCATTTGCCAGCGCCGCACGCGGAATGTTGCAGATGAACGACGCCGGCTGCGTCGTGGCCTGATGGATGGGCAGGCCGTTGCCGTCGAGCTGCATCCGCGCCGGTGCCGTGACGCTGTCGACGTAGCGCTCGACCTGGAACGTGCCGGTGACGCGGCGGTAGATCCGGCTGTCGACCTCGTTCTCGATGCTCGTCACGCTGAACCCCGGGGCATTGGCGCCAAGGCGGCTGAAGGCGTCGTCACGCATGAACAGGAGGCGCTCGGTGAGGCTGCGCTGGCTCGCCACCGTGAAGTCCCACGCCAGGTAGAGGTCGTTGCGCGCGATGCCGGCGTTGCCGAGCGTGGTGAAGAGATCTTCCATGTGCGGGCGACGCGCCTCGAGCGCGTCGATCCCCGTGGGCGTGTTGTCGCGGTACGCCGCGAACACGGACGCCGGCGGGATGATGGTGCCCGACGCGTCCTTCATGTTGCGCAGCGCCACGATGTAGCGCGTGCCCTCGTCGAAGTTCACCCCGGGGTGGATGATCATCGCCTGCTGTGCCGGGTTGGTGGCGTTCGAATCGAGCTCGACCCACACGAGGTGCTGCTGCAGCGTGGTCGCGTTGATGACGACGACCGGCGTTCCGACGAGGAGCGACTGCTCGATGTCGGTGATGGGCGCGGCGCCGGTCTGGGCGAGATCGACGCCCGGCACGCGGGTGAGGATGGTGCTGCCCGGGCTAAAGCCGTCATTCAGATTGTAGTCGGCGATCGCGACCGGGACGTTCATGTTGTTGCGCGGCATGCCGGCGATGGCGAAGTGCACGCGACGGCCGGTGTCGGTCGTGCCGTCTTCCTTCGTCAGGTAATCGCTCGGGAACGGGTACAGGCAGTCGGCCTGGTCGAGCGCATCGCAGGGGCACGTGCAGTCGAAGCTGCAGGTGGCGCCGCCGCCGCACGAGGTGCCGGGCGTGTCGCACTGCTCGCCCGGGTCGATGGTGCCGTTGATGCACGTCGGGTTGATCGTCGTGCTCGTCGTGCTGCTGGTGCTGGTCGAGGTCGAGGTGCTCGTCGACGTCGTGGTGGTGGTGACGCAGGTGGCCTCGGCCGTCGGCTTCGACACCTTGAAGAGCTTGTCGGCCTTGTTGGTGATCGTGCCGGTCGCGTAGCTCATGCTGTACGAGTCACCACCGACGATGGTGAGCAGCACGCAGCCGCCCGAGCCCGGGTTCGGCGGAACGACGACCACGGGGCCGGCCTTGCCGGAGATGACGGCCTTCACCTGGAAGGTACCGTTGCCCGACTTCTTCACCTGGGCGCTCTTCACCGGTCCGGCGTCGCCCTTCGAGTCGTTGTACTTGTAGCCCTTCGTCGCATCTCCGCTCCAGTACGGCTTGCCCGTTGTCGGGCTGTTGCCGCTGGGCAGGATGAACGTCTGCACCGAAGGCGTTCCACCGCTCGCGGTGACGGTGAGGGTCGCGCCCCCAACCGTGGGATTGCCGACGATGGTGTCGGGGCTCCCGGACTCCTTGGCCTTGGTGACGATCGCACGCTTCTCGGGCGTGCTCGGATTCTTCACGAGCAACTGATTCCCGAGAATCGTCTGGTCGACGGCCCCGGCGGGTATCGCCGCGGTCATGACCAGCAGGGCGGCAAGCAACGGGTGACGCATCATGTATGGCTCCATCGGCAGCTCGGCGAGCGAGCGGGCTTGGGTGTGGTGGCGTCGCGGAGGCCCCCCTCCGCGTGACGCGTGGACATTGCGTCGGGACCGTACCGACCCGCGAGTCTTCGCGTCAATGAGAAAAGCGCGCTGGCGCCCGCGGCGGTGACCCGGCTGCCGATGTCCGCCGCACTGCGTCGCGCGCCGATTTCCACCACTTTGCGATCGCTCCGGGCCGCCTGCAGCCCTCGCGCTCTCGACAATACGCGTTGCCCCCTACAGCAGGGTCCCCCGGAACAGCACGCTCGCGACGGTGAAGTAGATGATCAGCCCCGTGACGTCGACGAGTGTCGCGACGAACGGTGCGCACGCGCTGGCGGGGTCGAACCCAAGGCGGCGGAGAATGAACGGCAGCAGGGAACCTGCCAACGTCCCGAAGGTCACGACACCTATCAAGCTCAGCGCAACGGTCAGCCCGACCAGGAGATAGTGCTCGCCGTACGAGCCGAAGAGCCCTACCCACGCCAGGATGCGAGCGAAGCCGATCGAGCCCAGGATCGTTCCGAGCACCATCCCCGCCCCCAGCTCACGCCGCACCACCCGCCACCAGTCCCCGAGCCGCACCTCACCGAGGGCCATCGCGCGTATGACGAGCGTGGACGCCTGCGACCCCGAATTGCCCCCGCTGCTGATGATGAGCGGCACGAAGAGCGCGAGAACGACCGCGCGCTCGATCTCCTTCTCGAAGTACCCCATGGCGGTAGCCGTGAGCATCTCCCCCAGGAAAAGTGCCGAGAGCCATCCCGCACGCTTCTGCACCATGCTGCCAAACCCGACGTCCAGGTACGGCGACCCGAGCGCCTCCGACCCACCGATCCGTTGGATCTCGTCGGTCGCCTGCTCCGTCACGACGTGGACGATGTCGTCCATCGTCACGATGCCCTGCATACGCCCCTCGCGATCCACCACCGGGAGCGCGATCAGGCGGGAACGTTGGAAGAGGCGGCTCACATCAGCCTGCGCCGTGTCCGAGGTGATCGTGACGACGTTGGTGCGCATGATGTCACGGACGTGGTGCTCGGTGTTGGCGTCGAATAGTTCGCGGAACGAAACCACCCCAAGGAGCCGCTGATCGGGCGCAAGGACGTAGGTGTAATAGATCGTCTCCACCTGCTTGCGTCCCTGGCGGCGCAGATAGGCCATTGCTTCGTCGACCGACATGTCTGGCCGCAAGCGTGCGAATCTCGTGTTCATGAGCCCGCCGGCCTGATCCTCGGCGTACGCCAATAGGCCGAGCACTTCCTTGCGCGTTGGCTCGTCGAGCAACGAGAGGAAGGCTTGATGGGCCATGCCCGGCGCCGCCTGAATGAGGTCTGCTGCGTCATCCGGAGCAAGCAGCCGGATCCACGATCGCCGCTCCCCCTCGGGCAGACCGAGAACGATGGCGGCTTGGTCCGCCGAGCTGAGAGCGAAGAAGAGCTCCTCGGCTTCGGCCCGGGGAAGTAGAAGGAAACCCTCTACGCGCTCTTGCGGTGCCAGAAGACGCCAGACATGGGCCAGATCGGTTCCCGACAGTGGCGTATCGGATACGACTGGTTGCAGGACGGGCATGGCAGTCCTTTCGTCGCAGAGACGTTGCTGACCAATTCTCGCGCGCCCGGCGCCCTACATCACGAGCACGACCACCGCCCCGCCCCACATCTGCGTGTCTGCGCGCAAGTTGGACCGCTATGCGGCCCGACACCGATTCGTCAATGGGGACCGCGTCCGGGGCCAGGTTGCAGTCCCTCCGCCCATCGGAGAAGAAGACGGGATGCCCACCCCCACCGGACCGGCGCTGATGGAGCGTCTGGTCTCGCTCTGCAAGCGCCGCGGCTTCATCTTCCAGTCCTCCGAGATCTACGGCGGCATCAACGGGTTCTGGGACTACGGGCCCCTCGGCGTCGAGCTGAAGAACAACCTGCGCGACGCCTGGTGGGACGTCATGGTGCGCAATCCGCCGCTCGGTCCCGACGGCAGGGAGATCGACATCGTCGGGCTCGACTGCTCGATCATCAGCCACCCCAAGGTCTGGGAGGCCAGCGGCCACGTCGGCGGCTTCGCCGACCCCATGCAGACCTGCCGGCAGTGCAAGCGGCTCTTCCGGGCCGACCACGTCGAAGACCTGCTGGCCGAGAGTGAGTGGGTGGCCGCCCTCCTCGCGGTCTGCGAAGCAGGCACCAATCCGGGCACCTACACGGCCCCGCACGCCGAGCTGAAGCGGTGGGCCGAGACCAAGGGCCGCAAGGTCGCCCCCGGCCTCCTGCTGGTACGGAAGCCGGCCGACGTCCTCGGCAGCCTCACCGGCGACGCCTTCGACGTCCCCACCCTGCTTCGTCTGCTCTCGAGCGACGCCGCCAGCGCCGAGGGCATCCTGCCCCCCTGCCCTCACTGTGGCGGCGACCTCACCGAGCCCCGGCAGTTCAACCTGATGTTCGAGACCTACACCGGCGCGGTGCGCGACGAGGACGCCAAGGCGTACCTCCGCCCCGAGACCGCGCAGGGCATGTTCTACAACTTCAAGAACGTGATCGACTCGACGCGGGTGAAGATCCCGTTCGGCATCTGCCAGGTGGGGCGCAGCTTCCGGAACGAGGTCACGCCGCGCAACTTCATCTTCCGCTCGCGCGAGTTCGAGCAGATGGAGCTCGAGTTCTTCGTCCACCCGAGCGAGGCCGACAAGTGGTACCAGTATTGGCGCCAGCAGCGCTTCGACTGGTGGTGCTCGCTGGGCCTCGCCGGCAAGAACCTGCGACTGCGCGACCACGAGCAGGACGAGCTGGCGCACTACGCCAAGGAGTCGGGCGGCTGCTGCGACGTCGAGTACGCCTTCCCGTTCTCTGGCGAGAAGGGCTTCACCGAGCTCGAAGGCATCGCCTACCGCAGCAACTACGATCTCACGCAGCACCAGAAGTTCAGCGGCGTGAAGCTCGACTACTTCGACCAGGAGCGCAACGAGCGCTACCTGCCGCACGTCATCGAGCCAGCCGCGGGACTGACGCGCGGGCTCCTCGCCGTGCTGTGCGAGTCGTACACGGTGGACGAGAGCCGTCCGTCGCCCGAGCTCATGCGCTTCCACCCGCGCCTCGCCCCGATCAAGGCAGGTGTGTTCCCGCTGGTGAACAAGGAAGGCATGCCCGAGATCGCGGAGAAGATCTTCCGCGATCTGCGCAAGAACGTCGGCCCCTGCCAGTTCGACGCCAAGCAGAGCATCGGCAAGCGCTACGCTCGCATGGACGAAGCCGGCACGCCGTTCTGCATCACCGTCGACGGGCAGTCCGTCACCGATCAGACGGTGACGGTGCGCGATCGCGACACGGGCGCGCAGATCCGCGTCGCGGCGGATCAGATCGTGCAGTACGTCGGCGAGCGCGTGCGCTAGGACGACCGGCCGAGCGTCTTCGCGTCGCGCTTGAGCGCCACGAGGTGATCGGCGAGCGCGCTGCGCAGTGAGGCGTCGAGCGCCTTCGCGGCCTTGGTGTTGAGCCGCACGCGCGCGACGGTCAGCGTCTTCACGACGCGACGGAGCACGCGCTTCCGCGCCTTGCCCGTGGCGGCATCGGCCTCCTGCAGCGCGCCGGTCGCCGTCGCGAGCTGTGCGAGCAGCTTGTCGCGCAGCTTCCCTGCCGGCACCTGCCCGGTGACGTCGGCGGTGAGCACGGCGAGCCGGCAGCCGATGGACACCACGGTGGCCTCGGCGGTGCACGCGAGGGTCGTCGTCGTCGTGCTCGACGTCACCACCGTGGTGGTCGTGGTCGTCGGCGGCACGGAGCCGAACTCGTACGCACCGACATCGACGACGCTGTCCGCGATGCGGAGGTTGCCCTCGTAGTCGAGCTCGGGCAACCCGTTGGGTGGGGCGTTGGTCCCGGCGTTGATGAGCGTCGACGTTCCCTTCAGGTGATAGTCGGCACCGTCGCCGTCGACGTAGAGCGGATCGACGCCGTAGAGCGGCATGCCGAGACTGAAGCCGTTCAGCACGTTCGCCGCGCCGATGCCGAAGAAGGCGTTGAACCCGCCGGTGACGCTCAGCTGCGCCGACGCCGGGAAGCTCGCGCCCGGTCCGGTGGTGCGCGACACGATGTTGTTGAAGAGGTTGAGCGAGATCGTGCTGGTCGAGCCGACGCTGCTCACGTACACACCCTTCGCCGTCTGATCGAGCGTGTTGTTGACCACGTTCACCGTCGCCGCGACGCTGTCGAGCGAGTACATGACGATCGCGCTCGACGCGACGTCGTGGATGACGTTGTTCTCGACGTCGACGGTGATCTGTCCGCCGCCGCGCATGTCGAGCTGCAGGCCATCGTAGCCCGGCGTCGACGCGCTCAGGCGGTTGCGCGCGATCGTGAGGTGCGTCGTGCCCGTCGGCGGGGCCATGAGCGTGTCGACGACGTAGCCGCCGGAGGCGAGGAAATTGTCGAGGAGACGGACGTCCGCGGGGACGTCGGGATCGACCAGGATCGCCGAGCCGGTGAACGTGTTGCTGATCGAGCACCGCTGGATGGTGACCTCGTCACCCCCGGGCGACGTCGAAAGCACCACCCGGACCGAGCCATTGCTGATGGTCAGCCCCTCGAGCCGGATGACGCTCGGCCCGCCGGCCTTCCCGCCGATCAGGATGCCGAACGGCGTCGCACTGCCGCCCAGCAGCGGCGTGACACCGGGCGCGCCGGTGAGCGTGATGCCCTTCCTGATCTGCAGGGGACCGCCACCGATCGGCGCCGTCGTCACGATCTCGATACGGTCGCCGTCGTCGGCTCCATCGATGCACTCCTGCAGCGTCGTGCTGCACGGTGGCGTGCTCGGAAAACTTCGCGTGACGGCGCGGGCGGGAACGGCAGCGAGCAGCAGGCCGAGGAGCGACCACCATCGGAGGCGGCGAGTCATGCGCCGCTGATAGGCGCTCGACGCTATGGCCGCAACTCGATGCGCGCCCCGGTGGCCAGAACCGTGGCTCCGATCGTGTGCTCGCGCACGCCGCCCTCGACGACGCGCTCGATCGTGACCGGATCCCCGAACGTGCGCACCACCTCGAGCGTCGTGTGCTCCGTCGCCGGAGCGTGGTCGCATATGGCCCAGAACGACGGGAAGAACACCGGGCAGCGGAGCCGTCCCTGCGGCGCCAGGTGCAGCGTGCGCCCCGGCACGTCGAGCGCGGCGCCCGTCAGCGCGGCGAGAACGGCCCACGCCACCGGGTGCGTCATGTAGACCGACTCGGCGTTGCCGCGCAGGCCACCGCTCCAGGCGAAGCCGTCGCCCCACAGTCGGTCGTAGAAGCGGCGCAGGGTCTCGAGCCCGGCCTCCACCTCGCCGAGATAGAGCTGCAGGCAAGCCTGATACGACACCACCTGCCAGACGTACGTGAACTCCTCGCCGCGTGGCAGGCCGGCACGGAACGGATGGTCGACCGCGATGCCCTCGAACGTCGCCTCCGAGCGCGGCAGTCCGCCCTCGGCGTGCGTCACCAGCACGCGATACTGATGGACGAGATGGCTGCGGGCGCGGTCGAGATCGAGGATCGGGTCGAAGCCGGCCCAGCGCACCGCCCACTCGCCGGCGAGCGCCGCCGTGAAGACGGTGTCCTTGTGCTCCGAGCTGCGAAAGAAGCCGCGCGGGTCCCAGAGGTCGCGATCGAGACGCTGCGCGCAGCGATCGAAGCGTGCCTGCCACACGTCGCACCGTTCCGGCGCGCGCGTCGCGCCGAGCGTCAGCATCACCCGCAGCGTCGCCAGGTAGAGCGTCGCCGAGTAGACGAACGCGCCCGGGAAATCCCACACGTCGTAGGTCGTGCCGCCCTCCGGCACACCGTCGGGGGCGATCGAATCGAGGTAGTCGAGGCCGCGCACCATCGCCGGCCAGAACCGGTCGAGCACGTCGTCGCGGCCGGTCGTCCGCCACGCCCGTCCCACCTGCAGGATCAGCGACATGGTGAGGTCGGTCCATTCCTTGGCCGGCAGGAAGTCCTTGATGAACATGGGCCAGCCGTAGGGAATCTCGGTGGTGCCGAGCCCGAGGTCGCAGTTGCCGTTGCCGTGCGGGATGGCGCCACGCGCGTCGGCCAGACGACGGAACTCGTCGAGCTCGGAAAGATCCAGCTCCGGGAAGAACGTCGCCGTGTAGGGATGCGACGACAGGCGCTGATCGTTGGTGCCGGTGAGACCGCCCATCGGCCAGTGCCAGTCGAGGCCCTCGAGCGTGTACATGCGACCGTTCGCTGGCACGACGGTGTTGCAGAGCGTCGAGTCGATCGAGTTGCGTATCGCGCGCACCAGCCATGGCGGCAGCGACGACGCCTCGAGCAGCGCGCCGAGCTCGCTCGACGCCGCCTCGAGCCGACGCCGATCGTCGAGCACGTGCGTCGCCACCGCGTCCACGCCGTCGAAGTGCGTCTCGTAGACGTGCCCGACGCGGGTACCATCGTGCGGTCCCTCGCCGCGATGCCGCGCCAGGCTCGGCTCGGTGACGTGGTCCGGCGTCCACCAGGCGAGCACGAACGTCACCTCGCGCGTCGCGTGCGCGGGTACGGTCGTGGCTGCGGCCACCGCCGCCGCCGGACGCCAGCCACCGTCCTCGCCGCGACGACCCGGGGCCGTCGAGCGCACGTGCCCCTCGCGCGCGAAGTCGTCGAGCACCGACGCGGACGGCGCGCCGGCGTCCCAGCCATCGCACGCGGTGACGGCGACGTCGGGCGTGGCGTCGGCCAGCAGGAGGTATTGGCCGGTGACGCCGCGCCGATGCGAGCGCGCGTCCCACACCTGGTCGGTACGGAAGCGCACCCCACGACGGTCACCGACGGCGGCCTCCTCCTGCCAGGCGCCGGCGATGCTGTCGTACTCGACGCGACGGTGCACACCCTTCATCTCGTGCTCGGGGCCGAGCTCGACCCCGAGGTGCCCGGTACCGCCACGACCGAGGACGTTCTCGAACGAGAACAGCACCGACGCCTCCACCGGCTCGTCGCCGGGGTTCTGCAGCACGAAGCGGAAGAGCGCCGCCGGCAGCGTCGATTCGCGGACGTCGTGCGGCACGTGTGGCGTCAGGCCGTGCAGGGTCACCGACAGCGGCAGGTCGTCATCGAAGGCGAGCGCGAACGACGGCAGCGTCCCGGTGAAGGTGGTGCCGCGCACGGGGCTGGCATTCGCGTACTCGTCGCCGTCGAGGCTGCGACGCAGCATCACGCATCGAGTCGCTCCGCTGCGTCGCGTCCAGAGGGCGTGGAACGCGCCGCGCACGCCATGGATGGGCGACATCCAGTTGTTGTTGAGGCGCAGCTCACCGAAGCCGCCGTCCGACGCCACGCTGAAGCCGCCCGCGCCGATGCCGCCCATCGGGAAGCCACGCGCGACGCGCGTGTCGACATAGGCACCGGTGACGGGATCGAAGCCGGCGCGTCGCTGCATCGTCACGGCGTAGCGTCGCACACATCGTACGGTCAAGCGGCGCGGTACGGCGGTTGCTAAGCATGATGCAGCGGTGTGGGTGGGTGGCCTGGATCGGGGTGTACGCACGACCGGCGAGTCAGGGTGCTGACACGAGGACGAGTCGGTGACGCGCGCGCCGGCGCGTCGGGTCTCCGTCATCATCGTCGCACGCGAGGCCACGCCGGCGTTGCTGGCATGCATCGAGCGCGTCCGGCGTCACACGCCGTCGCCCGCCGAGGTGCTCGTCGTCGACCACGGTCCGGCCCACGGCTTCGCCCACCGCCTCGCGACGCTGGCGGACGGCGACGGTCGCATCCCCGTCCGCGTCCTGCGCGCTGCCGAGAACGTGGGCTACGCGGCTGCCGTGAATCAGGGCATCCGCACCGCGCGGGGGCGATGGCTGGTGCTGCTGGGTGCAGACACCCTGGTGACACCGGGATGGAGCGCGGCACTCCTGGCTCGCGCCCGCGACACGCGCGTCGGTCTGGTGGGCCCCGTGATGAACGGCGCTGCCGGCGGCCCTCAGGCCATCGGAGCTACTCCCGCCTACGACGGACCAGCCGCGCTCGATGCCTTCGCAGCGCGATGGGCCAGCGCGCATCGCGGCGAGCACCGTCGCGTCGCCTGGCTCGACGGCGCCTGCCTGCTCGTCCGTCGCGCGGTGATCGAGCGACTCGGACCGCTCGACGAGACGACACGCGATCCCGTCGGCGAACTGTGTGCGCGTGCCACCGCTGGGGGCTGCACGGCGGTGCTGTCACGCGAGGTGTTCGTGCATCGCGATCGCGCCCGCGGCCCGCGGCCGGCACCCGAGCGCGCCCGGCCGCGCGACGCGCTCCGCTTCGTGCCGCGCGTCGTGGTCGCACCGCGCGGTGCGCCCCGGATCACGCTCTGCCTCATCGCACGCGACGAGGCCGCCGTCCTCGAGCGCTGCCTCGCCAGCGCGGCACCGGCCGTCGACGAGATCGTCGTCGTCGACACCGGCTCCACCGACGCCACGCGCGAGATCGCGCGCGCGCACGGCGCCGTCGTCGTCGAGCGGCCCTGGGATGACGACTTCGCCGCCGCACGCAATGCTGCCCTCGACGAGGCGCACGGCGACTGGATCCTGAGCCTCGACGCCGACGAGGAGCTACCGGCGCGGACCGCCGCGCAGCTGCGCATGACCTGCACCGAGACCTCGGCGCCGGCACTGCGCATGCCGATCGAGAACCTCGGTGCGAGCGGCGACGTCGACAGCGTGCACCTCGCGGTGCGGCTGTTCACGCGGACCCCGGGTCATCGCTGGGAGGGCGTCGTCCACGAGCAGATCGGCGTCACGACGCGCGTCCTCGATGCGCCCTTGCCGATCCGGCACTACGGCTACGCCGAACCGGTGGCGCTGCACGCGAAGCTGGTTCGCAACCGCGCGCTGCTCGAGCGCCGGGCGGCCGTGAGTCCCGACGATCCAGCCATCGGCTTCTACCTTGCCCAGACACGACTGGCGCTCGGCGACGCCGCCGGCGCCGTGCACGCGGCCGAGGACGGCCTGCGACGGGTGGACGCACAGGACCGCTCCCTCGGTCTCCTGCTGCTCGATACGCTGGCGGCCGCGCGCTTCGCCGCGGGCGAGCAGGTGGGCGCGGAAGAAGCGTGTCGCACGGCGCTGGCGCTCCGACCCGACTGGATCGATCCGCGACTCTTGCTCGGCCGGCTCTGCCGACGAACCGGACAGCTGCGCGAAGCGCTCGTACATCTCGGCCGCTACCTGTCCGATCGCGAGCGGTTGCTGGCCGATCCGACCTGGCCGGTGCGCCTGCCGCGCCTGCGCGCGCTGGGCGCCGAAGCGGAAGCCCGCACCGAGCTGGCGCACGTCCACGCCATGCTGGGCGCGCTCGGTCGCGCGCGGCGCGAAGCCGAGCGAGCGGCGGCGCTGTCGCCGTCGAGCGCCGAGCCGATCCGCCTGCTCGCACACATCGCCGACGCCACCCGCGCCGCCGAGGCGCAATGGGGAGTGATGCCATGACCGAGACTGCCGCCACTCTTCTCGCCCGCGGCGAGGAGCTGCTCGAGCTCGGTGACGTCGAGGGCGCACGCGAACGCTTCGCCCGCATCGTCGCCCGGGAGCCGTCGCACGTGCGTGCACACCATGGCCTCGGGCTCTGCCTCGAAGCCGAGCATCGCGACGAGGAGGCGCTCGCCGTCTACGAGGAGACGCTCGCCACGGCACCCGACGATCCGGGACTCGCCTTCTCCACCGGCTCGCTCTGCCATCGCCTCGGTCTGATCGTGGACGCCGAGGTCCGCTACCAGCAGGTGCTCGCGATGGTGCCGGACCACGTGATGGCACTCGCCAACCTCGGTGCGCTGCATCTCGGTCGCGGCGACCTCGTCGACGCGCGCCTCGCGCTCGAGCGCTCGCTGCGGGTGGTGCCCGACAACGTCGTCCTGCGCCAGAACCTCGCCACCGTGCTGGATCGCATGGGCGACGATCTCGCACTGCAGCACTGCCTCGAGGCCGGCGTCGTGCTGGCCCCCGACAGCGTGCCGCTGCACTACCGACTGGCGCTGTTCCTCCTGGTGCGCGGCCACGTCGAACGCGCGCGCACGATCTTCCTCCGCGTCACGGCGCTCGACCCGAGCTGCTTCGAAGCGCACTACCGCGTCGGGCAGATCCACCTCGCGAGCGGCGATCCCGCCGGCGCGACGCTGCACCTCGAACGCGCCTGCGCGCTCCGCCCCGAGAGCCCGGCGGCCGAGAACGATCTGGGCGTCGCCCTGCTCGGTCTCGGCGACGTCGGAACCGCGCGACGGTGCTTCGAGACCGCGCTGGTGGCGCGGCCGAGCTACGCGCCCGCGCGCGAGAACCTGGCGGCGCTGCAGATCGGCGGCGAGCCACCGATCCGGTAGCGGCGGCGGGCACGGGATCGTCTCCCGTGCCCGCGGCACCGCTCGGTCAGATCACTTCGACGAGGCGAGCTCGTCGTCGATGACGGCCTTGAACTGCTCGAACGGCTGCGCGCCGACGAGCAGACGGCCATTGATGACGAAGGAGGGCGTGCCGGTGACGCCCAGCGACTGCCCTTCGGCAATCTGGGCCTTCACGAGGGCCTGCGTCTCCTTGTTGTCGTAGCACTTGTCGAACTTCGCCTTGTCGATGCCCTGGTCGGCGAGGAACTCCCAGGACTTCTCCTTGACGTTCTGCGGGTTCACGTCCTTCTGCTTCTCGAAGTACGTGTGGTAGATCTTCCAGTACGCGTCGGGCTTCTGCTGCAGCGCGCACTCGGCCGCGATCGCCGCCGGCTCGGCCCACGGATGGAACGGCAACGGGTAGTTCTTGAAGTAGAACTTCACCTTGTCACCGTACTCCTTCAGCACCTGCGTCTCGAGCGTGGTGTAGCCCTTGGTGCAGAAGGGGCACTGGAAGTCGGAGTACTCGACGATGACGACCTTGGCGTCCTTCGGACCGCGGAAGGGACGATCCTTCACGTCGATCTTCGCCATCACGGCCTTCGAGGGATCGACGCTGACGTCCTCGGTGGCGGCGAAGACGACGAACTTGCCGTCGGCGGACATCAGGAACGGTACGTTCTTCACCTGCGGCGGCGTCCCGATCTGGAGGACGCCTTCCTTCGCGCCTTTGAGCGCGGTGGAGTCCTTCAGACCCGTCACCGTCACGCCCTGCGCCGGCGGCACGTTGGACTTCTTGCGATAGTACTTGATCAGCTGCTCGGTCCCCGCCGGCGCCGTGGCCGCGGTCGGCTGTGCGAGGAGCGGCTGGACCGCCATCATCAGGCCCAACGCGACGACCGGAACGATCAGACGTTGCACACGCATCGAGACACCCCCATTAGGTTTGGCGTTTCACGCTGCCCGCGTTTCCCCACGGGGTCAAGCCGAACCCTTGAACACCCGAGAGTCCGCGGCTAGCTTCCGGCCCGTGTCACGCCACGCCCTGGCCCCCTGGGTCCTGACTCTCGCCCTGGCCGCCGTCGCCTGGGGCGCGCTCGGCCCCGAGCTGCAGAAGGCCCTCACCGACGCCAAGTACGTCTACATCCAATCCGAGCGTCGCTCGGGTGAGCTCAGCAAGCCGGCGGAGATCTGGTTCTTCGACGAGGGCGGCGTGGTCTACGTCGGCACCCGGCCGACGTCCTTTCGTGTGCAACGCATCAAGGCGGGGCACGCGAAGGCCCGCATCGCGGTGGGCACGCCGGGTGGGCCGTCGTTCGAGGCCACCGGCAAGCTGGTGAAGGACACCGCGCTCGAGGGGCGACTGATGGCGGCCTTCGCAAAGAAGTACCCCGACGGCTGGGCCCGCTACGCGGACGGCTTCCGCGACGGCTTCAAGAGCGGCGACCGGGTGGTCGTCGCCTACACGCCGCGCTGACTACATGGATCCGTCAGCCGCATCGCTCGCCGGTCGCATCGCCGCCGTCACCGGCGCCGGGTCGGGCATCGGCAAGGGCATCGCGCGCGGCATGGCTGCGTTCGGAGCCCGGGTCGCCGTCCTGGAACGCACCGCCGACACCGCGGCGCGCACCGTCGACGAGATCACCGCGGCCGGCGGCGAGGCCATGGCGATCACCGTCGACGTCCGCGACGGCGATGTGCTGGCCGAGGCGCTCGCGACCGTCACGGCCCGCTTCGGCGACGTCGACGTGCTGGTCAACAACGTCGGCGGCACGTTCATCGCGCCGTTCATCGACACCAATGCCAAGGGCTGGGACGCCCTGCTGCGGGTCAACCTCGGCACCGTCCTGCACGGCACGCGGCTGGTGGCCCGTCGCCTCGTCGACGGAGGACGCGGCGGCAGCATCATCAACGTGGTGTCGATCGAAGGCGTGCGCGCGGCGCCGGGCTACGCCGTCTACGCGGCGGCGAAGGCGGCCGTCATCAACTTCACGCGCACGGCGGCCGTCGAGCTGGCGCCGCACGGCATCCGGGTGAACGCGCTCGCGCCGGACATCTGTCTCACCGAGGGACTGGCGGCGATGGTCGACGCGCCCGAGCGCGAGCGCTGGCAGCACATCGTGCCGCTCGGTCGTGCCGGTGCGCCGGAGGATATGGCGGGGGCGGCGGTGTTCCTGGCGTCGGACATGGCGCGCTACGTCACCGGCATCACGCTGCACGTCGACGGCGGCACCCACGCCGCCGGCGGCTGGTATCGCGACCCCGACGACGCGAGCTGGGTCCTCGGACCACCGCGCCGACGTTGACAGGCACCCCGGGCGGGCACTAGTCCCGACGACCATGTTCGATTCGAAGGAGCTCCGCCGCGTCATGGGCCTGTTCGCGACCGGCGTCACCATCCTGACGACGCGCGACACCAACCATCGGCCCTTCGGCCTCACGGCGAATGCGGTGTCGTCGCTCTCGCTCGACCCGCCGCTGCTGCTCATCTGCATCGACAAGAAGGCCGAGACCCACCCGCACTTCCTCGACTCGAAGTGCTTCGTGGTGAACATCCTGGCCGACGGGCAGGAGGAGCTGTCGAACCGCTTCGCCAAGTCGGGTGGCGACAAGTTCGCCGACCTGGCCCACAGCGTGAACCAGAACGGGGTGCCGATCCTCGAGGGCACGCTCGGCCACATCGAGTGCTCGATCATCGAGACGCACGAGGGTGGCGACCACGTCATCCACATCGGCGAGGTGCATCACGCCGAGGTCCGCGGCGGCGACCCGCTCCTGTTCTTCCAGGGCAAGTACCGCCGGATGGGGTGAGGAGGCCGGCTACTTGCCGGCGGCGCCGAGGCGATCGAGCGAGAAGACCCCGGCGTCGATCGGCACGCGACGCTCGTGGACGGAGTCTCCCGGCGGCGCGGTGCCCGCCACGGTGGCGCGCCCCGCCTTCTGGTTCTCCGCCAGGATGAACCCCATCGACGACGCCGGCAGGAGCAGCTTCTCGCCACCGGTCTCGATCGGCTGGCTGGCGTAGGCGATGAACTGCAGCGTGCGCAGCAGCGCCCCCTGGGCGTCGAACTTGCGGGTGATGGCCCCCTGGAACGTCTCCTGGTCGATGCCGATCTCCACCTTGGCGAAGAGGTAGTACGGATCTTTCGGCGTCCCCTCGACGACCCAGAGCTTGCGACGCACCAGCACCGGCGCCACCGGCGCCCAGGCCACGCCCTTCCACTCGGGGTCCTGGTAGCCGACGACCTTCTGGTCGGGCGGCCACTCCTCGTGGATGCCACCGTTCGGCAGCGCGGTGCGCTTCGCCGTCCCAGCGAGGCTCGCCGGATCGGCCAACACCAGTGCCTCGCGCTCGCCGACGAGCTTCCAGGTGAAGTCCTCCGGCTTGCCGTCGAAGAACGAGCCGTCGTCCTGGCTCAGGTCCGAGCCCAGAAACCCGTCGGAGCGATTCGCCGGCGACACCTGCCGCACGCGACGGAGCGCCGGCACGTACGTCCAGGCCTGGTCCTGCTTCTGGCCATCGCGGAAGCGCCACGCCAGCGACGCCGTGCCGTTCAGATCCGCCGGCGAGCCGACGACGGCCAATGCCTGCGATGCGACGTCGAGCGGGTTCTCCTTCGGAGCGAGCGACGGCGGCACGCCCTCGGAGAAGAGTATCTGGCTCTCGAGCCTGGCCTGGCGCTCGAGGCCGCCCTTGCCGACCCAGTCGAGGGCGAGCAGATCGTGGCTGCTGCCGATGCGCCAGAACGCGTAGTACGCGTTCCAGATCACCTTCACGCCCGCATTCGGGTCGGATGCGCTGATCGCGAACGGCAGGCCGTAGAGCCCGCGCGCCGGCGCACCGCCGTCCTTCACGATGATGGAGCCCTTCGCATCGACATCGAGCTTGGCGGCGTTGGCTGCCGAGGCGGCGGCGAAGGCCGGCTCCCAGGGCGGCGTCGACGGCCAGGCGGCGATGCGGTTGCGGTAGGTGCCGTCCTTGTAGTGCGCGAGCAGCTCGGGCGGGAGCAGCGCCGCCGCGTCGTCGGCATTGGACGCTTCGAGCATCTGGCCCGGCTCGAGGGCCGCGAGGGCAGGAGTGACCAGGACGACCAGCAGGAGGAGGAGCGCAGGCATGCAACCCCTTAACCGACCGGCACCGCCACCGCGAGCACGCTTTGACTTTTCGACCCGGCAGCCGGTAACTCCCCCCGCATGGCGCCCATGGACATCGGGATATGGCTGATTCTCGCGCTCGCCTGCGTCGAGCTGATCGTGTTCAGCGCCCTGGTCGGACGCGCACGCGAGAAGTACGGCGTGCCGGCGCCCGCCACGTCGGGCAACCCCGACTGGGAGCGGCTCAACCGCGTGCATCAGAACAGCCTCGAGCAGATGGTCGTCTTCACCCCGCTCTTCTTCCTGTACGCCACCTTCGTCGGGAAGTTCACGGCGTTGATCCTCGGGGTGGTCTTCCTCCTGGCACGGATCGCCTACGCCGTCGGCTACGCGAAGGCGCCGGAGAAACGCGCCGCCGGGTCCGCCGCCACGTTCCTCGTGCAGATATGGATGGCGATCGGCGTGATCGGCTCGCTGCTGTGGCGCTTCTCGGTGAACCCGTAGGTTCTTGCCGGCTTCGCAGCCTCCGGCTAAAGCGACGGCATAAGGGGGTTCCATGCGTCTCCTGCCCATCGCACTCACGTTGATCCTCGCACTCACCACTGCGTCGCACGCGCAGACCGCCATCGAGCTCAAGAAGGAGCTCCTCCCGAAGATCAAGAAGGCGCAGGCCGAGGGCAAGAGCCTCGGCGAGGCCGAAACGCTCTACAAGCAGGGCGACGAGGATCTGCGGAACGGGCTGCAGGACGAAGCCCTCGAGAACTTCAAGAAGGCGAAGGAGGCGATGCCCGCCGACTGACACGCGCGCCGTCGCGTCGCCGAGTGGATTGTTGACGCGCGCGCCGGTAAGGAGATGCGGTCGTGCGTCGCGCGCCGGGTTTCTGTCTTCTCCTCACGCTCGCGCTCGCCGGGTGCATGGCCCCGCAGCGCCGCGCGGGAACGGGTGCCACCTCATCCGACGGTCGCGGCCGATCGAACGCATCCGCCGACGTCCCGAGCGTGGCAGATCGTCTCGTGCAGTCCATGGTGCGTCATCCCGCCATAGCGGGCGGCACGCGGCCCGTCGTCGAGGTGAACGGCGTCGAGGATCGCACCGGTGCGTCGGTCCGCACCAAGGCGATGGCCGATCGCATCCGCACCGCGCTGGTGAAGACGCGCATGGTGCGGTTCACGCCGGTCTCGCCCACCTCACGCGACGCACTCGATCGCGCGCGACGTGAGGTGCCGGGGCAGGTGGTCGCACCGACCGATGCGCGGAAGGCCACCGCCAAGCGGACCGCCGGCGGCTACCTCCTGTACGGCGTGCTCGACGCCACCGCCGACGCGCACGCCACCGGGCGCTACCGTCTGACTCTGGCGCTGATCAATCTCGACACCGGCGGGATCGAATGGCAGGACACGCAAGAGGTCCTGCCAGCCGTCGCCGGGTCCTGAGCCGCGCGCCTCAGCGCACGCGGTGCAGCTGCTCGACGATCTGCGTGGTCGCCGAGTTCATCGCCGCACGGTTGGCCTGGCCGAGGGCGCTGGCGGCGAATGCGTTGCTCGCCTTGCCGAAGCCGAACAACGAGAAGCCGTTGGCGGACGACTCGCTGCTGAAGCTGCCGTTCGCCATCACGCTGCCGACGAGACGTCCGTCGCTCGGGTTCACGATCTTCAAGTCCATCGCCACCGAGCCCGTGCGACGCGCGACGGTCTTCTCGTAGCTGGGATTGGCGAGCCCGACCGCCGCACCCGTGACCGCCGCCGGCGTGTTGCCCGCGATGGCGCCGGCGACACCGAGCGCCGCACCGAGCGCGCCGAGCGAGCCACCCGTCGTGCTGCCGGTCGCCTCGGCGATCTCGTTGAACTCGGTGACGGCGCCGCGGATCACGAACGGTCCGACCTCACCCTGGTTGCGCTTCACCATCGTCGACGGCTTGGCGCGGTTGGCGACGTAGTAGTCCCAGTCGATGAGGCGGACGTTGCCCGCGTTGCTGAGCGCGGTGACGAGCTGGTTGCCGATCGCCGAGCCGACGTTGCCGTAGGCGCCCTGCGGCGGCGGGTTGTACGCCTCCGCCTTCGGTCCCTCCGGCAGGAGTCCCCACCCGAACGGCCCCCATCCATAGCGCTGTCCCGGCACCGGCGGCGCCGAGCCGTCGCCGCCGCGATCGGCATCGAACGTCAGCGGCTCGACGGTGACGACATAGTACGGGAACGCGGGATCGTACGGGATGCGTACGACGTCCACCTGGGTGGACTCGGGCGCGGTCTGCGTCGCTCGCACCGACTGCTTGTCGACCGTCGCATTCGCGCAGGCTCCGAGGACGATCGCCATCGACAGAAGGGTGAGCGTTTTGATCATCGGCCACAGGTAACATCGGGCCGCCGGAGTTCCAAACTGGCCTCACGGCGCTACTTAGATCGCCTGTGACCGCGTCGACCTTGGCTCCTAGCTGCCCGGCTTACCGGAACGACAAGTCATTGGAATCACACAGGAAAAAGTCACGTTGACACCCCTCTGCAGGCACCGGTATGGTCGCGGCCCCTGGACCCGAACGGCCTTTCACCAGACCAGCAGCAACGGAGACCCCCGAGCACCTGCCATGCGGATGATCATCCCCGGAGTGAGAGACCGTCGCGTCATCGACCGACAGCTCACGGGTTTCTTCCGCGAGTATCGGGAGACGGAGTTTCGGCGCGCCATCGCCGCCCTCAGCCGCTTCTACCACCTGCGCTCGCCGCGGGTTGAGTGGTTCGAGTACCTCGACTGGGGGAAGAGCGCGGGCCGCTGCTACGAGGACGGCAAGATCCACCTCGTCCACCCCGAGAACTGGAAGCGCGGGCGGAAGTACAAGTCGGAGCGGCAGTGGATCACGGCCGTCTACCACGAGATGGGTCACTACATGCTCTGGACCGACGCCGAACGGAAGGCCGACGCGTTCGCCTATCGCTTCGTGCGTGGCGTCCCCGTGTCGGGCCGCAAGAGCGTCGCGCGATCCGCGAGCGCCGCTAGCCAGTCACGTCTTCACCGCCGTCGACCCCGATCACGTTCCCGCTGATCCAGCGCGAGCCGGGCAGCGAGAGCGCAACGAGCGCGCCGGCGACGTCCTCGGGCGTGGTGAGACGGTTCGCCGGATTGCGCCGTCGCGCCTCTTGGAACATCAGCTCGGCCACCGGGATCTTACGCGACGCCGGCGTGTCGGTGACACCCGCGCGAATCGCATTGACGGCCACGCCTGCACCACCGAGCTCGAGCGCGAGCTGACGCACGTGCGATTCGAGCGCCGCCTTCGCCGCCGACACCGCGCCATAGAAGGGCATGGCGCGCGTCCCACCCGAGCTCGTCATCGCGAAGACGCGGCTGCCCTCGCCGATCAGGCCCGCGGCCGACAGGTCCTGCACCCAGTAGACGAGACTGTGTGCCATCACGTCGAGCGTCATCTCGAGCTGCGCCTTCGTCGTCCGCTGCACCGCCTGATCGCTGACGAACGCCTTCAACGTGCCGAAGGCCAGCGAGTGCATCAGCAGACGCAGCGGGCGTCCCTCGAGCAACTCGCTCGCGCGCGCGCACACCTGGGCGCGTTTCTCGTCGTCGGCGGCGTTGACGTTGAAGAACTCCGCCTGCGCACCGGCGGCGCGCACGTCGCCGGCGACGGCGTGCGCCAGCGGCAACGTCGCCTTCCGGTCGAGGTGGACGCCGAGGATGCTCATGCCGTGGCGCGCCAGCTCGCGCGCCGCCGCGGCTCCGAACCCGCTCGACGCGCCCAGGATGAGACCCCACTCGCCCTCGAACGGCCGCCAGCTCGACATGCGGGCGACATAGCCGACGCTTGTCGGCCCGGCAACGCTCGGCTAGCTTCCCGGGCGTGGGCGGCAAGGGCGATCGACCGAGCCTCGAGAACCGCTGGTGGGTCGACCAGCAGAAGGACTCGAAGGGCTACGTCATCGAGCAGCCCAAGATCCCGCTGCGCTTCTTCCGCTCCGGCCTCGGCTTCGATCAGGACCGCGCGCAACGACGGCTCACCGACCTGAACCTCAAGTGGTTCAACGAAGCCGACCCGGAGCCCGGCGGCTGGGCCATGCTGCGCATGCTCGAAAAGGAGCGCGTTCCCGAGCCCCGCGTCGAGAAAGTGAAGAACGGCCTGCCCCTGCCGCCGAACTGCCGGGGCATCCTGGTCGACTCCGGCGACGCGCTGCGCGCCATCATCACGGGGCAGCCCACCGGTGAGCGCCTGATCGAGGTCCGGCTCGGGCAGCACTGCTCGTTCGACGCCTGGGTGCTGGGCGAGTGGGTGCGCGAAGAGGGCTACCGCAATTTCGACGAAGCCATGCGCAAGGTGCCACGGTTGATCCGCGAATACCTGACCACCGATCGCGGCGCGCCCATCGGCTGACGGCGCCCTACCCTTTACCGGCGGATGGCGGGTTGCTATGCACGCCCCTTAACCGAGGGGGGCGCTCCATGAGCAGCATCGAGGACGAGGAATCCAAAAAGCGCATTCAGGAAGCGGTCTGGGATGGGACCCAGAAGCTCATCGTCCTGTTGGTCGTCTTCGGTGGCGGGTTCTTCGCCGCATGGTTGGCATACGGCTACGGCCCGAACGGGGCACCGGCGCTGCGGGACAAGGTCACCGCGCAGGAGTCCTCGTACGTCGACGTGAACAAGAAGCGCGTCGATGCCGAGGGCAAGGCCACCGTCGTCGAGGGGCAGCTCCAGCGGTGCCAGGCCGACCTCCAGAAGCTCCGCAACGCCGCCGCCGCCGCCCCCGCACCGCCCCCGGCTCCCTGACGTCGACCACCCGAAAGTCTCATTGACGGGCCGCCGACGCCCCGTCGTATGCCACGCAGCCGATGGTTTCTACATGGTTGCGGCCCCGTATTGGATTGCTGTCCGCGATGTTGCTCGTCGCGGCCACGGCGCGTGACGTCCGCGCCGACCTCCCGATCTACTACCAGACCGACTTCCAGTCGGGGGTCGGGCCCGAGTGGTCGTCGAAGACGACACAGACCGCCGGCAACGTGGGTACCGTCCTCGGTGCGTTCGGACGCCAGGCCGTGACGCTGTCGCTGCACGACCTGCCGCAGCACGATCGCCTGCTGGTGACGTTCGACCTCCTCATCGCCTCCACCTGGGACGGCAACGACGTCGACGCCGGACCCGACGTCTTCCGCGTGACGCTGGACGGCGTGACCGCCCTGCAGACCACCTTCTCCGAGGCGCCCGAGAAGCCGCAGTCGTACCCGGATGCCTATCCGGGCGGCGGCTCGCATCCGGGGGGAACCGGCGCCCTCGAGCAAGTCATCTTCTGGACCAACGAGGACGATCGCTACCGCATCACGCTGGCGCTCGATCACGTCGCCACCGGCGCCGACCTGGTGTGGGAAGGCGTCAGCCTGCAGGAGCTGCCCGACGAGGCGTGGGCCCTCGACAACGTCCGCGTCACGCTCGCCAGCGATACCGACGGCGACGGCGTCGACGACAGCCAGGAATCCCCGGTGTGCTTGGGCTCCGAGGCCGGCCAGCCGACGACGACGGTCGGCTGCACGGCGACGCAGGTGTGTCCCTGCGCGGCACCGCTCGGTCGTCACGCGTGGACGTCCCGCGGCGAGTACCGGCGCTGCATCGATCGTGCGCTCGACGAGATGGTGCGTGACGCGCGCGCCTCCCTTGCCCAACGCACGCTGCTGCGTCGTGCCGCCCAGGCGACGACCTGCGGTCGCGACGACTGACGCCTCAGATGACCTGCGCCTGACGAAGGCGCGCGATCTCGTCGTCGCTCATCCCGAGGAGCTCGCGCAGCACCTGATCGGTGTGCTGCCCGAGCTCGGGACCGAGCTTGCGCACGCTGCCCGGCGTGTCCGAGAGCTTCGGCACCACGCCTGCCGCGATCACCTCACCCAACGTGGGGTGGGGGAGTCGCTGGATCATCTCGCGCGCCAGCAGCTGCGGATGCCCGAGCAGCTGGTCGACGGTGTAGATCGGCGAGCACGGCACGCCGGCGCCGTCAGGCCCGAGCGCCTCCATCACCTGCTCCACCGTCCGCTCGCCGACCCACGCCCCGATGATGCCGTTGATCTCGTCGGTGCGTTCGAGCCGTCCGCTGACGCCACGAAAGCGCGGATCGTCGCCCAGCTCCGGCCGACCGATGGCTCCAGCCAGGGCGCGGAACAGCTTGTTGCTGGCGACGGCGATGACGATCCAGCCGTCCTGCGCGCGATAGCTGTCGTACGGCGCCGTCCCGAGGTGGCGATTGCCCACCTGTGACGGCATGCGCCCGGAGGCGGCGAAGATGGCCGGCCAGCTGTCGAGCAGCGAGAACATGGCGTCCTGGCTCGAGACGTCCACCGCCTGGCCGCGCCCGGTGCGATGACGCGCGTTGATCGCGCCCAGCACGCCGATGGCACCGAAGAGGCCCTGCACGTAGTCGCCGAGCGAGCCGCCGCCGCGCGTCGGCGGGTTGCCGGGAAACCCCGTCAGCGACATGAAGCCGCTCGAGGCCTGCGTGATGATGTCGTAGGACGGCCGCGCGCTCCACGGCCCCGTCTGCCCGAAGCCCGACAGGCTGGCGACGATGAGCCGCGGGTGCTCGCGACAGAGGTCCTCCGGCGCCAGGCCCCACTTCGCCAGCGTGCCGCCGGCGAAGTTCTCGACCAGCACGTCGAAGTGCGGCAGCAGGCGCCGCAGCAACGCGCGCCCCTCGTCCTTGCGGAGATCGAGCGTGATGCCCTGCTTGTTGCGATTGAGCGCCAGGAAGAACACCGGCACGCCGTCGACGGGCGGATAGCCGTAGCGACCCTCGTCACCGCCCTTGGGCGCCTCGATCTTGACGACCGTCGCGCCCAGATCGGCGAGCAGCGAGGTGCAGAACGGACCTGCCAGGAACCGCGTCAGGTCGAGGATACGGACGTCGGCGAGCGCGCTCATGACGGCAGGAAGTGCACCATGGCGCCGAGCAGCGACGAGAGATCGGCGTCGTCGGCGAGCTCGGACTGCAGGAGCGCGTGCGTCGCCAGGATGCGATCGACGTCGAGCGCGTCGTCGGGGACGTCGAGGAGCTGCTCGAGCTGCTTCAGGAGCGGCTGCGTCTGCAGCTTGGTATCGACGGGGATGTCGTCCGAGAGCGCGATCAGGAGACGACTGCGCTCGATCAGGCCGGCGAGGATCTCACCGTCGGTGCGCTCCTTCACTGGCCTTCCTTCAGCTGGCGCTTCCAGTCGAGCAGCCGCGCCTTGCCGCCCTCGGCCTCGGCCTCGGGCACCATGTCGGCCGCCTGATAGATGCGCGACAGCGTGGTGTGGGCGAGCACGTCGTCCGGTGTGAGCTCGCAGAGCTTCTTCCCCGCCTCGATCGCTTCGGCGTGGCGCCTCTCGTCGTTCAGCGCCAGCGCCAGCCCCTGCCAGGCATCGGCGAAGTCGGGGTCGACGGCGATGGCCTCGTGGTAGCGCGCGATGGCGTCGTCGACCTTGCCGTCGGCGATCAGGTCGACCGCCTGGTCGAAGAGGTCGTACTTGTCGGCCATGGCCCTGCGTAGCCGATTGGGTACGGCGCGGGCAAGGACGCTTTCAGAGCTCGTACTCGAAGACCCGCGCCATGCCGGCCTCCAGGTGGTAGAGGTTGTGGCAGTGGAAGAACCACCGCCCCGGGTTGTCGGCGGTGAACTCGATGCGCACCGTCTCGCCGGGGGCGACGTTGACGGTGTGCTTCAGCGGCGCGTTCTCCCCCGCCCCCTGCAGCAGGCGGAAGAAGTGTCCGTGCAGGTGCATCGGATGCCACATCATCGTCCGGTTGGTCAGCGCCACCTGGACCCGCTCGCCCTGGCGGATCAGCAGCGGGTCGGCCTTCGGATAGGCCTGGCCGTCGATGGTCCAGACGTAGCGCGCCATGTCGCCCTGGAGGTTCAGGGCGAACGCGCGGACCGGGCCGTCGGGCAGGGTCGTCGGCGCGACCGCGCGCAGGTCGGTGTAGGCGAGCGTGCGGCCGATCGTCGGGGGCACGATCAGGCTCGGCGCCGGCGCGACGTCGGGCGTGTGCAGGACGCCGATCGCCTGCCCCGACCCGTCCTGCGCCACCGCGTGCAGCGTGTAGCTGCCGGAGCCAGACAGCGTGACGACGGCGTCGTAGCTCTCCGCCATGCCCATCAGGATTTGGTCGACGGTCACCGGCGTGATCGCGAGGCCGTCGGCGTGCGTGATCTGGAGCGGATGGCCGTCGAGCGCCACGCGGAAGTAGGTCGAAGATCCGCCGTTGACGATGCGCAGGCGGATGCGCTCGCCGGGCTTGGCGACGAGCGTCCACGGCGCCTGCGTGCCGCGGCCGTTCAGCAGGAACGCATCGTACTTCAGGTCCGACAGGTCGGCCTTCATCGGCATGCCGGGCATCATCGCCATCGGCTTCGCCGGCCCCTTCCGCAGCGCGTCCAGCGCGTCGTACGGCGAGCGGTGCAGCCAGTCGCCCAGCAGGACGACGACGTCCTGATCGACACGCAACGGCTCGTCGGCGGCTTCGATGACGAGCGGCCCGGCGAAGCCGATCTGCTCCTGGAGCGCCCAGTGCGAGTGGTACCAGTACGTCCCGCTCTGCCGCAGCGGGTACTCGTAGACGAACGTCTGTTGCGGCGCGATGGGGTCGCTCGACACCCCGGGCACGCCGTCCATGCCGGCCGGGACCAGGATTCCGTGCCAGTGGATCGCCGTCGGCTGATCGGCGAGCGCGTTCTGCGCCTCGACACGCAGCACGCCGCCCTCGCGGACACGGATCTCCGGTCCGGGATACTGGCCATTGACGGTGACGCCGGCGACCGGCTGGCGCCCGTCGGGATCGAGCGTCGTCGCGCCGACGCGGAAGGTGTACTGCGCCGGGGTCGGGCGCGGCACGTAGGGCGCCGGGGCGGCCGACGTCCCACGCGGCAGCACGAGCGCGCCACCGGCCGCAGCCCCTGCCTGGAGGAGCCGGCGACGGGATATCCTCATCGTACCCCTGCCACGACGCGCCGGTCTTAGCCGCGGCCACGTCGCACGGTCAACGTTGACACCACCCACCCGCCTCCCTATCCCTCGCGGGTGTCCCTGGAGATGGAGCTGGCGGCCGCCATCCGGGCCGAGGCCGACGGCGGCCCCCGGATCGACTTCGCACCCTGGGCGCTGCGCGTGTTCCGTCACCAGTACGAGCGCAACCCGGCGTACCGCGCCTTCTGCGATCGCCGTGGCGTGACGCCGGACGGCGTCGCGGGCTGGGAGGACGTGCCCGCGGTGCCCACGGCCGCGTTCCGTCACGTCGACCTGACGTGTGGTCCGGCGCAGGCGGTATTCGTCTCCAGCGGGACGACGGCAGGTGCCGACACACGCAGCCGCCACCTGGTCCCGCACCTGGACCTCTACCGTGCGTCTGCGGTGACGACGTTCCGTCGCTTCGTCCTGCCCGACGACGCGCGGCTGCACGCACTCTTCCTGCTGCCGCCACCCGCGCTGCGACCCGAGTCGTCGCTGGTGCGCATGTGCTCCTGGGTGGGCCGCGACCTGAGCGTCGGCGAGGAATGGATGGCGGGGCCGCTCGGGCTCGACGTCGACGCGCTCGTGACGCGGCTGCGCACCGCGGAGCAGAGCGGCCAGGCGGTGCTGCTCGCCGGCCCGACGTCCGGCTTCGCGGAGCTGTTCGCCACCGGCCAGACGTTCCGCCTCGGCCCGGGCAGTCGCGTCATGGACACCGGCGGGCCGAAGGGGATGAAGCGGTCGCTGTCGCGCGCGGGCTTCCTGCGCGCGTGCTGGAACCAGCTCGGCATCGCCGGCTACTTCTGCGTCAACGAGTACGGCATGAGCGAGCTGTGCTCGCAGCGCTACGACAGCGTGCTGGCCGATCGGCTCCACGGACGCAGTCTCGCGCCGCGCCGTCTGCTCGGACCGACGTGGCTGCGCACGCGCGTGCTCGACCCGGACACGCTGCAACCGATGCCGGTCGGCCGCCCCGGCCTGCTCTGCCACCACGATCTCGCCAACGCCGGCTCGGTGTCGGTGGTGCTCACCGAGGACATCGGTCGCGATCTCGGTGACGGCGCCATCGAGCTGACCGGCCGCGTCCCGGGCGCCATGCCCCGCGGCTGCGGCCTGCTCCTGGCGGAGATGGCGACGGCATGACGCCGCTCGGCGCCGCCATCGACGCCGCGCTCGCGGCACGCGAGCGGCTGCGCGATCGACCGCGGCGCGAGACCGCGCGCTCGCTGGCAGCGGCCGCCACGCGTTGGCGCGACGACGTCGACCTGCGCGCGGCACTGCCCGCCGCCACGCGACTGTCGCCGGACATGATCGACGCGGTGATGCCACGCATCACCGGCGCGCTCGATGCCGACGCCATGACCGAGCTCGTCGCGCGCGAGCTGGGACCGCGCCCCACCGCAGGCCCCGCGCTCGTGGCGCACGTGCTGGCCTCGAACGTTCCTGCACTGGCGCTGCCCGCGATCGCGCTCGGCTGCCTGGCGGGTGCGGCCGTGGTCGTCAAGTCCGGTCGCGACGACGTGCTGTCCGCGCCCGCGTTCCATCGCGCGCTCGAGACGGTCGACCCCGAGCTCGCCGCCACCGTGGTGTCGACGTACTGGACGGGCGGTGATCGCGGGGTGGAGGACGCGGTGCTGGCGCGCGCCGACGTCGTCGTCGCCAGCGGCAGCGACGCCACGATGCAGGCACTCGCGCCGCGGCTCGGCACGCGCCTGCTCGCACACGGCGCACGGGTGAGCTGCATCGTGGTCGCGTCCGACGACGCCGACGTCGCGGCCCGCGTCGCCTCCGACGTGGCCCTCTATGATCAGCGCGGATGCCTCTCGCCGCACACCGTCTACGTGGTCGGCGACGCGAGCGCGTTCGCCGAACGGCTGGCGGTGGCACTGGCGACGCAGCCCGCCGCCGGACCGGCGACGCTGGAGGAGCGCGCCGCCCGTCGCACGCTGCTGGCCGTATCCGAGTGGCAGGGTGACGTCCTCCACGGCGACGGCGTGCTCTGCGGCCCACCGGCGCCGTTTCGTCCGACGTGCGGCGGCCGCGTCGTACGCGTGCAGGAGGTGCGATCGATCGCGGACGTGCCCACGCTCCTCCCGTCGCACGGCATCGAGTGCGTCGGCATCGCCGGCCTCGATCCCGACACCGCCGCGCTCGCACGGCTCGGCGTGGCGCGCGTGTGTCCCGTCGGACGCATGCAGTCCCCGCCGCTGGCGTGGCCGTGCGGGCAACACGCGCCGCTGCGCTCACTGCTGCGTCTCGAGACGCCGCCGGCACTGCTGGTGGAGGCGGCGTGAGCGAAGAGCTCGCGGCACTGTTCCGCCGCCACGTCTGTCTCACGTCCGACGCGCCGATGGGGCTCGTCGTCGCCGATGCGCGCGGCAGCACCGTGCGCGACACGCAGGGGCGCGAGTGGCTGGACCTGCTCGCGGGCATGGGCGTCGCCAACGTCGGGCACGCGCATCCGGCCGTCGTCGCGGCCATTCGCGCGCAGACGGAGAAGCACCTGCACGTCATGGTCTACGGCGAGTTCGTGCAGGAGCCGCAGGTCCGGCTCGCGACACGACTCGCCGGCCTGCTGCCGTCGTCGCTCTCGGTGACGTACTTCACGTCGAGCGGTGCCGAAGCCATCGACGGTGCGCTCAAGACGGCGCGCAAGCACACGGGTCGACGGCGCTTCGTCGCCTTCGATGGTGGGTTCCACGGCGACACCTGGGGCGCGCTCTCGATCGGCGGCAATCCCGTCTACCGCAAGCCGTTCGAGCCGCTCCTGCCCGACGTCGCCTTTCTCCCGTTCGACGACGTGGCCGCGCTGGGCGCGATCGACGCGCAGGTCGCGGCTGTCGTGGTCGAGCCGGTGCAGGCGGAGGGCGGCGTGCGCATCCCGCACGACGACTTCCTGCCCGCGTTGCGACGACGCTGCAGCGAGGTCGGCGCCCTACTCGTCTTCGACGAGGTGGTGACGGCCTTCGGACGCACGGGGCGTCTCTTCGGGCACGAGCACTGGGGCGTCGTGCCCGATCTGCTGGTGCTGGCGAAGGCGATCGGCGGCGGCATGCCGCTCGGCGCGTTCGTCGGCAGTCCCGACGTCATGCAGACGCTGCGGCACGACCCGCCGCTGGCGCACGTGACGACGTTCGGGGGGCATCCGGTGTCGTGCGCTGCGGGGCTCGCCGGGCTCGAGGTGCTGCTCGCGGACGGGCTCGTCGAGCGCTCGGCGGAGCTCGGCGCGCGGCTGCTCGGCGACCTCGGCGGGCTGATCGGTCGCGGCGGGCTCACGGCCGTGCGCGGGCTCGGCATGCTGCTCGGCCTCGAGCTCGCCGACGCCGCGTCGTGTCGACGATTCGTCGATCGCGCCGTCGCGGCCGGGCTCATCCTCAACTGGACGCTGCATGCCGACACGGTGGTCCGGCTGGCACCCCCACTCGTCCTCACCGATGCCGAAGCCACGCGTGCGATCGCGACGATCGCCGATGCGCTCGGCGATACCTAGGGCGCGCTCCTGATGCGCGCCATGACCGCAGTCACGATGCGGTCGCAGCGATGCCCCGCGAAGGCGAAGACGCCATGGGTCGAGACGTCGAGCGTGGCATCGAGCCGTGTCCGCAGCAATCCGCGCGCGCGATGCAGGCGGGTCTTCACGGTGGCCTCGGGTACGTCGAGGCAGCCCGCGGTCTCGGCGACGCTGAGCCCCTCGAGATCGCGCAGCATGAACACCGTGCGGTAACGCGCCGGCAGCGCATCGGTGGCCGCCTCGATGGCCGCCACCATCTCGCGCGATCCGAGCTCGTCGTCGGGTGACGGCGTCGGCGCGACCATCGAGCCGGCCGCCTCGAGCGCGACGTGTCGTGCACGACGGCGCCCGCGCGCGATCGCCTCGTGTACCGCGATGCGCGTGAGCCACGTCGCGAAGCTGGCGCGACCGGCGAACTGCCGCAGGTGTGTGTAGGCGCGAACCCACGCGTCCTGCACCACGTCCTCGGCCTCGAGCTCGTCGCGAAGGACGGCCCGCGCCGCCCGGAAGACCCGTTGATTGTATCGTCGCATGAGAATCTCGAATGCCTCGATATCGCCGCCCAGCACGCGTGCGACCACCACGTCGTCGGGCGATGCGCCCGCGTCCGGCTCGTCGGTCACCATCGATGGCTGCACATGGTCCTCCTGTCGCCTCACTCCATGGAGTGCGCAGGCCCGAAAAGGTTCCCGGGAACTTCCCGGTCGCTGGCCACTCCATTCGTGCGGAGGTGGCAGCATGACACAAACGACTCTTCCGCATCGCGTCGAAACCGCACGGATCGCACTCCGCGTCGGGCTCGGCCTGGCCGCGTTCCTGGCCGGGCTCGACAAATTCGTGGGCCTGCTCGCCGACTGGCCGGGCTACGTCGCACCCATGGTCGCAGCGGCGCTCCCCGTCTCGCCCGACGTCTTCATGCGCGTGATCGGTGTGGTCGAGATGGCCGTCGGGCTCGCGATCCTCACCTCCTGGACGCGCGCCGGCGCGTGGGTGGCCATGGCCTGGCTGCTGCTCATCGCCGGGAATCTGGTTCTGACCGGTCACTTCTTCGACGTCGCGGTGCGCGACGTCGAGATGGCGATCGCGGCCTTCGCCCTCGCCCGTCTGACCGAGGCGCACGAGGCCGCCGCCGGCGCGGGGGCGCAGCGGTTCGAGGCCGCGGCTTGATGCGCCCGCACATGACGACCCGGGCAGTGGTGGCGCTGATCGGTGTCCTGGCGTGCGGCGTGGTGCTCGCCGATCCGTTTCGGGTCGCCGGCCAGGAGCGCTTGCAGGACGACGTGCCCCGCCGCGGCTTCGACCACGTCATCGAGGCCACCGCCCGCCGGCTCGTCGACGAGGGACGCCAGATTTTCCGCCACGACACCTTCGGCGACGAGGCCTTCTGGGGCGGTCAGCTCCGACTCCACGAGGCGATCGCGGGCGAGCGACACGGCGGCGTCGGCCCCGGCGTGAGCCCCGCGACCGCGCTCGCCGTCGGGCTCAAGGTCGACGTCGACGCGCTCCCGACCGGGCTGCGGCGACAGCTCCGTCGTGGCGGGGTCGACCTCGACGATCCTGCGACGACGCTCGCACTCCTCGCCCTCGACGCGGTCGTCGGCGTCACCGGTCGCTTCGACGCCAAGGGGCAGCTGACGTCCGTCGGCATCCAGTGCGCGCTCTGCCATTCGACCGTCGACGACTCGCTGGCGCCCGGCATCGGCAACCGTCTCGACGGATGGGCGAACCGCGACCTCGACGTCGGCACCGTGATCGGCCTGGCGCCTGACCTGTCGCCCGTGGCCAACGTGTTGGGCGTCGACGAGGACACCGTGCGCGCCGTCCTCGCGAGCTGGGGGCCCGGTCGCTTCGACGCGCAGCTGTTCCTCGACGGCAAGGCCTTCCGACCCGACGGCGACACGGGCGCCGCCCTGATCCCGCCGGCGTTCGGGCTCACCGGCGTGAACCTGCACACGTCGGGGGGCTGGGGCGGCGTCTCGTACTGGAACGCCTTCGTCGCCAATCTCGAGATGCACGGCCAGGGCACCTTCGTCGACGCGCGGATGAACGACGCCGAGCGCTTCCCCGTCGCCGCAGCCAACGGCTTTGCCGACGTGCGCGCCGAGACCGACCGCATCACGTCGAAGCTCCCCGCGCTGCACTTCTATCAGCTGGCCATGCCGGCGCCGTCGCCGCCGGCGGGCAGCTTCGACGCGGCGGCGGCGACGCGTGGTCGCGACCTGTTCGCGGGCAAGGCGCGCTGTGCCGGCTGCCACGTGCCGCCGCTCTACACCGAGCCGGGGTGGAACCTGCACACCGCGGAGGAGATCGGCATCGACGACTTCCAAGCCGAGCGCGCTCCCGATCGTCGCTACCGCACGACACCGCTCGCCGGTCTGTGGACGCACTCGAAGGGCGGCTACTACCACGATGGCCGCTTCGCGACCCTGACCGACGTGGTCCGTCACTACGACGGCACGTTCGGGCTGCAGCTCACCGGCGCCGAGGTCGGGGACCTGGTGCAGTTCCTGAAGTCGCTACCGAACGAATGACGCGCTCAGGCCCGCGCCTGCTGCTTCTGCCGCGACGCCGCGGGTACCGGCGCCGGACCGCGGTAGATCGTGCGCAGGAGCCAGTCGGCGAACGGCACGGTCACGTTGAAGTTCCACTTCTGCATCAGCTCCGGCGTGTGGTGCATCGCATGGTGGCGCTTCAAGACGCTGATGAGCCTACTGCGCCCGATCGGGTTCGACTCGGGCAGGTGGTACGACAGGTGCAGCGCCTCGTAGGCGACCGTGTAGCCCATGGTGGACGCCACCCACAGCAGCGCGACGTTGTGCGACACCAGGAACCACAACGCCGCCGTGATCGGCAGCGTCGTGAGGAAGATGGCGATGATGCCGTAGAACGGGATCAGCACCAGCCGGAACTCGCGCGTCTCGCGCATCGCCATGTCGTCGCGCACGAAGATGACGTGGTGCTCGGGCGTGTGACGCCAGAAGAGCACCTCGAGCGGCCACGACCGGCGGTGCAGGATGTTCCGGTGGATGTGCCACTCGTTGATGTTGATGATGAGCAGCACGAGCGGCACCGTCAGCAGCTCGAGCCCGGTGGGCTTCTCGAGCAGCGCCACCGACGCCGCGATCATGCCGAGGCCGACCGCCGAGGGGAACGCGAGGTGACCGAACGGACTGTACCACCACGGGATGCGCGCGATCGCGGCGGCGCGCACCTTGTCCCGCTTGGGCAGCGGCTGGGTGATCTCGAAGGTGGAGGTGTCGGTCTGTTTGGGCAGCACGGGCGGATATTAGGACAGCCCGGCGCGGCGCGGCAATGGGGATCTGGGTCAGCCGGCCCTGGCGGCGAGGAACTCCCGGCCCTTGCCGACGTCGGTGTTGACCGGGACTTCGCGCTGGCAGAGGGGGCACTCGGCGGGCTCCCACGACTCGAGCACCAGGTCGACCAGTGACGTCAGGGCCGTCACGCCGACGTCGGCCGCCCTGACCCCGCCGCGATTGCAGAGCGCCGTCGCCGCCACCACCTGCCCGCCGGCCGCCTGCACCGCGACCACGGCATCGCGCAGCGAGCCCCCGGTGTTGAGGATGTCCTCGACGACCAGCACGCGGCGCCCGGCGACCACCTTGTCGTAGCCGCGCCGCAGCTCGAGCCCGCCCGCCGCCACCTTTTCGGCGTAGACGCCGAGGACGCCGAGATGGTGCGCCGTCCACTGCGACAGGATGATGCCGCCCATCGCCGGCCCGCACACCACCTCGGGACGGAAGGGACGCGCCGCCTCGCCCATCAGCCGGCACAGCTCCGAGACGCGCTCGGTGTGCGGGTAGATGGCGTCCTTGTTGACGTAGGCGCTGCCGTGGCGGCCCGAGGTGTAGACGGCGTGAATGCCGCTCAAGACGGCCCCCGATTCGGCGAGGATCTCGGCGGCACGGATCGCAGGCTGCGTCATTCGGGCGTGCCCTCACTCAGCTGCGAGCGCAGCCACGAATCGACGAACCCGTCCAGGTCGCCGTCGAGCACGGCGTCGGTGTTGCCCATCTCGTAGTCGGTGCGGTGGTCCTTCACCATGCGATACGGGTGCAGGACGTACGAGCGGATCTGGTGCCCGAAACCGATCTCGGTCTTGCCCTTCGTGAGCGATTCGAGGCGCTCCTTGTGCTTGCGCTGCTCGAGATCGTAGAGCTTGGCCTTCAGGACCTTCATGGCCGTCGCCTTGTTCTTGTGCTGCGAGCGCTCGTTCTGGCAGGCGACGACGATGCCGGTGGGCAGGTGGGTCAGCCGCACCGCGGAATCGGTCTTGTTGACGTGCTGGCCGCCGGCGCCGCTCGAGCGGTAGGTGTCGATGCGGAGGTCGTCGTCGCGGATGTCGACCACGATGGTGTCGTCCAGGTCGGGCATGACCAGCACCGACGCGAACGACGTCTGCCGCCGGGCGTTGGCGTCGAATGGCGAGATCCGGACCAGGCGGTGCACACCCGACTCGGCCTTCGTGTAGCCGTAGGCGTACTCGCCCATCACGCTGAACGTGGCGCCCTTGATGCCCGCACCTTCACCAGGCTGGTGCTCGAGCAGCTCGGTCTTGAACCCGCGCCGCTCGCACCACCGGAGGTACATGCGCAGCAGCATCTCGGCCCAGTCCTGCGCCTCGAGGCCGCCGGCGCCGGAGTGGATCTCGACGATGGCGTTGCCGGCGTCGTGGTCGCCGCCGAGGAGCTGCTGCAGCTCGAGGGCATCGAGGGTGGCGGAGACGGCGTCGATCTGGCGCTGGGCCTCGACGAGCGCGTCGGCGTCACCCTCGCCGGCCATGTCGACGTAGACTTGGGCCTCGTCCACGCCCTCGCGCTGTCGCTTCCAGCCGTCGATCGCCGATTGCACGCGCGCCACCTCACGCGTGAGGGTCTGTGCCCGCTCGGGATCGTTCCAGAGGTCGGGGGCCGTCGCCTGGGCCCCTAGCTCGCCAGCGCGTCGCTCCAGCTGAGGCAGGTCAAAGATGCCTCCCGAGCTCGGCGACCCGCTCGTTCAGCGACCGCACACGCTCGCGCAACCCGACCAGCACCGTGGCGGTATCCGTGACCTTGGTTGGCTCCATGGCGGCGCAAGATAGCGGACGCGCCGGGGGCAGGCGAGCCGCGAGCCTTGACGCGACCGGCGACCTTGCATAGCGCACTTTCATGCGACGCTTCCTGCTGGTACTCCTGATCACGCTCTCCCTGGTGGGACGCGCGGCCGCGGACGACCTGCTCGTCTTCGCCGCCGCCAGCCTCACCGATGCCATGACCGAGCTCGGGAAAACCTGGGCGGCGCAGTCGCCGACGAAGGTGGCGTTCAGCTTCGGTTCGTCGAACGACCTGGCGCGCCAGACCCGCGCCGGCGCCCCCGCCGACGTCTTCTTCTCGGCCGACGTCGAGCAGGTGGCCGCCCTCGAGCGCGACGGGCTGATCGATCCGGCGACGCGACGCGATCTGTTGTCGAACCTGCTGGTGGTGGTCGTGCCGATCGACTCGAAGGCGACGATCACCAGCGCCGCCGACCTCGCCGGCGTCGAGCGACTGTCCCTCGGCAACCCCGACGGTGTCCCCGCGGGGCGCTACGCGCGCGCCTGGCTGCAGTCGCAGGGCGTGTGGGACCGCATCGCGCCGCACGTCGTGCCGGCGGTCGACGTTCGCGCCGCGCTGGCGGCGGTCGCGTCGGGCAACGTCGAGGCGGGCATCGTCTACAAGACCGACGCCGCGATCTCGCCCAAGGTCCGCGTCGCCTTCGAGGTGCCGCGCGCACAGGGACCGGCGATCGTCTATGCGCTCGCCCCGTTGAAGGCGTCGAAGAACCCCGAGGCCGCCGCCTTCGCGCGCTTCCTCGCCGGCCCGACGGCGACGCCGGTGTACGAGCGGCTCGGCTTCGTGGTCCTGCCCGTCAGGTGATGTCGACGGGCGACGCCCTCGACATCGTCCTCTTCACGCTACGGATCGCGGCGCTCGGCACCGCGCTGCTGCTGGTGCCCGGCGTCGCCGTCGCCTACGGCCTGTCGCGCTACCGCGGTCCCGGCATGGGTGCCATCGAGACCCTGCTGAGCCTGCCACTGGTCCTGCCCCCGACGGCGGTGGGTCTGGCGCTGCTCGAGCTGCTGGCACGCAACGGCGCCTTCGGCGGCTGGCTCGTCGCACACGGGGTGGACGTGCTGTTCACCTGGAAGGCGGTCCTGCTCGCCACCATGGTGATGTCGTTCCCGCTGCTGGTGCGTTCGGCGCGCACCGCCTTCGAGGAGGTCGATCCGCGGCTGGTCGGCATCGCGCGCACGCTCGGCTGCCGGCCGCTGGCCGCGTTCCTGCGTGTCAGCCTGCCGCTCGCGTGGCGCGGCATCCTCGCCGGCACGGTGCTGGCGTTCGCGCGCGCGCTCGGCGAGTTCGGCGCGACGGTGATGGTGGCCGGCAACATCCCGGGACGTACCCAGACGCTGGCGCTGGCGATCGTCCAGGAGACGCAGGTGGGCCGCGACGACAGCGCGCGCATGCTGGCGGCGGTGACCGTCGTGCTGGCGTTCGTCACGCTGTGGACGGCGGAGCTGGTGACCCGCCGCCATGCGCGGCGGGACGCGCGATGATCGATCTCGACGTCACGCTGCCGCTGGCGCGCTTCGCGCTACACGTGACGGCGGCGCTCGGTGGCGGCGTCACCGCGGTCATGGGACCGTCGGGCGCCGGCAAGACGTCGCTGCTCGAGGCCGTGGCAGGGCTGCGATCACGCGCGCGCGGTCGGATCGCCGTCGGCGACGAGGTGCTGCTCGACAGCATGCGCGGCGTGCGGCTTCCACCCGAGCGACGCCACGTCGGTTACGTGCCGCAGGACGCCGGCCTCTTCCCCCACCTGACGGCGCGCGCGAACGTCGCCTTCGGCGCGCGCGGCGACACGCGGGCCGCGGTCGACATGCTCGAGCTCGCGCCGCTGCTCGACCGCTACCCCGCCACGCTCTCCGGCGGCGAGCGACAGCGTGTGGCGCTGGCACGCGCGCTCGCCACGGCACCCCGCGTGCTGCTGCTCGACGAGCCGCTGGCGGCGCTCGACGTCGCGCTGCGCGAGCGCATCCTGCCCTACCTGCTTCGCATCCGGGACGACTGGCGCGTGCCGATCCTCTACGTCACGCACAACGTCGGCGAGGCGCTGGCGCTGGCCGACACCGTGCTCGTCCTGCGCGACGGTGGCGTCGCCGCGCAGGCGCCGCCGCTCGAGCTGCTCGGGTCGCCGGCGCTCGCCGGCGCCGCGGCGGCGGGCATCGAGAACCTGCTGCGCGGCCGCATCGTCACGCACGACGCCGACGCCGGCGTGACCCGCGTCGCCGTGGACGAGGTCACGACGCTGAGCGTGCCGCTGGCGACGGCACATCCGGTCGGAGCCGAGGTCACGCTCGTCGTACGCGCCGAGGACGTGCTCGTCGCCACCGAGGTGCCGCGCGGCCTGTCGGCGCGGAACGTGCTGCCGGCTGCGATCGTGGGCCTCGAGCGCCGCGGGGCGGACGTGCTGCTCCGGTGTCACCCGGACGGGTCGGGTGCGGCGTGGGTGGTGCGGCTCACGCCGTCGGCGGTGGAGGCGTTGGGGATCGTGATCGGCGCGCGGGTGTGGCTGGCGGTGAAGAGCCATTCGGTGCGGGTGAGCTGAGCCCCGGCGGCTCGGCCTCCCTCCTGGCACGGACCCTGCTCTCTCGTTGGCCGTCACGTCGGCGGCTGGATCGTCGCACGGGAACGTCTCCCGGCGGCGTCATGATTCCGGTCGCCCGCGTCGGGCGATCTGACACGAGCGGAGGGGATGATGCGGGCGATGGCGGCGGCAGTGCTCCTGGGCCTGACGTGGGTCGCGCCCGTCGAGGCGGCGACGATCACGGTGACGACCACGACGGACGAGCTCACCGACGACGGCGACTGCTCGCTGCGCGAGGCGATCCGTGGCGCCAACGATGACAACGCCGTCGACGCCTGCACCTCCGGCAACGGCGACGACACGGTGATCGTTCCCGCCGGGCTCTACCTCCTCGACCTGCTCGGGCCCGACAACTACGCCCTCTCGGGCGACCTCGACGTGCGCGACGGCATGACCCTTCAGGGCGACGGCCCGGGCCTCACGATCGTCGACGGTAACGAGACGGACCGCGTCTTCGACGTCCAGACGTCCGAGCTCGTCACGCTGACCGGCGTCACCATCCGCAACGGCATCGCACCAGGCAGCTTCGGCGGCGGCGTCCGCGGTGACGTCGGTGCCAACCTGAGTCTCACCGACTGCGCCGTCGAGTCGAGCACGGCCGGCGGCGGTGGTGGCGTGTATCACGCCGGCGGCGCGCTCAACTCGCTCAGCATCGAGCGCTGCACGATCACCGGCAACGACAGCACCGGCGACGGCGGCGGCGTGCAGGCATACGAGGCGAACACCTACATCGCCGACTGTACCATCGACGACAATCACGCCACGGCCATGGGCGGAGGCCTCGGCGCGGCGGGCGGCTCGACCTCGTTTCTCGTGAACGTGGTGCACACCACGATCTCGAACAACACGGCGGACAACGCCGGTGCCGGCGTGGTGGCGTCGAACTTCGCGATGATCAGCATCCGGAACAGCACGCTCAGCGGCAACACCGCAGACCAGAACGGTGGTGCCGTCATGCAGACGTTCTCCGACGGCGTCGTCCTGAGCAACGTCACCGTCACCAACAACACCGCCACCCTCGGCGACGGCGGCGGCATCTTCCGCGGCAACGGCACCGCCGGCGTGACGGTGCTGAACAGCATCGTCGCCGGAAACTTCGCACCCGCCGGCTTCAACCCCGACTGCTGGGGCCCGATCACCTCGGAAGGGCACACCCTTGTCGGCATCGTCGGGCTGAACTGCTCGCTCGGCGGCACCACCATCGGCAACGTCACCGGCGCCGCCAGCCTGGGCCCGTTGGCCGACAACGGCGGCACCACGCTGACGCACCAGCTCCTCGTGGGCAGCCCCGCCATCGACGCCGGCGATCCCGCCACCCCTGGCAGTGGTGGCACCTCGTGCGAGACGACCGATCAGCGCGGCGCAACCCGGCCCGGCGGCACGCGGTGCGACATGGGCGCCGTGGAATCGGACGCCATCGTCCCCACGACGACGACCTCCTCGTCCACGACCACCTCGTCGACCACGATCACCACCACATCGTCGACGACGACGAGCTCCACGACGACGTCGAGCACGACGTCCAGCACGCTGGTCACGTCGACGACGAGCACCACCGCACCATCCATCACCACCACGACGACGGTGACGACGTCGACGCTCGGACCGCCGCCGTCGTCGACGAGCACGACGTTCGTCCCGCCTCCGCCGCCACCGCAGCCTTTGTGCGTCGACGGCGCGCCACTCGCGGCGACGCTGACGTTCGCCAAGGTGGGCGGCACGTCCGGCGACGAGAAGCTGACCGTGACCGGCACGGTGTCGCTGCCTGCCGGCACTCCCACCACGCTCGACCCCGTCACGCAGGGGCTGCAGCTCCTCATCGATCAGCCGGGGATGCCGCCGATCGCCTTCCTACGGCTGACGGCTGTTAACGGCCCCATTCCGCCGGGAGCGCCCGGCAACGGCTGCGATCCGAAGGACGGCTGGAAGGGCACGACGTACACGAACAGGTCCGGCGCCGTGCTGCCGCCCGCGTGCCCTCCCGGCAGCGCTCAGGGACTGCGCTCGGTGAAGTTGAAGGACCGTCGCGCCAAGGGGAAGGGCATCGGCGTCACGGCGAAGGTGAGCGGCGCGACGCTCCCCGCACCCACCGCACCGGTGCGGATCACGATCGTCTTCGGTGCGTCTCCCGAGGCAGGCGCCGCCGGACTCTGCGGCGGCCATCAGGTCTCGTGCTCGGCGAAGAAGTCGAAGGTGACCTGCCGGTAGCGCGCTGCAGCACGCGTTTTGTACTTGACGCCCTCGCGGCACCGGGCGAGGGTTCGGGTCATGCGCACACGTCGCCTCGTCCCGCTCGCGGTAGCCCTCGTGCTGTCCGCGCTGGCCGGTCCCGTCGCCGCTCAGGGCGAGAACCCGTACCCCGGCTACACGAGCGCCATCTACGCCGACCCGGCCAACTGGCTCTGCCGGCCCGACATGGACGACGTCTGCGACCACGGGCTCGACGCAACCGAGGTGAAGGCGAACGGCCACACGTCGATCGAGCGCTGGAAGCCGGCGCGGCAGCCGAAGATCGACTGCTTCTACATCTATCCGACGATCTCGACCGACACGACGGGCAACAGCGACCTGATCCCCGGTGCCGACCAGGAGCTCTTCGTCGTCGGCCAGCAGGCGGCGCGTCTCGGCAGCGTCTGCCGCGTGTTCGCACCGGTCTACCGGCAGATCACGCTCACCGCCCTGCTCTCCATCATCGGCGGCAACCCCATTCCGTTCGACGCGCAGCTCGCCGTGGACGACGTCGTCGACGCCTGGAAGCATTACATCGCGAACGACAACCACGGCCGCGGCGTCATCCTGATCGGTCACTCGCAGGGCGCGAGCCAGCTGACCGGGCTGCTGCAGAGCGAGATCGACGGCAACGCCGTCCTGCGCGATCGTGTCGTGTCGGCGATGCTGCTCGGGACGAGCTTCCAGGTGCCGGTGGGCGAGGACATCGGCGGCTCGCTCGCGAACATGCCGCTCTGTCATCGCGACACCGATACCGGCTGCATCATCAGCTACGCGTCGTTCCGCGCCGAAGCGCCGCCGCCGGCGGACAGTCGCTTCGGTCGCTCGCTGCAGCCCGGCTGGGAAGCCGCCTGCACCAATCCGGCGTCGCTGCGTGGTGGCAAGGGTACGCTGCACCCGTACCTGCCCACCGACGCCCGCGCCCTGCCCATCCTTCCGCCGCCACCCCCACCGCAGTGGGTCGATCCCGCCAAGGGCGTCACGATCGACACGCCGTTCGTCACGCTGCCGCGCTGGGTGACCGGCGAGTGCCAGAAGCGCGACGGCTTCGTCTACCTCTCCATCGCAAGCACCGGAAACACCGCGCACCGGGTCGACGACCTGAGCGGCGCCGACCTCACACCCGACTGGGGCCTGCACCTGGTGGACGCGAACATCGCGATGGGCGATCTGCTCGCGATCGCGCGTCGGCAGAGTCGCACCTACTGCCAGTCGCACGAGTGCTCCGCGGCGCGGTAGCCCATACTCGACCCGTCCCGTGTCCGGGCGCATGAGTGAGCCATGCGCGCCATGGTCCTCGATGCCCCGCACGAGCCGCTGCGCCTCGTCGGACGGCCGTCACCCGCCCCCGGGGCCCATGAGGTGCTGCTGCGCACGCTCGCGTGCGGGGTCTGCCGCACCGATCTCCACGTCGTGGACGGTGAGCTGCCGCATCCGTCGCTGCCGCTGGTCCCGGGACACGAGATCGTCGGCACTGTGATCGGCATCGGTCCCGACGTCGACGGGATCGCGCAGGGGGACGTCGTCGGTGTGCCGTGGCTCGGCTGGACCTGCGGCATCTGCGCGTTCTGCCGCAGCGGTCGCGAGAACCTCTGCCCGCGCGCCCGCTTCACCGGCTACGATCTCGACGGCGGCTACGCCGACGAGGTCGTCGCCGACCACCGCTACTGCTTCCGGATTCCCGAAGGCCATGCGCCCGCGGCCGCTGCACCCCTGCTCTGCGCCGGGCTGATCGGCTATCGCAGCCTGCGCATGGCCGGCGACGCGCACGCGCTCGGCATCTACGGCTTCGGCGCCGCCGCCCACATCGTGGCCCAGGTGGCCCGCTGGGAGGGTCGGCGGCTCTACGCCTTCGTGCGCCCCGGTGACGAGACGGCGAAAGCATTCGCGCGCTCCCTCGGTGCCGTGTGGGCCGGCGACGCGGGCGACATCCCACCCGAGCCGCTCGATGCGGCCATCATCTTCGCCCCGGCCGGCGAGCTCGTCCCCGCGGCACTGCGCGCCGTCCAGCCCGGCGGGATCGTCGTCTGCGGCGGTATCCACATGAGCGACATCCCGTCGTTCCCCTACGAGCTGCTGTGGGGCGAGCGCACCATACGCTCCGTGGCCAACCTGACGCGCGCCGACGCGACGGAGTTCCTTACGCTGGCGGCGCGGATCCCCGTCGAGACGACGGTGCAGCCGTATCCGCTCACGGAGGCGAACCGCGCGCTCGACGATCTGCGCGCCGGTCGGATCCAGGGTGCAGCGGTGCTCGTGCCCTGACGGCCACCGTGCGCGATGCAATGAGACGAGCCCTCGGCTGCGTCTCATGGAGCCATGACGACGTCCCTTGCGCGCCTTCTCGTTACGCTGCTCGTGTCTCTGTCGCCCGCGCTCGCCCATGCCCAGACGCTCGACGAGCCCGGCACCGCCAACGCCGCCATCCGGCACGATGCGCCGGACCACCTCGGCTGCGACGACGGCGACCCGTGCACCGACGACGTCCGCAGCGGCAGCACGTGCGTGCGCACGCCGTCGACCGGCCTCGTCGGCATCGCCTGCGCCTGCACGCGTGCGGCCGAGACCGCCTGCGGCACTTCCCTTCCGGCCGGCATGCTCCGCAAGACGGCTCGTGCGTGCGCCCCGGTATCCCCGACGGCCGGCGATCCCGGCCGCGCGATCCGCCGCTCGGCGCACCATTGGAGCGGCGCGCTGCGCCTGGCACGCACACCGGCCGCACGCCGCAGCCTCGGGGCTGCGTGCGCCGACGCGCTGGCCGGCGCCCTGGATGATGCCGTCACTCGGGCGCAATGGCTGCTGGCCGGCGGCTGATCGACTAGATAGTCGCCCGGCCGTACGACCTAGTACCTCCGGGCACGCAAGGCGCCCCTGCAACGCCATGCATTGCGGCCTGCCAAATGCTCAACACCGGCGGGCATCCAGGCTGGCATGAGGACTGCTCTCGTCAGCATGCAACGACTCGCCATCGCACTCCTCACACTCACCCTTCTTTCCTCCCGATCCGCGCTCGCACAAACCTGGGAAGCCGTCGGACCGAACGATGCGGCCCTCTATGTCGCCACCGATCCAAGCGATCCGGCACGCGTCTGGGCCGGAACCTTCGACGGACTGTTCGGGAGCACGGACGGCGGCAGCATGTGGGTGGAGCGCGACAACGGCCTCCCCGACGCGAACGGCGGCCAGTGCACGGTACAGGCCTCGGCGTTCGACCCGGATCGCCCGCGTCAGCTCTATGCCGGCGTCGGCAACCGCCAGAACTCCTTCCAGGGTTGCGGCGCGTTTCGCGGCATCGGCCGCGGTCGCCGCTGGCGCTCGCTCGGCATCGACGACCAGAACGTGAGCGCGCTCGCCTTCGTGTCGGGTCGTCCCGACGTCCTGTGGGCGGGCACCGCGGGTGACGGCGGCGACGTCCGCGGCGGCATCTGGAAGCGCGTCGGTCACCGCCCGTGGACCCGGACCTTCTCGTTCCTCGACGTCGACACCGACATCACCGCGTTCGCCACCGACCCGCGCGACGGTGACACGGTCTACGCCGCCAGCAACAACGAGGGCGTACTGAAGACCACGGATGGCGGCACCTCGTGGACGCCGGCGAACGTCGGCCTGCCGCGCTTCAACTTCCTCGGCGAGTCGAGCCCGACCGGCGCCTTCATCTTCACGCTGCCCCTCGTGATCGACGCCCACGATCCCGACACGTTGTACGTCGGCACCCTGGGCTTCGGCTCCTGCTGCATCGACGAAGTCGGCATCGGCGGCGATGCCTTCACGTCGCACGACGGCGGCGCGACGTGGTCGCCGAGCACGAGCGGCCTCACCGCCCTCAACGTGCTGGCGCTCGTCTCCGATCCGACGGTCGCCGGTACCGTCTACGCCGGCACCACGAACGGCGTCTTCCGCAGCCAGGACAGTGGCGCGACGTGGTCGCCGTTCGGCCTCCAGGGGCAGCTCGTGCGCTCGCTCGCAGAATCGGCCGACGGCAGCGCGCTCTACGCCGTCACCACCACCGTCAATCGTCTCTCGCTCGTGTCCGTCGAATCAAAGTAGGACGGCGCAGGAGTAGGCCGCGTACGCACGAAGAGGCGGACGGCTCCGGAGCCGTCCGCCTCTCGAGCGGGCTCGCGATCGATCGCGCTCAGCTACACGGATCGACTGCGGGACAGTCCCCCGTCCCGATGTTCGTTCCACCCAACGCCGTGCACTGGGTGGGCGTCCGGTCCTCGCACCGCAGCTCGCCGTGCGATCTCGGGACGCAGCACTGGATGTCGTCCTCCGGCAGCGGCACGTCGCCGCACGTGTCTGCGGCGCACACGCCCGCGCCCTTGTTCACGCCGCCCTCGCTGGCGCAGAGCTCTGGCGTGCGATCCTCGCACTGGATCGACGTCCCGGAGTTGTGGGGCAGGCAGCACATGACGTCGCCGGGGTTGGTCGTGGCGCACGTGTCGGCTGCACACACGCCGACACCCTTGTCGACACCACCTTCGGCAGCGCACTGCGCCGCGGTCCGGTCCTCGCATTCGCTTTCGTCACCCCCGGCGTTGGAGATGCAGCACATCACGTCGGGGTTCGGCGGCGGGATGTCGGCACAGGTGGTGGCGGAGCAGACGCCGATGCCGCGCACGACACCGCCGCCGGCGGTGCAGAGGGCGGGATCGCGATCCTCGCACTCGATCTCGTCACCGGCCTGGTTCGGCAGGCAGCACATCTGCCGACCGTCGGACTCGCCGAGATCCGTGCAGGGGAATGGCGTGCAGGAGCCCGTTCCCTTGTCGATGCCGCCAGCGGCGGTGCACTCGGCCGCGGTCCGATCCTCGCACGTCCAGGTGTAGTAGGCCGGGATGCAGCACTGCACGTGCGCGTCCGGCGGCGGAGGCGTCGCGGCGCAGGGGTTCGGCGTGCACGAGGTCGCCTGCACGACGACGCCGTTGCCCGCCAGGCATTCCGCCGGCGTGCGATCCTCGCACTGCGGACCGCTGTCGTCCGGCAGACAGCAGACGATGCTGGTGCCGACCGGCGGCGTCGTGGTGCCGCACGGGTCGGGCAGACACGACGCCGCGGTCGAGACGGTTCCGCCCTCGGCGACGCAGGCCTCCGGCGTGCGGTCCTCGCACTCGGGACCGCTGTCGTCCGGAACGCAGCAGGCGACGTCGGCGTCGTTGCTGCCGTCGTTGAACGGCAGGTTGCCGACGAGGACGTCGTCGCTCGCGCGCCGCACCTGGATCGCGTCACCGCGCGGATCGAAGCCGAGCAGCAGCACCTTGCCGCGTGCCCGCGAAGCGAACTTGATGCGGCCCGCGCCGCCGCCGTTGGTCTTGATCTCGCCGACGCGAATGCCGCCGACGACCAGATCGTACGACGTGTTCCGCGCCAGCTTGCCGACGCGGACGTCGAAGCGCGTGTCGGACGGGTTGCGTACGCTGAGCCCGACCTTGCCGGTGGCGGACGGCGCCGCGGCGGTCGGGGTCAGATCCAGTTTGACGTTGCCTTTCTTCGCCTCGCTGACGCCCATCGTCAGGAGCGTCACCAGTCCGGTGATCGCCAGTATGCTCGTGGTGCTGCGCATCGGAGCCTCCTCCAGAAGTGTCCGGGTGAATCCCGTCACGTGCCCGAGAGCATGCGGCGTGCCGCGCGACGCCGTCGCGAGATTGCTGGCATTCCCTGCGCTCGGTCGTGACGCCTGGGGACAGGCACCCAGCCGACGGCGGGGCTTCTCACCCAGCGCGCTCACCGCAGCGACGGACAGCGTGCAGGCAGCGGACGACGCGCGACGCCGGCGAAGCGCCCGGCGCGGTCGGCTCCGACGCCCGGCTTGGCGTCGAACACGCTGCACCAGACGTCGCCGCGTCCGAGTTGGAGTCGAACGGCGACGGCACCCTGCGACGGCTCGTCGAGGGTGTACGCCCATCTCGGGCCACCGCCGGCGATCGCGACCGTCCCGCGATGCGACACCGTCACCCGTGCGATCGGACCAGCGAGTCGCTTCGGATCGGCGTAGCGGAAGCCGCGAGGTCGCGCCTGCGTTCCGCGCCGACGCCAGTGCATCGCCGGCAGCGTCACCGTCGTCGCTTCGCCGGTACCCTCGGCGTTGAAGACGGTGAGCACCGCGCCACCACCGCTCCCCGGTCGCGTCGGGTCGCCGGCGCCATCCCAGCGCGGCAGCTGCGCCTGTCGGCGGGTCGAGGCCCGGAAACGGATGTGCGGCGCCACCGCGCCGCCACGCAACGCCAGCGACATGCCGCGGACGACGATCTGCGGATCCAGATCGCGCGGCGTGCGCGCGCCGTCGGCAGGATCGCTGCCGGCATCGAGCTCGTCCCGATCGCGGAAGCCGTCGTCGTCACGGTCGACGGCGATGCGCTGGCCAGAGCCAGGCGGGACGCAGGTGTAGGTGCGTGCCTGCCCGATGCCTGCCGCCTGCAGGCGCAACGTCGCCTCGGTCACGGCGGGCTCGGTATCGCGATCCGCGCGGAACACGCCGGCGGCGACATCGTAGAGCCAGCCGCGGTCGGCGCCCTCGAGGACGCCCTTCACGGTGAGATCGCAGTCGCCCGCGCCGGCGCGCGCCATCATCAGAGCGATCCGCGCGACGACGGTCTCGTCATCGACCGTCGTCGCTGTGGCCGACACCTGCTGCCCGACGATGGGCGCGAGATCGGTGTCCATCGCCAGTACGAACGCCTCGACCTGTCGGCGCAGCACGTCGCCGCCGGCATCCACCGGGAACCCGCCCGGATTGCCCGCGCTGCGATTGAATCCCTGCCGCTGCAGGAAGCGGAACACGGTGTCGACGCTGCCGTCGTGCGTGAAGCCGACGCCGCGCACCTGCGGTCCGGTGTCGACGTGGTCGCCGGCGTTGAAGCCGAATCCGGTGAAGGGGCTCGGCACGTGCGGCATGCCGAACATCCCCACCTTCTGGTAGGCGTTGCGCAGGTGGGGAATCTTGAAGGCCCCCTCGGGCTCCACCACCGAGCGGCCGTCGGTGCCGTAGAGGCCGCGCGACGCGTCGACGACGTGGCAGAAGACGCACGGCCCGCTCACGTCGGACGGGCTCGACTGGAAGTAGAAGTCGCGCCCCGCCTGCTGGTCGGGCGTGAGCCCGCCGTCGAGCCGACGGATCGGGTTCGGCGGATACGTCACCTGGAGCGCGAAGTCGGCGAAGGCGCGCATCGCCGTCGCCGGCAGTGGCGCGTCGCGTCCGAGCAGGCTCGCGAACGCGCCGTCGAACGCCAGGAACGCCGCCCCCTCGTCGAACGCACCACCGTCGGGCTCGATGCTCGGCGCCTCGAGCCCACCCGTGCGATCGCCGCGCCAGTGCATCGGCCCGTGGTGGGCGAGGCCGCGCAGGCTCTGCGTCGTCATCGGGCCCTTCATGGGATGGAAGTCCGGGCTCGCGCTCAGGCCGGGACGCAGGGGATTCAGGTTCTGCACGACGGCGCCGTCGGGATTGCCGAGATCCCAGGCGAGGCCGTCCATGTCGCCGAAGACGTGGCACGCCGCGCATGACGCCTCGCCGTTGCTCGACGTCGCCGTCGCGTCGTAGAGCAGGTGCCGGCCGGCGATGACCGACGCCGGCTCCGGATCGTGCAGCGGATGTCGTGCGATCTCGCGCCGGGCGCGCGTGTCCACGACGACGACCGCGTCGTCGAAGCGGGTCAGGACGTAGAGCCGCTCGTTGGCCTCGTCGAGCACCAGGCCCGTCGGTCCGCCACCGCCGAGCACGACGTGGCTCGCCACATCGGGCACGAACGTGTCGTCTTCGAGCGCCGCGGTGTCGAACACCCCGACCTTGCTCGACCCGAGTGCCGCGACGTAGAGCGTGCGGCCGTCGGCGGTTACGGCCAAGGCGGTCGGGGTCGCGAGGCTGCGCTCCTTCACGCCGGGCGGGCTCGGGACGACGTCGTAGTCGATGTGCTTGTTCAGGTGCCGCGGCGCGACGGTGCCGTCACGTCCGACGACCGTGATGCGCGCCTCGTGCAGATGCCCGCGCACCGTCGAGCCGCCGAACGTGCCCGCGCCCTCGAAGCGCGCCGCGTTCCGGGCCTCGGTGTTGCTGACGTACAGCGCCCCGGTGGCGGGGTTCGCCACCATGTCGAAGAGGATCGTTCCGACGCCGCTCGCCACGGCGGTCGCGGTCGGCGGGCTCGCCATCGCATCGAGCGCGAAGACGTCGGTGTCGGGCAGCGAGAAGCGTACGGCGCGGCTCCAGTCGCGACCCAGCTCGTCGCGCCATGCCGTGCCGTCGAACTGCACGACGAGCCCGACCTCCGGTTGCGCCACGAGGTCGACGTTGGTGTTGGGCGCGGGAAGGCCGCCGGGCATGGGATGGCCGCTGACGATGCACGGCGGCGCATCGGCACCGCCGTCGCAGACGAGCCCCGCATGGATCGTGGTGGTGCGATTGCCGGACTGGAAGCCGGCCGCGAAGACGGTGGCACCGTCCGGGCTGACGGCGAGCGCGCGCGGCGTGTCCATGAAGAGGGTCACGATGGCGAGCGGCGTCCCGCCGAGCGCCGCCCCGGGCTGTGCCGCATCGAAGACCCAGACGTCGGCACGCCCCACACCCGGCGTGGTGAGGGCGGGATCGCCGGGCCGGTTCTGACCACGATGCGCGGCGGTGACGAATGCCCGGTCGCGACCGGGTCCGGCGAAGACGATGTCGCGCGGCTCGTCACCGACGAGCAGCGTTCGCACCACGCGCGGCGGAGACGCCGCCACGTCGACGACCGAGACGCTGTCGGAGAGGTGGTTCACCACCCACACCTCCTCATCCGAGCGGGAGGCGACGGCGACCGGCTCGAGCCCGACGGGCACGCTCGCCACCGGCGTCAGGACGGTGGGAGCCACCGCGAAGATCTCGAGCCGGCCGTCCGGCGTGTTCAGCGCGAAGAGCCGGTTCCCGTCGGGCGACATCGCCAGCGGCCGCACCTGTCCGCTCTCGAAGGTGACGAAGTCGGCATGCAGGACGGGGGGAGCCGCGAGCGCCACGGCGGTCCCCACCAGCGCCAACCAGCGCGACGCACGACGGCTCACGACCACGGGCGATGCAGCAAACGACGGGCCAGCCATTCGTCATGGCTGGCCCGTCGGGAAGCGTCCTTCGCTGTGGGTGTTGGCCCACCCTGCGGTCAATGCCGCAGGGTGGGCCCTCCCCCCCTCTCACAAAACGGTCAGCGTCCCGACGCCGACGAACGTGCCGGCAGGACTCTGTACCGCGACCGGGCACGCGCCGGCGGCGACCGCGGGTACGGTCGCCTCGAGCACGCCCGAGGCCTTCGAGACGATCGGTGCCGACACACCGCAGATGGTGACCGCGGTGACGTTGGTCAGATCGCACCCGCTGGTGATCGTGATCGTATCGCCGGGATGTGCCGACGACGGCGAGAACGCGTCGTAGCAGCTGCACGATCCGCCGCAGCAGTGGCCGACGTCGTTGCCGTCGGCGCGCACGACGTCACCGACGAACTGGCCGGTGAGGTCGTTGTCGTGCCCGAGCGCCATCGTGCGTTCCGGCGCGCAGAAGCGGCCGACGATGGTCGAGTTGCGCCCGAAGGTGAAGCCGCCCTGTCCCGCCGCGTCGACGACGAGATCGCCGCACTGCTGACCCAGGCGGGCGCCGTTGTTGACGTGCACCTCGCCCGACACCGAGACCACCGATGCCGCGCTGGTCGTGGTCGTCGTGCTCTTGCCGATGTTGAGCGAGCAGAAGGCGTACGAGCCGCCCGCGAGATCGATGGCCGCGCCGTTCGACACGACGAGATCACCGTAGGCGCCGGGCGCCAAGTCGCATCGACCATTGCCGGGGGTCGTGTCCGGCGCGCCCATGCAGTCGCCGTTGGGCAGGACCTTCACCGGGTCGGCGGGCGCGCAGGCAGGAAACGGATCGGGGAAGCCGCAGGCCACCGCGATATCCCCGTAGTCCGGGACGCAGCCGCCGTTCGACGAGACGCAGCTCGGGGTGCCGTCACCATCGAGATCGCCGAGGATCGGGAGCGGCACCAGGGGGCTCGTTCCGTCGGGTGCCGATCCTGGGTCGCGGATGGTCACCCCCGTGAGCGCCGGACCGAGGTTGCGGAACACCTGGTAGACGTTGGCGCCCGGCTTCGAGAAGCGGACGATGTCGCCGGCGATCTGCGAGCCGTCGGCGTAGAGGACGTTCTCCTGGTCGACGACGCCGCAGAAGCTGTTCGCCGATGCCTGCGCGCAGTTCACGCCGACGTTGCACGGCCCCTGCACGGAGATGTTCTTCAGGTCGGCGTTGCGGAGCGCGAAGATGAAGTAGCTCGCCAGGTCACGTCGGAGTGGTTGCGCGTGCGCCGGGAGCGCGCGACCCGAGAGTGCGATCGCCGCGACGAGCGCGATGAATGCGCGTCGCAACGAGCTGTGGGGTGGGAGGGTCTGTCGTGTCTCCATGCCCTGCATCGAGGCAAGAGCAGTGCCACGACGAAACCCACGTCCGGCGGGGCGCGCGCTCGACGGACCGGGACGGTGTGTCCCGATGGACGGCCGTTCGGTCCCGGGCGTCCGACCTCCGCCGGCACGGTCACGCCTGCAACCGCCCGGGCGGGACGCGGCCCCAACGCTGCAGCATGCGGTGCAACGACCGCCGGTCGATGCCGAGCACGACCGCGGTGCGACTGATGTTGCCGCGCTCGTCCTCGAGGATGCGCAGCACGTAGTGCTGCTTCAGCTCGGCCAGCGTCGGCCGACCGTTCGGCACCACCGCACGTGACTCCGGGGCCTCGCCGTGCAGCTCCGCCGGCAGGTCGTCGGCGCCGAGGACGTCGTGGCGGGCCAACGCGACGGCGCGCTCGAGCACGTGCGCCAGCTCGCGCACGTTGCCCGGCCACGGATAGGCCCGCAGCAGCGCCAACGCCGCCTCCGACACGCCGTGCACCGGCTTGCCGCAATCCGTGGCGGCGCGCCGCACCAGGAAGTCGACGAGCAACGGCACGTCCTCCGGTCGCTCGCGCAGCGGTGGGATCTCGATCGTCACCACCTTGAGGCGATAGTAGAGGTCCTCGCGGAAACGCTCGGCGCGCACGGCGGCGGCGAGGTCGCGGTTGGTGGCGGCGATGACGCGAACGTCGACGGTGCGCCAGCCGGCGCCGCCGACGGGACGCACCTGATGCTCCTGCAGCACCCGCAGCAGCTTCGCCTGCACCACCGGCGACACGTCGCCGATCTCGTCGAGGAAGATGGTGCCGCCGTCGGCCTCGCAGAAGAGCCCCGGGACGTCGGTGACGGCGCCGGTGAAGGCGCCGCGCACGTGGCCGAAGAGCTCGCTCTCGAGCAGCGACTCGGTGAGCGCACCGCAGTCGACGGCGACGAAGCGCGCGCGCGCCCGCGGGCTGTGCTCGTGGATGGCCCGCGCCACGACCTCCTTGCCGGTGCCGCTCTCGCCGAGGAGCAGCACCGTGGCGCGCGACGGCGCGGCGCGGGCGATCGTACGATACGTGTCCACCATCGCCGGCGAGCGACCGACCAGTCGATCGCGGCCCTCATCGGCGGGCGGCAGCGCCGCCTGAGCCTCGCGGCGACGGCCGAGCGCGCGCCGCACCGTCGCGCGCAGCTCCTCGACGTTCATCGGCTTGCTGACGTAGTCGACGGCACCGGCAGCGATGGCCTGCACCGCGGTGTCCACCGAGCCGAACGCGGTCATCAGGATCACCGGCAGCGCCGGCATGCGCGTGCGCAGCTCGCGCAGCAACGTCAGGCCATCCTTCTCGGGCATGCGCAGATCGAGAAGGGCCAGGTCGATGGGCTCGCGGCTCGCGCGCGCGAGCGCACGGCGCGGGTCGGTCTCGCCCACCACCGTGGCCCCGTCCCGGCCGAGCACCTCGGTGAGGAGCTGACAGGTGACGTCGTCGTCGTCGGCAACCAGGATGCGCGTCATGAATGGGCCTTCCGTTGGGTCTCGAGCGGCAGGATCACCCGCATCGTGGTACCGCGACCGGGCAGACTCTCGACCAGCACGCGCCCACCGTGCGCCCGCGTCACATGATCGACGATGGCGAGGCCGAGCCCGCTGCCCCGCTCCGGCGATTTCGTCGTGTAGAAGGGCTCGAAGATGCGTCGCACGTCCTCGGGGGCCAGCCCGACGCCGGTGTCCCGCACCGACAGCTCGATGGACCCGTCGTCGGTCCATCCGGCGTGCACCGCGATGTGACCACCCGGAGCGGTCGCATCGATGGCGTTGGTCAGGAGGTTCAGCAGGACCTGACGCAGCGCCACCGGGTCGCCGGGCACGGCCGGCAGGTCGGGCGCCGTGTCGTTCGACGCCTCCAGCCCGCGCTCGGCGAGCCGGCTCTCCAGCAACGCGAGGGTCTCGGTCACCACCGCGCCGAGCGCCACCGGGGTGCGCGCCGGGGCGCCGCGGGTGCGATCGAGGACGCTGCGGATGGTCTCGATCATGCGCTGCACCTGCGACTCGACGATGGCGAGCCGCGCCGCCTGCGCCGGCGGCATGTCCTCGCGGCGCAGCAGCTGCGTGTAGCCGAGGACGGAGTTGAGCGGTGTGCCGAGCTCGTGGGCGATCGTCGCGGCCATCTGGCCGAGTGCGGCGAAGCGCTCGCCGCGCACGACGTCGAGCTGGGCGCGCCAGAGTCGCGCGTTGGTGTCCGCGAGCTGCTGGTTGCGATCGGCGAGGTCGCGCGTCGCCCGCTGCACGCGGTGCTCGAGATCGCCGGCCAGGTGCTCGAGCCGCGCCAGCATGCGGTTGAAGGCGTCGGACAGGAAGATGAACTCCTCGCTTCCACCCGCGGACACCTGCACGCCGCGCTCGCCCGCCTCCGCGCGCCGCATGCCACCGACGAGCTGGCGCACCGGACGCGTCACCCGGCGCTCGACGAAGAGCCCGAGCACCATCGAGGTGAGCGCGACGGACAGGCCGAGTGCGCCGAGGTCGATGGCGCGCAGGCGATCGTGCAGCACGATGACGTCGTCCGGTGACAGCGTGGCCTGCGCGATGCCGACGAGCTGTCCGGCGCGGCGCACCGCCATGGCGACGTGCCAGAGGTGCTCGCTGCGATCGCTGGCGACGGTGCGGCCGGTGCCGGCGTCGGAGAACAACTGGAGTGCGGCAGCGCTGGGCTCCGGGGCGTGATCGGGCGTCGTGCCGAGCAGCGGATCGAGACGACCCGCCGCCGGTGCGAACACCTCGATGCCGACGATGGGTCCGTTGCTGCGCACCAGGACGTCGAGCACGTGGGTCAGGAGGCGCGGCTCGGTGTGTCCCCAGAAGAAGTCGACGGTACGCAGCGCGCTCAACGCGCGGCCTTCGATGTCGTGGTCGAGGGTACGCTCGGCGAGTCGGGCGTCGACCCAACGTGACCCGGCGAAGACGACGAGAACCGTCCCCACGACGATGCCGAGCAATTGGAAGCGAAGCGTTCGGAGCACGAGAAGCCCCTGCGCAACCGTACCCCCCTCACCCGGATCGCGCGAGTGAGGCGGATCGCCGCACCCACCGTGGCGAACGGTCACGGCGCAACGCCGCAGCCGTGGAGAAGAACCGAGACGGTACGCCACTCCGGCGTGGGCACGCGGGTTGCTGCTGCACATGCTCCAGGAGGAACCCGACCATGTACCCCCCCAGACACATGATGCTGCTTCCCGCGCTCGTCCTCGGCATGACGGTCCTGGCCGCCGCCACCCCGCCACCCGCCGCGGCCGCGGCGATGCGCGCGCAGACCGTCGCCGCCACCAAGAAGCCCGCGACGCACAAGAAGCACCATCACCACACGACGAAGAAGACCCCGCAGAAGGCACCCATGCAGTCGAGCTGACCGGCTCGTCGGCGGCGTTCCCCACGTCCCCGGGGAACGCCGCCGTGTCAGGACTCTGACCTACAGGCGCCGGCGTGCGCCGCCGATAAGGCCCTCCATAGGCCTCCGTCGTCTGCGCCTCCTTCTCTGCCTGCTGCTCGCCTCGGCGGCCCAGGCGACGACCATTCCGGTGACGACGACGGTCGACGAGCTCACCACCGACGGTGACTGCTCGCTGCGTGAAGCCGTCATCGCCGCCAACACCGACACCGCCGTCGACAACTGCCCGGCGGGGTCGGGCGCCGACCTGATCAGCGTTCCGATCGGCACCTACGCGATGGCCGTCGTCGGCTCGAGCGAGAACGCCGCCGCCACCGGCGACCTCGACCTGACCGGCACCGTACAGGTCGTCGGCGCGAGCCGCACCGGCACCATTCTCGAGGGCTACTCGAGCGATCGCTTCTTCGAGGTTCGTCCGGGGGCGAGCGTGCGGCTCGAGAACATGACGCTGCAGAACGCCACCTCGAATCAGGCCGGCGGCGCCGTGATGAACCGCGAGGCGCTCACGATCCAGAACTGCACGATCCAGCACAACCTCGCCGACGGCGCGGTCGGCGGCGCGATCTACAGCATCGGTACCACCGTGCTCGACATCTCCAGCAGCACGTTCGACACCAACACCTCCGGAACCAACGGTGGCGCCATCGCGAACCACGGCACCGCCACCATTCAGACGGTCTCCTTCATCGGCAACAGTGCCCTCGAGCGCGGCGGCGCGATCTACCAGAGCCCGCTCGGAAGCCTGACGATCGACGGCGTCACGTTCTACGACAACCACACGATCGAGGACGGGGGCGCGATCTACGCCGATGCGCCCACGACCATCGCCGGCGCGACCTTCATCCAGAACACCGCCGCCGCCGGCGGCATCGGCGGCGGCGCGATCTACTGCGCCGATACGATGTCCGTCGACGACAGCAGCATCGTCTTCAACACCTCGGGTGCCTGGGCAGGTGGCATCTCGACCTCGGCGCTCTGCACGCTGGCGCTCACCAACGTCACGGTGCACGGCAACCAGGCCGCCAACGAGGGTGGTGGCATCCGGACGGCCGGCGGCGGCACGATCACGCTCGCCAACGTCACCGTCACCGGAAACATCAGCGACACCGACGACACCGGTTTCGACAGCGGCGGCGGTATCGACTGCAGCACCGGCGGCACCGTCACGCTGCGCAACACCGTCGTCGCCGACAACCTCGCCAAGCTCGTGCCGTCGGACTGCCAGGGGACGCTCACGTCGCAGGGACACAACCTGCTCCGTACCACCACCGGGTGCACCATGACGCTCGGCATGGGCGACCAGACCGGCGTCGACCCGGCGCTCGGCACGTACGGCAACAACGGCGGTCCCACCGGCACGCGCATGCCCAATGCCGGCAGTCCGCTGCTCGACGCGGGCGATCCGGGGACACCAGGCACCGGCGGCACCACCTGCACGGCACTCGACCAGCGCGGCTACGTCCGTCCTGCGGGCTCGGCGTGCGACATCGGCGCCGTCGAGCGCGACGCCGTGGCGGCGACCACCACCACGACCGTGGCGACGACCAGCACCTCGACGTCGACGACGGTGACCACGACGACGACCACCGTCGCGACGACCACGTCGTCGACGGTGGCGACGACGAGCACCACGTCTACCACCACGACGTCGACGACGTCGTCGTCGAGCACCACGCTCCCGCCGTCAACGACGACGACCACCACGCTCCCGCCGCCGCTGTGCCAGGGCGGCGCGTCGATGCAGGGGATGACGCTCCGTCTCACCAAGGCGGGCGGCACTCCCGGTGACGAGCGTCTCGTGATCGCGGGCAGCGTGATGCTCGGCGCGGGGGCGCCGCCGGTGCTCGATCCCGCCAGCAGCGGCTTGCAGCTGCTCGTCGAGGACGTGGGCGCGCACGGTGCGCTGCTCGACCTCACTGCCGCCACGTCGCCGATTCCGCCGGGCGCCAGGGGCAACGGCTGCGACGCGAAGGACGGCTGGAAGAAAACGACCTACGACAATCGCTCGGGCGCCGTCGCCCCGCCGTCCTGCCCGCCGGGTAGCGCCCGCGGTCTGCGGCGCTTGCGGCTGAAGGACCGCCGGTCACGCGGGCGCGGCGTGTCGTTCACCCTGCAGGTTCGGGGTGGCGGGTTGCCGATGCCGGTCGGGCCGGTGCGATTGACGTTCGTTCTCGGCGCGACGCCGGCCGCTGGTGCGACGGGGCTCTGCGGCACGCACGTCTTCTCGTCGTGCACGCCGAAGGGCGCGAGCTACCGCTGCCGGTAGGCGTTCTCGCTCCGACGCACCGACGCGAGCAGATCGCGCAACGCTTCCAGCGCGACTGGCTTCGCGAGGTGGTGGTCGAACCCCGCCTCGCGCGTGCGCAGCTTGTCTTCGGCACGCGCATATCCCGTGACCGCTGCCACGACCGGGACGACGTCACCCGTTTGCTGGCGCAGGACGCGGATCACCTCGTAGCCATCCATCCCGGGCAGACCGAGATCACAGAGCACGAGGTGCGGCTGCCAGTCGCGGGCGATGGCCAGTGCCGTCTGACCGTCGAGGGCGCAACGCACGTCCTGTCCATCGAGGACGAGCAAGGCTTCGAGCGCTTCGTTGGCGTCGGCATTGTCGTCGACGAGCAGGACGCGGATACCGTCGATCGCCTCGGGCGATTCCGGCCCGTCGGCCACCGCGACCGGGGGCAGCACTCTGGTCGTCGCCATCGGCAGCCGAACCGTGAACTCGCTGCCGAGGCCGGCACCACCGCTCCGTGCGTCGACGGATCCGCCATGCTTCTCGAGCAGCGTTCGCACCACGGTGAGTCCGATCCCGAGGCCGCCCTCGGAACGCGCGAGCGAGCGGTTGCCCTGCGTGAAGAGGTCGAAGACGTGCGGCAGCACGTCGGCCGGGATGCCACCACCGTCGTCGGCCACCCGGATCGTCACCTGCGCGCCGTCGTGCTGGACGTCGACGACGATGCGGCCGTTCTCGGGGGTGTACTTCGCCGCGTTGCTGAGCAGGTTCGAGAACACCTGCGCCAGCCGGACCGGGTCGCCGCAGACGGGGACCGGAGCGTTGGGCAGGTGCATCGTCAGGACGTGCCGGCGATCGGTGATCAACGGCCGCACCGTCTCCAGCGCCCGGTCGAGCACCTGCGCGAGATCCACCACCACCTGCTCCAGCCGGATCTTGCCGTGTGTGAGACGCGAGACGTCGAGCAGGTCGTCGACGATGCGTGTGAGCTGCTCGACCTGCCGATCGATGATGCCCTGGCTCCGCTTTGCGATGCCCTCCTGCGGCGTGGACAACCGCAGCACGCTGAGCGCGTTGCGAATGGGCGCGAGGGGATTGCGCAGCTCATGGGCCAGCATGGCGAGGAACTCGTCCTTCCGCCGGTCGGCCTCCTGGATCTTCGAGTAGAGCATGGCATTGTCGAGCGCGATGGCCGTCCGGCCGGCCAGGTCCGCCGCCAGCGCACGATCGACCGACGTCATCGAGTTGGTCGACGAACCCATGACCAGGACGCCGAGACGGCGACCCCTCGCGTGCAAGGGGAAGATCGTCGCGTGCCGTAGCGGGAACCCCAGCTCCAGGACGGGCAGCGGCTCGACCTCGATGGTGACCTCCGGCATCGGCAGATCGATCCACTCGGTCTCGCCCGTCTGCAGTGCGCGGGCGATGCCGGCGGCGAGAGGGGCGTCTGCCACGCGCACGGCGGACACCTGGTCGACGGGGCCGGTCCCTCCACCGCGAGCCCAGGCGAGCTCGGTCCGTCGCACGTCGCCGGACTCGTCGACGAGCGTCAGCGCGCACATCTCCGCGAGGGTGGGGACGACGAAGCGGGTCAGGCCCTGCGCCGTCGCCACGACGTCGAGTGAGCTGCTGAGCACCCGACTGGCTTCCGCCAGCAGGACCGAACGACGGATCGACGCCTCGGCCACTTCGCGCGCCGCCTGCTCGCGCATCAAGGCGATCCGCTCGTCGGCCTGGCGCTCGATCTGATTGCGCAGGTGGAAGAGCTGGACGAAGACGCTGACTTTGCTGCGCAGCACCTCGGGGACGATCGGCGTCAGGATGTAGTCGACGGCCCCGAGCGAGTAGCCCTCGGCAGTGCGCATCTCGTCCTCGTAGGCGGTGACGAAGATGATGGGCGTATGCGCGAACTGGCGGCGCCCGCGGATGAGCTTCGCGGTTTCGAAGCCGTCCATCTCGGGCATCTTGACGTCGAGCAGGATCACCGCGAACTCGTCCTCGAGCAGGCTCTTCAAGGCTTCGCGGCCGGACCGCACGGTCACGACGTTCTCGTGCAGGTCCTCGAGGATCGTCTGCAGCACCAGCAGTTTGTCCGGGTGGTCGTCGACCACCAGGATGTTGGCGCGCGTGGGGGCGGCCGGTCGATTCTCACCGTCGCTGACACCCGTCGCGGCGCCGACCGGCGCGGGGATGACCTTGCTCGTCAACGGTGCAACCACGCGCGCAACACGGCGAGCATCTGCTCGGTGTCGACGGGCTTCGACAGATAGTCCCATGCGCCGGCATCGATGCAGCGTTCGCGATCGCCCTTCATGGCCTTCGCCGTGACGGCAATGATCGGCAAACCCTTGCACTCCGGTATCTTGCGGATCTCGCGGATCGTCTCCATGCCGTCCATCTCCGGCATCATGATGTCCATCAGCACGACGTCGATGTCGGTCCGGTTGCTCACCAGATTGATCGCGTCACGGCCGTTGTCGGCCGACACGATCTTCATCGCGTGATCCTCGAGCACCGACGACAGGGCGAAGATGTTGCGCATGTCGTCGTCGACGATGAGGACCCGCTTGCCGGCCAGCGGTTTCGTCGACTGGTAGATGTCGAGCAGCACGCGCTGCTGCTCGTCCGGAAGCGTCTCGACCTTGCGGTGGAGCGCGAGCATCGCCTGATCGAGCAGGCGTTCGGGCGAATGGACGCGTCGCATGCGATGGTTGCGGCGTCCAAGGCGCTCCCATGCGTCGCTGCTGGGCCCGCCGTCACCATATACCAGCAGGCCCATGCCCTCGGCCGCGGCCGACCCGGTGCCGTTCGACAACCCGTCGGGGCGCACGCTCGCCGCGTGCACGACGAGGCATTCGATGCGGCTCTGCGCCAGCACCGTGCGCGCCGCCGCCGCATCGTCGACCTGGACCACGTCGACGTCCGCGGCCGCGAGCGTCGTCCGCAGCGATGCGAATTCGGGAACATCGCGGCCGACCAGCAGTATCCGCTTCGTCGGCTCGGCGATGAACGTCGTCAGATCGCGCAGGAGGTCGTCGAGGACCTCCTTGCTCTGCATGGGCTTCGGGACGAAGCGCAGCGCACCAGCCCGCAGGGCGCGGCCGCTCTCTTCCTCCGTCGACACGACGCACACCGGAATGTGGCGCGTTGCCAGCTCGTTCTTGAGGCGTTCGAGGACCCGCCAGCCGGCGATGTCTGGGAGCACCAGGTCGAGGGTGATCGCCGACGGCTGGTGCTCCTGCGCGAGCATGAGCGCCGCGGCTCCGAGCGACGTCACGAGCCCCTTGAAGCCCTGCTCGCGCGCCGTCTCGAGGAGGAAGCGAGCGAACTGCAGGTCGTTCTCGACGATCAGCAGGACCCGGTCGCTCGGCCGGATCCGATCGCGATCGTCCTCGGCCTCGTTCACCAGGACGGGCGGCTCCGGAGGCGGCGGGGGAACGAGGGTCAGATGACGCGACGGGAATGACGGCGCATCCGAGGGGAGGTCGAAGTCGAAGCGCTCCCCGATGGCGTGGACGAGGGCGGTGCCCGCCATGGCCCCGTCGCCGGGCACGAGCTTGCGTGGCGTGCGAGCCGACACGAAGGTCCGCGCGAGGTAGAGCGAGAACGTGCTGCCCTTGCCGGGGGTGCTGACGAGGCCGATCTCCCCATGCAGCAGGCGAGCGAGCTCGCGGCTGATGGCCAACCCGAGACCGGTGCCGCCGTACTTGCGGTTGGTGCTGCCGTCGGCCTGCTGGAAGGCCTCGAAGATGATCTGCTGCTTGTCGGACGAGATGCCGATGCCCGTGTCCGACACCGAGAAGGCGAAGACGTCGGTGGCACGCTCCAGGTCCTCGTTGTCGCGGCTCCACCCCGCGGATGCCGGCGCGATCGTCAGCGTCACCTCGCCGCGATGGGTGAACTTGAACGCGTTGGAGAGCAGGTTCTTGATGATCTGCTGCAGTCGCTTGGCGTCGGTGAACAGCGACGCGGAGACGCGGGGATCGAGGATGATCCTGAAGTCCAATCCCTTCGACTCCGCGACGTGCCGGAAAGTGCGCTCGACGTAGGTGTGCAGGTCGTCGAGCGACAGCTCGTTGATGTCGACCGCCACCGTCCCCGACTCGATCTTGGAGAGGTCGAGGATGTCGTTGATCAGCATCAGCAGATCGTTGCCCGACGAGTGGATGGTCTTCGAGAACTCGATCTGCTTCGGCCGCAGGTTGCCTTCCGGGTTCTTGCAGAGCTGGTCCGACAGGATGAGCAGGCTGTTCAGCGGCGTCCGGAGCTCGTGCGACATGTTGGCCAGGAACTCCGACTTGTACTTCGACGTCAGCGCGAGCTGCTTCGCCTTGTCTTCCAGCGCCTGCCGCGCCTGCTCCACCTCCTGATTCTTGCGCTCGACCTCCTCGTTCTGGTGGGCGAGCAGGCGTGCCTTTTCCTGCAGCTCCTGGTTCGTCTGCTGCAGCTCCTGCTGCCGGCTCTGGAGCTCCTGCGCCAGCGACTGCGACTGCTTCAGCAGATCCTCGGTGCGCATATTGGCCTCGATGGTGTTGATGACGATGCCGATGCTCTCCATGAGCTGATCGAGGAATGCCTGGTGCGTGAAGTCGAACCGATCGAACGAGGCCAGCTCGAGCACGCCGCGCACCTGGCCCTCGAACACGACCGGCAGCACCAGGATGCTCTTCGGCGCGGCCTTCCCGAGCCCGGACGAGACGTGCACGTACTGCTGCGGCACCTGGGTGAGCAGTATCTTCTTCGCCTCGGCGGCGCACTGGCCGATGATCCCCTCCCCCAGCTGCAGCTGGCGCGGCGTGCCGTCGGCGGCGGCATAGCTCGCGAGCAGGCGCAGCGTGGGCGTGTCCTTGGCGGCGTCGAGCACGTAGAAGAGCGCCTGCTGCGCCGAGACGACGGGGGCCAGCTCCGAGAGGATCAGGCGACCGACCGTGTTCAGGTCCTTCTGGCCCTGGAGCATGCGGCTGAACTTGGCGAGGTTCGTCTTGAGCCAGTCCTGCTGCGTGTTCTTCTGCGTGGTGTCACGCAGGTTGCTGATCATCTCGTTGGTGGTGTCCTTCAGCGCCGCCACCTCGCCCTGCGCCTCGACCGTGATCGACCGCGTCAGGTCGCCCTGCGTCACGGCGGTGGCCACCTCGGCGATGGCGCGCACCTGCGTCGTCAGGTTCGCCGCGAGCTGGTTCACGTTCTCGGTGAGGCCCTTCCACGTACCGGCGGCACCGGGCACCTTCGCCTGACCGCCGAGCTTGCCTTCGACGCCCACCTCGCGCGCGACGGTCGTCACCTGATCGGCGAACGTCGCCAGGGTGTCGATCATGCCGTTGATGGTGTCGGCGAGCGCCGCGATCTCGCCCTTCGCGTCGACGGTGAGCTTCTGCTGCAGGTCGCCGTTGGCGACCGCGGTGACGACCTTCGCGATGCCGCGCACCTGCCCGGTCAGGTTGCCGGCCATGAAGTTCACGCTGTCGGTCAAGTCCTTCCACGTCCCCGACACGCCCTTCACGTCGGCCTGGCCGCCGAGGATGCCCTCGGTGCCCACCTCGCGCGCGACGCGCGTCACCTCGGCGGCGAACGAGCTCAGCTGATCCACCATCGTGTTGATGGTGTTCTTGAGCTCCAGGATCTCGCCCTTCACGTCGACGGTGATCTTCTTCGACAGGTTGCCGGTGGCGACCGCCGTCGTGACGTCGGCGATGTTGCGCACCTGCGCCGTCAGGTTGCCGGCCATCGAGTTCACCGAGTCGGTGAGGTCCTTCCAGGTGCCCGACACGCCTTCGACCTTCGCCTGGCCGCCCAACCGGCCCTCGGTACCGACCTCGCGCGCGACCCGCGTCACCTCGGACGCGAACGAGCTCAGCTGATCCACCATCGTGTTGACGGTGATCTTGAGCTGGAGGATCTCGCCCTTCACGTCGACGGTGATCTTCTTCGACAGGTCGCCCTTGGCGACGGCCGTCGTGACGTCGGCGATGTTGCGCACCTGGCCCGTCAGGTTGCTGGCCATGGAGTTCACGCTGTCGGTCAGGTCCTTCCACGTGCCGGCGACGCCCTTCACGTCGGCCTGGCCGCCGAGGATGCCCTCGGTGCCCACCTCGCGCGCCATGCGCGTCACCTCGGCGGCGAAGGATCGGAGCTGGTCCACCATGGTGTTGATGGTGTTCTTGAGCTCGAGGATCTCCCCCTTCACGTCGACGGTGATCTTCTTCGACAGGTCGCCCGTCGCCACCGCCGTCGTCACGTCGGCGATGTTGCGCACCTGCGCGGTCAAGTTCGACGCCATGAAGTTCACCGAGTCGGTGAGGTCCTTCCACGTGCCGGCGACGCCCTTCACGTCGGCCTGGCCGCCGAGCTTGCCCTCGGTGCCCACCTCGCGCGCAACGCGCGTCACTTCGGACGCGAACGAGCTCAGCTGGTCCACCATCGTGTTGACGGTGTTCTTGAGCTCGAGGATCTCGCCCTTCACGTCGACGGTGATCTTCTTCGACAGGTCGCCGCTGGCGACGGCCTTGGTGACGTCGGCGATGTTGCGGACCTGGCCCGTCAGGTTGCCGGCCATCGAGTTCACCGAGTCGGTGAGGTCCTTCCACGTGCCCGACACGCCTTCGACCCGTGCCTGGCCGCCGAGACGCCCTTCGCTGCCGACCTCGCGCGCGACACGCGTCACCTCGGAGGCGAACGAGCTCAGCTGGTCCACCATCGTGTTGATGGTGTTCTTGAGCTCGAGAATCTCGCCCTTCACGTCGACGGTGATCTTCTTCGACAGGTCGCCGGTGGCGACCGCGGTGGTGACGTCGGCGATGTTGCGCACCTGGCCGGTCAGGTTCGACGCCATGTAGTTCACCGAGTCGGTGAGATCCTTCCACGTACCCGCCACGCCCTGCACGTCGGCCTGGCCGCCGAGCTTGCCCTCGGTGCCGACTTCCCGTGCCACGCGTGTCACCTCGGAGGCGAACGAGCTCAGCTGATCCACCATCGTGTTGATGGTGTTCTTCAGCTCGAGGATCTCGCCCTTCACGTCGACGGTGATCTTCTTCGACAGGTCGCCGGTGGCGACCGCGGTGGTGACGTCGGCGATGTTGCGCACCTGGCCCGTCAGGTTCGACGCCATGGAATTCACCGAGTCGGTGAGGTCCTTCCACGTACCCGACACGCCTTCGACGCGCGCCTGGCCGCCGAGCTTGCCTTCGGTGCCCACCTCGCGGGCGACGCGGGTCACTTCCGACGCGAAGGAGCGGAGCTGATCCACCATCGTGTTGATGGTGTTCTTGAGCTCGAGGAACTCGCCCTTCACGTCGACGGTGATCTTCTTCGACAGGTCGCCGGTGGCAACGGCGGTCGTCACCTCGGCGATGTTGCGGACCTGGCCCGTCAGGTTGCCGGCCATCGAGTTCACGCTGTCGGTCAAGTCCTTCCAGGTGCCGGCGACGCCCTTCACCTTCGCCTGGCCGCCGAGCTTGCCCTCGGTGCCGACCTCGCGCGCCACGCGCGTGACCTCGGATGCGAAGGAGCCGAGCTGGTCCACCATCTTGTTGATGGTCTTGGCGGTGCGGAGGAACTCACCCTGCAGCGGCCGGTCGTCCACCTCGATGGCCATGGTCTGCAACAGGTCGCCCTGCGCGACGGCGCCGATCACGCGCGCGGTCTCGCTGGTGGGATGGACGAGGTCGTCGATGAGCCCGTTGACGTTGTCGATCGACTCGAGCCAGAACCCACGCACGTCACCCAGCGATCCGCGTCGCTTGAGCTTGCCTTCCTTGCCGACGACGCGGCTCAGCAGGGCGAGCTCCTCCGCCATGCGCGCGTTGAGCTCGACGACGTCGTTGAAGGCGTCGGCGATCTTGCCTGCCAGGCCGGTCCATTCGGTCGGCAACCGGACCGAGCTGTCGCCCTTCTTGAGGGCGGTCAGCACGGCGAGAACCTGGGTCATCTCGCCGTTGGAGGTGAGCATGGTGGTCGCACGTCCCATCGTCGTTCTCCCCGTCGAACCGGTGCGTGACCGTAGCGCGGCCGCATCCTACACATAAGTGGCTTTTGGGCCAGGCTTCAACCACCGCGGGGCTCGCGTTGCGGGCATCCCGCATGGCCTGCGAAGGTGCCCTCCGTGATCTACATCGGAGCGCTCCTCGCGGGTCTGGTCGCCGCCGTCGGCGGTTACTTCGTCACCGGATTCACCGCTGGTTGGATCGCCGGGCTGTTCGGCATGAGCGACTTCGAGGGCGGACGCGGCATGTTCGCCTTCCTGGTCGTCGGCCCCATCGGCGGCCTGGTCGCCATGATCGCCACCATCTGGGCGGTGCTGCGTGCCGGGCGGGGACGGGGCTCGCTCGGCGGTGTGGCCGGCGTCCTGGCGGCCCTCGTCGCCATCGTGGGCGCCGGCATCGCGGTCCGACTGTGGACGGTCCCGACCTACTCGAACGAGGCGCCCCCGTCGCTCGAGTTCGAGCTGCGGTTCCCGTCCGCCATGCTGCCGGCCGACACCGACGTCGGCGTCGAGCTGCACACGGACCACAACGTGGGCCCGGCCCTGGTGACCACCCCATGGCCACCCGTCGACGGCGGGCAGCAGGTGATCGCCGGCGTCGTCTCCCTCGACTTCAAGACGACGTCGCGGCTGCTGGTGGTGACGGTACCCGGCGAGCCGGTGCGCCTGTTCCGGCTGGGGCTGTCGCGCGACCCGTCGTCGACGCCGTCCCTCGGGGACTGGCAGCATGCCGCCCACCTCGATCGCGGCGGCGAGACGCAACCGGAGAAGGCGCCGGCCGATGATCCCGTCGAGCTGCGCTACCGCGTGCGTCGCGCGGGCGAGGACTGAGGGCGTCGGCGCTACTGCACGCGCCGCATGAGCCCGACGCCGATCGCCATCGCCGTCACCGCCGCGCACAGGTAGACGAACACATCGCCGTACTGCGTGTAGAACGTGCGCACGCCCGTCCACGACACGTCGTCGACGTGCCAGAGCTCCTCGAAGAGCGGGCCCTGCCACCGGATGCGGCCGTCGGCATCGATGACGGCGCTGATGCCGGTGTTGGCGGCGCGCACCATCGGGACGCGGTTCTCGATGGCGCGGAACGTGCCCTGGATCAGGTGCTGGTAGGGCGCCGACGTCTGACCGTACCAGGCGTCGTTGGTCACGTTGACGAGGAAGTCGGCGCCGCCGGCGATGAAGGTACGCGTCAGGGCCGGGAAGATGCCCTCGTAGCAGACGAGCACACCGAACTTCCCCTGCGTCAGGTCGAACACGGTGTGCGAGATACCGGCGCCGATCTGCCCCACCGCCGTGGTCACCATCTGCGAGACGAAGAACAGCACGCGCGCGAACGGCACGTACTCGCCGAACGGCACCAGCTCGATCTTGTCGTACGTGCCGCGCTCGCGGCCGTCGGGCATGAGCAGGTAGGCGCGGTTCAGCTGCTCGATGCGACCGTCGACGGTCTGGCGGTACGCCGGGCTGCCGAAGACGATGGGCACGCCCGCCTCGTGCGCGATGTCGAGCATGTCGTCACGCAGCGGGCCCGCTTGCTGGAAGAAGAACGGCGCCGCCGTCTCCGGCCACGCCACGAGCTGTGCACCCGCGCGCGCCGCCGCCAGCGTCAGCTCGCGGTAGCGCGCCATGGTCTCGCCCTGGAACGACGGATCCCACTTCCGATCCTGCTCAATGTTCCCCTGCGTCAGACCGATACGCAGCGTGCCGACGGCCGGCATCGAGGCGATGCTCGCGGCGCGCCATCGGCCGAGCATGGGCAGACCTGCGACGACGATCGTCACCACGATCATCGCCGGCAGCATGCGACGTGCACCTCGTCCGCGCTCGCGCAGCACGCCGGTGGCGACGACGTTGAAGAAGACGAGCGCCGCCGACACGCCGTAGACGCCGGTCACCTCGGCCATCTGCACGAGGTCGTGGAATCGCCACTGCGAGTAGCCGAGCGCCGCCCACGGGAAGCCGATGAAGAACCAGCTGCGCAGCCACTCGAGCGTCACCCACAGCGCCGGCGCCAGCCACACGACGGGGAGACCACGATCCTCCATCCAGCGCAGACCGGCGGCGAACGCGCCGTGGTAGCAGGCGAGCACGCTGCACATGAGCAGCAGCACGCCGATCGCTATCGGCGCCGGCACCGCCGTGTAGTGACGGATGGTCTCGACGATCCAGTAGCAGGTGGCCATCCAGAACGTCAGCCCGGTGAGCCAGCCGAGGCCGAACGCGGCGCGCGGTCCGCGCGTCCGGATGGCCATCAACAACGGCACCAGCCCCACCCACGCGAGCGGCGTCAGGTCGACGGTCGGAAACGCGGCGGCGAGCGCGAGGCCGCTCACCAGCGCGAGAACGACACGCCACCAGCGGGGTGGCTCCACCACCTCTGCCACCGCGGTCACGCCGTTCGCCCCCACCGCCAGCCCCATGCCCGTCTACTCCCAGAGCCGTCGCGCCAGGGCCTGCTCGCGACGCTGCATGCGACGCGCCTCCTGCGGCGACACCTCGTGGTCGTATCCGAGCAGGTGCAGCACGCCGTGGATCAGGAGCCGTTCGCTCTCGTGCGCGAGCGACTCGCCGCGCTCCTCGGCCTGCCGGCGCGCGGTGTCGACCGAGATGACGACGTCGCCGAGCAGGTCGCCCGGTGCTCCGCCCTCGCCTTCGCGCTGCGCGAACGACAGCACGTCGGTGGGGCGGTCGCGGCCGCGCCAGTCGCGGTTCAGCGTGCGCATGACGGGATCGGACACGAGCAGCAGTGACAGCTCGGCGTCGGGCAGGCGCAGCGCCTCGAGCACGCGACGGGCGCTCCGTCGCAGTCGCACCGCCAGGGTGGGCACGCGCCGGCCGCGCATGGACACGACGACGTCCATCAGTTGCGGTCGTAGGCGGTGATGATCTCCTGAACCAGGGGATGCCGCACGACGTCGCGCTCGCTGAACGTCACGAAGCTGATGCCGGTGATGCCGCGCAGCACGTGCTGCGCCTCCTTGAGCCCCGAGGGCTTGCCGGCGGGAAGGTCGGTCTGGGTGACGTCGCCGGTGATGATGGCCTTCGAGCCATAGCCGAGCCGCGTCAGGAACATCTTCATCTGCTCGGTGGTGGTGTTCTGCGCCTCGTCGAGGATGACGAACGAATCGTTCAGCGTGCGGCCACGCATGAACGCGAGCGGCGCCACCTCGATGGTGCCGCGCTCCACCAGTTTCCGCGCGCGGTCGAAGTCGACCATGTCGTGCAGCGCATCGTAGAGCGGGCGGAGGTACGGGTTCACCTTCTCGGCGAGGTCGCCCGGCAGGAAACCGAGCTTCTCGCCCGCCTCCACCGCCGGCCGCGTCAGCACGATGCGGCTGAAGGTGTTCTTCATCAGCTCGGCGATACCCATCGCCATGGCGAGGTACGTCTTGCCGGTGCCGGCCGGACCGATGCCGAAGACGATGTCGAAGTTGCGGATGGCGTCGATGTACGCCTTCTGCACGACGCTCTTCGGCGTGATGGTGCGCTTGTGCGCCGAGATGAAGACGGTGTCGAGGAAGATGTCGCGCAGCCGCGCGTTGCGATCGCTCGACAGGATGCGTAGCGCGTAGTCGACGTCGGACGCGAAGATCGGGTAGCCCTGCTCGAGCAGGCCGTAGAGCTGCGTCAGGACGCGACTCGCCAGCTCGGCGGCGACGGGATCACCGCCGACGGTGAGTGTGTTCTCGCCGACGTCGATGCGCACCTTGAGGATGCGCTCGAGGACCTTCACGTGCTCGTCGTGCTGGCCGAGGAGCTCGCGGAACAGCGTGGTGTTCCCGAACTGGAGGGCCGGCGGACCGAGCGCGGTCTGGGTCAAGCGGAGGTGGCGCTCCTCGCGCCGAGGAGCTCGTAGGCCGCCGCGAGCGCGGCATCGATGCGACCGGGGTCTTTACCACCGGCCTGCGCGAAATCGGGTCGTCCGCCGCCGCCGCCGCCGACCATGGGGGCGAGGTGCTTGATGATGTTGCCGGCGTGGAACCGTCCGGTGAGGTCCTTCGTGACGGCCGCCAGCAGCAGGGCGCGATCGCCCTGCGCCGCGCCCAGCACCACGACGCCCGACTTGATGCGATCGCGCAACTTGTCCGCCATTTCGCGCAGCCCTTTATCGTCGAGCCCTTCGACCCGTGTTGCGAGCACCGTGACGCCGTCGATGGTGCGGGCGTCGGCCATGACGTCGCGCGACGCGCCGCCGGCGAGCTTGCCCTGGAGCTCGGTGATGCGTTTCTCGAGCTCGCGCTGCTGCGCGAGCAGCTTCTCGAGCTTGCCCGCCGCTTCGTCTTCGGGCCCGCGAAGCAGCACGCTGATCTCGCGCAGCGTGGCTTCACGCTGGCGGATGAAGCTCAGCGCGCCCTCGCCCGTCGCCGCTTCGAGGCGACGCACGCCCGAGGCCACGCCACCCTCCGCGCGTACCTTGAAGACGCCGATGTCGCCGGTGCGCTCGACGTGCGTACCGCCGCACAGCTCGACCGAGAAGTCGCCCATGCGCACGACACGAACGCGATCGCCGTACTTGTCGCCGAAGAAGGCCAGCGCGCCCGCCTTGATGGCGTCGTCGTAGGACATCTCCTCGGTGGTGACGGGCGCGTTCGCGCGCACCTCGGCGTTGACCTCGTCCTCGACCGCCTGCAGCTCGTCGGCCGTCATCGGCTTGTTGTGGTTGAAGTCGAAGCGCAGGCGGTCGGCGCTGACGAGCGACCCGGCCTGCTTCACGTGCGCGCCGAGACGCTGGCGGAGTGCCGCGTGCATCAGGTGCGTGGCCGAGTGGTTGAGGCGCGAGGCCTCGCGCCGCGCAGCGTCGATCTCGAGGCGGACGTCGTCGTCCACCGCGATGGCGCCCTGCCGCACGATGCCGCGATGGCCGACGACGTTGGGCGCGATTTTCACCGTGTCGAGCACCTCGATGCGCGTACCCGCATCGGTGACGATGACGCCGTGGTCGCCCGCCTGCCCGCCGGACTCGGCGTAGAAGGGGGTCTCGGCAGTGACGACATCGACCGCGGTACCTTCGCGCACGGGGCCGCGCGTCTCCTTGCCGTCGACGAGGAGTGCCAGGACCGTCGACTCCCAGGCGCCGACGCGGTCGCCGACGAAGCGCGTGGCGACGGTTCCCGAGGACAGCTCGGCCGTGCTGGTGGCGTCGGCGAAGCGCTGCGCGCCGCGGGCGCGCGTGCGCTGCACGTCCATCGCTTTGTCGTAGCCGGCGTGGTCGACCGTCATGCCCTCGCCGGCGAGGATGTCCTCGGTGAGGTCGAGCGGGAAACCGAAGGTGTCCGACAGCTTGAAGGCGACATCGCCGGTGAGCACGGTGCGGCGCTCCGTCCGCGCCGTCTCGACCTCGCTGGCAAGCAGTGCCAGGCCGCGGTCGAGCGTGGCGGCGAAGCGCTCTTCTTCGAGTCGCACCACCTCGGCGATGCGCGCATGCGCCAGGGCGATCTGCGGATACGCGTCGCCCATGCTCTTGACGACGGCGCCGACCACCTCGTGCAGGAACGGCTCGTCCATGCCGAGCAGCTTGCCGTGCCGCGCGGCGCGACGGAGCAGCCGTCGCAGCACGTAGCCGCGGCCCTCGTTCTGCGGCACGACGCCTTCGGCGACGAGGAAGGTGACGGCGCGCGAGTGATCGGCGATCACGCGCAGCGAGACGTCGTCCTTCTCGTTGTTCGCGTACGGCTTGCCCGAGAGCTTCTCCGCCGACGCGATGATGGTGCGGAAGATGTCGATGTCGTAGTTGCCCGCCACGCCCTGCAGCACGGCGGCGATGCGCTCGAAGCCCATGCCGGTGTCGACGTGCTTCGCGGGCAGGTCGGTGAGCTCGCCAGAGGCCTCGCGGTTGTTCTGGATGAAGACCAGGTTCCAGATCTCGAGGTAGCGTGCGCAGTCGCCGTTCACCTGGCAGCGGTGTGGCTTGCCCTTGTGGTCGCAGGCGTCGGGTCCGCGATCGAGGTGTATCTCCGAGCACGGGCCGCAGGGGCCGGTGTCGCCCATCTCCCAGAAGTTCTCGTCCTCGAACCGCTGGACGCGTTCGTGGCCGATGTCGGTGAGCTCCTTCCAGAGCGTCTCGGCTTCGTCGTCGGTGGTGTAGACGGTGGCCCAGAGCTTGTCCTTGGGCAGCTTCCAGACGTCGGTCAGGAGCTCCCAGGCCCACTGGATGGCGTCGCGCTTGAAGTAGTCGCCGAACGACCAGTTGCCGAGCATCTCGAACAGCGTGTGGTGGTAGGTGTCGCGCCCCACCTGCTCGAGATCGTTGTGCTTCCCGCTGATGCGGAGACACGTCTGGCTGTCCGCCGCCCGCACGTAGGGACGGGTCTCGTTGCCGAGAAACACCTGCTTGAAGGGCACCATCCCGGCGTTGGTGAAGAGCAGGCTCGGATCGCCAGCCGGAATGATGGGCGCGGACGGCAGGATCGTGTGCCCCCGCTCGCGGAAGAAGTCGAGAAAGGTCTGGCGAATCTGGTCCCCGGTCACGAGGGCGAACTTATCGGGGTTGGTTTGGGGCAGCAACCTGGATGGTGCGGTGCGTTGGGGTCACCCGCCCTTCACGATCCCGTCGATCAACCGCCCGTAGAGTCCCGTCAGCATGCGCTGCACCGACTCCAGCGGCGCGCCCTTCGCGACGAAGTTGCTCCCCCATCGCACGACGCACCCGCCGTCCGACGCGTCCGCCAGCTCGACGACGGCGTGGTAGTGCTCGATCGGCAGCGTCGTCTCGTTGACGATCGAGTACGACAGCAGCCGGCCGTCGACCATCGCCTCGAGGCGCTCCTCGAGCGCGCCGGGCACGCCCTTCACGCGGACGGAACGGACGGCGCCGATGCCCTCGCCCCGCATCTCGACGCCATCGACGTCGGCGCCCATGAACTTGCCGATGCCGCCGAAGTCGGCGAGGCGAGCGAAGAACTCGGCGCGGGAGAGCGGGACGGTCCGTTCGACGAGCACACCGTAGGGCATGAGGTCCGGTAGCCTGGACGAAGAGTCGCGTAAACCACTGGCGGTGGGATCAGGCTTCCGACGGCATCAGCGGGTAGCAACTCATTTTGAATTCGGCAATGGCAGGGCCGTTCGCCGCACTAGCTTCTGCTACCAGGGGAGGTTGTAAGTTGGGCACTGCGTCCAGCCCCCAGGGGTGCCACTGCCCCACATGCCGCAGAACACCAAGCCCCGCTGTACCCAGAACTGATCCCAGTAGATCAAATAGCCGTACACGTAGAGCATGCGTCGCTCCGCCCCAACCTCTGCAAGCGGAAGATCGCGAACGTTGACCGCCCACGACGTCACTTGGTTGGGCGCGATGCTCGCGATGCTTCCGGGATTCCTCCAAGGCGGATACGTGGGCGAGTCGGGGAACCGTTCACCTACAGGTAGGGTCGTGGCATTGATCGATCCGTACATCTTTACTCCAGGCAGCTGGCCCGTATTGCGTACCGCGACCTGCACCGCGACGATGTCCTCACCAACCAGGGGAGCAGGCGGAATTGGCGTTTCGGGGTTGGTGCCGAGCCAGGTCCATTGATCCACCATGATCCAGGGCCGCAGCGTCGTTTCCACATTCCAGCGCGTGAGTTGATTGCTCTCCCTGGTCTCGCGCAAAGCGGCCTGCATCGAGTCGTACTGACGACTGGCAAAGAAGCCCTGAGCGATGGTCGCCAAGGCGATGGCGCTTGCCAGCGCCAGGTTGGCGCGCTTGAAGCGCCCGCGGCGCCCAGGATCATTTTTCCGCTTGTGCTTCTTGCCGTCGGTACCTGCGGGATTTTCCCCGGCATCTAGGCCGGCGCTAAGCACGGGCGCCGGGGCATCGGGTTCTCCCTCTGTGGGGCAGCCGTCGTCCTCGTCCACTTCGCTCAGGGCGTACTAGTTGAGCCGGCTAGATGCCAGAGAGCCTTTAGGCACCGCTGGCCATCCGCTCCACTAGAGAGACTAACTCCACGTCGCTCGACAGCAGCATCTTCGACGCCATGCCGTGCACCGCGAAGAGCGTCTCCTCAGCGCGCGGGATGGCCCCGGCGAGCAGGTTTCTTGCCGGGGTTCTCCTCGGCAGTCTGCTTGATGTGATCCATGACGGCCCGCGCGATCTGGTCACATCGCGGGATCGTTCCTTGGGGTCGGCGTCTTGGCGCGGGTTGGGATGGCGGATCCGGAAAGAGACTCTAGGGCGGGAAGCTAGCTCCCGAGGTTCAAAATGATTCACTACCCATCAGCGACCACACCACGAGGCCGTAGTCGGGCGCCCGTCCGTCCCAGTTCGGGAAGTTCGTCGTGGGGTCGATCGCGAGGCCGTCCGCACGATGTCGCGCGCGCAGCATGTCGACCGGATCGGGGCCCAGCGGCGGTGGTGTGCCCTGGACCAACAGCTCATTGCCGTCGCGGCGCACGAACCGGAACGTGCCGTCGACCTCGGACACGATCCGCACCCCCATCTCGTGCACGTACGTGTGGTGGCGGCGGCAGAGCGAGCACAGGTTCGCGAGCGCCGTGGCCCCGCCGCGCGACCACGGCACCACGTGATGCCCGTCGACCAGACGGTTGGTGCAGCCGGGGAAGCGACAGCCGCGATCGCGCAGACGGAGCGCGCGGCGAAGCAACGTCGGAATGGTACGTCGGCGTCGTCCGGCGTCGAGGACGTTCCCGCGGGAATCTTCGACCACCTCCACGACCGCCGCATCGCACGTGAATCGTTCCGTGGTGGCAGGCGATAGGACCGTGCCGTCGTCCAGTGTCCCGCCAGCATCCCCGCCAGCATCGACATGAACGACCACCTCGACCGGCGGGCCAGCCTCCGTCGATCCGCTGAGGAACGACTCGGCAACGGCCACCAGCGCATCGGCCCGTTTCAGACCCGCGGGCCGCGTTCCCGCGGAAACGTCTCCCGACGTGAACGAACGCGACATTGCGACCTCGAGTGCGCGCCGCACGACTGCCGCCTCCTCGGGGCGGAGCTGCACGTCGAACCGCACGAACCCCGTCTCGGTGTCGCGCTCCCGCACCCATCGTGCGTCGAGCTCGTCGTCGGGATGTTCGCCCGTCGCGTCGCGCAGCGCCGAGCGGTAGCCGCGACAGATTCGCTCGAGGTGTGAGGCGGTCGACGAGCGCGCCATGGCGAGTAGCGTTCCCTCGTTTTCGGGCGAGGCGACCCGCGTCAGGGCGCGGACCTTCGAGTAGCTGACCTGGCCGAGCCGCAGTGCCTCGTCGGTCTGTGGGAGAGAACGAAGTGCTCGTGCAACGCGCACGTGCTCCCGGGCCGCGCCGAGGTCGAGGCCGACGCGCCACGAAAGCCAGTGCGCGCAGCTGAGCGCGCCCTGATCGCCCCAGCCATCGGATTCGTCGAAGTCGCCGATGAGGGTGAGGAAGCGATGCGTGGCGGCGTCGAGGTGTGCGGCGAGCTCCGCGATCTCGTCGGCGAGGTGTTCGCGATCGGCGTTGGTCATGAACTCATTGTACCATCGGGGTTTTCGGGCTCGCGGGGTCGCACGCGACGAGCGTGGTGCGGCGCGTCGAGCGCGCGCGTCGTCGATGACGGTTCGCGCACCCCAGCGGCGACGTGCGGGCGCGGCAGGCGGCGTCTGGTGGTCGACTCGAATGGCGAGAATGCGTCGTGCCAGGACCTGTCAAGCCTTTTGCAGGAACATACCTGACGAACAGCCACCTGTTTGGCCGAGCGACGTCTAGCGAAGATGGCGGAGACCTCTGCAACGACCATCCAAGCGCCGCCGGCCTGCCAGCGGCGAACCCACTCAGACCCACCACCGTCCCCACGCACACAGGGATTGCGCCGCGCCGCTCCCCCGATACACATGACGCCCTATGGCGAAGCGGCAGGTTCGCGAAGGTCTCCCCAACCCGCGCGGTGCCACCTGGGACGGCAGCGGCGTCAACTTCGCGCTCTTTTCCGCGAACGCCACCAAGGTCACCCTCTGCCTGTTCGACTCCAGCGGGCAGAAGGAGATCGAGCGCATCGAGCTGCCCGAGTACACGAATGAGGTGTGGCACGGGTACGTGCCCGACGTCGGACCCGGCCAGTTCTACGGCTACCGCGTCGACGGCCCCTACGAGCCCGACGCCGGTCACCGCTTCAACGCGCACAAGCTCCTGCTCGACCCCTACGCGCGCGCGCACGCAGGCAGTCTGACGTGGGACCCCGCCGTCTTCGGCTACAAGATGGAGTCCGGCGACGACCTCACCTTCGACGACCGCGACAGCGCGCCGTTCGTTCCGAAGTGCGTCGTCGTCGATCCGAACTTCGACTGGGACGGTGAGCCCGGTCGCAGCGCGGTGCCGTGGGATCACACCATCGTCTACGAGGCGCACGTCCGCGGCGTCACGATGCAGCATCCCGGCGTGGCCGAGAATCTGCGCGGCACCTACGCCGGCTTCGGCACGAAGGCCGTCGCCGACTACATCAAGTCGCTCGGCGTGACGACGGTCGAGCTGCTGCCGATCCACACCTTCATCAACGACAGCTATCTGCTCGACAAGAAGCTCACGAACTACTGGGGCTACAACAGCATCGGCTTCTTCGCGCCCGACCCGCGCTACGCCGCCGACGTCGCCAACAGCCTGCGCGAATTCAAGGAAATGGTGTCGTGCTTCCACCACGCCGGCCTCGAGGTGGTGCTCGACGTCGTCTACAACCACACCGCCGAGGGCAACGAGCGCGGGCCGACGCTGTCGTTCAAGGGACTCGACAACTCCAGCTACTATCGTCTGCTGCCGAAGACGCCGCGCTACTACATCAACGACACCGGCACCGGGAACACCGTCAACCTGACCCATCCGCGCGTCATCCAGATGGTCACCGACAGCCTGCGCTACTGGGTCTCCGAGATGCACGTCGACGGCTTCCGCTTCGACCTCGGCACCATCCTGGCGCGCGAGCCCGACGGCTTCGACCAGCAGAGCGGCTTCCTGAAGGCCGTCGGCCAGGATCCGGTGCTGAACAGCGTGAAGCTCATCGCCGAGCCGTGGGACTGCGGTCCCGGCGGCTATCAGGTGGGCGGCTTCCCCCCGGGATGGGCGGAATGGAACGACAAGTTCCGCGACACCGTGCGCGACTTCTGGAAGGGCGAGGCGACGGCGAGCGAGCTCGCACCGCGGCTCTGTGCATCGGGCGACGTGTTCGACCGCCGCGGCCGACGTCCGTGGGATTCCGTGAACTTCATCACCGCCCACGACGGCTTCACGCTGCACGACCTCGTCTCGTACAACGACAAGCGCAACGCGGCGAACGGCGAGGACGGCAAGGACGGCACGTCCGACAACCGCTCGTGGAACTCCGGCGCCGAAGGCCCCACCGACGACGCGGCGATCATCGCCCTGCGCCAGCGACAGATGCGCAACTTCCTCGCCACGCTGCTCCTGAGCCACGGCACCCCGATGCTCACCGCCGGCGACGAGTTCGGTCGTACACAGCAAGGCAACAACAACGCCTACTGCCAGGACAACGCCATCAGCTGGCTCGACTGGAACCACGACGAGGCGGCGCAGGCGCAGATCCGGTTCGTGCAACGGCTCACCTGGCTGCGGCATCAGTATCCGATCCTGCGACGCAGTCGCTTCCTCACCGGCGCCTACGACGAGGAGCTCGACGTCAAGGACGTCACCTGGATCAACGCCAACGGCACCGAGCTCACCGCCGAGAACTGGGCCGACGGCAACATGCGCTGCTTCGGCATGCTGATGGACGGTCGCGCCAAGGCGACCGCGATCAAGAAGCGCGCCGAGGACGCCACGCTGCTCCTCGTGCTGAACGCGCACCACGATCTGGTGCAGTTCACGCTGCCCGAGTGTCCCGACGCCGGCGGCTGGCAGCGGCTCCTCGACACCAACGACCCCGACCTCGACGAGGCCCGGTTCAAGGTGGGCGACGCCTACGGCGTGACGGCGCGCTCGCTGTTGCTCTTCGCGCGGCGCGGCGAGGGCGAGTAACGGCTAGGCGGCGGCGACCAGCGCGCCGAGCTCGTCCATCAGCGCCGTCAGCTGCGCGATCAGCGCGGCGCGCGTGCCGGGCTCGATGTCCCGCACCGCGGCCTTCGACGCGAGCTGCTTGCCGAGCTTGCGAAGCTGTGCCAGGGACTTCTTGAGCTTGCGTCGCAGCGCCTTGCCGCTCGCCGACTCGGCGGCACCCAGGCGGGCGTCGGCTCGCGACCGCGTGCGACCGAGCTTCGTCTCGAGCTTGCCCGGCGCGGTGGCCGCGTCGAGGACGAGCGCGAACGCGGCGAGTCGGCAGCGCACACCAGCCAGCGACGGCGCCGCGGCGCAGGCATCGAAGGGCAGCGTCGTCGTGGTGGTGGTCGGCGCCGTGTACGGCTCGAGCAGGATGCGCGCGACGAATCCCTTCGAGTCCGAACCCGTGCTCGTCACTCCCGCGATGACGACGGACTGCCCGTCCGGGCTGAGCGCAGACCGACCCGCGAACGTGTCGTCACCATATGGCAGGCGCACGATGCCGTTGGTCCCGAACGTCGGATCGAGGTCGCCCTCGGTGTCGAGCCGCATGACGATGCCCTCGGAGATGCCCCCCCCGATGTTCGAGTTCCCCACGACGACGACGCGCCCATCGCCCTGCACCAGCACCTCGGAGACGGTCGAGAAGGCGTCGTCACCGGTTCCCATCTGCACGCGACGCGTGCCGCCGACGGCGAAGGTGCCGTCGAGCAGCCCGCCGGGCGTGAGCCGCGTGACCGCGATCGCGAAGCGGCCGTCACCGTCGTCGGCGGAACCCGCGACGTAGATCTCGTCGTCCGGCCCGACGGCAGCGGTCCGTGCCTGCGAATCGCGGGGCATCGCGGCGGGGTCGGCCACCTGATCGCGGAAGTAGCCGCTACCCCCACCGAAGGTCGAGTCGAGCACGCCGGCCGTCGTCAGGCGGACGAGGAGGAACTGCGGGCGACTCTCCGCATCCCACGTGTATGCGGCCACGAGGACACCGTCGGGCGTGATGGTCACGCCGGTGCCGGTCGTCGACGGATCGACGATCTCGGAGAACGAGTTCACGTAGGAGGCCTGCGCCGGCAGGTTGCCGAACCCCGTGGCGAGGAGGCCCTCCGACGTCACCTTCGAGACGCCGAGCTTGCGATTCGCTCCACTGACCAGGGTGCTGACGCTGGAGACGATGTAGGCCGACCCGTCCGCGCCGATCGCGCCGTACTCGGCCAGCGCATCCTGCGTGCCGTCACCCGGCTGCGGTCGGATCGAGCCGCCGTTGCCGTAGCCGATGTCGAGGTTGCCGTTGGGATCGAACGCCGCCGCCATCGTGGCGCTGCGCTCGTCCGCTCCCGTCGCCCCGCCCGCGATCAGCCAGCCGGCGCCGTCGGGACGCGGCCCGATGGCGGTCGCACGGGATCCTGGCGCGAACATGCCCATGCCGAGCCCGAGCTGGACGACCGTCGCGCCACCGGTTCCGAAGGACGCATCGACGGCGCCATCTGCGCCGAGCCGCGCGATCACGGCGGCGGACCGGCCGCTCTCGTCGGTCGCGATGCCGGCGACCATCAAACGCCCCTCCGCGTCGAAGGTGACCGCGTTCAGGAACGTCGAGCGCGGGACGGTGCGCGCGAAGTCGACCAGCATCGGTTGGCCGCCGTTGAAGGTGGGGTCGGGATCACCCGGCAGCTCGGCCAGGGCCGGGCATGCGCCGGCGACGAGAAGAGCGATCGCGACGGCACACGTCCGATGAATCATGCCGTCCGTTAGCCCAGGTCGTCGCGTCGGAGCAACGTCTTCAGTTGGTAGAAGGTGAAGACGTCGGCCCCGTAACGATCCAGCACGTCGCCGATGAAGTCATCGCGACGCTCCGTCGGGACGGCGCTCGTCCAGGCGATGAACGTGGCGTGGGCCCAGCGCGCGAACGCGGCGCGGCTGCCGAAGTCCCAGGCGCGCTGGATGACGTCGAGCTGCGCGACGCGGAACCCCGCCTGCTCCGCGAGCGCGCGGTACTCCTCGGGCCGAAAGTGGACGTGCGGCGGACGGTGGCCGACGAACGATGCCGCCCATCGCGGCTGCGTGCAGACCTCCTCGACCACGTCCTCGAGCGGCTCCCGTTCCCCTCGCGACACCAGCTGCAACCAGGCCCGTCCACGCGGACGCAGCGCCGTGTGGATGGACCGCAACGCCGCCTCCTGCTCGTGCACCCAATGGAGCGCATTGAACGACACGACGAGATCGAAGGTGGCGCGGTACGCCAGCGTCCGCGCGTCGCCGACCGCGAAGGTCAGGTTCCCGGCGGCGTGCGTGCGACGCGCGACGTCGATCATGTCGTGCGACGGATCGACGCCGAGGACGGTGCCGGCAGCGACCCGCGCCGCGATCTCCGCCGTGATGCGGCCGTCACCGCAGCCGACGTCGAGGACGTGCTCGGAGCCGTCGACGACGAGCGATGCGAGGCTCTCGTCGGCGAGCCACTGCTGCAGCTGCGAGACGTCGCGGTATTCCTCACCCTGCCATTCCGCCATGGCACCTTCTCGCCACTCGGAGCCGGCGGCACAACCCCGCCTGGCGTCAGCCGGCGCCCGCGTATAGCGAGCCCCCATGCTGGATTGCTCCCGTGACGGCGACGTCTTCGTCCTCCGGCTCGACGCTGGAGAGAACCGATTCACCCCGGCCCTGATGGACGCGCTGGACACCGCGCTCGACACCGTCGAGCAGGCGAGCGCGCCGGCGGCCCTCGTCACCATCGGCACCGGCAAGTTCTACTCGAACGGGCTCGACCTCGAGGAGATGATGCGCGGCGGCGCCGGATCGGCGGGCACCTACCTGGGGCGCGTCCTCGGCATCCTCGGTCGCATCCTGACGTTTCCGGCACCGACCGTCGCCGCAATGAACGGCCACGCCTTCGGTGCCGGCGCGCTCCTCGGCCTGGTGCACGACGTCCGCCTCATGCGCAGCGATCGCGGCTTCTTCTGCATGCCCGAGGTGGACATGAAGATTCCCCTCCATCCCGGCATGGTCGCTATTCTGAAATCGCGCCTGCCGGCGCAGACGGCGCACGAGGTGGTGACGACGGGCCGTCGCTTCGGCGGCGAGGAGGCGCGCGCGCTCGGCATCGTCGAAGAGGCGATGACGGAAGACGCGCTGCTCGCCCGCGCGACGACCATCGCCGGCGAGCGCGCGTCGAAGGCGAACGCGATCCTGCGAACGCTGAAGACCGGGTTCTACGGGCAGGTGCTCGACGCGCTGGCGAAGCCGCTCAGCATGTAGCTCAGGGCTTGCTCTGCGAGCCGGTCACGGCGAGCAGCTTGCCGTCGGGATCGCGGATCTCGACGCCGCCACCGTTGGTCAGCAGGCCATTCGGACTGGACGGTGCGCGGTAGACGAGCTTGCCCTTGCCCTTCGTCAACGTGACGGCGATCGGCGGCTGCTCGGCGAGCGGCGAGCCGTCGGGCAGCGTGCCGAAGCCCGGGATGCTCACCCGGCCGGACAGCACCTTCACGCTGACGACGCCGTCGAGCGGCGCACCGGACGCGTCGCGTACACCTTTGAAGTCGACGAGGAGCGTCGGCTTGTTCGCCTGCATGTACTTCGACGACGCCGTGCTGAGCACGATCGAATCGAACGTGTAGGTCGACTCGTACGCGCGCGGACACGTCGCCGGACCCGGGCACTCGGCGAGCGCGGGAACGAGATAGACACGCGAGTAGCCGGCCATGGCGGGTCCGGCCGCGAGCAACAGCCCGAGCAGGGCGATCCCTCGTCGCATCGATTCCTCCGTGGTTCCGGTCAGTACGGGTTGCAGGCCTGGTCGGCCGCGGCGCCAGGGGTCGGGTCGTAGATCTGCACCGGGATGACGCACATGTCGTCGTCGGAGAGCGGGCCGAAGACCAGGTTCGACTCGACGCAGCG
>DASYLJ010000097.1:0-12167 GCA_036009625.1 Binatia bacterium
GGCCGCCAGGTACTCCCGCAGCACGCCGAGCACGTTCACGACGCTGCGATGTGGCATCGCGTTCGCCCGCCCGGTTTCGAGCCGGCTCACCGTGCCCTGACTGACGCGGGCCATGTCGGCCAGCGCTTCCTGCGTGAGGGCGGCGAGCTGGCGCGCGCGACGCACCGCCTTCCCGAGGTCGCGCATCCATCCGCGCCATCCGACGTCGCTCATTGCGCCGTAGGCGAGGACACTCGTATGTGGTTTGCGTTGCACGTCCGACGCTACGAATCTCGGAAGAATAGGTGTTTGCGGGAGCCATATGCGGTTTCGCTCCGCGAAGGTAGTACCCCTGACGCATCGAGGACGTCCTGGGCCGCGACCTCGAAGTCGAGACGGCGGGTGGCCACACGCCGGATCCGGCTGGTGCTGATCCCGCGTACCGTTGCGCACCTATGTAGCGACGAACACGCCGCAAGGGCGATGATGTCTGGTCGTTCCCGAGGGACCCGATACACTGCGGTCGTGCGGGAGCGAAAAGACGACCTCGTCCTCGTCGTCGAGGATCATCCCGACATGCGCGATGCGTTGGCGGAGATACTCTCGCTCGAGCATTTCGACGTCGTCACCGCGGAGCACGGCGCGGAGGCGCTCCGCATCCTCGCCACCCTGCCGTCCGTCCCCCGCGTGATCGTCCTCGATCTGCACATGCCGGTGATGGACGGTTTCGCCTTCCGTCGCGCCCAGCTGGCGGACGTCGAGCTGGCCGGCATTCCCGTCGTCGTCCTGAGCGCCGACGATGCCGCGGCACGACATGCCCGTGATCTCGGCGTGTCGATCGCGGTGAACAAGAGCAACATCGAGCATCTGGTGCGAGCGGTGTACGCGCACGCGTGACGCTGGACCGACGCCGAGGCTGACAGCGGCTGTCGACCTGATGGGCTAAGATCGGTGCGTTGCCTGACGGACGTCGAGTCCGCTACAGGCGCGCGACACCGACATGCTCACCGTCTGGCAGGGAAACCGACTCGAGACGCTGGCCGATCGCCTCGGTGCGGTGCTGCGCGTGCCGCTCGCCACCGCGCTCACGCCCGATGTCGTCGTGGTGCAGAACACCGGCATGGCGCGCTGGCTGTCGTTGCATCTCGCGCGCGCGCTCGGCGTCTGCGCCAACGTCCGCTTCCGTCTGCCGGCGGCGTTCCTGTGGGAGACGTATCGCGCCGTGGTGCCCGACGCGTCCGAAACCACTGCGGTGGAGCCCGACGTCGCCACCTGGCATCTCATGGCGCTGCTCGACGAGCTCGGCACCGACGCGCGCTTCGATCCGGTGCACCGTTATCTCGGCGACGCCACCGACGACCGCAAGCGCTACGAGCTGGCGCGACGGCTCGCCGACACGTTCGAGCAGTACCAGGTGTATCGACCGGAATGGATCGCGCAGTGGGAGGCGGGCGAGGGCGACGAGTGGCAGCCGGAGCTGTGGCGCCGACTCGCGTCGCGGGGCGTGCGCCATCACCGCGCCGCCATGCACGGCGAGCTGCTGGCGGCGCTGCCGCGTGCGCCGCTCGATCGCTTGCCGCCGCGCGTGTCGCTGTTCGGCATCCCGGCGCTGGCGCCGGCGTATCTCGAGGTGTTCGAGCAGCTGGGCGAGCGCGTCGACCTGCGGCTCTACCTCCTGAATCCGTGCCGCGAGTACTGGGGCGACGTGATGCCGGCGCGCGACGTCGCGCGTGTCGCGCGCGACCGTGCCCCGCTCGCGATGCTCCTCACGCCGGGCAACGACCTGCTCGCGTCGATGGGGAAGCAGGGGCGCGACTTTCTCGATCGGGTGACCCTCCTCGGTGGCGTCCACGACGATGCCTTCGAGGTGCCGGCGGGGCAGGGCATGCTCGCCGTCGTCCAGGGCGACATCCTCGCGCTGCGAAACCCCGCGCCCGCCACCCCGAAGACGGCGGTCACCGCCGACGATCGTTCCATCCAGGTGCACGCCTGTCATTCGGCCATGCGTGAGGTCGAGGTGCTGCACGATCAGCTCCTGGCACTCTTCGAGCGTTCGGCCGATCTCCGTCCGTCCGACGTCGTGGTCATGACGCCCGACATCGAGCGCTATGCCCCGTGCATCGAGGCGGTCTTCGGTGCGGCCGCGCAGATCCCATTCACGATCGCCGATCGCAGCCGGCGCGCCGAGAGCCCGCTCATCGAGGCGTTCTTCGGGCTGCTCGAGCTCCCCGACAGTCGATGGGAGGCTGCGCGCCTGCTCGCGCTGCTCGACGCCGCCGCCGTGCGCCGCCGATTCGGCATCGAAGCGACCGACCTGCCCGTGCTCCAGGACTGGGTTCGGAATGCCGGCATCCGATGGGGCGTCGACGCGGCGGGCCGTGCGGCGGTCGACCTGCCCGCGACCAACGAGCACACCTGGCGCTTCGGGCTCGATCGGCTGCTGCTGGGGCATGCCCTCGCGGACGATGCCCCGGCGCTCTTCGCCAACGTCCTGCCCTGCGCCGACGTCGAGGGTGCGCGCGCTGCGGTGCTCGGCCAGCTGCTCGCGTTCACCGACTCTGCGTTCGCGCTCGGCGTCGAGCTGACGACGATACGGTCGCTCAGGGCGTGGTCTGCCACGCTCGGCGGGTTGCTGGCGCGCTTCTTCGATCCCGACGACGACGAGGAAGCCGACGCCCAGGCCGTCCGCGATGCGTTGCTGGCCATGGCCGATACCGCCACCGACGCGGGCTTCGACACGCCGGTCGCACTGCCGTTGGTGCAGGCGCACATCCGCCGTCTGCTCGACGTCGATGCGCCCCGCGGACGCTTCCTCGCCGGTCGGGTGACGTTCTGCGCGATGGTGCCCATGCGCAGCATCCCGTTCGAGGTCGTCTGCCTGCTCGGGCTCGACGTCTCGAGCTTCCCGCGCACGCGCCGTCCGCCGGGCTTCGACCTGATGGCGAAGGAGCCCCGCCGCGGCGATCGCTCGCGCCGCGACGACGACCGCTACCTCTTCCTCGAGGCGCTGGTCTCCGCCCGACGCTGCTTCTACGTCAGCTACGTCGGGCGCAGCATCCGCGACAACACCGAGATCCCGCCCTCGGTGCTCGTGAGCGAGCTGTTCGACTACCTGCATCGGCGGTTCACTGCGCCCGACGGCGGCGCGGTCGTCGAGCGCCACGTGCGTCTCGTCCATCCGCTCCAGCCGTTCAGCCGTCGCTACTTCGGCGGCGGCGACGGCACCCTCTTCAGCTACTCGGCGACGCTGTGCGACGCCAGCCGCGCGCTGCGGCGCGGCGAGGGTCGCACGTCGGCACCGCTCTGCGCGGAGCGTCTCGCCGAGCCCGACGCGAGCATGCGCGTCGTCACCCCCGACCAGCTCGTGCGATTCTTCCGCAATCCGACGCAATACTTCCTGAACCAGCGCCTGCAGGTTCGGCTGGCCGAGGCCGCCGGCATCCTCGAAGCGCGCGAGCCGTTCCGGGTCGAAGGCCTCGAACGATACGGGCTGCGTAACGAGATGCTCGCGTTGCGCCTCGACGCCACGGCCGCCGATCCCTATGCGCTCGTGCGCGCTGGCGGCGCGTTGCCGCACGGCGAGGTGGGGCGGGCCGTCTATCGCGGCGAGCGCGCCGCCGTCGACGCCTTCGCGGCGCGGGTTACGGCAGCGCTCGGCGATGCGCCGCGCACGACGGTTCCCATCCACCTCGTCACCACCCCCGTCGAGATTCGCGGTCCGCTGCGCGGGCTCGCCCCGGACGGCTTCGTCGACTTTCGTCTCGCGAAGACCAAGGCGCGCGATCTGCTCGCGCTGTGGATCCGCCACCTCTTGCTCGCGTGCGCGGCGCCGGACGCCGTCGCGCTGCGCAGCCTCTGGGTCGGGGACGACACCACCGTCGAGCTCGGTGCGGTCGACGACCCGACGGCCGCACTGCAGCCGCTTCTCGACTGCTACTGGGAGGGCCTGCACCGGCCGCTGCACTTCTTCCCCGAGAGCGCGTTCGTCTACTGCGCCGAGGATGGCCTCGCCGACGCCCGGGACTGCTGGGAGGGCGACGACTACGGCTTCGTGCGCGGCGAAGGCGAGGACCCATACTACCGCGCAGCATTCCGCGACACCGATCCGCTCGACGACGAGTTCGAGCGCCTCGCCGCCGTCGTCTATCGGCCGCTGTTGGCGGCGAGGCCGGCATCGTGAGCCAGCGACCGCTCGACGTGCTCGCGCTGCCGCTGCGCGACGTCGCCATCATCGAGGCGAGCGCCGGCACCGGCAAGACGTACACGATCACGCGGCTCCATCTGCGCCTCGTCGTCGAGGCGGGGCTCACCGTCGATCGCATCCTCGTGGTGACCTACACGGTCGCCGCCACCGACGAGTTGCGCGCGCGCATCCGCGCGTTACTGGTCGAGGCGCTGGCGGCGCTCGACGGCGGCCCGCGGGATGCGTTCCTCGACGGGTTGCTCGGCACGGTCGACGAGGTGGTCGCACGTCAGCGCATCACCGCGGCGCTGCACGGCTTCGACGAGGCGTCGGTGTTCACCATCCACGGCTTCTGCCAGCGCGTGCTCGCCGACGGCGCCTTCGAGAGCGGCACGCCGTTCGATACCGAGGTCATCACCGACGAACGCGAGCTCGTGCGCGAGATCTGCGACGACTTCTGGCGGCAGACGTTCCACGACGTGTCGCCGTTGCTGGCCGGGTATCTGGTGCGTCGTCGTCTCGGGCCCGACGTCTGGCAGACCGTCGTCTCGCCGCATCTCGGTCGAGCCGACCTCGCGGTGATGCTGCCGTCGGCGCCAGAGGACTGCGCCGCGCTCGAACGTGCCTGCCTCGACGCGTTCGACCTGGCGCGACGCACGTGGCGCCGCGACGAGGTGGCCACCCTCCTGTCGCGCGAGGGCGTGCTCAACAAGGCGCACTACAAAGCCGCCAACCTGCGCGAGTGGCTCGATCGGGTCGACGTCTACCTCGCCGCCGAGCTGCCCGACCTGAAGCCGTTCAAGCAGCTCGAGAAGTTCGCCCGCGCGCGGGTGACGCGCTCGACCCTGAAGAATCAGGTGCCCCCGGCGCATCCCTTCTTCGACGCCTGCGACGACCTGTGGACGGCCGTCACGGCGCTCGAATCCGCGTTCGTGGCGCATCTCCTCCACGCCCAGGGCCGGCTCATCGACTACTGCCGCGCGCAGCTCGCGGTGCGGAAGCGCCACCGCCAGGTGCAGTCGTTCGACGATCTGCTGTCGCAACTCGATGCGGCGCTGCGCGGTCCGCGTGGTGCCGTGCTGGCCGGCGACATCCGCGAGCGCTGGCAAGCGGCGCTGATCGACGAGTTCCAGGACACCGATCCCGTGCAGTACGGCATCTTCCGCGCCGTATACGGCAGCACCGGCCTGCCGGTGTTCCTGGTCGGTGATCCGAAGCAGGCGATCTATAGCTTCCGCGGCGCCGACATCTTCGCCTATCTCGCCGCGCGCCGGGACGCGCACGAGCAATGGCCGCTCGACGTCAACTGGCGATCCGATCCGCGGCTCATCGAGGGCGTCAACGCCGTCTTCGGGGGTGTGCGCCGGCCGTTCGTCGTCGAGGAGATTCCGTTCCATGCCGCCCGCGCCGCCGAGCACGAGCGCACTGCGCTGCACGTCGAAGGTGACGACGGGCCGCCGCTCCGCATCTGGTTCATGGCCCCCGAGCCCGGCCGGAAGCAGGTGACGAAGGCCGTGGGACGCCGCCGCGCCGCGCGCGCCACGGCGGCGTCGATCGCCGGCCTCCTCGAGCAGGCGCGGTGCGGCGAGGCGCGCCTCGGCGAGCGCGCCGTCGACGGCGGCGACGTCGCCGTGCTGGTGCGCACGCATCGCGAGGGCACGCTCATGTGTGCCGAGTTGCTGCGGCTCGGCGTGCCGAGCGTCCAGCAGGCGCAGGACAGCGTCTTCGTCACGCGCGAGGCCGCCGAGCTGGAACGGGTGTTGCTGGCGGTCGCCGAGCCGGGCCACCCCGGGCTGCTGCGGGCGGCGCTGGCCACCGAGCTGCTCGGCGTCGACGCCGCGGAGCTGCTGGCGCTCGCGGCGTCCGACGCCGAGTGGACCACCGTCGTCGAGACGTTCTACGGCTATCGTCATCTCTGGCGCGAGCGCGGCTTCAGCGCGATGCTGCGCACGCTGCTCGACGAGCGCGGCGTCGCCATGCGCCTGCTGTCGTATCAGGACGGCGAGCGACGTCTGACGAACGTCCTGCATCTCGCCGAGCTGCTGCAGGAAGCGGCCGTGCAGCGTCGCGGCGGCATCGAACGTCTGGTGGGGTGGATGGCCGAGCGCCGGCAGGCCGACGCCGCCGAGAGTGAGGAGCAGCAGCTGCGGCTCGAGAGCGACGAGCACCTCGTCAAGATCGTCACCGTCCACAAGAGCAAGGGCCTCGAGTATCCGATCGTGTACTGCCCCTTCGTCTGGGACGGCATGCTCTTCAACATGAAGGCGAAGCGGCCGTTCGCGTTCCACGACCCCGACGCCGACAACCGTCCCACGCTCCATCTCGCCGCGGACGACACCACGTTGCGTGACCATGCCATGCGGGAGGAGCTGGCCGAGAACCTGCGCCTCTTCTACGTCGCACTCACGCGGGCGAAGCATCGCTGCACGCTCGTCACCGGCCGCGTCGGCGACGTCGGCACCTCGGCGCTCGCCTGGCTGCTGCACACGCCGGACGCGATGACGAGCCCCGCGGCCATGGGTCGACACGTGCGCGAGCTGTCCGACGCCGACGTCCGCGCTCATCTCGATACGCTGGTCGGGCGGGCCGGTGGGGCGATCCGCGTCGAGGCGCTGCCCGAGCAGCGCGGCACGGCGTACCGCGGCGGCCAAGGCGACGGCAGTCGGCTGCAGGCGCGGCGGATCGTCCAGCCCGTTCCGCGTGCATGGGGTGTCGTCAGCTTCAGTGCCCTCGCCGCCGGTCGCAGCGACGAATCCCCCGATCACGACGCCAACCGCTGGCGTGACGCGCCCGACACCGTCGCCGCCGCGCGCGACGTCTTCGGCTTCCCGAAGGGCGCGCGTGCGGGCAGCTGCCTGCACCGCATCTTCGAGCTGCAGGAGTTCACGTCGCGCGACGCCGCGCCGCGGGCGACGCTCGTCGAGCACCAGCTGCGCGGCCACGGCATCGATCCGTCGTGGACGCCGGTCGTCTCCGACATGGTGGAGCGGGTGCTGACGACGCCGCTCGATGCCGCCGGCCGCGTGCGCCTGTGCGACGTTCCGCGCGCGCAGCGGCTGGAGGAGCTCGAGTTCTACTATCCGCTGGCGCGCTTCGACTCCGGCGCGCTGCGCGCGCTGCTCGCGACCCACGAGCTCGGCACGCCGGGCCTGCGCGAGGCGATGTCGCACCTCGGCTTCGAGGTGACGCCGGGGTTCATGAAGGGCTTCGTCGACCTCGTCTTCGAGGCCGACGGGCGCTTCTGGGTGCTCGACTGGAAGTCGAACTGGCTCGGCGCCACCGTGACGGACTATGCGCCCGCGCGGCTGGAAGCGGCGATCGCGCGCGATGCCTACTGGCTGCAGTACCTCGTCTACACGGTCATGCTGCACCGACTGCTGCGCCTGCGGCTGCGCGACTACGACTACGATCGTCACGTCGGCGGCGTGTTCTATGTCTTCCTGCGCGGGGTCGATCCGGTGGTGGGGCCGGGGGCCGGCGTCTTCCACGACCGTCCGTCGCGGGCGCTGATCGAGGCCCTCGATCACCACATGCAGGGGATGTCCTGATGCAGGCGGCCCTCGAACGGCTGTGTGCCGACGGCCACCTGGCCGCGCTCGATCTGCACTTCGCGCGCTTCCTCGCGCGCCTCGCCGGCGACGCCTCGCCCGAGCTGCTGCTGGGGGCGTGTCTCGCGAGCCGGCACACCGCGGCTGGTCACGTCTGTCTCGATCTGCGCACGCTCGCCGGTCGTCCCATCGCGGACGACGTCGCCGATGCGCCCGTGGCGCCCGCGCTCGACCGCTGGATGGCCGCGCTGCGCGGCAGCTCCGTCGTCGCCAGCCCCGGCGATCGCCGTCCGCTCGTGCTCGACGATGTCGGACGGCTCTACCTGCACCGCTACTGGGCGTACGAGCATCGGCTCGCGCAGCAGCTGCTGGCGCGCGCGGCGGCCCCGGTCGATGACCTCGACGAGGCGCGCCTCGCGCGCGATCTCGGGACGCTGTTCCCGGCGAAGGGTACCGATTGGCAGCGCATCGCCGCGGCGACTGCCGTCATGCGCCGTCTGTGTGTCGTGTCCGGCGGACCGGGAACCGGGAAGACGACCACGGTGGTGCGCATCCTGGCGCTGCTGCTGGCGCAGCACCCGGACGCCCGCATCGCACTCGCCGCACCCACAGGGAAGGCAGCGGCCCGTCTCCAGGACGCAGTGCGATCCGCCGCGCAGCAGCTCCCGATCGGCCGTGCTGATGTCGCGCAGGATGCGACGACGGTCCACCGTCTGCTCGGGTCCCGACCGGATGGAACGTTCCGGCACGACGCCCGCACGCCGCTGCCCTACGACGTCGTCGTGGTGGACGAAGCGTCGATGGTCGACCTCGCGCTGATGGCCAAGCTGGTCGATGCTTTGCCACAGGCGGCACGGCTCGTGCTCCTCGGTGACCGCGATCAGCTCGCGTCGGTCGAGGCCGGCGCGGTGCTCGGCGACGTGTGCGGCGACGTGCCCGGTTTCTCCGAGTCGTTTCGTACGCGCGTGGTGTCGATCACCGGGGCGCCGGTGCCGGCGGGGGAGAGGACGACCACCTCGCCGTTGCGCGATGCCGTGGTGCTGCTGCGTGAGAGCCACCGTTTCACGGCGGACAGCGGCATCGGGCAGGTCGCGTCGGCGATCAATGGCGGTGACGGTGCCGGTGCCCTGGCCCTGCTGCAGCGCGGCAGCGACGGCGTCGCGTGGCGTACGGTGGCGTCACCCGTCGACCTCGACGGGGCGCTGGCGGACGCCGTGGCCGCCGGGTTCGACGACGCCTGTAGGCTCATCGCCGACGGAGCGGCGCCGGCGGAGGTGCTGGCGGCGCTCGCGCGCTTCCGCATCCTCTGCGCGCATCGGACCGGCCCGGCGGGCGTCGACGCGTTGAACCGCCTGGTCGAACAGCACCTCGCCGCCTCGGGTCGGCTGGCACCCCGATCGACCTGGTACGCCGGTCGTCCGGTCATGGTGCTGCGCAACGACTACGGACAGAGCCTCTGGAACGGCGACGTGGGAGTGACGTTGCCCGATGCCCATGGTCGCCTGCGTGTCTGGTTCGAAGCCGCCGATGGCAGCATGCGCGACGTCTCGCCCGTGCGGCTTCCGGCGCACGAGACCGTCTGGGCCATGACCGTCCACAAGAGCCAGGGCTCCGAATTCGATCGCGTCGTGCTGGTGCTCCCGCCACGCGCCTCGCGCGTCACGACGCGCGAGCTGCTCTACACCGGGCTCACGCGCGCGCGCCGGCACGTCGCGGTGTGGGGCACGGAGGCGGTCTTCATGGACGCGGTCGCGGCGCGGCTCGAACGCGCCTCCGGCCTGCGCGACGCCCTGTGGAATACCGCGTAGCTCGAAAGCGTCCGATGTCTCTCGGAGTTGGTCGAAGTCGTGGCCGGGTTGTGGTTGTGGTTCCGTGAACTCCGAATGTATGACGTGGGCTTGCTTACCTATCAAAGCATGGAGCACGCGGTGGGGGCGCCCGAGCCGCCGAGAAGGACGCCTTCTCGGCTCTGATCATGGCGCGCGAGGACCACCTGGACCTCGTAAGGCGAGGTCGGCCCGCGGTTGAGGCATGGCGGCAGAGTCATCCGACCGAGCGTTTGGACCTCGTCGGTGCCGATCTTCGTGGTCTGAACCTTCGTGGGATGGATTTGAGTGGCGGCGAGCGCAGTCGCACGAATCTCATGCATGCGAATTTGTCTCTCGCGGACCTATCCGGGGCGAACCTTCGGAGGGCCGTGCTGATCGGCGCAAGGCTGGGTGGAACGCGATTGGATCGTGCGGATATGGAGGCCAGCTATTTGAATGGTGCTGACGTTCGCCCTGCGGGCGGGGATGGGGACGGATACGTTCACCGCGTGCCAACGAATCTGACGAGCCTCCGGAGATCTTCGTTTGTCGGTGCATCCCTGAGAGGTGCGGACTTGCGGGAGGCCCGTTTTGATGAGGCGGATATGCGCGGAGCCGACCTCAGGTTTACTGACTTGGGGAAGACCAATCTCTACCGCGTGGACCTGGAAGGTGCCGCCCTCGACGGTTCCAAGTGGATGAGGACGGTCGTCTGCGCTGTGGACCTGTCCAAGGTGACCGGACTCGGGTGCGCACATCATTTCGGGCCGAGCCATCTCGATGCAGAAACGCTCGTTCGCTCGGCGCGTGCATTGCCGGAATCGTTCCTGCAAGGGGCCGGCATTACCGAGGCGCTCGTCCGCCATCTACGGGTGGCTGTGGATCCCGAAGTCGCGTGGCGTTCGTGCTTTGTTAGCTACAGCCAGGACACGCGAGGGTTCGTGCTACGCCTGCTCCGCGCTTTCAAGGAATGCGGAGTGCGGAGCTGGACGTACGATGAGCAGATGATTCCAGGTGAGGGGATACTCGAGACAATCGCCACGGTGATCAACGAGCACGACAAGTTGTTGCTCTGCTGTTCGCGGACATCGTTGTCACGTTGGTGGGTCAAGGCTGAGATCGAGATGGCAATCGAGCGAGAGAGGCGCGAGGGCATACGCCTCATCGTCCCGATACGGTTGGACGACGATGAATGCTTGCCGGCCACGCTTCGGAGCCTGGTGACGTCACGGTACACGGTCGATTTCAGGGGATGGGAATCCGACGAAGCGACGTTCCAGCTGGGGATGGAACGTCTGCTCAAGGCGCTACGAAATACTGCCGTACATTGATCGAACGGTGGAGCGATGACTACCGCGTCTTCGCGTTGCGCACGTATCGCGACAGATCCTCGCGGTCGATCAGCGACAGCAGCTCGACGCGGTTGCCGTCGAGCAGACGGTAGATCAGGCGGACGTCGGTGGCGACGCGTAGGCGGTAGTAGTCGGGCAGGCCTTCGAGCGGGATGGCGCGCAGGCTCGGATGGCGCCAGTCCTCGGCGAGACGGTAGGCCTTCTCGAAGGCGTTGCGCACGATCTTGCGATCCCAGCGCCGGATCGACTCGTAGAACTCGTCGCTGAACACCGGCACGTTCCAGCCCGCGCCGCTGCCGCGGCCGCTCTCGACGTCGTCGTCCTGGCCCGACGGGCCGCCGACGCGGGACGCCTCCTCGAGCGTGCGGAAGCGCCGGGCCAGGGTGGCTTCGGCGTCGCGTGTCTCGTCGAGGTCGACCTCGAGGCTGCGGGCGCGACGGGTCGTCGTCTCGAGCTCCTTCGTGAGCCGCGTCACCTCGCCGGCGGTGCCGGATTGGAGCTGCCCGCGCAGGCCGTCGCGCTCGCCGGCGAGTCGGAGGCGCTCGGCGTCGAGCGCCTCACGCGCGATCTCGGACTTGCGCAGATCGAGACGGGCGGCGGCCAGGCCCTTCTCGAGCTCGCGCACGCGATCCTTCATGTTGCTGACGCGCTTGAGCGCCCGCGCGCTCTGGCTGCGGGCCCGCTTCACGTCCTTCACGATGGCAATGGTCGGGTCCTCGATCTCGGGCTCCGGCTCGGGCGGTGCCTCGCCGGAGGCGGCCGCGGCGGCCTCCTCTTCCTTGCGCGCCTGCTCCTCGGCGTAGTCGTAGTCGGCGATGATGGTCTGTACGAGCGACGCCGCCAGTTCGCCGGCGCCCTCGACGCTCGAGGTCAGCAGGGCCCACGCGAGATCGCGCGCGGGGTCGAGCGAGTCGAGCAGCAGCCACGTCACCATCCGCGCACCATCGGGTGCCGCCACCGCGTCGGCGAGCGACGACGGACCCACCTCCTTGCGCAGCGTCTTGTCGACGAGGCCGGAGACCTCGAGGTCCTTCTCGTAGAAATCGACGAGCGACCACGCCAGGTCCCACACCGACAGCCCGTCGATGCGCACCCCCTCTGGCGCGGTGCCGAGCCGCCCGACGACCTTCTTGAGGGTCTTCTGCGGGAGGGCCACCACCAGGAACGTCGTGCGCTCGTCCGGGGTCAGTGGGGTGAGGAGTGCCACGGCCGGTTCTTTACCGGGTCTGATTGGGGGGGGCCATCAATCGCCCTGGTCGGGGCGTCGGAGGCGGGGGGGGGGGGGGGGGGGGGGGGG
>DASYLJ010000098.1:0-21519 GCA_036009625.1 Binatia bacterium
CCACACCAACACGACGTTCAGCAACAACCAGAGCCTCGGCAAGGTCGTGAGCCTGTGCGAAGGCGTGCAGCCCGCCGTCGGTCCCTTCGTCATGACGGTCGACGTGATCCTCCTCCCCGACCCTCCGCCCAACGAGATCCGCGAGCTGCCGCTGCCCGGCGTGCTGCCGCCGTGCGCCACCGCCTGCGAGACGGGGGGCCCGGTGTCGAAGTCGAGCCTCGTCGTGAAGAAGCTCGACACGCCGCCCGGCGACGACACACTGACGTTCAAGGGCGAGCTCGTCGTGCCGCATCCGTTTGCGCCCGCGCTCGACCCGGTCGTCGCCGGCATCGCCGTCGTGATCGAGGACGCGGCCGGCGCGCGTGCGCTCGATGCCACGATCCCGGGCGGGGCCTACGACCCCGTCACCAAGGTGGGCTGGCAGGCGGCCCGCAGCGGCACGAGCTGGAAGTATCTGAACAAGAGCGCTTCGCCGGTGGCCGGCATCACGACGCTCACCATCAAGGACGTGTCGAAGAAGCAGCCCGGTCTGCTGCAGGTGAAGGTGACTGGCAAGCGCGGCTCCTACCCCATCGACACCGCCAGCCTTCCGTTGACGGGCCTGCTCATCCTCGACCCGCCGACGGCCGCCACCGGGCAGTGCGGCGTGGCGACCTTCGTCGGGCCGAAGCAGAGCTGCACCACGGACGGCAAGGGCGTGAAGTGCAAGTGAGGCCCTGAGCGCTCCGCTCAGGGTTGGATCGCGAGGTCGCGGTGGTGACGGCGCAGCGTCGCCACCATCGCCAGCGCGGCCAACACGTTGCCGACGACGATCGCCGGCCACGCCAGCGCCTGCAGCACCGGCTCGGCGAAGAGCATGCACGCCCACAGGAATCCGACCTCGAAGACGAAGAAGAGGAGCAGGAGACCGAAGCCGAGATGGGAGTCGTGCTCGGCGAGCACGAGGAGCCGCGCGGCGACCATGCCCACGAGCAGGAACGCCATCATGTGGATCCACGTGAAGCCGAGCACGATCTCCACGGATGGGGTGAGCGTCGCGGGATTCTCGAGCCCCGCGCCTCCCCGGAAGATCGCGGTGCCGAGCACCGTCGGTGTGTAGAGCGGCCGTCCCCAGAGGACGTCGAGCACACCGAACCAGAGGGCGATCGTCACCGCCCCGACGAGGCCCGCACGAATGCCATCGGCATAGGCGGCGGTGACCTCTTCATCCCGGCTCGGCATCGGCATGGGCGCCGTGTCGAGCGCACCGGTCTGCGTGGCCATGGGTCGACTCCTTTCGGGCGCCGTCCGACCGGCGCCGGTCTCGGGTCGTTGCGTCGACCAGTACGCCTCCCGTCGCCGTGCCGTCAACGAGGAAATGTCGGCGGCACCATGGCACCGCGCATGGCGGATGCGGTCAGCCTTCGGCCGCGCGCACGAGCTCCGCGATGTCGAGCTTCTTCATCTGCATCATGGCGCCCATCGCACGTTGACCGGCGCCCGGCTCTGGGCGCCTCAGCAGCTCGGGGAGGACATTGGGCACGACCTGCCACGACACGCCGAACCTGTCTTTGAGCCAGCCGCACTGCTGGGCCTGCGGGTCGCCGCCGGCGGAGAGCGCGTTCCAGAAGTGATCCACCTCGGCCTGCGTGTCGCAGCCGATCTGGAGCGAGATCGCCTCGTTGAACGTGAAGATCGGGCCGCCGTTCAGGCCGGTGAACGACTGACCGTCGAGCTCGAACGCGACCGTCATCACCGACCCCACCGGCCGACGGTGGTGCTCCTTGCCGGCTTCGCCGTAGCGGCTGATGTCGGTGATCTTCGAGTTGGGGAACACCGAGACGTAGAATTCTGCGGCCTGCTCCGCCTGGTGGTCGAACCACAGGCAGGGGCTGATCTTCTGGACGGTCGTCATCGCATACCTCCTCGGGGAATTCGGGGACCTTCAGCCACGAGACGAACGAGTACGCTCTGATTCGACGGCAGAATCATTTTTACACTCGGCCGCGGTTTGGGTAGCGTCGTTCCCCGTGATGATCCGCGCTACCAGCCGTCTTGCACTCCGCCTGTCCCTCGGTCTCCTACTCCTGCTCGCGCCGTCTCCCGCGCCTGCGGGCGTGACCGTCGACGACCTCGTCGTGTTCCACAACCGCTTCGGCGATCAGAGCGGACCGACGAGCATCGGCACCGAAACCTACACCGAGGTCGTGCCCGGGCAGCGGTTCATGTACTCGCTGCAGACGGCGTTCGAGTCGGGCACCTCCTTCTATTCCACGACGGTGGAAGTCGAGTTCCCCGACTCCGTCATCCCGCACGTAGACGCGTATCCATCCGAGTACGTCCAGGTGGTGGGCAACGTCGTACACATCACGCGCGCCGAAGGTGGCGGCGTCAGCATCCGCATCCCGTTCGACGTCAAGGACGAGGGCGACCTCCCGGCCGGCGCGACCGAGATCCGCATGAAGACGCACATCGCGGTCGTGACCCCGAGCGACGGCACGCTCGAGAACGCGGTGGAAGACGTGCTCGGGCTGGTGCGCGAGTCGGCCTTCACCGCCGCTGCCTCCGCCACGCCGGCCGAGGTGCAGCTCGAGGACACCGCGACCACGATCACGGTGACGCTGACGCTGACGAACATCGGCAACGACCAGCTCACCAACGTCGAGCCAACGGCCGATCCGACACCGTCGAACGGCACGGCGGTCGAGAAGAGCGGCGGTCCCACGCCGGCGTCGGTCGATCTCGCCGCCGGCGCGAGCGCCACCATCACCTACACGTACGCCGCGAAGAAGGCGGGTCGCGTGACGTTCGCGTTTCCGAGCTTCAGCGCGCAGGGGCCATCGGGCCCGGTCGGCACCGGCGGCGTCTCGACCAACGAGGTCGTGATCAAGGAGGACGTCGCCATCGCCGTGACCGTGGAGCCGAAGGTGCTCGCCACCGACAGCAGTGCCGCGTCCGGCGGGATCGTGCGCTTGAAGATCACGAACAAGAACGGCGATCCGGTCGCCGGGCAGCGCGTCGCGCTGAACTTCCCGCAGTACGTCGGTCTGGTCGACCTGAACCCGCGCCTACTCGTCTGCAAGCCCGACGGGACGCGCGTCTTCCCGCCCGGCGAGAATCCGACGTTGAACGACGCCGCCTACGGCACCACGCCCGAGGGCGGGGAGGTCGCCTTCCAGCTCTGGCTCGGCACGCAGCGTCGATCGAGCCAGCTCTTGGTGGGCGCCGCCGCGGTCGATGCGAGCAACCTCGAAGTGGCGTCGGATGGCGAGTTCGTCGACCTCCCGGAGAGTGGCCAGAGTCCCACGGCCGACCTGTCGACGGTTCTGGACGGCCTGCAGCGGTCCGACCTCCCCGCAGCGCAGCAGGCCGACACGTCGGGCGTCACCGGCACCGGGGCACCGCTCGAGGTGCTGGAGTCGCTCGTGCGCTGGCTCCTCGCCAAGCGTGAAGCCGGAGTCGATGCGCTCGAGAGCTTCGATTTCGTGCCGATCACGTCGGCCGACCAGTCCTACGCCGGCGTGCTGATCCATGCCCGCAACCGCCTCCAGGACGTCATCGCGCACTTCGACGGCGGCCCCGCGGTGGACGCCCTCGTGCTGCAGATCGAATGGAAGGACCTGCTCTCGTTCACCCACGAGGTGAAGTGGCAGCGACCGCTGATGTCGCTCGACACGTGGGAGGGCGTCCCGCTCAACTCCGTCGGCCTCGTTGAGAACGGCATCGACACGCCCGCGCGGGGCCGCGCGGTGCCCGTCCTGAACCTCCTCACCGACAGCCCGTACGCCTACCTCGGCTATCCGTACCCGGCTGCCGGAGCGGCGGCGGCCGGGAGCTACGGTGGCGGGTGCGTTCCGGCGATGACGGGCGTCGGCGCCGAGCTGCACTCGCCGGTGACGCTGCTGGTGAAGAACGCGGCGGGGCAGTCGCTCGGCTTCGATCCGAGCGGGGCGTTCGTCAACGAGATCCCCGGCGCGGTCTACAGTGGCGGCGAGCCGGCGCGGTATCTGCTGCCGCCCGGGAGCTATCAGGCCGATCTGCTCGGCACCGACAAGGGTCCAGCGACCTTGATCCTGAGCGCGCCCGGTGTCGCCGCCAAGACCATCACGCTGAAGGTGAAGGCCGGCAAGACCGGCACCCTCACGTTCGACGACTCGCTCGCCGGTCCGAGCGGCACGTTCAACAAGCGCAAGCTCAAGGTCGCCGACGGGGTGCCGATCACCGTCACGGGGCTCAAGAAGAAGATCAAGGTGCACAGCGGGGATACGCTGACGCTGACCGTGAAGAACCTGTTCGGAAACGGCGTCGCCGGTGCGCGGGTTCACGCCATCGGCACCGACGTCGACGCCGAGACGCTCACCGCGCCCGACGGCGTTGCCGCGATGCCGTTGCTCGTGACGAAAGCGACCAAGCGCCTGAGCGTGACGATCGACGGTGCCGGCGTCCAGGCGAAGACGCTCAAGGTCAAGGTGAAGCTGCTGAAGTAGCCTAGGACTTCGCCTTCACCGACAGACGGCCTGCCGGCCCGCCGTCGCGCAGGAGTCGGAGCGCGCCCTTGATGCGCACCGGTACGCCATTGCGATCGACGACGAGCTGCAGCGTGCTGCGCGGGTCGACCGTGACGTCGCCGGTCGCGCCGGCGGCGCCGAGCTGCTCGGTCGCGATCGTGCCCAACGTGGCGAGCGCCGCCTCGGTCGGGATGAGCGCCCAGGTCTTGCTCTTCCCCTTGCGCTGGGCGGTGCCGGTGTAGACGTGCCCGCTGCCGTCGGCCGCGGTCCACGTCTCGCCATCGAACGCGACCGTCCATGCGATCTCGGTATGGCCGCGCGCGCGGCCCGAGCGCACCTGGTTGGTGCCGGCGAGGATCGCCTGCGATGGCGGGTCCGGGAGCGTGAAACGCTGCAGGAACGCCCAGATCTCCTCCGACAGGTCGATGTCGGAGTTGAGGTACAGCACGTGCCCCTCGAACGGCGTGCCGATGAAGGAGTCGGCCGTGATGCTGCAGAGGCGCGCCTCCACGCCCGCGTCGCACTGGGTGTAGGTTTCGCAGCGGCTGGCGCCGGTGACGACGGTGACGTCGGGCGTGGCGCCGGTGCAGCCGTCGATGGCCTTCCACTGCGCGAACGTCTCGGCGGCGGACGGGAAGACGTCGCCGTCGTAGTGCACGAGCACGTCGGTGAGCCCCATGCCGGTCATGACCGCAATCGGCCGCGACGGCTGGCAGACGGTGACCGGGTCGAACGGGATCGGAAACGACATCGGCGCCGACGCCGCGAACAGATCGGCCGCCTCGCAGGCGAGCCGCTGGCTCATGGCGCCGCCGTTCGACAACCCCGTGACGTAGATGCGAGCCCGGTCGACGCGCGCCTGCCCCGTGACGTCCGCCACGACGGTGCGCACGAACCCGACGTCGTCGATGCCGGCATTGCCGCAGCACAGCCCGGCGTTCCAGGCGTTCGCGATCCCCTCGGGATGGACGACGATGAACCCCTCCCGATCGGCGATGGGCAGGATGTTCGAAATGGCTTCCTGCTGCACCGCGTTCGAGGTGAACCCGTGAATATTGATCACGAGCGGCACCTCCGCCCCCCCGTCGTACCCCGGCGGCACATGGAGCCGATAGCTCCGCTCCACCCCTCCAAAGGTAAGGGTCCGAATGTAGTTCCCCGGCGCGACGGCCGCCGAAGCGACCCCAGCCACCGACAGAAGAACGACGAGCGCAGCACTTGAAAGGCGAATCATCACTACGGCGCTACACCACCATTCCGAACCCCCGCAAGGCAAAAACCGCCAAACGGTCGACCCACCCCCACCAACGGACATGGGGTGCCGTCGGGCTGGGGCGCGGGTCAGGGGCCGCCGAAGGAGCGCGTCGTGAGTGAGCGTGGAGGGGAAAAGGGGCGGCGGGTGCCGAGCGAGCGCCGCGCGGACCGGCGGTTCCTGACCCGCGCCCCAGCCCGACGGCACCCCGACACGACGTCAGGATGCAGACAGGGGCTCACCCTTGGCGGTCTTCTCCCGCAGCAGGGTGAGGAGCCGTTCCGGGCCACCGTTGGCGACGATGTCCTGGAACTGCGACCGGAAGTTCGCCACCAGGCTGACGCGCTCGATGATGAAATCGATGATCTTCCACTGCCCGTCGCTCTGCCGCAGGCGGTAGTCGACGGTGACGTCGTTGCCGCCGCCGCGCACGATGATCGACTTCACCGTCCAGTCGCCGTTCGACTCCTGGCGGTCGCCGACGATCTGCAGGTTCTCGTTGCGGTACTCGTCGAGCCGCTTGCCGTAGGTGGCCGACAGGTGGCGTTGGAATTCCTGCACGAACTCCTGCTGCTGCGCGGGCGAGAACTTGCTCCAGTTGCGTGCCAGCACCAGCCGCGACAGCGCCGGGAAGTCGACGCTGGAGAGCACCACCTGCTCGACCTTCGTGCGCTTCGTGTCCGACGACAGGCTCCCGTCCTTCAGGACGGCGATGACCTGGTCGCTGGTGCGCTGCACGACCGCCTTCGGGTCGTCGGCGGCGGCGACGATCGTGGCCAGCATCCCCGCGACCAGGAGCGTCGCCAGCAGCGGTCGTCGCATGTCAGGGTTCGATGTACTCGTAGAGTGTGTCGTCATTGGGAGTGTCGGCATCCTTCGTGTCCTCGTCCTTCACCAGCGCGTTGCGGCGCTGCGTGTAGGCGTTGCGGACGAAGACATAGTAGTCGAGCGACGCGGCCTTGGCCTCCGCCACCGCGCCGAGGAACTGCGCCCGGGTGTTCACCACGTCGATCACTCGTGCGCCCAGGGTGATGAAGCCGTCGATGAAGAACGGCGTGATGCTGGCGGCCGAATCGAAGACGAGGCCGCCGGTGTCGCGGATGTTCGATGCACCGAGCAACGGCAGCACGAGGTAGGGGCCGCTGGGGACCCCCCAGACGCCGAGCGTCTGCCCGAAGTCCTCGTTGCTCTGCTTGAGGCCGATCTCGCTGGCAGGATCGAGGAAGCCGGCGCCGCCGATCATGGTGTTGACGGTGAAGCGCGCGAGGGTCTGCGCGCTGTCGATGAGCTTGCCCTGCAGGATGTCGTTCACGAAGCGGATCGGGAAGCGCAGGTTCTCGAAGAAGTTCGAGACGCCCGTCTGCACCGGCTTCGGCGCCGCCCAGTTCCACCCCTTGGCGACGGGCTCGAGGACGTAGACGTCGACGCCGTCGTTGAAGGAGAAGATGTGCCGGTTGAAGCCCTCCCAGGGGTCGTCCTCCTGCTGTGCCATGGCCAACGGCGTGACGCCGAGGCTCAGCAGCATCGCCAGGGTGACGAACGCCCGTCGGGTACGAGTCATGCTGGTATCCTTCCTCATTCCGCCTTCCCCACGTCCGAGTTGTGGACGAACTTGCCGATCAGCCGTTCGAGGATCACGGCCGACTCGGTGAAGGTGATCGTATCGCCGGGCTTGAGCAACGTCTCGTCGCCGCCGGGTTGGAGCGAGATGTAGCGATCGCCGAGCAGCCCCGCCGTGACGATGGATGCCGACGTGTCCGAGGGCAGCTTCAGGGTCGCGTCGACGTCGATCGTGACGCGGGCGCGGTCGTCGCCGGCGAGCGTGATGGACGTCACCTGACCCACCTTCACGCCCGAGATGACGACCTGCGAGCGGGGCTTCAGGCCGGCGATCTCGTCGAAGTCGGCCGACAGCACGAGCCCGCCCGTCTCGTTGAACGAGAGGCCGCCCACGGCGAACGACAGGTAGGCGATAGCGGCCAGCCCGGCGAGGACGAAAAGCCCCACCAGCAGGTCGCGTCCGGGTGATCGATTCACGTGCTCACACTCCCCACAGCGCGGTGATGAAGTAGTCGAAGATCAGGATGGAGACCGACGCCACCACCACGGTGGCCGTGGTGGCCGCGCTGACGCCGGCCGACGTGGGGGCGCTCGAGTAGCCGCGGTAGGTGGCGATCCACCCCACCAGCACGCCGAACACCAGCGCCTTCACCAGGCTGCCGGCGACGTCGTTGCGCCAGTCGACCGCGCTCTCGAGGCTGCTCAGATAGCTGCCGCCGTCGACGCCGAGCAGATGGACGCCGACGAGATAACCGCCGCCGATGCCGCAGACGATGAAGAGCGCCGACAGCAGCGGCATGACCAGGACCATGGCGACGGCCTTCGGCGTCACCACGACGTCGATCGGGTCGATCGACATCATGCGCAGGCCGTCGAGCTGCTCGGTGGCCACCATCGTGCCGATCTCGGCGGCGGTGGCCGAGCCGGCGCGACCGGTGGCGAGCAGCGCCGTCAGCACCGGGCCGAGCTCGCGCACGAGGCTCAAGCCGACGACCGCGCCGAGCGACTGCGTGGCGCCGAACGTCACCAGCGTGTTGTAGCCCTGCAGTCCGAGCACCATGCCGACGGCGAGCCCGCAGACGCAGATGATGATGAGCGACAGCACGCCGAGCTTGTAGATCTCGTCGAGCAGGCTGCGGAGCCGCATCGGCGGCGTCAGCGCGGCGCGGACGATCTCGGCACAGAACACGCCCATGCGCCCGAGGTCGGCGATGACGCGCAGGACGAAGAATCCGAGCTCGCGGATCGGGGTGAGGATCACCCGGCCTCCGGCAGCATGGCCTCGTCGACGTCTTCGGTGAGGAACGCCCGCACCCACGGGTCACCGCTGGCGGCGAGCTCTGCGGGCGTACCTTCGAGCCGTCCCTCGGAGCGCAGCAGCACGATGTGGTCGGCCATGCGCATCGTCGACTCGATGTGATGCGACACCAGCACCACCGTCATGCCGAGCTGCGCGTTGATGCGGCGGAGCAGCATCTCGATGCGCTTCGACGAGATGGGATCGAGGCCCGAGAAGGGCTCGTCGCAGAGCAGGATGGTGGGGCGACGGATGATGGCGCGCGCCAGCGCGACCCGCTTCACCATGCCGCCCGAGAGCTGGTTCGGCAGCAGACGATCGATGCCGCGCAGCCCGACGGCGTCGAGGCGGTCGTGCACCTCGTGCGCGATCGCGGCCTCGTCGAGGTCGGTGTGCTCGCGCAGCGGGAAGGCGAGGTTGTCGAACACCGTCATGGAGTCGAGGAGCGCGCCGCCCTGGAACAGCATGCCGAGCGTCTCGCGCACCGAATAGAGCTCGCGCTCCGAGAGACGGGTGACATCCCGACCCGCGACCTCGATGCGCCCGGCGCGCGGTCGCACCAGGCCGCCGATGAGACGCAGGATGGTGCTCTTCCCGGAGCCGCTGCCGCCGAGGATGACGCTGATGCGGCTCGACGGGAATGCGCACGACAGCCCCGAGAACACGGGACGGGACCCGAAGGCCATCGTGACGTCGGCCAGCTGTATATGGGGCGCAGATGCCATCGGGAGTGAGCCATCCCTTGTAACAATATCGGGCGCTCGTGCCAGGGCCTGAACCCTTTGTGCACGGTCATTAGTCTGACGCGCACGGCGCGTCAGGGCGGGTAGTGGAGCGGCGCGTTCGGCCCCGGCGGCAGTCCAGCGGTCACCCAGAGGACGATGAACGCGCACCAGGCGATCCCGAAGCCGATGGAATAGGGAAGCATCGCCGCGAGCAGCGTGCCGAGGCGTGTCTCTGGGGCATAGCGGCGCACGGCTACGATGACGATCGGGAAGTACGGATTGAGTGGCGTCACGCAGTTCATCACCGAGTCGCCGACGCGGTAGAGGGCCTGGGTGACCTCGGGCGACCAGCCGAGCGCCATCAGCATCGGCACGAACACCGGTCCCATCACCGCCCACTTCGCCGAGGCGCTGGCGACGAAGAGGTCGATCAGTGCCGACAGGGCCATGAAGCCGACCATCAGCGGGGCGCCGTCGAGATGGATCGCACGGAGCGCGTCGGCGCCCCGGATGGCGAGGATCAGGCCCAGCTCCGACTGGCGGAACCAGGCCACGAACTGCCCGGCGAAGAATGCCAGGACGATGTAGGGGCCCATGGTGGCCATGGCCTCGCCCATCATGCGGACGGCGTCGCGGTCCGAGCGCAGGCTGCCGGTGACGATGCCGAACGCGATGCCGGGCATGACGAAGAGGATCATCAGGAGCCCGACCAGGCTCGCCCAGAACGGCTTCAGGTCGCCGCTCGCCGGATCGCGCAACGGGGCGCCGGCGGGGATCGTCAGCACGGCGACGCCGACGGCGGTGACGAGCACGGCAATGCCCGCGGCGCGGAGCCCGCGGCGTTCGAGCGGCGACAGCGCCGTCAGGACGGGGACGTCGCCGGTGGGACGCCACGGTCCGAGACGTGGCTCGACGATGCGATCGGAGATGAACCACCCGACGCCGATCAGCAGCACCACCGATGCCGACAGGAAGTAGTAGTTGGCGGTCGCCAACACGGTGTAGGTCGGGTTCATGAGGCGCGCGGCCTCCTGCGTCATGCCGGCCAGCATCGGGTCGATGGCGCCGAGGAACAGGTTGGCGGCGTAGCCGCCCGCCACGGCGGCGAACATCGCGGCCACGCCGGCGAGCGGGTGGCGGCCGAGCGACGCGTAGAGCAGGGCGGCCAGCGGGATCAGGACGACGTACCCCGCATCGGCCGCGATGTGCGACGTCATGCCGGCGAAGAAGACCGCCGGCGTCACCGCCCAACGCGGCACGCCGACCAGGCTGGCCTTGAGCGCCGCAGCCAGGAGCCCGGTGCGCTCGGCGACGCCGATGCCGAGCATCACCGTCAGCACCGTACCGAGGGGAGCAAAGCTGGTGAAGTTCGTCACCAGCCCGGACAGCACGGTGCGGAGCCCGTCGGCGGAGAGGAGATCGACGGCGACGACGGTCTTGCCGGTGACGGGATGCACGACCGCGACGCCGAGCCGCGCCGCCAGCCACGACACCACCATCGTGAGGGCGCAGAAGCCGACGAAGATCGTGGCCGGGTCCGGCAGGCGATTGCCGGCACGCTCGACCCACCCGAGCAGGCCACCCGTCGCCGGCCCCCCCTCGTCCACCTCCCCGGCCATCGCGCGAGGTCTATCTGCTTGGGGGGCAGACGGGAAGCTTGGTAAGACCGTCGGCGTGCCGTCACGTCGCGAGCCCGGGGTGGCCTGGGTCGTGCTCGTCGCCTGCCTCGTCTGCCAGATGGGGCTCGGGCTCGGCGGCTACGTCTTCGCCGTCTTCCTGAAGCCCATCGTCACGGAGATGGGGTGGAGCCGGACGGCGTTCGCGGCCGCCGGCGGCCCCCTGCTGCTGGCGATGGCGGCGGCGAGCCCGCTCGTCGGCATGCTCACCGAACGGCTCGGCGCACGGGTGGTGTTCGCGAGCGGCATATCGCTGGTCGCGCTGGCACTCCTCGGACTGTCCCGCATGACGAGCCTGTGGGAGTTCACGCTGCTCGGACTGCTCCTCGGCATCGGCGTGACGGGGCTCGGCGACATTCCCGCCGGGGCGGTGGTGTCGCGCTGGTTCGCGCAGCGTCGCGGCCTGGCGCTCGGGCTCGTCTACACCGGCTCCAACATCGGCGGTGCGATCGTTCCGCTGGTGGCGGCGGGCGTCGCCGGGTCGGCGTCGTGGCGGGTGGCGCTGGTGGTGCTCGCCGTCGGCGGGTGGCTCGCCATCTTCCCGGTGGCGTTGCTCGTGCGCGAGCGCGCGCCGACGCCGGACGCGACGTTCGACGACGTCGAGACCACCGGGATGACGTTGGCGGAGGCGCGCCGCACCACCCGCTTCTGGGTATTGGGCGGTGTGCTGTTCGCCTTCTACGTCTACTACATCGGGGTGAATCAGCACCTCGTGGCGTTCCTGAGCGACGCCGGGTTCAGCGACGCGCAGGCGGCGCGCCGGTTCAGTGCGGCAGTGGCGGTGGGCATCGCCGGCAAGATCGTGGTCGGAGTGCTCGCCGATCGACTCGACGTCCATCGCGCCGCCGCCCTGACGTTCGGCCTCATGACGGCGGGATCGATCCTGCTGCTGTGCGTGGAGCGCGTGCCGGCCGTGCTGCCGGTGTTTCTCGCCGTGCACGGATTCACGGTGGCGGCGGAAAACGTGCTGCTGCCGCTGCTGGTGGCGGCATGCTTCGGCGTCCGGCATCTGGCGCAGATCTACGGCGCGCTGATGGTGGTCCTGCTCCCCGGAGGCATCGCCGGGCCGATGGTGGCGGGATGGATATTCGACGTCACGGGCGGCTACTGGCCGGCATTCGCGCTATTCGCTGCCACGAACCTCGCGGCGACCCTCGCGCTCGCGGCGCTCCGACGTCGGGCACCACTGCGCGAGTGATGTTGCAATCTGGCAAGACCGGAGTCCCGCAGGGTACCAGCGCTGGCGACTATCCCCTCAATCACTGCCGGTTTTTTCTTGACACCCGCTGAAGCAAGCGAGTAGTCAACGAGCGCTCAACGGGAGAGGCGACGGGTCCGCGGTGTCACCGCATGGCCCCAGAGAAAGGCTTTACGCATGCGGTCGAGACATCGACTCGGGTTCGGCGCGCTCGCAATCATCATGGGGCTCCTGCTCGGCGGTGCATCGCTCGCCACCGCGTGTCCTGCGGACGACGACGGCGACGGCGTGTGCAACGCACTCGACAACTGTCCGGCGCTCGCCAACGCCGACCAGGCCGACCTCGACGGGGACACCATCGGCGACGTCTGCGACGGCGCCGACGCCGAGCTCAACACCACGAAGCTCACGCTGAAGCGCGACTCGAGCCCGACGAACGACTCGAGCAGCATCAAGGGCAAGGGCGACTTCTTCACGGCGCCGCCCGTCGACATCCTCACCGCGGCGTCGGGCATCACCATCCACGTCCAGGACAGCCTGCACACGAACTTCTCGCACACCTTCACGCCGGCCGAGTGCGCCGAGGGTGGTGGCAAGATCCTCTGCGTCAGCACCGACAAGACATGCAAGCTGACGCTGCGTGCGCTCAAGCCCACGCCCCAGGTGTTCCGCTACGTGCTGACGATGAAGCGCGTCGGGCTGGTCGGGCCGTTCAACTGGCCCGTCGTCGTCACCATGACGAACGGGGCCATCGATCGCGCCGGCGAGATCGTCGACTGTCGCGTCACCAACACGTCGCTCGTCTGCCGCGAGTTCTGATCCTCGTCACGACGTAGCCGGAGGAGACCCATGGCTCATCACCCACGCATCCCGCGTCGTGGCGCCGGCATCGCGGCGCTGCTGATCGCGCTGCTCGCCGCGCGGCCCGCTGCCGCCTGCGTCATCGACACCGACTGTGACGACGCCAACGCCTGCACCGGCACGGAGACCTGCGTCACCGGCTCGTGTCAGCCCGGTACGCCACTGCCCGACCTCGACGGCGACGGCACCTGCGACCTGAGCGACCCGAACGACGCCACGCTCACCATCACCAAGATCCGTCTGCGCCGGAACGCGGCCACGCAGGGCGACAAGAGCTCCATCAAGGGCATCGGCTTCTTCGTCACCGCGCCCCCCGGCGACACGTTCGATCCGCTCGCAGGCTTCTCGCTGCGCGTCGTCGACGGTATCGGTCTCGACGTCACCCGCACCTTCGCAGCGGCCGACTGCAAGTCGTCTGGTCTGAAGACGAAGTGCAAGACGCCGGACCGCGCGCTGCAGGCCACCTGGAAGCCGTTGCTCGATACGCCCGAGGTCGTCCAGTGGAACCTGGTGCTCCGCAAGATGGGCCTGGCGGGTCCGTTCAATGGGCCGATCCAGCTGACGATCACGCAGACGGGAACGTCGATCGATCGTCATGGCTCGGTGATGGACTGCGTCCTCAAGATCACCGGTCTCGCCTGTCGCCAGTTCTGAGCGACGTTCGAAGGAGATGCACATGCGCGGCAGCGTTCGACGGCTCGTGTTCGGCGCCACTCTGGTGGCATCGGTATTTCTCGCGGGCGGCCAGCCGGCCCACGCCACCCACTTCCGGCACGGCCAGATCAGCTGGTCGGTGGTCGCGGGCAACACGGTCGAGTTCACGGTGCAGAACAGCTGGCGCCGGAACGACAACCCGAGCTTCAACCCCTGCATCAACGTGGCAACGCTCGGCACGATTCCGTGCACGGGGCCGAGCGGGTTCCCCGCGCCGGGCAACGTCATCCGCGAGGACATCGGCGACACCGTCTTCAACTTCGGTGACGGCTCGCCCACCGTCGGCTCTCCCGGCGGTCGCGGGCTGCTCTACCTCGTGACGTCGATCGATCCGACCAACAACTGGCTCTTCGGCCTCGCCCTCGATCCGGCCAACCTGCCGGCGATCGACACCACCATCGCGCACACCTATGCCACGCCCGGCAACTTCCTGGCGCGCATCGACTCGTGCTGCCGCGTGCAGGCGGCGCTGGCGCCGAACGCGCACATCAACAACCCTGAGCTGGCGTATCGCGTCGAGACCACGGTGACCGTCGGCACCGGCAACAGCTCGCCGATCACGGCGCTGCCGCCCATCGTCACGTGCCCGCAGAACGGCCTCTGCACGTTCATCGTTCCGGCCACCGATCCCGACGGCAACACCCTGACGTTCCGGATGTCGGCGCCGCTCGAGGCCGACGGCGGAACGTTCCGCCAGCCCGGCCCGTCGCAGGCGCCGAATGCCGCCACCATCGACGCGAACACCGGTGTCTACAGTTGGAACACCGTCGGCGCGACGCTCGGCCCGGTGGCGCTCAATACGCTCTACTCGACGCAGGTCACCATCGAGGAGCGCAACGGTCTGAACGTCGTCATCGGCAAGGTGGCGGTCGACTTCTTCATCCAGCTCGTGCCCGACGTCGCCGATCCGCCGGTGTTCTCGGCGCCGGTGTGTGGCTCTACCATCGTTCTCCAGGCCGGCGTGCCGAACAGCTTCAACGTGCAGGCCTCCGACGCCGACGCCGGCGACGTCGTCAGCCTCAATGCCGCGGGTCTGCCGCTCGGTGCGAGCATGACGCCGCCGCTGCCCACGTCGGGCAACCCGGTCAGCAGCGTGTTCGCCTGGACGCCGCTCGTCGAGCAGGCCGGCTCCTACGTCGTCACATTCACCGCCGCCGATCAGTCGTTCCAGCAGGCGCTGTGCTCGGTGACGCTCGAGGTCACCTCGCAGTGTGGCGACGGCAACCTCGATCCCGGCGAGCAGTGCGATCCCGGCGCGGACGTCGCCGGCGACTGCTGCTCGGTCGACTGCCAGCTCGAGCCGAACGGCACCACGTGCAACGGTGGCGCGTCGTGCGGTGGACCCGATACCTGCCAGGTCGGCATCTGCACGCCGGGGGCAGGGGGCGGCGACGGCGACGGTGACGGCGTCATCGATTGCCTCGACAACTGCCCCCTCGATCCGAACGCCGATCAGGCCGACATCGACGGGGACGGCCTCGGCGACGTGTGCGATCCCGAGGACGTGCCCATGAACGTCACCCGGTTGCGCATGAAGGGCGACACCAGCAGCAACAACGACAATGGGTCCGTACTCGCGAAGGGGCATTTCGTCTCGCTGCTGCCGGCGGAGCTCTTCACGTCGGTGCAGGGCGTGTCCTTCCGGGTCCGTGACCGCTTCGAGTCCGATGTCACGCACTTCTGGCCGGCGGTCGAGTGTCAGATCACCTCGGGCACGGGTCGCGTGCGCTGCCAGAGCGCCGACAAGCGCTTCCGTGCCGACTTCCGGCCGGTGCCCGCCACCCCCACTGCGGTACGGTGGTCGTTCAAGATGAAGAAGCAGGCGGTGCTGGCACCGTTCAAGGGCCCCATCGCCGTGACGCTGTCCTACGGTCCGGGAATCGACCGGGTCGGTCGCATCCAGGACTGCGCGGCGAAGAACGTCTCAATAGTCTGTAAGGAGTTCTGAGGGCGGGACCGTAGCGCGTCGGGGTGCGGCGGGGGCGATGCGGGCTACGCTCGCCGTCCTCGCCGCAAGTGCGCCGTCGACGAGCCGGCCGCGCGCTGCCGTGATCGAGGCGCGCACTAGCGGCTGCGGGCTCGCTATGCCCGCACCACCCCCGCCGCTGCGACCGGCGCGGCTGCGTTCGCGCCTTCGAACGCGGTGGTTGGGTGTGGCTCGGTTTCAGCAGCGCGGTGTGACGACGCCGCGCTGTCGCACGGTGCGGGGTCGTGGGGCTAGCGTGCCTCGGGCGTGGCGGCGAATGCGGTCGCGGCGCGTCGGGAGGTGTGGGCCATGCGGCGTCGTATTGCGTGTGGTCGTGTCAGCCATGCGTCGGTCCCTCTCGCCGAGCGAGGAGCAAGGCGGGTGCCACCACCGTGTTGCTGCTGTCGTGGGACGTCGCGTCGGCTGGACATGAGTGCGCCCGAAAAAGCGGCGAGGGCTGCCGATGCGGCGGGCAGAGTGAACGCGGTCCGTCGCAATCCGTCGACACGGTGGCGACCGGATGTGGCCCCGGGTCTTGCTAAGACCGCGGATGTTCGTCGTCGACTTCCTGGCCACCATCGTGCGCGAGACCGGAGCCACGCTCTACGAGGGCGGGCTGTGGATCCTGTTCGGCTTCTTCATCGCCGGGCTGCTGCACGTGCTCATCGATCAGGCCCGACTGGCGCGGCACCTCGGACCGCGCACCATCGGCTCGGCCCTGCGCGCGGCGCTGATCGGCGCCCCGCTGCCGCTGTGCTCGTGCGGCGTCCTGCCGGCGGCGATGGAGCTGCGACGGAAGGGGGCCAGCCGCGAGGCGACGGTGTCGTTCATGATCGCCACCCCCGAAGTCGGTGTCGATTCCATCGCCTTGACGGCGGCGTACTTCGGGCCGGTGATGGCGGTCATCCGTCCGCTCGTGGCGGTCCTGACGGGGGTGGTCGCCGGGGCTCTGTCGATGCGCCTGCCCGACGACGAACCCGCCGGCGGCGCCATCGCGTGTGGGCACGATCACGATCACGAGCATGGGCATGAGCCGGCCGCACCCGCCGTCGATGTGACGCCCGAGTCCTGGCGTCAGAAGTTCCGGCGGGCGGTGCGCTACTCCTTCGTCGACCTGTTCGACGACCTGGCGTTCTGGCTCGCGTTCGCAGTGCTCATGACCGGGATACTGAGCGCGGTTTTGCCGGCCGACTTCTTCAGCCGTTACATGCCGTCGTCGATCGCGTCGATGCTGCTGATGGTCCTGGTCGGCGCGCCGATGTACGTCTGCGCGAGCGCGTCGACGCCGCTCGCGGCGTTGTTCGTGGCCAAGGGAGCAACGGCCGGAGCCGCGCTCGTGTTCCTGCTCGCGGGTCCTGCCACCAACGGCGCCACCATCGGGGCGGTGCGCCGCTTCCTCGGCCCTGGGCTGCTGCCGATCTACCTCGGCTCGATCGCGGGTGTCTCCCTCACGGCGGGCATCCTGCTCGACCTGCTCCTGCCCGACCTCGCGCAGTCGATCCGCATCGACCAGCCGGACGCGGTCGACATGCTGGCACCCGTGAAGATCATCGGCGCGATGATCTTCGGATGGCTTCTCGTTCGCTCGTTGATGCGCACCGGTCTGGGTCGCGGCATCGACGAGCTTCTCGGGAACTTCCGTGCCGCGGGCGAGTGGACGCAGGCCCTCGAGCTGCGCCGCCTCGCGACCAGCAAGCTGGTTTGGACCGTCGCCGGTGTCTGGTTGGTCGCGGCGGTCCTCGGCGGCTTTCTCCGTGTCCCGCCCGGCGCTCACGCGGTGGTGCAGCGCCTCGGGGCGCTCTCCGGTGAGCCGCGCGCGCCGGGTCTGCTCTACGCCGTCCCGATCATCGATCAGGTCGCGATCGTGCAGACCGAGCAGGTGCGCGAGCGGCCCGTCAACTTCTCGCTGCGCCCGGGATCGCTCGAGCGCGTGCCCGACAAGGAGCTGCCCCTCTACGTCACCGCCGACGAGAACCTGCTCGATCTCCGCGCCGAAGTGCAGTTCCGCGCTCTCGACCCGGTGGCGTACCAGCTACGCGTCGAGGACCCGCAGGCGGTGCTGACCGCCATCGTGCGCGGACAGCTGGTGATCGCCGCCGCCCGGCATCCGATCGACAAGCTCTATACCAGCGATCGCGCCGAGACCGAGGCGTTCCTGCTCCAGCGCGTGCGCACCGACGCCGAGGCCATGCGGCTCGGCATCGAGGTGCTGGGCGTGCGGCTGCTCGACGTGCACGCGCCCCAGACCGTGCACGAGGCATTCCGCGACGTCGCCAGTGCCCACGAGGATCGCCTGACGACGATCCATCAGGCGAACGAGTATTCCGCCGGTGTGGTGGCGGTGGCACGCGGTGATGCGACGCGCCTCGTGGCCGAGGCGGAAGGGCGCTCCATGGAGCGGCTGGCGGCAGCGCACGCCGACGCGACACGCTTCACGGCGCTGGCGACGGCCTATGCCGCCGCGCCCGGCGTCACCGAGACGCGCATGTATCTCGAGACCGCGGAGCGCGTCCTGGCGGGCGCGCGCAAGGTCATCCGCTCCACCGACGAGCACGGTCCGCGCGGTTACGAGCTCTGGGTCCGCGGCGACGGCACGCCGGTGATGCCGCCGGGGGTGGCACCGCAGGAGGTCGCCGCACCGGCTGCCCGACCCCGTGCCTCCGTCGCGCCCGCCTCCGCCAACGAGGAAGACGATCAACTATGACCAAGCTCTACCTGCTGCTCGGCGCCATCGTAGTGCTCGTCGGCCTGGCATGCCTGTCGCCGTTCGTCGTCGACGAGACGTCCTACAGCGTCGTCACCCGACTCGGCCGGCCGATCCGGACCTACACCGAGCCCGGCCTCAAGTTCCGGGTGCCGCTCATCGACCAGGTGACGAACATCGATTCGCGCATGCTCCTCACCGAGCCGCCGGCGACCGAGTATCTGACGCTCGACAAGAAGAACATCATCGCGCGCTCGTTCGTCACCTGGCGGGTCGCCGATCCGCTGCGCTTCCTGCAGACGGTCGTCGTGCGTGACACCGCCGAGCAGCGGCTTGCGGCGGTGACGGGCTCGGAGCTGGGGTCGGCCTTCGGCGCGGCGCCGTTCGATGCACTGGTGTCGACCGAGCCCGCGCACATGCGGCTCGACGAGATCGTCGACGGCGTCGAGCAGCGCGTGCGCGCCACGGCGGCGCGCGAGTTCGGCATCGAGCTGGTGGCGCTTCGCCTCGAGCGGCTCGCGTTCCCGCAGCAGAACGAAGCCAGCGTCTATCAGCGCATGCGGGCCGAGCGGCAGCGCATCGCGAAGCAGTTCCGCTCGGAGGGCGAGGAGCAGGCGCTCAAGATCCGCGCCGAGGCCGATCGCGAGCGGTCGCATCTGCTGTCTGACGCCAATCGAACGGCCACCGAGATCCGCGGACGCGCCGAGGCCGAGGCCGCCACCATCTACGCCGACGCCCTTGGCGCCAATCCCGACTTCTACAAGTTCGTCCGCACCCTCGAGGCGTACGAGAAGATCATCGACAAGGACACCACGCTCGTGATGCCGGCCGATTCGCCGCTCATGAAGAGCCTGCTCGAGGGACCGCCGGCCGGCGGCATCGTCGAGGCACCGCATCCGCCGGTGCAGCGGAGCGCGGCGCGATGAGCCGCTGGCGCGACCGGCTCGGCCGCGCGGTCCGGCGACGAAGCGTGCAGGGCGGCGTCGCGCTGCTGCTCGTGAGCGGCTGGCTCGCGACCGGCATCTACACCGTGCCGGCGACGAGCGTCGCCGTGCAGAGCCTCTTCGGCGCCGTCACCGACGGCGCGGTGCCGCCCGGCGTGCACTGGTGGTGGCCGCGGCCGTTCGGTCGCGTCGACCGGGTGGAGGTGACGCGCACGTTCTCGCTCGGGCTCGGCTTCAAGGTCGACAAGACGGGTGAGACCGCCGGCTTCGATCCCGTCGAGAGCCGCTGGCTGTCGGGCGACACCAACATCCTGCACCTGCGCAGCAAGGTGGGATGGCGCATCTCCGAGCCGGTCCGGTTCCTCTTCCGCGTCGACGACCCGGCGCGGGTCCTGCGCATGGCCGTCGGCACGGCGTACACCGAGACCATGAGCGCGATGCCGGTCGACGACGTCCTCACGACGGGGCGCCTCGTCCTGCGCGAGCAGGTGCGCACGCGCGCGCAGGAGATGCTCGACGCCTGGCAGGTGGGCATCGAGGTGCTCTCCGTCAACCTCGAGTCGGTGGACCCGCCGCCGGTCGTGCTGAAGGCGTTCCAGGACGTGCAGGACGCGCGCGCCGACCGCGAGCGGCTGGTGTCGGACGCCGAGTCGTACGCGAACACGACGATCCCGCTCGCCCGTGGCGAGGCCGAGAAGCTGCAGCACGAGGCCGAGTCGTTCCGCATCGAGCGCATGCAGGCGGCGGAGGCCGACGCCGATCGCTTCGCGCGTCTGGTGGTCGAGCACGATCGTTCGCCGACGCTGCTCGAGAAGCGGCTCTACCTCGAGACCGTCGAGCGCGTGCTGCCGCGCGTGAAGCGCTACGTGCTCGAGCCCGGCAACGCGAACTCGATGCCGATCCGAATCCTGGAATGACCGATCCCATCGTCAACGCCGTCCTCGCCACGGTGGCGGTGAGCCTGATCTCGCTCGTCGGCATCGCGCTGCGCCTCCGTCCGGGCGAGGTGCACCTGGGGTGGCTGGCGTTCGCGGCCGGCACGCTGCTCGGGACGGCGGTGCTCGACCTGCTGCCCGAGGCCATCGCACACGGCGGCAGCGCGCCCGGCGTCCTGGCCATCGTCACGGCGGTGGTGCTCGCACTCGGCATCGCCGAGCATCTCGTGCACGGGCACGCGGCGGGTCGCTCGGCCTGGGTTGTGCTGGTGGGGGACGCGATCCACAATTTCCTCGACGGCATGGCCATCGCCGCCGGCTTCCTCGGCAGCCCGGGCCTCGGCATCGCGACCACGCTCGCCATCATGGCGCACGAGGTCCCGCACGAGCTCGCCGAGTACGGCCTCCTCCTGCACACTGGCATGTCGCGCCGTCGCGCCGTCCTCCTGAACCTCGCCTCGGGCTCGCTCGCCGTCGTCGGCGCCCTGGTCGGCACCCGCCTCGGCGCCCCCGACCCTCTCGCCACGAGCGTCCTCCTCAGCATCACCGCCGGCGTCTTCCTCTACGTCGGCGCCACCCGATTGCTACCAAGGATGCAGGCCGCCCGCGGCATGACGGCCTGGGCACCGTTCGCCGGCGGCGCACTGCTGCCGGTGCTGCTCGGCATCCTCATCCCACACTAACTAGAAGAGCGAGCCGTCGGAGCGCATGCGGCCCGCGATCGGGAGCCGCACCAGTCGCGGCGGTGGGGTGTGGTGCGGGCATAGCGCCCCCGCAGGCGTTAGCGCGCGCCTCGATCCAGGCAGCATGCGGCGGCCCCTCGACGGCGCGCTTACGCCGAGGACCAGGGCGCGTAGCCCGCACCACACCCCACCGCCTCACCGCCCGAACGCCGCCAACACCCGCTCGCGCAATCCACGCGCGTGCGCGACGGACGGCATCGCGGCCCGCGCATCGTCGAGCAGCGCGTATGCGATCGGCGTCACCACCAGCGTCAGCACCAACGACAGCGTCTGCCCGCCGATGACGACGACGGCGATGGTGTAGCGTTCCTCCGCACCGGGTCCGGTGCCCAGCGCCAGCGGCATCATGCCGGCGACGAGCGTCAGCGTCGTCATCAGGATGGGACGCAGGCGATCGCGGCTGCCCTGCACGATGGCGAGCTCGCGGCCGAGCCCGTGTGCCCGCAGGGTGCGGATG
>DASYLJ010000099.1:0-18768 GCA_036009625.1 Binatia bacterium
GATCGACGCGCGCGAGGATGTCGTCGAGACGCTGGCTGGTGGCGCGGACGTTGCGCAGGCTGCCCTCGAGATCGCGCAGCGTGGTGTCGCCGAACTCCTTGTTCTGCACCATGGCCCCAAGCAGCCCCTCGCCGCGCTGGATCGTCTGCAGGACGTCCTTCAACGACGACGTCACCTCGACGACGTTGGTGACGATGTCGCCGCTGCGTCCGAGCACCTGCTCGTAGTCGACCGGGTCGATGGTGGTGATGAGGCCGCCGGGCGGGATGGGCGGCACGTCGGGTGAGCCCGGCGTCAGCTCGATGTAGCGATCGCCGAGCAGGCCGAGCGTGCGCACCGAGGCGACGGTGTCGGCGCGGATGCGCTCGGCGACGCCGCGTCCCACCTCGATGGTGATCTCGATGTAGGAGTCGGCGAGGTTCTGCGGAAACTGCAACGCCGCCACCGAGCCGACCGTGACGCCGGAGAGGCTCACCTGGCCACCCGATTGCAGGCCATTGGTGCGTGCGAGGTGGAGCACGTACGACGTCTTGCGCTCCCACAGGCGCTCCTGACGGCCGAGCGTCAGGATGGTGGCGCCGAACACCACGAGTGCCGTGAGCACGAGGATGCCGACCTTCGCCTGTCGTCCCATCACGCCGCCGTCAGGAACTCGTGCAGGATGGGGTCGGTGGTGGCGCGCGCTTCCTCGGGCGTGCCGCAGAAGCGAATGCGCCCCTCGTGGAGGAACGCGATGCGATCGGCGACGAAGAACGCGCTCGCGAGATCGTGCGTCACCACCACCGACGTCACGCCGAGGCGATGCTGCAGGTCGCGGATGAGATGATTGATGCGCGCGGCGACGACGGGGTCGAGTCCCGTCGTGGGCTCGTCGTAGAGGAGCGCGTGCGGCTCGAGGACGAGGGCGCGGGCCAGCGCGGCGCGCTTGCGCATACCGCCCGACAGCTCGCTCGGCATGACCGGCTCGGTGCCGGCGAGGTCGACCATCGCGAGCGCCTCGCGCACGCGCGCCGGGATCTCGTCGGGCGGCAGCAGGCGATGCTCACGCAACGCGTACGCGACGTTGTCGCCGACGGTGAGGGAATCGAAGAGCGCGCCCTGCTGGAACAGCATGCCGAGGCGACGGCGCACTGGCACGAGCGCCTCTTCGTCGAGGCCGCCGAGCGGCGTGCCCTCGATCTCGACGTCGCCGCGATCGGGACGGAGCAGCGCGTTCAGATGTTTCAGCAGCACGCTCTTGCCCGAGCCGCTGCCGCCGAGCAGCACCAGTGTCTCGCCGGCATACACCTCGAGCGAGGCGCCACGCAGCACCTGCTTGTGGTGGAACGCCTTCTCGAGCCCACGGCAGCGGATGTAGATCGGCGCACTCATCGTATCGCTCAGGGGATCATGAAGAGCTTGGTGAGGAAGAAGTCGGCGATGAGGATCGTGATCGACGCCTGCACGACGGTGGCGGTGGTGGCGCGTCCGACGCCGTCGGCGCCGCCGGTGACGTGGAGTCCGTTCCAACACGCGATGATGCCGATGAAGTAGGCGAAGAACACCGACTTCCCGAGCCCCGACAGTACGTCGTTGATGACCATGCCGTAGAGGAGCGAGTTGGTGTAGAAGTCCGCGCTCACCTGCAGCTCGGAGACGCCGATGAAGAGGCCGCCGAGCACGCCGACCAGGTCGGCGAGGACGGTGAGCGCCGGCAGCATCACCAGGATGGCGAGCAGCCGCGGCACGACCAGCGTGCGCACGGGGCTGGCGCCGAGCGCGCGCAGCGCGTCGACCTGCTCGGTGACGGCCATGGTGCCGAGCTCGGCGGTGATGCCGGCACCGACGCGGCCGCCGATCATGAGCGCCGTCAGGATCGGGCCCATCTCGCGCACGAGCGATACGCCGAGGATGCGCGACACGAACATCTTGGCGCCGAACCGCTCCAGAAAGGTGCCGAGCTGGAGCGCCAGCACCATGCCGGTCGACAGCGCCGTCAGCGTGGTGATCGAGAGCGAGCGCCAGCCGATCTGCTCGAGCTGCTCCACGATGGCCTGCCACGCCGGCGGCCGGGTGACGACGGAGCGGAGCGCATCGCGGGTGAGGAGGGCGATGCCGCCGAGCGCATCGGCGAAGGCCGTGAAGCCGGTCGGCACGACGGACGCGCGCGGGGGCCCATCGGTCGCCTCCACCGCATCCACCCCACCCATCGAACGCGACGCATAACGACGCGGATCCGGGCTGTCAAACGCGCGTGACGGTGCCGTCGCGCATCGCCTGGCGGAAGATGCCGTGGAACAGGAACACGCTCAGCACGAGCGGAATCAGGTGATAGGCGAGGCGGAAGATCAGGATCGCCAGCACCGCCGGCTCGAGCGGGACGCCCAGGCTGACGAACACCGCGGCCATCGACCCCTCCATCAGCCCGATGCCGGCCGGCACGATCGACACCAGCGTGAAGAGCAGACCGACGCCGAAGCCGATCAACACCATCGCGGGTGACACCGGATGCTGCACGGCGCGGAACGCGGCCCACAGGATGGCGCTCGTCAGCACCCAGTCGAGGCAGATCCACGCGGTGGGGACGAGCATGCGCCGCTTGCGCTCGAGCAGGAAGCGGAAGCCCTCGTCGAGGTTGTGCTGGAAGCGCCACAGGCGGGCACGACGCGGTGCCCGGCGCGGTACCACGCGCCGGAGCAGGCGGTGCACCGCACCCACGAGCCAGAGTAGCGTGCGTCGCCGGAGGTGCGGATGGCCCACCAGGATCATCGCCCACACCAGCACGGCGGCGAAGAGCACCAGGGCGATGCTGGCCGCGACGAGCTCGCCGCCCACCAGCTGCTGGCGCAGCACGAGCGAGAGGAAGCCGGCGGCGATGAAGAAGAGCAGGGTGAAGTTGGTGAGGAACGTCTGCACCAGCGAGATCAGCACGGCGCGGCCCGAGCCCACGCCATGCTTCCCGAGCAGCAGCATGCGGACGGCGAAGCCGGACAGCCCGGCCGAGGCGACCACGTAGTTCACCGTGTTCGAGACGAAGGTGATGCGCAGCCAGAGCCCGTAGGGGAGGTGGCAGTCGGCCGCGCCGGCAATGCCCTGGTAGGAGCGCGCCATCGCGGCGTACGACAGCGCCGAGAAGACGAGCGGCTCGATCAGGGCAGTCGGCGGGATCGCCGCGGCCATCGTCATGAGCGCATGCCCGTCGGTCAGGAACACGAGCCCGACGAGCACGGCGAGGCCCGCGGCGGCTGCGAGGCCGAGCGTCATCTTCGACGGCGCCTTCGGCTGGTCGGGCGGGGACGCCTGCGGGGCGCCGTGCGGCGCCGAGCGGTCGCGCGATGACGAATGTGCGGCTAGGTGGGGCACTGCGGGCGGCGCCGTCGAACCGGCGCCTGGGGCCTGTATCGCACGCTCGCGGGACCGGGCAAGCCGGCCACGGGCTCGTCCGTCACCGGGGGGCGGCGGCCGCGGAAGACGTAGCGCCGGAACCACGGGGTGAAATCCTTGCCGGCGGTCCGGTTCACGGCGCGCAGGAAGCTGGCCGTCGTCAGCTCCCGAGAGTCGGCGGCGAGGCGCCGCACGGCGTCGTCGAGCGATTTGGCGCCGTCGGTCGCGCGCGCGATCTCGGTGTCGAGCCAGTGCAGGACGAGGGGGGCGCTGTTGTTGAGCGCCGCGGCGTCGTGCGTCCGCGACAGGTCGATGTCCCAGCGGCCGTGGCGCGCGAACAGCTCGATGCCGCGCGCGAACCCGGCTGCGGACAGCATGCCCGCCCGACGCTGGATGACGAGCGAGTAATACTCCGCCAGCCCCTCCGAGATCCAGCGGCCGTCCCCCTCGGGTCGGAAGGGCTGCCAGACGTGGATGAGCTCGTGCAGGTACGTGCTGGTGCGGTCGCGCGAGCGGACGGCGATGCGGCCATTCACGTAGAACGAGCCCTCGCCCGAGATGCCGCCGCGCCACATCGGGTCGGGGGCGCTCACCACCAGCAGACGGGCGGGCGGCGAGCCGAGGAGCGGCGCCAGCAGCGGGATCGTCTGCTCGTAGAAGCGGAAGAGCCGCGGCACGTCGAGCCCCGAGCCGGGTGCCGCCGCGACGGTGATCTCCATGCCGGCGATGCGTCGCGTGGTGGTGTCGACGTCGCCGAGGAGGAACCACCCGCGCGGCCGCGCCAGTCGCTTGCCCGGCTCCTCGACGACGAATGCGTGCGATCCGATGAGCTCGCCGGTGGCGACGCTCTTCCATCCCTTCGGCAGCCGGAAGAGGAGGCGCGCGCGTGCGCGCGCCGCTTCGGCGCCCGGCCGGAAGTGCACGTTGATCTGTGGAAACAGGTGGCGGGCGCGGGTGGCCACCCAGGTGGGCTCGGCGTGGCTGTCGTAGCGCGGACCGCCAGTGGGGCGGTGCTTGTCGATGGTGATGGTGTACTCGAGGTGGGCGTACGGCCCGCCCGGCGTCCACTCGAGGGTCCGCCCCTGCCAGTCGAGGCGGCCGGTGCCCTGGACGTCGGCGGCCCGGCCGTCGCGGAAGACGAGCCGGAAACGCGCGATCTCGTCGATGCCGGCGAGCTCCCAGCGGATGTGCGCGCGGCCGGGATCGCCGGACGCGATGCGCACGACGTAGTCGACGCTGAAGGTGGGACGGTCGGCGGCGTGGGCCGTCGCGGCCAGCAGCAGTGCCACCAGCACCGCCCGCGCCATCACAGGACGGCCACCGTCATCGGCCGACGGCTGCGGAAGGCGTAGAGCGCCGCCGGGCGATGCGGTCCACGTCGCATCCGGCCGAGCGGACGCAGCAGGCCGAGCGACAGCAGCTTCTTGCGGAAGTTCCGGCGGTCGAGACGGCGCGCCAGGATGGCCTCGTACACCGCCTGCAGCTCGCCGAGCGTGAAGGCGCGCGGCAGCAGGGTATAGGCGAGGTTCGTGTAGTGCACCTTGGCGCGGAGCCGCGTCACCGCGGTGCGGACGACGTCGGCGTGGTCGTAGGCGAGCGGCGGGAGGCGACGGACCGGGCGCCACGCCAGCGCGTCGTACTTGCCTGGGCCGGAGAGCCGCGCGTCGGGACCGGTGGACGCCACCAGGCCGACGTAGGCCACCGACACGACGCGTCCATGCGGATCGCGGTACGGGCTACCGAACGTATAGAGTTGCTCGAGGTACGGATCGGTGACGCCCGTCTGCGCCAGCAGCTCGCGATCGGCGGCGACGTCGAGCGACTCCTCCTCGCGCACGCGCCCGCCGGGCAGGGCCCACCAGCCGGCGAAGGGACCGTGCCGCGCCTGGACCAGCAGGACGTGCAGCGCGCCGTCGCGGACCGTGCACAGGGCGACGTCGACGGCGACCGCGGGCGCCGGGTGCGCGCTCACCCGCCCAGCTCGAGCATCGCCGTCAGGGCGCGCTCGGCCCGCACGCGGATGTCCTCGGGAATCGTGATCTCCGGTGCGAGGTCGCGGAGCGCGTCGCGCGTGCCCTCGAGCGTGATCATCTTCATGTACGCGCAGAGCTTGCAGCTCTTGTAGAAGCGCTTCTCCGGCACCTCGAGCAGCAGGCGATCGGAGAGCCCGCACTCGGTGACGATGAGGAACTCCTTGGCGTCGTTCTCCTTGGCGTACTTCACCATGCCGCTCGTGCTGAGCACGGCGTCGGCGACGGCGAGCACGTCGGCGCGACACTCCGGATGCGCCAGCACCTTCACGTGCGGCAGCCCCTTCTTCACGGCGTTGATCTGCTCCGGCGTGATCTGGTGATGGACGTAGCAGTTGCCGTCCCACGCGATGATCGACTTCGTCGTCTGCGACTGCACGTGCGCCGCCAGGTTCTTGTCGGGCACGAAGAGGATGTTGCGCCCCGGCAGCGCCTCGACGACCTTGACGGCGTTCGAGCTGGTGCAGCAGGCGTCGCACTCGGCCTTCACGTCGGCGGTGGTGTTCACGTAGCCGACGACCTGCAGGTCGGGGTAGATCGCCTTCAGCTCCGCCTTGCGGTCGGCGAGGTCCTCGGCGGTGACGCTGTCGGCGAGCGAGCAGCCGGCGCGCAGGTCGGGGAGCAGGACCGTGCGGCTGGGGTTCAGGATCTTCGCCGTCTCCGCCATGAAGTGGACGCCGCAGAAGACGATGACGTCGGCCTCGACCTTGGTGGCCTGGCGGGCCAGCTCGAGCGAGTCGCCGACGAAGTCGGCCACCTGGAAGATCTCGGGGCGCTGGTAGTTGTGCGCCAGCACGACGGCGTTCCGCTGTCGCTTCAGCGTCTCGATCTCGGCGATGACGTCGGCCATCTCGGCGCAGCGCTCGGCGCCGTAGCCGGCCTCGCCGAGTGGGGCGAGGAGCGTCTGGAGAGCGGTGGCATCGGGGGTCGTCGTGACGATGTCGGGCATGCGGGACTCCGGTTCGTGTACGTTGTACGCATAGTCGAGCGGAAGTGCGGTCCTGTCAACCACCTGCGGCGCGCAGTCGCGCACGCGCGGCGGTGAGGTAGGTGGCGCTGGTGTCGATGCCGATGGCCCGCCGCCCGAGCTCCGTCGCCGCCAGCAGCGTCGTGCCGGTGCCGGCGAAGGGATCGAGGACGATGCCACCCGGCGGACAGGTGGCGCGGATCGGCAGCTGGCAGAGCGCGGTCGGGAACACGGCGTAGTGCGTGTCGCGCCGCCACGCGTCCTCGGGAACGATGCGCCAGACGTCCCCGGCCTTGCTGCCGCGCGGGTGGTAGGGGAGGACGTAGAAGCCGCGCCGGGCGAGCTCCTGGGCGCGGCCCGACACCGCGCGCGTGTCGCTGTGGGTGGTGCGCTGACAGCCGCGGATCACCATGCGGAAGTCGGCGAGCTCGCCGGCGGCCACCTGCGCGAGCGCGCGACGGAGCGCCGCCATGGCCGCGCGACGCTCCGCGGGGCGCAGCGCGGCGCTGGCGTTGATCTGTCGCTCGTAGCGCACGCCGGAGACGCCCGTCGGCGTGACGAGACGTCCACCGCGCCGGGTGGGTGCCGCCGGTGGACGTCGGGTGGCGTCGACGTCGTACCAGTAGCGTGGTCCGCGCACGAGGTGGAACAGCAGCTCGTAGGTGTCGCGCAGCTTGTCGCGCGCGTTGCATGGATTGCCCTTCACTTTGTCCCACACCACCGCGTTGCGGAGGATCCAGCCACGCGCCTGCAGCGCGATGGCGGTGCGCCACGGCACGCCGGCGAGATTCTTCGCCGTGTATGTGTCGCCGAGGTTGAGCCACAGCGAGCCGGTCGGACGCAGCACGCGCGCCAGGCGGTCGAGGATGTCGACCAGGTGGACGATGTACTCGTCGGCGCGCGACTCGGTGCCGAGCGACGAGGTGCCGTCGTAGCGACGTGCGCGCCAGTAGGGCGGGCTGGTGACGACGGCGTCGATGCAGGCCGTCGGGAACGTCGGCAGGAGCGTGCCGGCATCGCCCTTCAGGAGGAGCGTCTGGGGGCCGGGACCCGTGAGGAAGGCCGCGAGATTGCGATGCATGGTGGATTCTTGCCAAACCCCGGCCGGACCGCTAGGAGCCACGGTCAGTCGACATGACCGACGTACTTCTGCATCCGACCGACGCGCTCGCACGAGCGCGCGACTACCGCGCACTCGCGGAGCGCGCGATCGCCGACGAGCCGATCACGCCCACCGACGCGCGCCGCGTGCTCGCGGGTACCGACGACGAGCTGCCGTCGCTGTTGTGGGCGGCATACGCGGTCCGCAGCACGCACTTCGGCCGTCGTGTGAAGCTCTGCGTGCTGAACAATGCGCGCAGCGGGCTCTGCCCGGAAGATTGCGGCTACTGCTCGCAGTCGGCCGAGGCCACGTCCGACATTCCGCGCTACCGCCTCAAGTCCGTTCCCGAGCTGGTCGCCGGTGCGCACAGCGCCGTCGCGCGCGGCGCACGACGCTACTGCATGGTCACCAGCGCGCGCGGCCCGAGCGCCAACGACATCCGTCATTTCGGCGCCGCCGCGCGTGCCATTCGCGCCGAGCTGCCCGACGTCGAGCTGTGCGTGTCGCTCGGTCTCATGGGCGACGGCGAGGCGGTGTCGCTGCGCGAGGCCGGCATCGACTTCGTGAACCACAATCTGAATACGAGCCGGCGCTTCTACCCCGAGATCTGCAGCACGCACACCTACGACGACCGCGTCGCCACCGTGCAGAGCGCCCGCCGCGCCGGTCTGTCCGCGTGCTCTGGCGTCATCGTCGGCCTCGGTGAAACCGACGACGATCTGGTCGACGTCGCCTACGCGCTCGCCGAGCTCGGCGTCGAGTCGCTGCCGGTGAACTTCCTGATCCCCATCGATGGTACCACGCTCACCACGGGCGCTCCGCCCAGCGTCGGCCGTTGCCTGCGCTCGCTGGCGTTGTTCCGTCTGACCAATCCGCGCGCCGAGATCCGTGCCGCGGGCGGGCGCGAGCGCAATCTCGGTGGCGCGCAGGGGCTGGCATTGTTCGCTGCGAACTCGGTGTTCGTCGACGGCTACCTCACCACCGCGGGACAGGCGCATCGGGACGCTGCCTGCATGATCGAGGCTCTCGGCTTCGAGGTCGAGACCGCGCCGGCGCTGATGGACAGCGCCCTCGCGTTGTGACGAGACTCGCTCTGGAACGCGAGCACGGAAGAAGGGACGAGCGTATGTTCGATCGGCTGGCCAGCTCCAAGTTCAGCACCATCGCGCTGGGCGACGACGACGACGACCTCGAGGACGACGACGACCTCGACGACGATGACGACGACCTCGACCTCGAGGACGATGACGACGACTGGGACGACGATGACGATGACGACGACGAGGAGGACGAGGACGAGTGAGCGCGGGCGTTAGGCGCCAGCCACCGTCATGCGGCCGATCTTGATCGTCGGTGCGGCTGCCGAGCCGCGGAAGATCAGGTCGCTGCCCACCATCTCGATGTCCTTGAACATCTCCAGGAGATTCCCCGCGATGGTGATCTCCTCCACGGCGTGCGTGAGTTCGCCGTTCTCGATCCACAGTCCGGACGCGCCGCGAGAGTAGTCGCCCGTCACCCCGTTGACGCCGAAGCCGAGCAACTCGGTGACGTAGAGTCCCGAGCGCACCGAGGCGACGATCGCCTCCGGCGTGTGCGGCCCGGCTTCGAGATAGAAGTTCGTCGGCGCGACGCCGGGCTCGTCGCCCGCGGATCGGGTGGCATGGCCGGTCGTGCGCATCCCGAGACGGCGCGCGGAGTAGGTGTCGAGGAGGTAGCTCTTGAGCACGCCGCCTTCGACCAGCGTGCGACGTCGCGACGCCACGCCCTCGCCGTCGAATGGGCGTGATGCCGGACCCGCGGGCCGCAGCGGGTCGTCGATGATCGTGATGGACGGCGCCGCGATGGTGTCACCGAGACGGTCGAGCAGGAACGACGAACGACGATAGAGCGCGCGCCCCGACATCGCGCCCGCCAGGTGGCGGATCAGCGACGCGGACATCTGCGGATCGAACACCACCGGACACGCGGTGGTGGGCACGCGACGTCCGCCGAGACGGCGCAGCGTGCGGCGCGCCGCTTCGCGTCCGACGGCGGCGGGCGCTTCGAGTGCGGCGAGCTTGCGGTGCGCGGTGTACCAGTAGTCGCGCTGCATGGCGCCGTCGCGCTTGGCGATCGGCGTGACGACCAGGCTGAAGCTCGAGCCGGTGTAGGCGCCGACGAAGCCCAGGCTGGAGGCGTAGGCGACGGTGCCACCGCCGCCGCCGAACTCGGCGCCCTCGGAGTTGTCGATCTCGGCGTCGGCCGCCATCGCGGCCGCTTCCGCTTCGCGCGCCTGTGCGAGCGCGAACGCCGGCTCGAGCGTCTCGACGGCGGCGTCGTAGAGATCGAGCTCGGGCAGCTCGGTGGCAAGATCGGCGGGGTCGGGCAGACCCGCCAGCGGATCGGGCGCGGTCAGCCGCGCCAGCGCACAGGCGTCGCGCGCCAGCTCGGCGAGGCCGTCGTGCGACAGATCAGCGGTGCTGACGATGGCCGTCGAGTCGCCGACGAAGACGCGCAGGCCAGCACGACGCTCGCGCGCACGCTTGAGCTTCTCGATCTCGCCGAGGCGGACGCCGACGTCGAGCCCGTCGCTCTCGCCGACGACGGCATCGGCGGCACGCGCGCCGGCGGCGAGCGCACCCTGCACGAGGAACTGGGCCGTATCGCGGAGGTCCATCAGGCCTGCGTCCCGCCGACGGTGAGGCCGTCGATCCGGATGGTGGGCAGTCCGACGCCGACCGGGACCGACTGGCCGTCCTTGCCGCAGGTGCCGACGCCGTCGTCGAGCGCCAGGTCGGCGCCGACGCGGGTGATGCGCGTCATCACGTCGGGACCGTTGCCGACCAGCGTGGCGTCGCGCACCGGCCGGCCGATCTTGCCGCCCTCGATCATGTAGGCCTCGCTCGCCGAGAACACGAACTTGCCGCTGGTGATGTCGACGCTGCCGCCGCCGAAGGCCACCGCATAGAGGCCATGATCGACGGAGCGGATGATGTCTTCCGGATCGTCGTCGCCCGCCAGCATGAAGGTGTTCGTCATGCGCGGCATGGGCATGTGCGCGAAGCTCTCGCGCCGCCCGTTGCCGGTGAGCGGCATCTTCATAAGCGACGCGTTCAGGCGATCCTGCAGGTAGCCGCGCAGGATGCCCTTCTCGATCAGCACCGTGCGGCCGGTGGGGGTGCCCTCGTCGTCGACGTTGAGCGAGCCGCGGCGGCTGGCGATGGTGCCGTCGTCGACGACGGTGCAGAGCTCTGACGCGACGCGCGTGTTGAGGCGGTTCGAGAAGGCCGACGTGCCCTTGCGATTGAAGTCGCCCTCGAGCCCGTGGCCGACGGCCTCGTGCAGCAGGATGCCGGGCCAGCCCGGACCGAGCACGACGTTCATCGTGCCCGCGGGGGCGGGCGTGGCCTCGAGGTTGACGAGCGCCTGTCGTGCCGCTTCGCGCGCGAAGTGCTCACCGCGGCCGGCGACGAGCTCGCCGAACGCGAACCGTCCCCCACCGCCGTGCGAGCCCTGCCGGCGCTGGCCGTCGCGCTCGGCGATGCAGGTGACGCTCAGGTGCACGAGCGGTCGCACGTCGCCGACGACGAACCCGCTCGGTGTGGCGACGAGGATCACGCGGTGCTCGATGCCGATGCCCGCGAGCACGTTGGTGATCGCGGGGTCGGCGGCACGCGCGACGGCGTCCAGCCGGTGGAGCAGGGCGACCTGCTCCTCGAGCGGTGTCTCGATGGGAGCGGGCGTGACCGCGTAGAGATCGTGCGGGCCGCGTGCCGGCATCGTCGACGCCAGGCTCGTGGTGCCGCCACTCTCGTCCGCGATGCAGCGGGCGGTACGTGCTGCCAGCTCGAGGCGGTCGAGCGACACCTCGTCGGAGTAGGCGTAGCCGGTGCGCGTGCCGGCGAGCACCCGCACACCGACGCCCTGGCGCACGTTGCGCGTCGCCTTGCGCACCACGCCTTCCTCGAGCGACGCGGTCTGCACGACGCGGTACTCGAAGTAGCAGTCGGCCCAGTCGGCGCGCTGTTCGAGTGCGGTGCCGAGGACGCGGTCGAGGTTGCGATCGGTGAGGCCGAAGCGCTCCAGGAAGAACTGCTGCGGAGAATCGAGCATGTCGCGGGAAGCTACCAGAGGCCCCGGGCAGGCGCTATCGAGGTTGCGTGGGCATCACGACAGGGATGGACAGCACGGAGGTGTCGAGGCAATATCCGGCCCTCTCCCGATGGCACGTTCTCCGAATCGCGGGGCGCTCGTGAACCTCCTCCAGGTTCTCGATCGGCCCGGGCCGCTGTTGATCCTCCCGCACGACAATCCGGATCCCGATGCGATGGCGAGCGCGGTCACGCTCAAGTACGTCGTCAACAATCTCATCGACAAGGAAGCGCACATCGTGCTGGGCGGCATCGTCGGCCGTGCCGAGAACCGGGCGATGCGCACCTACCTCAACATCAATCTGGTGCCGGTCGGTGAGGTGAAGTTCGACGGCGACGTGCAGGTGGCGCTGGTCGACACGCAACCGGGGCGACCGAACAACTCGCTGCCGGATGGCGTCATGCCGGCGGCGGTCATCGATCATCATCCCGCCTATGCCGACTACGGCGGCGTGCCGTACCTCGATCTGCGCGAGGAGTACGGCGCGACGTCGACCATCCTCACCGAGTACCTGCGCGAGTCGCGGCTCGAGATCGAGCCCAAGATCGCCACCGCGCTCTTCTACGGCATCGCCGCGGAGACGCAGGACCTGGGACGCGAGGCGACGCCCGCCGACATCGAGGCGGCGCACTTCCTGTATCCGCACACCAACAAGCGCCGGCTCGCGAAGATCGAGAACGCGCGCGTGCCGCGCGAGTACTTCCGCGTCTTCCGCGACGCCATCGATCGCGCCGTCCTGTACGACAAGGCCGTCATCTCGATGCTGGGCGACGTGCAGTATCCGGACATGGTCGCCGAGGTCGCCGACTTCCTGCTGCGGCTCGATCGCGTCGAGTGGGCGGCGGCGGTGGCGATGTACCAGGGATGTCTCTACTGCTCGATCCGCACGACGGAGCGCGAGGTGAACGCGGGCGAGATCCTGCAGCGCGTGCTCGGCAGCAAGTCGGCGGGCGGGCACGATCAGATCGCCGGGGGGCGCATACCCGTCGGCATCGAGCCGGAAGCTCGCGAGCGGGCGGCTGCGGTCGTGCGGGATCGGTTGCTGAAGGAGCTCGGGGTCACCGGAGAGGGGCGGCAGCTCGTCTGACGGCCGGGTCTTCGGGGGGAGCGGCGTGGGTGGTACGGGCTACGCGCCCTGGTCCTCGGTGCAAGCGCGCCGTCTCGGCACTGAGGCCTCTCTCGTAGATCGTAGCGCGCGCTAGCACCTGCGGGGGCGCTATGCCCGTACCACCCACGCCGCTGCCACCGACGCGGCTTCGATCGAGTTGCCGCCGCTCTCCGTCAACCGCCGAGCGCAGCAACGATCTCCGCGATGACTGCTGCGTCCGGCTCGGTGCTGCGCGCGTTGGCTAGGGCGCTGCGCGCTGTGGTGCCGCCGAGACGGCCGAGTGCCCACGCAACATGCGCTCGGATCAGAGGCTCGCGGTCTTCGAACGCTTTCAGCAGCGATGGAATAGCTTCGGGGTTGCCGCTGTTGCCGAGGGCTACGGCTGTGTTGCGGAGCAATCCGCGCCGACGCGTACGCGTGACGGCAGTGCGGCCGAATCGGAGTCTGTAGTTGTGTACGTCGAGCGTCATCAGCTCCGGCAGTGAGGGATGCAGGAAGGCGGCGGCCTCGTCGTCGCGCTCGTCGCCGTTCCAGGGGCAGACTTCCTGGCAGACGTCGCAGCCGAAGACCCAGTTGTCGATCTTGGGGCGCAGCGCGGTGGGGATCGCGCTGCGGTGCTCGATGGTGAGGTAGGAGATGCAGAGGCGCGGGTCCATCGTGTAGGGGCCGAGGGCGCCGGTGGGACAGCCGGTCAGGCAGCGAGTGCAGGTGCCGCAGTGGTCCGAGGGGAGCGGGACGTCGTCCAGCTCCAGGCTGGTGAGGAGCTCGGCCAGGAAGAAATACGATCCGTGGCTGCGGTGGAGGAGGAGGGTGTTCTTGCCGATCCAGCCCTGACCGGCACGCATTGCCCACTCGCGCTCGAGGAGCGGACCGGTGTCGACGTAGGGACGGAACGTCGCCTCCGGGAAGTGCACGTGCAGGGCGTCGATCAGGGTGCGCAACGTCGTGCGCAGTCGGTCGTGGTAGTCGATGCCGACCGTGTAGGCAGCGATGCGGCCGCGTAGCGTCGTGCGCCAGTCGACGGGTGGCGGCGGGGGCGGGCGGTACGGCCAGGCCAGCGTGATGACGCTGCGGGCCCACGGGTAGGTGCGCCGCGGGTCGAGGCGTTCCGCCGAGCGCGTCGTCAGGTACGTCATCTCGCCGGCGCGACCGTCGGCAATCCATGCCGCCAGGTATTCGTCGCGCGGTAGCGGGACGATCGGGACGCAGCCGGCGAGCGGAAATCCGAGCACCTGCGCCGCCGCTGTGATGCGCTCCTCCCGACCCGCCACTGGGTCGGACCTTATGAGCCGGATCGATCGGCCTCAAGTACCGGCGAATCGTGTCCGACATAGCATGTGCGAGGGGGAACGGACGCTCCTCGGACGGACCAACGCAGGGAGGGACTGATGGCACTATTCGTCAACACGAACCTGTTCTCGATCAACGCGCAGCGGAATCTCGAGGAGACCGCGGACGGCCTGCGGACCTCGCTGGCCCGTTTGTCTTCGGGCGTGCGCATCAACGACGCCGTCGACGACGCCGCCGGCCTGTCGATCGCCGACAAGCTGCAGCGCGACGTGCGTGTCGCCGGCCAGGCCATCCGCAATGCCAACGACGGCATCTCGGCACTGGCGATCGGCGAAAAAGCGCTCGGCAACGTGACGTCGACGCTGGTGCGGCTCTCGGAGCTGGCGTCGCAGTCGGCCACGGGCACCATCACCAACACGCAGCGCAGCGCCATCCAGCAGGAGTTCGGGCAGCTGCTCTCGGAGATCACGCGCATCTCGAACACCACCACGTTCAACGGCGTGAACCTGCTCAGCTCGGGCACGACGGTGTCGGTGCAGGTGGGGCTCGACGGGACGGCCAACTCCCGCATCGACTTCACGACCGTCGACGGCTCGCTCTCGGGCATCTTCTCCGGGCAGACGGCGATCGCGGCCGACACGGCGTCGAGCGCGCAGTCGGCGCTCGGCATCCTCACCTCGGCGATCGCCACCATCACGCAGACGCGCGGTACGCTCGGTGCGTTCCAGAGCCGGCTCGTGACCTCGATCGCGAACCTCCGGGTCGCACGCGAGAACTTCAGCGCCGCCGAGAGCCGCATCCGCGACACCGACGTCGCGGTGGAAACGGCCAATCTGACGCGCGCACAGATCCTGCAGCAGGCCGGCGTGGCGATCCTGGCCCAGGCCAACCAGCAGCCGCAGCTGGCCCTCCAGCTCCTCCGCTGACGCGCACGGGTTCGGGTTCGACGTGGGTGGCCGTTCCGGGCACGAGGCTCGGGGCGGCCGCCCAGGTTTTTCGGGCCGATAGCGCCGCCGCGCAGAGCGCATTGGGGCCGCCATGGCGGTCCCGAACGTCTCAAGTCGATGCCGGCTTCGCCCGATAAACCTCCATCGTCAAGGACCCGGTTGGGGACGGACCCCCGGCCGAATGAACCCAAGGAGGACACCTCATGGCTTTGTTCGTAAATACCAACCTCTTCTCGATCAACGCACAGCGACACCTCGAGGAGACCGCAGACGGCCTGCGGACATCACTGGCCCGCCTGTCGTCGGGCGTTCGCATCAACGATGCGGTCGACGATGCCGCCGGTCTGGCCATCGCCGACAAGCTGCAGCGCGACGTCCGCGTCGCCGGTCAGGCGATCCGCAACGCGAACGACGGTATCTCGGCGTTGGCGATCGGTGAGAAGGCGCTCGGCAACGTGACCACCACGCTGGTCCGGCTCTCGGAGCTGGCCTCGCAGTCGGCCACGGGCACCATCACCAACACGCAGCGCAGCGCGATTCAGCAGGAGTTCGGACAGCTCCTGTCGGAAATCACGCGTATCTCGAACACCACAACCTTCAACGGCGTGAACCTGCTCAGCTCGGGTACGACGGTGTCGGTCCAGGTGGGTCTGGACGGCACGACGAACTCCCGCATCGACTTCACCACGGTCGACGGGTCGCTGTCGGGCATCTTCTCCGGGCAGACGGCGATCGCGGCCGACACGGCCTCGAACGCGCAGTCGGCGCTCGGCATCCTCACCTCGGCGATCGCGACGGTCACGCAGACCCGCGGTACGCTGGGCGCGTATCAGAGCCGGCTCGTCACCTCGATCGCGAACCTCCGGGTCGCGAGGGAGAACTTCTCCGCTGCAGAGAGCCGGATCCGCGACACCGACGTCGCGGTGGAAACCGCCAACCTCACCCGGGCGCAGATCCTCCAGCAGGCCGGTGTCGCTGTCCTCGCGCAGGCGAATCAGCAGCCGCAGCTGGCCCTGAGCCTCCTCCGGTAGTCGATGCCGCGAGGCGCAACATTCGGTAGCACCGGGTCGGGGGTCGCGAGACCCCCGGCCCGGCGTCCGGCCGAGACGGAGCATACATGGCAGGGTTGATCTCCATCGGAGGCCTGGTCACGGGCCTCGACACCAACAAGATGATCGAGTCGCTGGTGGCGCTGGAGCGCCGTCCGCTCGATCAGCTCGGCAAGGAGATCAGCGCCACCAACGTCACCAAGAGCGCGCTCGCCACGCTCCAGGCGAAGTTCCTCACCTTCAAGACCGCCGCCGACGGGCTCAAGACCGTCGGCGGCGTGCTCGTTCGCAAGTCCAGCTCGAGCAACGAGAGCGTGCTGAGCGCCGCCGCCGGCGCCGGCGCCGAGCGTGGCACCGCCACCATCACGACGTCCCAGCTCGCGCGTGCGTCCGTCGCCGGCTCCACCGTCGGCAAGACCGCCGCCAGCGACACCGTCGCCGCCGGTGCGGGCACGTTCCGCTTCCAGGTCGGCTCCGGCGACGTCCAGACCGTCGACATCGACGCCACGACGACGCTGCAGGATCTCGCGAACGCCATCAACGACACCGATGCAGGTGTGACGGCGTCGGCGATCAACGCGGGCACCGCGGCCAGTCCCGACTACCGGCTGCAGCTGCAGAGCAGGACCACCGGCGAGTCGAGCACCATCACCATCGTGCAGGACGACACGCAGCTCGCGATCCAGACCAGCCAGACGGGGCTCAACGCGCAGTTCACCGTCAGCGGCTTCTCCACCGCCTTCGAGCGCGAGTCGAACACCTTCAATGACGTCCTCACCGGTGTGACGATCAGCCTGCGCTCGGAAGGCACGTCCACGGTCACCGTCGACGACGACGTCGACGCCATCGTCGACAAGGTGACGGCGCTTGCCGCCGCGTTCAACGACATCAAGACGTTCGTCGCCGACGAGTCCAAGATCGAAAATGCGCAGGGCAAGGACGAGCTCATCACCGGCCCGCTCGCCGGCAACTCGACCGTGCGCCAACTACTCGAGCGGCTGCAGTCGACGTTCTCGGAGGCCATCTCCGGCGCCGAGGGATCGTACGTGAACCTCTCGAGCCTCGGCCTCGCGACGCAGAAGGACGGCTCGGTGCTCTTCACCGAGGCCACGCTGCGCAGCGCGATCGCGGACGATCCGAACGGGGTCGCCGCGGTGTTCGCCGGCAACGACGACTCGAACGGCGTCGCCGCCGACCTCGCCACCCTGCTCGCCGACGTCACCGGCTCGACCGGCGCCTTCGCCTCGCAGAACACGTCGCTCGACGCGCGCGTCCGCGACATGCAGGACCAGATCGATCAGGGTACGCGCAACGTCGATGCGTACGAGGACAGCCTCCGGCTCCAGTTCGCCAACCTCGAATCGCTGGTCGCCTCGCTGCAGACGCAGGGCAACTTCCTGCAGTCGGCGCTCGGCGGCTGACGCCAAGGAGTCATCGGGAATGTACGCGGCAGAGTACACACGGCGCTACACGGAAGCGCAGGTCACGTCGGTGGATCGGCGGCGCCTGCTGCTGCTCGTCTTCGAAGGTGGCGCGACGTTCCTCGCCGGCGCCCGCGAGGCGCTCATCGGGGGCGAGACGCGACGCTTCGCCGAGCAGCTGAGCCGTGCGCAGGCCATCATCTCCGAGTTGCTCGGCACGCTCGACTACGCCCAGGGCGGTGTCATCGCCGTCGAGCTGGCGCGCCTCTACGACTACATGCTGCACCACCTCACCGAGGCGAACATCACGCACAGCGTGCAGCACCTCGACGACGTCATCCGTGTCTACGCGACGGTCGCCGGCGCGTACCGCGAGATCCTCGAGCGCCCTGCCATGGACGGCGCGGGCTTCACCACCACGGCGGCCTGATGCAGACGCAGGCGGAGTTGCTCGGCGCGAGCCAGCGCGAGCTGCGGCTGTATCAGGAGCTGTTGGCGACCTACCAGGACCTGACGGTGCTGCTCACGGAAGAGCAGGCCGCCCTGGATCCCACCCGTCTCACCACCGCCGGCGACCGCGCCGAGATGCTCACCGCCGAGCTGCGCGCGCTGCGCGACGTGCTGGGCCCGTACCGCATCAGCGGCGACCCGGTGTCGGCGGAGATCCAGGCGCTGTGGCGCGGTTCGGCCGCGCTCGCCGCGGAAGCCGCGGGTGCGAACGCGCGCATGGTGAATCATGCGCGAGCCCGCCAGGCCGAGATCACCGGCAAGTTCGCCGAGCTCGCGCGGGGGCGGCGCGTCCTTGCGGCGTACCGTCCGACCGACGGTCCGGCCGCTTCTCGTCGACAGGCGTAGTTTACGTCTGTCGGGCGGGTGCGCGCGGTGGCTGGGACACCGCCGGCTGCGCGCGGCGTTCGCACGGCACCACGCCACCCCATTTCCCCACCACGCGTGCTCTCGACGCGCTCGCTCGGCGGCGCCCCAGCCCCCACGCACACCCGCCCGACCCGTCGTTGATCGAGCGGGAGCAGCCGCACCGTCAGCGAACGTCACGTCGTAGGACGCGGCGCCTCCAGCTCGCTTGATGGCTGGGCATTCGATCGTCGCGCCAGCGAGGCGCGCACGGCCGACCACCGCTCGGGCGACGACGGGCTCGTGGCTTCAGCCGAGAACCGGGGATCGAGGTGGGTCGTCGGACAGGCGGTCGGATGTACCCCGAGCAAGGCGATGCTTCCTCGTACGTCGCATGGGGGTGGGTGGTGCGGTGCGGGAGCCGCCCGATGAGCGAGTTGCGAGCGCGCGTGGTGGGGAAAAGGGGCGGGGGTGCCCTGCGAGCTCCGAGCGAACGGGCGGCTCCCGC
>DASYLJ010000100.1:0-37416 GCA_036009625.1 Binatia bacterium
AGCGGCGCTTCTGCTCCTCGGTGCCGTGGTGCGAGAGCACGTAGGCGAACATGAGGTGCGTGTTGAGCACGCCGGACAGGCTCATCCAGCCGCGACAGATCTCCTCGACGATGCGCGCGTAGGTGCTCGTGTCGAGGCCGAGGCCGCCGTACTCGACGGGGATGGTCGCGCCGAAGAGGCCGAGCTCCTTCATGCGATCGACGAGCGGCTGCGGGTACTCGTCGGCGTGCTCGTAGCGGCTCGCGACCGGCAGGACCTCGCGATCGACGAAGCGGCGGACGGTGTCGAGGATCTGCTCGGTGACGTCGGCGTCAGACATGCGCGGAGACGACCACGTTTGGTTTGGCAGTTCAACCGCGGAACGCCTTGAAAACCGTGGCGCCGCCTCCTAGGTTCCGCGCGGTGCGCCTCGCCGTGGCGATCGTGTGTCTCGTGGTCGTGGTGTGGGGGGTGCCCATGGTCGCCGGTGCACGCGTCGCCCATGCCTCCGATGAGACCGAGGTCTTCACGGGCAGCGAGGAGGTGGCGGGCGGCGGGGCCACACGCACCCCCACGCTGAGCTACTGGCGCGTGCGCGCCACGCTGACGGTGCACGCCTCGGCGCGCCCGGCCCGTGTCGGCATGCTGCTGCCCCTCTCCGACGGGCGTCAGGACATCCTCATGCGCCGCGTGATCGCCCCCGGCTGGCGCTTCGAGGAGACCCAGACCGGCCCCGATCTGCGCGCCCAGTGGACTGCCGCCGCGCCGGCGGAAGGCACCATCGTCTACGATCTCGGCGTCCGCATCTCCGAACGCAGCGAGGCCATCCCGTCGACCCCGCTGGCGTCGGTCCCGGCGCCCCCGAGCGGCGACGAAATGCTGGCGCCGGGCGAGCTCATCCAGAGCGCCGATCCGGCCGTCATCGAGATGGCGCGCGGCATCGTCGGCAAGGCGAAGCACTACGACGAGGTGGTGTGGTCGCTCTTCCAGTACGTCGCCGCGTTCCTGCCACCGCCGAATCCGCCCGGTCCGCAGGACGCGATGACCGTCCTGACGGCACGACGCGGCAACAGCCTGGGACGGGCGCGCGCCCTGGTGGCGCTGCTGCGCGCCGCCGGTGTGCACGCGCGCCTCGTCGGCGGGCTCAAGCTCGAGAACGCGGCGCAGAAGCGCGCCACCAGCTCGTGGGTGGAAGCGTGGACGGGCAGCGCGTGGGCCCCGCTCGATCCGGTGGGCAACCATTTCGGCGTCCTGCCCGACACCTACCTGGCGCTCTATCGCGACGACCTGCCGCTCATCACGCACACCGCCGGACTCGGGTTGAGCTACGGCTTCACGATCCGGCAGACCACGCGTCGCGCGGTGGAGGAGGGTACGCGCGAGGAGCCCAGCGCCGAAGCCGACACCGCCACCGAGCACGCGGCGGGGACCGCCGGCGTGCAGACGCACGCCGCCTACGTCGCCGCACCGGTGGCGTCGGTCGTCCTCATCGCCGATCAGAGCGTGCCGGCGGCCGCGACCGACCGCATCCTCGGCGAGGCCCGCGCCGCATCCATCGACTGCGTCCTCCTCACCGCGCGCTTCGACTCGCGCTACTTCCGCGAGCGCTACCTCGAGCGCCTCGTCGCCACGAACCTGCCGCTCATCCGCAAGGCCAATCTCGTCCTGGTGGCGACGGCCGACAGCGCCGGCGTGCTCGCCCTCCTCGGTCTCGCCGAGCGCGGCGTACGCCTGCCCGACAGCCGCATCATCGTCGCCGGCAACATGAGCCGGCCGGCGTCGCTCATGCTGGGGTCGCTGCTCTACACGCTGCTGCGTCCCGGCGAGGTGGCGCTCGTGCGCACCGCCTCCGACGTTCTGCCGCTGTGGGAGATGGCGCGCGCCAATCTCATCGACGGCGCGCCGCTCGCCGAGGAGGCGCAGCGCTGGAGCATCGACGCGCTGGTGCTGGGCGACGCCGGCGCACCGCTCCCACGCTGGCGACGGCCGCTGCTGCACGCCTGGGCGCGGATCGTGAAGTCCGGCGTGCCGCTGCCGGCGCTGACGCTCATCCTCATCCTGCCGGTCATCGCGTCGATCGTCGTCGTCGCCCGCGTCGTCGTCGGCGTGCAGACCTTCGGCATGTTCGGCCCCGTCATCGTGTCGCTGGCCTTCATCACGACGGGGCTGTGGTGGGGCACGCTGACGTTCGTCGTCATCGTCGGGCTCGGCGTGCTGCTGCGGGCGGCGCTGCAACACCTGCGGCTGCAGGCGATGGCGCGGCTCGCCATCCTGATCGCCCTGGTGTCGGCGGTGATGGGCGGGCTCACGTACTTCGGCGCCATCATGGGCATCGGACCGCTGCTCCACCTGAGCGTCTTCCCGATGCTGATCATGGCCAACGTCATCGAGAGCTTCGCCGCCTCGCAGGCCGAGATGGGCACGCGCCAGGCATTCCGTCTGACGCTCAACACCTTGCTGCTGTCGATGGCGTGCTACGTCATCGTCGACCGCGCCGGGCTGCAGTCGCTGGTGCTCGCCTATCCCGAGGTGCTCCTCGCCACCGTCGTGGTGAACGTCGTCGTCGGCAAATGGCGCGGCGTGCGCCTGCTCGAGTACCGGCGATTCCTGCGCGCCCATCAGGCGGACTCGTGATCGGGCGTCTGGCGGAGGTGCGGCGCGATTTCCTCGGCATCAACCGCCGCAACCACGACTATCTCTTCCGCTGGAACCGTCGCGATCGTTTCCAGCTGGTCGACGACAAGATCGCCTGCAAGGCGGTCCTCGAGACCCACGACGTGCCGACGCCGGCGATCCTCGACCGCTGCGACGCGCAGTGGCAGATCGCGGCGCTGCGCGCCCGCCTGGCGGCGCGGCGCGAGTTCGTGCTGAAGCCGGCCCGCGGGGCGGGTGGCGGCGGCATCATGGTCATCGTCGACCGCGTCGACGATGCGTTCGTCAAGGCGAGTGGCGTGCACGTCGCCTGGCCTGACATGGCGGCGCACATCGCCGACATCCTCGCCGGCGTGTTCTCGCTCAGCTCGCGCGAGGACAGCCTGCTGGTCGAGGAACGTGTCGTGCCCGAGCCGGTGACGGCGGGCCTCGTCGTCGGTGGCGTCGCCGACCTGCGCGTCCTGGTGCTGCGGGGCGTGCCCGTCCTCGCCATGCTGCGCCTCCCCACGCGACGGTCCGACGGCCGCGCCAATCTGCACGTCGGCGGGGTCGGGGTCGGGGTCGATCTGGACACCGGCCGAACGACCTGGGGCATCTCCGGACGCGTCGAGGTGGAGACGCATCCCGACCTCGGCATCGCGCTCGCCGGCGTCCAGCTGCCGGACTGGGATCACGCCCTCGAGCTGGCGACCCGTGCCGCTGATGCCGTCGGCCTCGGCTTCCTCGGCGTCGACGTCGTCTTCGACGCACCCCGCGGACCGCTCGTCCTCGAGCTCAACGCGCGTCCGGGGCTGGCCATTCAGCTCGCGAACCGGCTCGGTCTGCGCCCGCTGCTCGAGCACGTGCGCGACGCCGACATCCCCGCCGACGCGGCGGCACGCGTCGCGATGGGACGGCGACTCTACCGTGACGCGGTCGCGCCGGGGCCGAAGCTATAGCGCAGCGCCACGATGCGCGGCTGACCGTCACGTCGCGCGATGTCCCACGACGCCGTGCCGCGCATCTCGCCGCTGCCGTTCGGGTCCTGGCGGTAGGTGATGACGAACGGTCCGCTGACGGTGACGCGATCGTCGTTCGCGACCACGACGATGTCGGGCAGCGTGTAGCTGATCTGGTCGATGTCGGCGAAGGCCTTGCGGTAGGCCTCGGCGATCTTGGTGCGATCGACGACGCCGTTCTCGCTGGCGCCGGGCGCGAACAGCGTCATGAGGCGCGGGACGTCACGGTCCTCGTAGGCGAGGCGGAACTCGTGGACGATGGCGCGCGCCTCCGCCGGCGTCGGTGCCGGTGCCGCCGCGTCGACGGCCGCGGGCTCGGGGACGGCTGCCGGCTCGACGAACGGGTCGGTCGGCGGCACCTCGGCCACCTCCGGCTCGGCCGGCGTCGGATCGGCGGGCGCAACCTCGGGAAGCGAGGTGCTGGGCACGGACGCGACGATGGTCACCGGCGGCGGTGCTGCCGACGGCGTCTCCATGACGAAGTCGACGACATCGGGCATGGCACTGTAGACGCCGACCACCAGCGCGATCACGGCCGCGGCCGCGAGCGGCAGCGCCACCAGCAGGCGCGAGCGTTCCCGCGGTTCCATCGGCGCCGCCGGCTCGGCGGCACGCGGCGGGGGCGGCGGCGGCTCGACCGGAGCCACCACGATCGGCGCCGGCGGCACGGGGTCGGGCTCGGGCTCCACGGCGGCGACGACGGGCGCAGCCTCCGGCTCGATCGGTTCAGGAGCAGCGGCCACGGGCTCCGACGCCGGGGTCACCACTGGCGGAGGCGGCGGCGGTGCGACCGCGACCGGAGGCAGCGGCGCGGCGACGGGCGCGCGCACCGGCTCGGGGATCACGGGAGGCACCTCGGACGGCGGCAGCAGTCGCTCGTAGTCGACCCACGCCTCCTCCACGACCGCCGCGGTGATCTTGCGGCTGCCGGTGGCGAAGCCCGTCACCAGGCACGCGTCGCACAGCACGTTGACGATGCGGGGGATGCCGCCCGTCACCTCGGCGATGCGCGCCAGGGCGTCGGTGGTGAAGAGATCGCGGTCGGTGCAGCCGGCGTGCTCGAGCCGCGTGTGCACGTAGGAGACGACCTCGCCGGGTGCGAGCGGACGGAGGCGGACGTGCATCGCGATGCGCTGCCGGAGCTGTCGGAGGTTCGGCTGCGCCAGCTTGGCCTCGAGCTCGGGCTGTCCGGCGAGGAGGATCTGCAGGATCTTCTCGCTGCCGGTCTCGAGGTTCGAGAGCAGACGCAGCTCCTCCAGCACGCGCGCATCGAGATCCTGCGCCTCGTCGATCAGCAGCACGACGTTGCCGCCCGAGCGCGTGTGCTCGAGGAGGAACTCGTTCAGGCGCTGGAGCAGCACGAGCTTGCGCGCGCCGTCGACCGGCACGCCGAGCTCCATCAGGATGTACTCGAGTATCTCGTCGAAGCTGACGGTGGGGTGCAGCAGGAGCACCGTGCGCGTCCCGGCCGAGAGGTGATCGAGCAGGTAGCGGAGCAGGGTGGTCTTGCCGGTGCCGGCCTCGCCCACCAACGACAGGAACCCCTTGCGGTGGTCGATGCCGTAGGCCAGCGCGGCGGCCGCCTCCTCGTAGCACGGGTTGCGATAGAGGAAGCGCGGATCGGGAGTGATCCGGAAGGGAGGCTCACGAAACCCGTAGAAGTTCTCGTACATCCCGACCCACACAGAGTACGTGAGGGGGACGCCGGGTGAAAGCAGCGCCGATCAGCGGAACGCCGGCACCACCTCGGTGGCGAACCGCGCCAGCAGGGCATGGTCGAACGGTGCCCGGACGTTGATGATGAACCCGGTCGCGCCGGCGTCCACGAACTCGCGAAGGCGACCCTGGATGTCGGCCGCCGACCCGGCCAGCAACGAGCCCGCGACGCGCTCGTCGACCAGTGCGCGGGCACCGAGCCGGGTGGCGGGGCCGGCCAGCGGGATGTCGGTGATCGTGACCAGCGGCAGGAACACCGACACCTTTCTGACACAGGGGTCACGCTTGATCCGGGTGCATTCCGCCTTCATCTCGGCGATGCGGCGGCGCACGTCGTCCGGGGTGAGACCGATCGGCACGTTCCATTCGTCGGCGTATTTCGCGACCAGCGGCATGATCCACTTCGGCCCCTGGCCGCCGATGACGATGGGGGGATGCGGCTTCTGGATCGGCTCGGGCGCCATCGGTGCCTCGAACAGCGTGTAGTACCTGCCGGTGTAGCTGGGATGGCCGCCTTTCCAGAGCAGGGTGATCACCTCGAGCGCCTCGCCGAGGCGCTGCGCGCGCTCCTTCGCCGTCCCGAACTGGAAGCCGTAGGCCTTGTGCTCGTACTCCTCCCAGCCGGCACCGATACCGAGATTCAGACGACCATTGCTGATGTGATCGACGGTGGTGGCCATCTTCGCCAGCAGCGCCGGATTGCGGTACGTGTTGCCGGTGACGAGGAGCCCGATGCGGATCTTCTGCGTCTGCGTCGCCAGGCCGGCGAGCATCGTCCAGCCCTCGAGCACCGGACCGTCCTTGCTGCCGCGCAGCGGGGCGAAGTGGTCGTAGCCCCAAGCCTCGTCGTAGCCGAGCTTCTCGGCCTGCTGCCACGTCGCGACCAGCTCCTGCCACGAGGTGTTCTCCTGCGGCGTGTGGATGCCGAACGTGATGCGATCGGCCGCGGCCATCCGACCGGTCGCGAGCAGCAGAGCGAGCGCTACCAGCAACCGTCTCGGCATGGGACCTCCGTCAGCGGAAGAGATCGAGCTCGGGCTTGCGGACGAGCCCCGCGGCAGCGCCGCCCGGGCCCGGCGTATAGGTGACGCCGCGCACGATGGCGACGGCGACGCCGCTGTCCTTCTCCATCACCAGACCCGACGCCGCGGCGATCTCATCGGCGAGTGCCACGACGGTGTGGTGCAGGACGCGGCCGTGCAGGTCGGCGCGACCGCGCAGATCGAGCAGCGGGTCCATGCCCGCGCAGCCGAGCGCCACCTCCACCAGGCCCTCGCGCCATGGTCGCCCGAACGTGTCGGTGATGACCACGGCGACGTCGATCGCGAAGCGCGTCACGAGCTGGCCGCGGATACGGGCCGCCGATGCGTCGGGGTCGACCGGCAGCAGCGTCAGCACGCCGTCGGCGAGGCCGTTCGACTCATCGACGCCGGCGTTGGCGCACACCCAGCCGTGCCGCGTCTCGACGATCAGGTGGCCACGGTCCATGCGCACGATGCGCCGCGCCTCGCGCAGCACCACCTCGACGGCGCGCGCGTCCTTCCCACCCTGCGTCTGCGCCGCCATCGTCTCGGCGAGCGCCGACGGCACGACGTCGTCGAGCCGCACGATGGCGCCCTCGGCCTTCGACACCACCTTCTGGCACACGACGACGACGTCGTGCGGCTTGAGGCCGACGCGCGCCGCCTCGATAGCGTCACCGATGAGGGCCGGCAGGTCGGCGCCGGGCTGGATCATAGGCAGGCCGGGAACGGGAATGACGGCGACGGTCATGCGGCCCGCACCCCTAGCTCCCGCAGCACCGACGCCGCAAGCCGTCCGGCGTGCACCGGCGTGTGCATGATGGTGTCGGTGACGAGCACCCGGAACCCCATGCCCGCGATGCGCGGCGCCCAGCGCGCGTCGGCACCGTCGAGGACGAACAGATCGATCAATCCTTCGTAGAGCGCCGCCACGCCGCGCGGCGACACTTCGTGCCCGAGGCCGCGCAGCATGCGATGCAGCGGCCCGCGCACCGGACGTCCGCCGACGAGCGGGCAGATGGCTGCCGCCGGTGCCCGTCGTCGCTCGAGCGCACGACGCACACCGGGCACCGCCAGCATGGGACCGATGGAGACGAGCGGATTCGACGGCGCGATCACGATGGCCGCGGCGTCGCGGATCGCGGCCAGCACACCCGGCGCAGGCTTGGCCTCGGCCGCGCCGTCGAGCTCGATGCGGCGCACACGGCCGCGGCCGCGATAGCGCACCAGATACACCTGGAACGCGAGCCGACCGCGCTCGGTGTGGACGAACGTCCGCACGCGGTCGTTCGTCATCGGCAGCAGGGTGGAGCGCAGGCCGTGCGTCTTCGCGAGCGCCGCCGTGATGCGCGCCAACGACCAGCCGGCGCGCATGCGCTCCGTGCGCCAGAGATGCGTGGCGAGGTCGCGATCGCCGACCTGGAACCACGTCGGCGCGCCCAGCACGCCGAGGCTCTCCAGGCACGCGAACGTCTCCCCTTTGCGACCCCAGCCGCGCTCGACATCGGACAGCCCCGTCAACGTGTAGAGCACGGTGTCGAGGTCGGGGGCGACGTGGAGTCCGAGGAACTCCTCGTCGTCGCCAGTGTTGCCGATGATGGTGAGGTGACGTGGATCAGTGCGTCGCGAGAGGCCCTGGAGGAACCGGGCTCCCCCCACGCCACCCGCCAGCACCGTGATCGGTGTGCGCGTCACCAGCCTCCCCGATGTGCTTGTAGAGCGTGTTGCGCTGCACCGCTGGACGTCCGATGCCACGCACCAGCGCCTCGATCTCCTCGACCGAGGTGTACTCGCCGGCATCGGCACCCGCCTCGCGCGAGATGCTCTCTTCCATGAGCGTGCCGCCGAAGTCGTTGCATCCCGCACGCAGCGAGAGCTGCGCCAGACGGTGGCCGAGCTTCACCCACGACGTCTGCAGGTTGTCGATGACCCCGCGCAGCATGCAGCGGCTCACCGCGTAGACACGCAGGTCGCGCAGCCCCTTCGGCGCCGGCGTGACCTTGCCGTCGTGGTAGAGCTGCGTGTTCTCCCAGATGAAGCCGAGCGGCACGAACTCGGTGAAGCCACCAGTCTCGCGCTGCAGGGTGCGCAGCAGATCGATGTGCCGCGCGACGTGGCCGGCCGTTTCGACGTGGCCGTACATGACGGTGGACGTCGTCGGCACGCCGAGGCGGTGCGCGGTGGTGATGATCTCGATCCAGGTGCGGACGTCGACCTTCTTGTGCGACAGCACCTCGCGCACCTCGTCGTCGAGGATCTCGGCGGCGGTGCCGGGGATGGAGCCGAGGCCACCGTCGCGCAGGATGCCGATGTACTCGGGATAGCCGAGCCCGGTACGGCGCGCGCCGTACATGATCTCCATGGGGGAGAACGCATGCACGTGCAGCGACGGGTGACGCTGCTTGATGGCGACGAGCACGTCGCGGTACGTCCACGGCTCCATGTCGGGGTTGATACCCCCCTGCATGCAGACCTCGGTGGCGCCGCGCGCGATGGCTTCGTCCACCTTGCCGAGCACGACGTCGAGCCCGTGGGTGTAAGCGTCGCTCTCCCAGCGCTGGCGCTTGAAGGCGCAGAACTGGCAGTTCACGAAGCAGACGTTGGTGAAGTTGATGTTGCGGTTGACGACGTAGGTGACGACGTCGCCGACGTCGGTGGCGCGGATGGTGTCGGCGGTGCGCACCAGGGCGGTGAGGTCGTGGCCCTCCACGCCGAGGAGCGTCTCGGCGTCGGTGACCGAGAGCGGACGATGCGCGAGCACGCCGTCGAGCATGCTGCGAATGGCGGGGGTCGCCCGCCCGAGCGCCCGTTCGACGGGCTCGTCGTTCAGTGCGAGCGCCTCGATGGCCTCCCAGGGGTCGAACCAGCTCATGATGCAGCAACCTCCATCGTCGCAGACGCCTGCATCGCGGCGGCATTCAACCGCGCGACGTGTGGACGCAGCCGATCGTCGAGCCATCCGGGGCGCTCGACGTACGGCGGATAGATCGCGAGACGCTCGGCGAGACGGTACCCGGCCGCGGCGCAGGTGTCGGCGAGCGCCGTCATGTGCGGCCACGGCGCCTCGGGATTCACGTAGTCGGGCGTCAGCGGCGAGATGCCGCCCCAATCGTTCAGCCCGGCACGCAGCAGCAGTGCGTGATCGTCGGGCGACAGGTTCGGCGGCGCCTGCACGCTGATGTCGGCGTCGAGAACGAGGCGTGCGACGGCGATCGTGCGCGCCATGTCTGCCGCCTCGGGCTCGGGCGCATCGGCCAGGGGAATCGTCGGCTTCGCCCGGAAGTTCTGGACGATGACCTCCTGGATGTGGCCGTGCTCGCGATGTAGGTCGCGGATGGCGACGAGCGTGTCGACGCGCTCGTCGAGCGTCTCGCCGATGCCGATGAGCAGACCCGTCGTGAACGGGATGCGCAGCTCGCCGGCTTCGCGCAGCATCTGCAGGCGCAGGGCCGGATCCTTGTCGGGCGCCCACTGGTGCACCTGGCCGCGCTCGCGCAGTCGCGGCGAGACGTTCTCGAGCATCAGCCCGAGGCTGACGTTGACGTCGCGCAGCCGCGCCATCTCGTCGCGCGACAGCAGCCCGGCATTGGTGTGCGGCAGCAGTCCGCACTCGAGCGCGATCTCGCATGCCTGACGGACGTAGCCGGCCGTCGTGTCGTGCCCCAGCTCGCGGAGCGTGGTGCGGAAGCCGCGGAACGCGATCTCCGGCTTGTCGCCGAGACACATCAGCGCTTCCATGCAGCCGAGCGCACGGCCGCGCGTCGACCAGGCGGCGATGTCCTCGGGGCGCATCGTCCAGGCGTCGGGATCGTCGGGGTCCTTGCGGAAGGTGCAGTAGGTGCAGCGGTCGCGACAGAGGTTCGTGACCGGCAGGAAGACCTTCGGCGAGTAGGTGACGGTACGACCCCAGTGGGCGTCCCGTCGCGCGCCCGCGACCGAGAGCAGGGCGTCGGTGGTGTCAGCCGAGCCCAGCAACGCCACAGCGTCGGGGGCTTCGAGCGACTCGCCGGTGGCGACGCGATCGAGCACCTCGAGCAAGGGAAGGCGGGCGGTGCCGTGCGCAGAAAGCGGCATGGGAGACCGCTTCGCAGCTACCTGCGGGGTACCTGTGTGTCAAGGCAACCGGTCTGAAAGTCAGCCGTTCGACGCGATGCGCGGCAGCTCGGCCGACACCATGGTCGGGACGGTGACCTCGCAGGTCGTACCACCGCGACCCGCGGTGATGGCGAGACCGGCACCGAGGACGCGGACCAGGCGTCCGGCGAGGCGCAGCCCGAACCCCAGCAGACGGGGCGGGTCGGCGCCCGGGCGGCCGGCAATGACGTCCTGGGTCTCGGCGACCAGCTCCGGCGAGATGCCGCCGCCGCTGTCCCGGACCTCGAGCACCACCTGGTCACGCACCGAGCGGGCCGCCAGCACCACCTGGCCCGACGGGCTGTAGCGCACGGCATTGTCCGCGAGCGAGCGCACCAGACGCGTGATCTTGTCCTCGTCGCTGGTGACCACCAGGTCGGTCGGCACGTCGATGGCGACGGTGACACCCTTCTGCGCCGCCGCACTGGCGACCTCGCCCTGGACGTGGACGAGCACGTTCGCGATGTGCACCGGACCGAGGTTCAGCGGGATCAGCCCGCGATCCAGCTCCACCATGTAGAAGAGCGTCTCGACGTAGCTCAACAGGGCCGAGGAGTTCGCCTGGATGCGATCGAGCGCCAGCTTCTGCTCCTGCGACAGCGGCGCGTCCTGCTCGTCACCCATCATGGTCGAGTAACCCATGATGACGTTGAGCGGGGTGCGGAACTCGTGCGAGAGGGTGGCCAGGATCTGCTCCGGTGCCGAGCGCAGCCGCCGCAGCGCCGTGCGCCGTGCCAGCGCCGCCTGCACGACGTGCCGGACGTGGTCGCAGTCGAACGGTTTCGACAGATAATCGAAGGCGCGATTGCGCAGTCCCTGGATGGCCGTGTCGAACGAGCCGTAGCCGGTGATGATCAGGACCTCGATCTCCGGGTCGATCTTCTTGATCGCCTCGAGGACGCTGATGCCGCCCATGCCGGGCATGCGCAGGTCCAGCGTCACCAGATCGACGGCCTCGCGGGCACAGATACCGAGTGCCTCGTCGCCGGAGCCGGCGGTCATGATGTCGTAGTCCGAGCCCAGGATGGCCCGGAGCGACTCGCGTACCCCGAGCTCGTCATCGACGATGAGCACCCGCGGAAGTGAGGTCATGATGTGGCGGATAGTGCAGAAAACATGCCACCGCCCGGCGGGAGAAGGCCCGCAACCACCGTGGGTCGGCGCTGGGGCGAACCACCCCAGGCGTCCAAATGTGAACGTTGGACGCTGGCAGCGGCACACCGATGGACTCATTCACCGGTGGCGGCGCCATGGCGCCCGCCGCAGAGCCAGCTATCTGTCAGGCGCGTCGATGCCCAGCTTGTCCATGCGGTATTTGAGGATGCGGCGGGTGGTACCCAGCATCTCTGCAGCCCGCGTCTGGTTGTAGTCGGTCTGCGTCAACGCCTCCATGATGATGTCGCGCTCGAAGTCGTCGACCGCCGACCCCAGCGACTTCCGTCCACCGAGCACCTGCTCCTTGATGCTGCCCGGCGTGGCCTCGGCGCGTCGCACCATGTCGGGGATGTCCTCGAGCGCGATCGTCGGTCCCTCGGACAGCACCAGCAGGCGCTCGATCAGGTTCTCCAGCTCGCGCACGTTGCCCGGCCAGTGGTAGCGCAGCAGCGCGTCGACCGCCTCGGGCTTGAGCGTCTTCTCGGGAATGCCCATCTCGCGCGACTTCGCCTCGACGAAGTGGCGGATCAGCATCATGAGATCGTCGCGCCGCTCGCGCAGCGGTGGCAGATGCACGGTGACGACGTTCAGGCGGTAGAAGAGATCGGGACGGAAGGTGCCGTTCTGCATCCCCACCGCCAGGTCGCGGTTGGTGGCGGCGATGATGCGCACGTCGGTCTGCACCGGCTTCTGGCCGCCGACGCGCAGGAACTCGCCATGCTCGAGGACCCGCAGCAGCTTCGCCTGCGTCTGCGGGCCCATCTCGCCGATCTCGTCCAGGAACAGCGTGCTCTCGTGCGCCAGCTCGAACTGGCCGAGCTTGCGCGCGTGGGCATCGGTGAATGCGCCCTTCTCGTGGCCGAAGAGCTCGCTCTCGAGCAGCGTCTCGGTGAGCGCCGCGCAGTTCAGCGGAATGAGCTGGCGACGCGCGCGCGGGCTGCCGTAGTGGATCGCCTTCGCGATGAGCTCCTTGCCGGTGCCGCTCTCGCCAGTGATGAGTACCGTGCTGCGCAGCGGCGCCACCGTGATGACGGTCTTGAACGCGTCCTGCATCCCGGGCGAGCGCCCGATGATGTTGTCGATCTGGTAGCGCCGACCCACCTCCGTGCGCAGCTCCTCGACCTCTTTCACCAGCGCCGCGTTCTCGGTCGCCTTGTCGAGGATGACGCGAAGCTCCTCCACGTCGAACGGCTTGGTGAGGTAGTCGAAGGCACCGAGCTTCATGGCGCCGACGGCGGTCTTCACCGTCTTCGTGGCCGTGAGCATGATGCAGGGCAGGGTGGTGAAGCGAGTGCGGATCGCCTCCAGGAGCTGCAGGCCGTCGGTGCCCGGCATGACGATGTCGAGCAGCACGACGTCGAAGCTGCCCGCCGCCAGCGCCTCCATGGCCTTGTCCGCCGACTCCACCGCGACCGGCTCGTAGGTGTCCTTCAGGACCATGCGGAGCGATTCCCGCACGCCCATCTCGTCGTCCACGATCAGCACGCGCTTCTTGGTCCTTTCCATCTCCACCATCATCCTCCGTGTGCGTTCTCGGGGTCGGCCGTGGGCAGGCGCACCACCAGCGTGGTGCGACCGTCGGCGTCGGGTGCGACGTCGAGCGTACCGCCGTTGCGCTCGATGACTGCGCGCGCCAGCGTGAACGCCAGCGGCAGCAGCGTGGGATCGGCGAGGTCGTGCGGTCCGCCAGGCGAGGCCAGCTGGCGCAACCGTGTCGCGGCGGCGCCGCCGGCCGCGAAGCCGACGCGCACGACGCCGTTCGCCGACGCGTCCAGCATGAGATCTTCGCGAGGCGGCACCTCGCGCACGACGCCGGCGAGCACGTTCCGCAGCGCGAAGGCGACGTGCTCGGGATCAGCGGCGCAGCGGGCGTCGTCGCCACTGCGGCGGATGGTCACCGAGCGCGCGGCGAGCTCGGGCGCGACCTCGGCGAGGAGACGGTCGAGCACCGCGCCGATGGCGACGGCCTGCGGCCGCGGGCTGTCGAGGCGCGCGAAGTCGAGCACGTTGTCGAGCAGGCCGTCCATGCGCGTGATGGCGTCGTCGGACAGCGTCGCGAAGCGCTCGCGCAGCTCGGCGTCGTCGAGCAGCGCGGGCAGGTGATCGGCGAACGTCTTGATGGTGACGAGCGGGTTCTTGAGCTCGTGCGCCATCTCGGCGAGCAGGAACTCGAGGTGCTCGCGATGCTCGGCCGGCGGCGGCACCTGCGCGCCGGGCGTCGTCTCCGGAAGCCGCAGATGCACGGCATCGACGTCGCCGCCGTGCGAGCAGAGCAGGGCGCGGGCGAGCGTCGCTTCGAGCTCGGGCTGGTCCCCGGGCCAGTCGTGCGCAACGAGCGCCACCGCGGCGGCGTCGGTGAGCCCAGATGGCGGCACGCCGCGGCGAGCGGCCAACGTCGCGAGGATCGCGGTCGCGAGCGCCGGCACGACGTCGCGGCGTTCGGCGAGTGCCGGCACGCGCACGACGAGCGACGCCAGGTGCGGCGGCGGCTCGACCGCGGTCATTGCGATGACCCAGATGACTCCGTCGTCGATCAGTGCATCGAGGACGAGCCGTGCCGAGGGCGCGAGGACATCGACGTCGACCACGAGCGTGGCGTCGACGGGCACCGTGCGCAGGCGCGGCCGCGCGCCGGTGACGGCGATGACGCGCCCGGCACGGCCGGCGACGGCATGTAGCGCGCGCGCGAGCGGGAGACGCGGTCCCGCGCTCGGCACGACGAGCGTCACGGGAATGCGCATCGCCGCGGCGTCGCCGACGTGCGCCACCTGCCGGACCGCGTCATCCGGCAGGCGTGGGCCGGCGAGCAGGTCCGTCGCCCGCTCGAGCGGCATGGCCGGCAGCACGCACCGGCCGCGCGACTCAGCCTGCGGCATCCTGTTGCTCCGCGGCGGCCGGGAACAGGATGGAGAACACGGTGCCACCGCCCGGACGCGCCCGGGTCAGGATGGCGCCACCGTGGTCCGTCATGATGCGGTGGGCGATGAACAGCCCGAGGCCGCTGCCCGTGTCCTTCGTGGTGAAGAACGGATCGAAGATCTGCTCCACCTGCTCGGCCGGGATGCCAGGGCCCACGTCCGAGACCTCGATGACGCTCCAGCGTCCCTGCGGCCCTTCTTCGAAATGACTGCGCACGTCGACGGTGCTGTGCGACGGCGCCGCCTGGATCGCGTTCAGCACGACGTTCATCAGCACCTGCTTCACGCGCGCCTCGTCGGCGACCACGAGCGGCAAGGTGTCTTCCAGTTGGGCGCCGATCAGCACGTCGCGCTTGCGGCCCTCGGCGTCGAGCAGACGGATCGTCTGCTGCGTCAGCTCGTTCAGATCGCTGGGCTCGAGCTGCGCGGGCGACGGTCGCGAGAACGCGAGCAGATCGTTGATGAGGGCGCAGATGCGCTCGATCTCGCCGAGCGCGAGATTGCGGAAGCTGGTGCGGAACTCCTCGTCGGCGAGCCGCTCGGGAAGGAGCTGGATGAAGGTGCGCACCGAGACCAGCGGATTGCGTATCTCGTGCGCGACGCCGGCAGCGAGCGTGCCGAGCGCGGAGAGTCGATCGGCGCGGGCGAGCAGCTCGCGGGCGTGCAGCAGATCGTCGCGCAGCTGATGCTGCTCGAGGAACACGCTGGCGCCGTCGAGGAGGCGTCGCACCAGCGAGCGGTCGCCCGCGGAGAGCGGAGCGCCGCCGGCACGAGCCAGCAGCAACAGGCCGGTGTCGCGGCCGCCGGCATGCAGCCGCTGCACCGCGCTCCACGGACCGTCGCCGGGGGCGGCGTCGGGCAGCACGGTCTTGAGGCGCACGCGGCCGAGCGTGGCGACCGTCACGAGCGCCTCGCCGGGACCCGTTTCGATCAGCAGCGCGGCGCGTTCGAGACCCAGCGCACGACCGAGCAACGAGAGCACCGCCCCCGCCACATCAGGTCGATCTCCGCGCCGCGAAGCCTTCGGCTCCTGCTGGCGCTCCTCCCGCCTCCGATTCGCTCCCACCCCGTCCACGCCCCCCGCCGCGGGCCCGCGCCCGTCCCGGCGTGCAAATTTGCACGGGTTCTAGGCGCGTATCCTGAAGAAGTCAATGCAATCCGAGTGTTTCGGGCTCGGGACGAAGGGCTCGAAGGCGGAGTTGGAAGGCACCGATGGCCACCAGGAGGAGACCGAGGGCGGCGAGGATCTGTCCGACGAGGAAGAGCAGCTCATAGAAGCCGAGCTTCGCCTCCGCCATGGACTGACGTTCCTGCGCTTCGCTGGCGGTGGGAAAGAGCGCGGCGGGATTCTTCGGCTTCGGCGGGGGTGTGTTGGCGATGATCAGTCGGTACTCGGCCAGCTTGGCGCGACCGGCCACCATGTCGCCGAGGCCGACGCCGAGAACGAGCAGACCGGCGAGCACGAAGCCGTTGCGCAGCAGCGCATAGAGCGTGATGTCTCCCGGGGTCGCCACCGCGGCATCTTCCGCGCCACCCCCGAGCGGGTCAAGGTGGTTGGACGTGCCGGACGAAGGTGCGACAATCCGCCGGCGTGCCTGGAGACCGAGCAGATGCGCTCGTCGAGCGGATGCTGGCGGGCGATCGTAGCGCGCTCGCCCGGCTGATGACGCTGGTCGAGAACCGCGCGCCGACGCTGCCCGCGGTGATGAGCCGGATCTATCCGCGCACCGGTCGCGCGCACGTGATCGGGCTCACCGGGCCGCCCGGCGCCGGCAAGTCGACGCTGGCCGATCGCCTCGTGGCCCATGCGCGGGCGGCGGGCAAACGGGTCGGCGTCGTCGCGGTGGATCCGTCGAGCCCATTCTCCGGGGGCGCGGTGCTGGGTGATCGCATCCGCATGCAGACGCACTTCCTCGATCCCGGCGTCTTCATCCGCAGCCTATCGACGCGCGGGAGCCACGGCGGCTTGCCGCGTGCGGCGCGCGACGTGGTGCGGCTCCTCGACGCGTTCGGCATGGACGTCGTGCTCGTCGAGACGGTCGGCGTCGGACAAACGGAGCTGGACGTCATGCGGTTGGCTGATAGCATCGCGGTGGTGCTGGTGCCCGAGGCTGGTGATGCGGTGCAGATCATGAAGGCGGGGCTCCTCGAGATCGCCGACGTGTTCGTCGTCAACAAGGCCGATCGCGACGGCGCCGATCGCATGCAGATGGAGCTCGGCCAGATGCTGCATCTGCGGCCGGCGTCGGCGTGGGACATTCCGGTGCTGGCGACGCAGGCGGTGCGCGACGTCGGCATCGATGCGGTTGCCGCGGCGCTCGAGCAGCATCGGGCGTTCGTCGCGACGAGCGATCAGCGCGCGAGTCGCGACGCTGCGCGACGGGCAGGGGACCTGGTGGACATCCTCGACGAGGAGCTGCGCCGCAGGGTCGAGAGCGGCTTGGTCGATGCGCCGGACGGGCTCGGGTCGTTGGTGACGTCGGTGCGCGACGGCGCCGTCGATCCGTACAGCGCGGCGCTCCGCATTCTCGACGACGGCCAGACGCTCGTTGGTCTGGTGGGACGTCGCGTCCCATGAGTCGGCTCTTCGCCATTGGCGACATCCATGGCTGCGTCGCCGAGCTCGGCGCGCTGCTCGATGGATTACCGCTCGCGCAGGGCGACACCGTCTGCTTCGTCGGCGACTACATCGATCGCGGCAAGGACTCGCGCGGCGTCATCGATCTGCTGCTCGCGTTCGGTCGTCGCGAGGACGTGCGCAGCGTCTTCCTGAAGGGCAACCACGAGGACATGTGTCTCTCGTTCCTCGGGCGGCCGGGGCGCTGGGGTGAATCGTGGCTCGTCAACGGCGGTGCCGAGGCGGTGCGCAGCTACGGTGTCGACGCGCGATCCGCACCGGCCGCGGTCGAGGCCGCGATGCCGGAAGAGCACCTGAAGTTTTTGGAGGGCCTCGAGCGGTCGCACCGTGCGCTCGGCTATCTGATGGTGCACGCCGGCATCCGTCCCGATCGCCGCTGGGAGGAGCAGACCGACGAGGATCTGTTCTGGATCCGCGAGGAGTTCATCATGCGGCCGCATGCGCTGCCGGAGACGATCGTCTACGGCCACACACCGGGACGGCAGGTCCACGCCGACCTGCCATACAAGATCGGCATCGACACCGGCTGCGTGTACGGCGGCTGCCTCACCGCCCTCGAGCTCCCTGAGCAGACGGTGCACCAGGTCTTCGCGGGCGAGCGCCGCGTTCGCCGCGGGGCAATGCCGGCAAGTCGCCGTCGCGCTTGATTTCCCCCCGTCGGGCCGCCATGGTGCGGGCCCTGCGGTTTTTGGCGGCGTAGCTCAGTTGGCTAGAGCGAGGGTCTCATAATCCCTAGGTCCGTGGTTCGATTCCACGCGTCGCCATTCACTTTTCCGCTGTGTCGTCGAGCACTCGAGTCGACACGCTCGCAGTGCATCCGATGCGAACCGCCGTTCCGCCGACGATGCGATGCTCGCGACACGCAGGGGCTTCGCCGGGAGCGAACCTATGTCCCGCCTATCGACGACCCAGAGCCGTCTGACGTCACTCGATCGACGTGGCTGGGAGGACTCGCGCGGTGGCGGCGGGGATCATGGCCCCGGGCGGACTCGCCACATGCCGGCGGCGACGCTGGCCATTTCTTCCGGTCGCCTCCTCGACGTTTGGCGGCCGGCTCCGGCAACTCGCGAGGAGCGAGCTCCGGTGGCGGCACAAACAGGTCGAGCAGCAGGCGGCCAATAGACCCGGTACGAGAAATTGGTCTCCGCCGGGGCGATACTAGGGAGACCCGCAGCCGCAGCTGAACCCAATGGCGGTCGAATACAAGCACACGCTACCGATGGGGCAGCGTCCAACCGTGCAGGTTCCGACACCGCCGAGCGATTCGCACGTGGCGGCCGGATTGACGCACGCGCAAAACGAGTCGTCACTGAAGGTATCCTCGAAAGCCTGGCAGACGCCGCCGTTGGAGCACGCGCCGCCGCAGGTTGGGGAAGCGGTCGCTCCGCACGGCGTCACTCCGAGCGGATAGCACCGACACGAATCCCCGATCGGCGGCGTGAAAGCATCGACCGTCGGTGCGCAGGTGTCATCGTCAGGACACGCGCCCCCGCAGATGGGAACGGCGTTGCCTCCGGAGCACAACGGGAAGATGACGGTGGTGCTGGTTGTCCCGCTGATCGTCGTGGTCGTGATGCTACTGGTGGTCGTCGTCGGCACGGGGAGCACGTGCGAGCAATCGACGAGCGCCGTTGCGACGCTGTCGGTCGCGATGAACCGACCGGCCTGGTCTTTTCGGATCGTCGGTGCGTCGAACAGCGCGCAGTTTCGCGCGGCTCGTGCCGTCAGCCGCACGCCGACCGTGCCCTCGGAGCCCGCGAGCAACAGCCCGGTGCTTCGTCCAACGACTTTGATCACCCGCCCCTGCATCAGCAGCACGGCCCTGATCGAGGTTGGCCCAGGCGCGGCGTGGGGGTCGCGATACTTGAAGGAATCGCGCGCACCATCCTTCGACTCCCACCCGGCGTTTCCGAGACCGGAGGGAGCCCCGAACGATGCTCCCCCGGGATTGGCCGTCGACGCCAGCTCCAGCAGTACGCCTCCTGGCGATCCGAATGCGGGATCGTCCTCCGACCCGAGAACCGGAAACAGCGCCGCCGGATCTTTCACGATGAAGACCAGCTTCTCTTTCCCAGATGCCGAGCGGCTCAAGGTGATCTTCGCGCCCTGCAGCACGTGGTCGGCCGCGCCAACCCTCGTGGCTGCGACGAGGAGCATCACGGCGATCCCGATCCTACGCATGGCATGCATGTCGCCTCCAGAGAGGCCGGGAGAGTCCCACCATGGGGCGGCGGACGTCAAGGTAAGGTAGCTGAATCCTGCCGCTAGAGAGGGCGTGCGTCGCGGCCGTCGAGCCCGCCGCGTGCCGCACCCGTAGTCACAGCGGACGGCCACGGATGCCGAGCGCGGCCCTTTCTGGCGTCACGGCGCGCGTCGTGATGCTCACCAGCGTGGGCACGTGGAGCACGCCCCGTGTTCAGCTTCATCGGATACGGCACCGAGAGCACGCCCGGTCCCGTCGCTGTCGAGCGGCGCCTCCGCGCCGGCATCGCGCGGCTCGACCTCGTCGAGAGGAGCGGCCACAACGCCAATCGAAGCGGTCGCCCGCCGCGCCAAGCATCACAAACATCGTGCGCGCTCCCGCCGGTCGTGAGACCCCCCACCTGGGGTGATCGTCCCCTCCGCGGGGCGTCGCGGGCTCGATCGCTGGTGGCAGTTCTGGTGGCGTCGAGCTTGTGGGCTGGCGAGCGGTGCGCGTAGCGCATCGTCATTGCCAGCGTCCTGTGGCCAATCGCGGAGTCCACCACTCGGCTGAGCGCGTCAAGATCAGATCGCAGCCAGATCAGTGCGTCGCCGACATCGCCCATCGGAGGTAGGTCGATCGGGCTGCGAGCGCGCGCAGGTGCTCCACTGTCGCCGCTCGGCCAGCCTCGCGCCGGGCCGCGGTTTCGCCTGGGTTCATAGTCGGGTGCCGTAGACCCCGCACGGAGGACGGGTCACCCGCCGAAGCCTGCCTGCTGGTCGCTGCTGCGAAGGATCCCGGCCGACCGCCACCGCTGCGGCAACCTCTTCTACTGCGCTTTGCTCCGGCGTGGGCAAAGACGCTCTACCAGCACCCAAGAGCTTGCGGACGCGTTCGGGGACCACTCGGCGTACCTCCGTGTAGGTGTCATCTATGAAGGGATCCGGCCCCCTTGTTCCAAAGGCCATTCCTGTGCCATCAAGCCGGATGTGGAGGTACCACTCACATGCGGCTCGACACCCTCGCTTCCACTACCAACGATATCCTTCGGCTGCGAAATCCGACTCAAGCGGACCTGATGCGAGTCCTTACCGCCGCGTCCAGCGAACTCCGCATGCTCGCCGAGGACGACGAGTTCTTCAGTCATGTTCAGCGCGCGAGTGTCTCGCGCGAGACGGATGAGGTACGGCGCACTTTCGACGAGCTCGCCCGCTTCGAGCAGTTCCTGGAGCAGGAGGGCCCCGTCCTGGTGGCGGCTGGTGTCGATCCCAACGCGGCGGCGGTCCTGCTCCGCCAGGCGTCCGAACTCCGCCAGAAGGCTCGAGCCACCCGCCTCGACGCCCAGGAACTCCGCGCGGGAATCCGGCGGCTCTCCGAGGAGGCCGGATGCGTGGCCGACGAGTTAGAGCGCGCGAAAGACCGCACGAAGCAGCGCGAGGTGGCACACGACACACTGGGCCGAGTGTTCAAGGCGATCGGAGGCGCAACGATGGTCGTGGCCGACACGTGGGCTTCCGCGACGCTGGGGCCGTTCGCTGCGGTCTCGATAATCCTGGGGACCGATATGATGCGCGACGTGACCGAACGGAAAGACGCTCATGAGTGAGTCCACGGCCACTGCCTCGATCGAGGTGGTCATTGCAGACCGGGTCGACGCCGGGGCGCGTCCGGGTGCGATCACGATACCTCTCGCCAGCATCGAATCGGTCGAGGAGCTGGCCCCTGAGGGCACCCACTCACTCATCGTGCTCAAGGACGGCGACGAGGCGGCCGAGCCCTGGGTTCTGCGCAGGGATTGGCGCGAAGCAGCCGCTCGCGAGCTGATTTCGAGCGACCGAGTCTGGCGAGTCGCGATTGCGATGAATCTCGCGAAGCGCCACGGCACCTTCATCTCGCGGGCGGACACCGAAAAGTCGTTGGCGATCCTGCAGGATGATGTGAAGGCGAGTTCATCGCCGGAGATCGAGGAATGTCTCAAGCGTCTATCGCGGATGCCCTGGCACGACCCCAGGACCTGAGGACCCGTGCCCGCCGCTCCGCCGCACGGGTTACCGTGCCGTCGGTTTACCCGCTGCGTGACGCGAACTGCGCGGAGGGTGGCGCCGTCGGGCGTACGGATTGCCATTGTCGGCGAACGCCTGGACGTGTGCAGCGGGCCGACCGGCACGTGGCATGAGCTGCCTGAACCAAACAGGACCACGCTCAGGATCGCGTTGACCACGCGATTCGGTGAACTCGCAACCGCTTCCCCCTCCTTCGCCTCATACCTGCACGGACATCGACGGCAGTGGCGCTGACGACTACGCGGCCCGAAGCGCGCCTCGGTGTTGTGCGTCGCGGCGTTCGGCGGCGCCACGCGAAGTGGCACCACGTGCCGAACGTGCCTGAGCACGACGCCTCGGTGTCCTTGGCGCGTCGCCGCCATGAAAGTCCCCCACGACGTCGAGTACTTCCGTCGTCGCGTTCGCGGCACTGTTCCGCCCCGGCTTGCTGCTGGCTGTAGCGGTAGCAGTCGATGCGGCTCTAGGCGCCGGACGGCGTCGATCCGTTGGGCCGGCCGTCGACGCGTGGATCGTCACCACGCACTTGTGCTCCAATCACCTGGCGTATGCTCGACGATGCGTGACACCGCGGTGCCCGCCTGACGGTCGAGGAGCGATCACCCGCGTCGCGGCTCGCCGCAATGGCGATGGGCTAACGCAACGACGCGCCGGCTGCGAACCGGACGCGTACCTATGTCCTGCCCATCGACGACACACAGCCGTGAGACGCGCGGTCATTCAATCGATGTAGCTGCCCGAGCACTCGCGCGTCGGGATCCGACCGGTCGCGACAGCGCCCGTGCTCGCGCCGATCCTCCATCGATCGCGGCATCACGTATGATCGGGATGCGCTTCAGCCGTTCGAGTCTCGCACGGCGAGCGTGAAACGTTGAATATGCGATGGCCCACCGGGCAATGGAGCTTCCCACTGCAACCGGAACCGGCGTTCCAGGGCCGACAGCAATCGATCGACTTCAAGCCGGCGGCGGCGCGACTCCGGATTGTCCCACTCGTCGCTCGGGTGCAGCGCGAACCAGCCGACCCAGTCGTCTGGACTTTCGATTCCGTCGACGAACCGCTCGATGCCGTCCGGCGTGCGCGCGCGCAGGTCCGTCCGGCTCTTGGTCTCGCCGAAGAATGCGACGTCCCGATCGAAGGTCGCGGGACCGAGCGCGAGATAGAGCCGCTCCGGAACAGCCGAGGGATTGGTGGCGTTCTCCTCGTACGACGAGAAGTTGTACGCGAGGACAATTCGGTGTCCTGCGCGGGCATCCGCCAGCATGTCGCGCGACCAGACGACGTCCTGCGGAACCGTCTGGTAGTCGCTGGACGTATGCGTAAACGGGAGGCTGAACACCCCTTCGCCGGGGGTCACCTCGAAACCGGTCTGCACGAAGCGAACCGTGTCCTCCAGTTGCCAGAGGGCGCCGACGATCAGCACGGCGACAGCGATGCGCAGCGACCGAGCGCGCGCTCGGCCTATGGCGTCGTTGACGTACGCGACCACCGTTGCGAGGCAATAGAAATCGACGACGACGAACCGCCGCGGCCAGACGTTGTCGACGCCGCGCTGCAATGCCAGGACGACCGTCAGCCCCAGGTGAACGGCGAGCACGATGCGCCACAGGAAAGCGTCCGTTCGCAGCAACACAGCGGCGACGAGCGCGGTGACGACGAGCGTCGGCAGGTCGATCCAGGGCGGCGCGACGAGGCGGAGAGATACGCCCGCGACGGCCTCGCCCAAATGTTGGAGCGTCGGCATTCCGACCGCCGTGAACGACGCGGTGTTGGCGCTCGGGTGCCAAAGGCCGTCGAGCAGCAGCGCGACGCCTGCGGTCAACCATGCGATCCGCGTTGGCCAGCGGACGCGCGTGACGATCGCCGCCGTCAGCAGCGTCAGGCAAGCGGTGCGACCGAGTTCCTGCCCGTGCCAGCTCAGGAACCAGATTGCGACTCCGGCCAGCAGCGAGGACACCGGACGCTTGCGCAACCGCAGCACGATCCAAATGGCCACCGCGTGCGGTAGCAGCGCCGACACGCAGGCGAGGCCGGTCACTGATTGTGACACGAGCGTCGATGAGGTCGCCCACGCGAGCACCACGATCCACGACCAGCGCCACCCGAGGCGAAACGCGCTGGCGAGGAGCAGGAGCACGCCCGCCGTCAGCGTCGCCGCGAGCACGTGGTTCCAATAGAGCCAGGGCACGACACCCGCGAGCGCACCGGGAATCAGAACCGAAGGCAGGACGTACATGTTCCAGAACACGGACATGTCACCGTGCCACCTGACGTACCAATCGACGATCTCGCGCGGTGTTCTGTTGGTGACGAGCCAGAGTCCTTGCGCCGCGCCGAGGACGTCCCAGCCGGGGATGTAGTCGCCGCGGTGCCACACGCGGAGCGCAACGGACAGCAGCGCGACGCCGAGCGCGACGATCCAGCCGAGAGCGACCTTTCCGCGCGTCATGACGCTGGCGAGCGTGGGGCACGTGGGGGACGCCGCGTGTTCAGCTTCATCGTGTCCTGCACCGATAGCATGGCCGGTCCGGTCGCTGTCGAGCGGCGGCTCCGCGCCGGCATCGCACTGGTCGACCTCGTCGAGAAGCCCGGCCACAACGCCAATCGAAGCGGTCGCCCGCCGCGCCGAGGATCACAAAATCCGTGCGTGCTCCCCAGCGGCGGCGCCCCCCCCGGTCGCGGCGGGTTCGATCGCTGGTGGCAGTTCTATGCGACGGACGTCCGTATCGGCTGTCGCCCCGTCCATGTCGTCATCGTTCGCTTCATGGTCATCGTCCTCCTGGACGGCTCGATCTCGCAGATAACGTACGCATTGCCATCAGTGGGGGCGCAACCAGGGAGCAGACCAACCGCGACGGAATGGCGTGTGAACCGGCCGAAGGAACGCGGATGCGGCGAAACAATCCGGGCGCGCCGCCCACGGAGCCGAGCCACCCCCCCGTGCGGCAATCGCCCCCCGGTGGCAGTTCTGTGTTCACGCCGTCGAGCGTGCGGCCGACGGCTCGTCGTGAGGCGTCGATTGCCCGAGCGCGGACATCGCGTCCGAGAGGTAGTTGCTGACGTCCTGCGGCGCATCCGATCGCAGCATCTGGTCGTCGACGTGCACGCGACCAGGAACCGGGCAGATGGCGTGCGAACGCCGTCGCCGGCAACCAAGGGCCCACACCACGATGGGCCGCCAAGCCGCCCGGGGATGCACGCAGGGCGATCGCGAGGCCCGCAGTGCTCCCGAGTAGATAGTCCTGCAGGTGTCTCTGGTTCCGTTCGGCCACCGGGCTCCGGCGCCACGGTCACGCAAGATTTGTCTTGAAAGCTCGCGTAGGTCGGTGCTAGGCGTGGCAGCTAGCACTTCTCGCACAAGGGGGCCCGCCATGGAGCGTTCGTCGATTGGCCGTAGTCTGCTCCTCCTGTCCGTCGCCATTGGATCGTCCGCCGCGACGGTCCACGCCGACGGCAACGTCTCTGCCGTCGTCCGCGGCGGTCAGCTCATCCTGCGCGGCGACAATGCCGACAACCAGATTCGCGTCAGCACGGACGGCGCGCCCGCCGGCGGCGTCAGGCTCATCCCGGGGCTGGGTACGGCGATCAACGGCGTCCTCGTCCCGTTCCTCGACGTCCCCGACGTTCCGCGCGGGATTCGCGCGGGTTTCGGTGGCGGCGAGGATACCTTCTTCGGGAGAGAGTTCGCCGGGTTCACGGGCGACATGATCGTGGACATGGGCGGCCAGAACGACTCGCTCTCGTTGGACGATCTGTCCGCCGATCGCTGCGACTTCAGCTTCGGCGCCGGCCACGACAACTTCGGCTTCACCAACCTCGCGTGCGCCCAGGTCAGCATTCGGGGAGGGGGCGGTGACGATCGCACGAGCTGGATCGGCGGATCGGTGTCGGGCGCAACGTCGATCGGGATGGGCAGCGGGCCCGATGGCCTGACGCTGCGGGGCATCACCTTCGGTGGCCCCGTCCGGGTACTGATGAGTGGCGGCGACGACTCCCTTCGCGTGGCGGAAGGGTGCACGTTCCAGGACACGGCCTACTTCTCTGGCGGTGCCGGGACGGCGAACGGGTTCGACGACGACGGCACGAACGCCTTCGCGATCCCTCCGGTCATCGTCCACTTCCAGCAGTGATCGCATGCGCGCGCCGCGAGCACCGATGCTCGCGGCGCGCGTTGACGGACCGTGAGCGGTCTCGTACGGTCACGCCATGCGCCGCGGCGTCCCGCGCCCAGAGCACAGCGTGGCCCGAGGCCCGACGTATGCGCGCGCCAACTTCGTGCGGCGCTCGTGACCGATACGCTTCTCGACACGATCCGCGGCCCCTCGACGCTGTTCGCCCGTCTCGCGGCCGCCCCGCGGCCCACCCTCGGACGGAACGCCATCCTGCTGTTGAGTGCCCTGTGGGCGGCGCTCTGCCTGGTGCTCTTCGCCGGCGGCTTTCGTCCGACGCGTGGCGTGGCGTTCATTCCCCAGCCGCAGCATTACCTGTGGCAGGCCGTCCTGCTGCCGTCGGTGCTCGTGTTCGCCTGGCTCGTCGGCGCGGGCGTCGCCGATGCCGTCGGTCGCGCGCTCGGCGGATCGCCCGCACTCGCCGGGTTGCGCACGACCCTCGGGCTCGCCTGGGCGGTGCCGATCGGCGTCCTCTTCGTCGTGCCTGATCTGCTGGTGCTGATCCTTGCCGGCCACGCGGCACTCGCGCCCGCCATGCTGTGGTATGCACCCGCCGCGCTGCTCTGGGCGGCGGTGCTCGGCCATCTCGCCGTCCGCCGCTGCACCGGCCTCGGCACGGCGGCGGCCGCCGTCGTCGTCCTGGCCGCCTACACCGTCCAGGGCCTCGTCGTATCGCTGGTCGTGCGGTGACACCCGCCTGCTTGTGTGCCGGCGGGCGGCCCGTCTAAGTGGTCCCCATGGACCTCAGCAAGCTGGTGACGGCGCTCCTCTCCGAGATGAAGGCCATATCGGCGTCGGAGACGGTGGTCGGCAAGCCCATCCGCGTCGGTGAGGCCACGGTCATCCCAGTGAACCGGCTGAGCCTCGGCTTCGGGCTGGGCGCGGGCTCCGGCAATGGGAACGGAAACGGCGACGCCGCATCGCTCGTCGGTGGCGGCGTCACCATCCAGCCGCTCGCGTTCATCGTCGTCGACACCGAAGGGCATGCCCACATGCTGTCCGTGAGCGGCAAGACCGACTCGCCGCTGATCCGCGCCATCGAGATGCTGCCGCAGGTGGCGACCAGCATCGCCGAGAGCGGCGGACGCCTGCTGCGCAAGTCCGACGACGGCGAGAAGATCGAGCACAAGAAGAAGACGTGACCGTCGTCGTCGCGGTGGCGGTCGCGGCGCTGCTGGTCGCGATCGCGTGGCTGCTCCTGACCCCGCTGGTCGCCCAGGGGCAGGTCGAAGGCAACCTCGATGACGGTGCCCGTATCGACGTCCGGCTGCGCTTCGCCCCGCTCGCGGCCCATCTGCAGCGCGACCCCGCCGGGCCCCTGCGCGTCGACGTCACCCTCGCGGGCATCGCGCTGCCGACGCGCCGGTCGCGCCCGGCGACCTCGCCGAGTGGCGGCACCGTGCCGCGTCTGGCACGCATCCACCGCCGGTGGCGCGTCGACGACCTGCTGCGCTTCCTGGTTCGTCGCCGTCACCATCTGGTCGTCCGTCACATCGAGGGTCACGTCCGCTACGGCTTCGAAGACCCCGCGCTCACCGGCCAGGTGTACGGCGCCGTCTGCACCGCGCGCCCGCTCCTCGATCCCGAGGCACGGGTCGCGGTCATGCCGGACTGGTCGATGCAGGACGTGCTCGCGGGCCGACTGCTGGCCGAGCTGCGGCTGTTCGTCGGTCGACTCGCGATCGCGCTCGCGATCTTCCTGGTGACGAATCGCCGTCGTGCGGCCTGATCAGCCGATCTGCACGACGCCGGCAAGCGCCAGCACGCCGACGACCGCGGCGAGCGCGATGCGATACCAGCCGAAGGCGCCGAGGCCGTGCCGATTCAGGAAGCCCACCAGCCAGCGCACCGCGATCGCAGCCGACACCGTCGCCACCGCGATGCCGACCAGCACCGGCGTCATCCCGAGCTGCTCGAACAGGTTCGGCGTGCCCATCTCGTGCGCCGTCTTGAGGTTCTTCAGCAGCTTGTAGAGGCAGGCGCTGCCGAGCGTCGGCAGTCCGAGCAGGAACGAGAACTCCGCCGCCGCCACCGGACGCAACCCGAGCAGCGTGCCGCCGCCGATCGTCATCATCGAGCGCGACGTCCCCGGCCACATCGCCACCGTCTGGAAGGCGCCGATCGCGAGCGCTTTCGACCACGTCACCGACTCGATGCCGACGCCACCCGCCGACGGACCGTGGCGCCGGTCGAGCCAGAGCATCCACACACCGCCGAGCGCCAGCGCCAGCAGCACCGGCGCGGCGTGGAAGAGGTGCGCCTCGATGACGTCGTCGAGCACCGGCCCGAGCAGCGCCGACGGCAGGAACGCCAGCACGAGCAGCCCGACCAGGCGAAGACCCTCGGGGTCGCGCCCGAGCAGGCCGCGCACCATCTGCGCGACGCGCACCCGATACAGCCCGAGTACGGCGAGGATGGCACCACCCTGGATGACGATGCCGAAGGCGTCGACCGCCGACTTGCGCGACGGATCGTCGAGCCCGAGCAGCCACGACGCCAGGATGAGATGGCCCGTCGAGCTGATGGGCAGATACTCGGTGATGCCCTCGACCAGGCCGAGCACGATCGCCTGCCAGATGCTCATCGGTCCTCCGCTCAGTGCGCGAGCAGCGGGTCGGTTGCGGCCGCGAGCTGGTCGGCCCAGCGCGCATACCCATGGGGCGACGGGTGCAGCCGGTCGTCGCAGAACCACGCCGGATCGAATCCGGTCTCGAGGTGCATCGAGACGGTGTGCGGGAGCGTCGCTGCCAGCAGCCGCGTCGCCTCGTCGAGTGCGCGGGCACGCAGGCCGAGGACGAGGCGGAGTGGCTGGGGGAAGACTCGGAACTCGCCGACGGGCGGCATCCCGGCGATGAGCACGGCCGGATCACCGAGTCGCACTCGCGCGGCCACGAGCAGCTCGCGGAGGTCAGCCGTCCACTGTGCCGGCGTCCGCAGCCAGAGGACGTCGTTCACGCCGAGCGCCACCACGAGGAGATCGGCCGTGCCGTCGAGTCGCGGCACCAACGTGTCGAGGGCATCGCGCGCCGTCGCACCGCTCCGGCCCACTGCGCGCCAGTCCACGCCGCGGCCGGTGCGAGCCGCGATGGCGTGCGCGATTCGCCCCGAAAGCGCGTCGGCGTGCGTCGGCGCGCCGATGCCCGCCACCGTCGACTCACCGAGGACCACGACGCCCAGCGGTGGCCCGCTCCCGTCGACGATGCCGTCTGCTGGGCCGCCGGCACCGGGCAGCCGCGGCGTCCGAAGTCCGACCCAGATGCCTTGCGACAGCAGCGCTGGCAGCAGGGAGAACGTCAGGACCTCGACGGGATCGGTGAGACGACCGGTCAGACCTCGTCCGCCCGCTCGACGATGCGACCGACCATGCCGTACTCCTTGGCCTCGGGGGCGGTCATCCAGTAGTCGCGGTCGGTATCGAGCTCGACGCGATCGATCGTCTGTCCCGTCTCACGGGCGATGAGCTCGTTGATGCGGCGACGCATCTTCAATATCTCCTTCGCCTGGATGGCGAGATCGGTGGCCGGGCCGCCGGCGCCGCCGCTCGGCTGATGGAGCAGGAAGCGGGTGTTCGGCAGGCTCAGACGATCGTCCTTGGCGGCGGCGAGGAAGATGATCGCCGCGGCACTGGCCACCCAGCCGCTGCCGATGATGCGCACGCGCGGCTTCACGAACTTGATCATGTCGTAGATCGTGTCGCCGGACTCGACGTGGCCACCGGGGGAGTTGACGAAGAGGCGGATGTCGTCGTCGCTCTCGTACGAGAGCGCCACCAGCTTCTCCGTGACCTCGCGCGCCGTGTCCTGGTCGATCTCGCCGAAAATGAAGATGCTGCGCGACTTGAACAGACGCTCGTCGACGAGGGAGGCGGACGGCTTCGCGGGCTCACCCTTGCCCGGCTGGGCGTCGGGATCGTTCTTACGCATGTAGTCGGTGATTAGGTGACGAACCGTTGGCTTGCAACCAGATCAGCTGCGCAGGAGGCGTCCGGGCAAGGCCCCCGTGGCGGTGCCGTCCTGGAAGATGACCTCGCCGCTCTTCACCGTCGCACAGTAGCCCTGTGCCCGCTGCACCAGCCGACGACCGCCCGCGGGCAGGTCGAACACCATCTCCGGCGGGGCCAGCGACAGCGCCTCGAGGTCGATGACGTTGACGTCGGCGAGGAACCCAGGCGTCAGGCGCCCGCGGTCGGTGAAGCCGTAGAGGTCGGCCGTCTGCTGCGTCTGCCGGTGCACCAGCATCTCGAGCGGCAGGCGCTCGCCGCGCGTGCGGTCGCGCACCCAGTGCACGAGCAGGAACGTCGGCATGCTGGCGTCGCAGATGAGGCCGCAGTGCGCGCCGCCGTCGGCGAGACCGACGATGGCATCGGGATGCAGCAGCATCTCGCGGATCGGCTCGAAGTCGCCGCCGGCGTAGTTCAGCAATGGGAAGTAGAGCAGCTCGCGACCGTCGCGCTGCAGCAGCAGGTCGTATGCGACCTCCTGCGGCGTGCGGCCCTCGCGCTCGGCAATGGCGGCGACGCTCTTCTCCGGCGCGGGCTCGTAGTCGGGCGGATCACCGAGCGGGAAGAGCTTGTGGAACGCCGACGCGACGTAGGCGGCGATGGCGTTCGTGAACTGCACCTTCTCCTCGAGGATCGAGCGCCGCACAGCGGGCTCGCGCATGCGACGCACGCGCTCGTCGATCGGCAGGTGCGCCAGCGCCTGGTAGCTCGCGTAGCCGATGAACGGATGCGCGCTGCTCTGGAGGCCCATCAGCAGGCTCGTCGGCCGGGCGGCGACCTGCGGCGCCATGTGCGCGCCGCGCGCGTTGGCGGTGGCGCTGGCCTCGAGCAGACGGCGCCACTGGCCGGGATCGATGTCGTTCTGCAGACACGCGAACGTGATCGGCCGTCGCGTCTCCGTCGACAGCTTCTCCATCCACGCCAGCTCCTGACCCTCGGGCATCAGATCGGACGCCATCTCGAAGACGCCGCGACCGAGCTCGCCCATGACGCGGCCGATGCCGAGCAGCTCGTCCTCGGCGGCGAAGGTGCCGGGGACGGGCTCGCCGTCGATGGCGCGGTGGAGCAGGGTGCGCGACGTGCTGAAGCCGACCGCACCCGCGGCGATGCCGTCCTTCACGATCGCCGCCATGCGCGCGATGTCGTCGGCGGTGGCGGGCTCGTTGCGCGCGCCGCGTTCGCCCATGACGTAAGCGCGGACGGCGCCGTGCGGCACCTGCGCCGCGACGTCGAGCGCACGCGGCATGGCGGCGACGGCGTCCAGGTACTCGGGGAAGCTCTCCCAGCCCCACTGCATGCCGGCGGTGAGGGCGGTGCCAGGGATGTCCTCGACGCCTTCCATCAGACCGATCAGCCAATCGTGCTTGTCGGAACGGACGGGCGCGAAGCCGACGCCGCAGTTGCCCATGACGACCGTGGTGACGCCGTGCCACGACGACGGCGTCAGGTACGGATCCCACGTCACCTGACCGTCGTAGTGGGTGTGGATGTCGACCCATCCCGGCGTGACGAGCTTGCCGGTGGCGTCGATGGTCCGACGCGCCGGGCCCGCCGTGCCGCCGACGGCAGTGAGTCGATCGCCATCGATGGCGACGTCGCCGGTCCGCGACGGGGCGCCGGTGCCGTCCACGATGGTGCCACCACGGATCACGAGATCGTGCATGCCCTCCGGCGTAGCAGGAACGACCAGACGGTCACAACGTCGCGCGACAGCGCTCCGCGTCACGCGTCGGCGGCGGCGAGCTGCCGGATCAGCGGCTCGGGCGTGCCGCGCCACACGTACTCGAAGTGGGCACCCTGGCGGACGTTGCGTACCAGCTCGGGCCAGAAGACGACCGCGCAGGCGTGATCCGGGTGCCGGACGCTGTCGTAGAGGATGCCGTTGGAGCCGCCGTCGCGCAGCGCCGTGCCCACCTGCTGCGACTCGGCCCAGCTGTCGGGGTCGTGCAGCGCCGCGAAGCGCCGGCGATTGCGCACGTCGTGGAAGACGCCCTGCACGTCGGCGCGATACTGCCGCATCTCGAGACGCGCCTCGTGAACGCCGATCTCGACCAGCTCGAGCCAGCGCCGGTGCGCCACCTCGCGATGCGCCGTCTCGAGCGCCTGCGCCGCATACCAGGCGCCGAGCGCGGCGGTGGTGAAGCGCCCGCCATCGGCCGACGGATGGCAGAAGGCCGCCATCACGACGGAGGCGTTCGGCACCCCGACGATCCACCGCGTCGCCGGCAGCCGCTGCAGCTGTCCCACCTCGGCCTGCAGGCGGTCGTTGGTCCAGCTCTCGAGGTCGATCACCTCGCGCAGGTCGTCGGCGGAGGCGACGGCATCGAACACGCCGACCGTCGGCCAGCGACTCGCGATCAGACGGTGCGTGCCGCGCCAGCGGACCGACGCGGTGGGAACGGCAGGCAGGGCCATCAGCCGCGACGACCGTCGAGCAGGCGGCGGACGGCGTAGAGCGCCTCGATGTCGCCGTCGACCATGGTGGCCACGGGTGTTCGTCCCCCGAACAACGGGTTGGCGTTCGGCAGACGGAGCCAGCCGTCGGCGAGGGTGGCGTCGGGATAGAGGATGTGGAGCGCCTTGTAGATGCCGAAGACGAGCGAGAGACGGATGAGCGTATCGTAGGGGAGGGTGACGGGGCGGCCGGCCTTCCAGGTGTAGAGCGTGGAACGCGCCGGCCATCCGAGGAGACCGCGCTGCTCCTCGGCGTCGAGCCGCCAGGCGTCGGCGATGCGGAAGAAGGTGCGCAGGGCCGGCCCGGACTTGCGCCGCCGCTCGGCGGGCGATCGCCGGAGCGCCGACGACGTGACCGCCGCGTCGTCGGCCTCGGAGCGGGGCAGCGAGCGTGCCATCGCCTCATCATCCACATATGGAGCCAAATGTCCATATGTGGACTTTCGGGTCCGTCGCCCCGTCGCCGGAATTTGCTTGCCGGCGGCGTGAGGCACGCGGTAAGCCCGTGTCGTGTCCACTCGCCGCCAGATGACGGCCACCCTGGCCCTGCTCCTCGCGCTCGCACCGACGGTTTGGGCCGATCCCACGCTGGTCACTGTCGGAACCCACTCGTTGCTCCTGAAAGACGACGTCGTTCCGCCGCTGACGCCAGGCTCGCGCAAGTTCACCTTCAACGTGCGCAGTGGCACCGCGGCTCCCGGGCACCAGATCGCACTGCCCGCTCCGGGGAGTGCCGGCGATCCGACGCTCGACGGAGCCAGCGGCGGCGGCGCGGTGCTGCAGGTCTACAACTCGTCCGGCAGCGGCGAGGTGTACACGCTGGCGTTGCCGGCGAGCGCGTGGCGCCTCATGGGCAACCCGTCGAGCGGCCTGCGCTACCTCTATGCGAGCTCCGGCGCGGTGTGGAAGGTCTACATCAAGGGCACGAAGCTCTCGCTCCGTGGTGGCAGGACCGCCTGGGGCTACACGCTCGACGAGCCGTCGCAGGGCACGCTCGCGCTCCGCCTGACGCTCGGCACCGGCATCACGTGGTGCACGGACGCCGTCCCGAACGGCGACGGCACACCCTCGGAGGCGACCTTCGATCACGCGGGCCGCTTCCAGGCGAAACGTCTGCAGGACGCGCCCGCCGTCTGTCCGCCAATGCCCTGAGCGCGCACGTCTCGTCACTCGTGCGACCTTCGTAACGTCGTGCTAAGAGGCGTCGCGCGAGGAGACGCCGCGATGATGGACGAGCTTGCGGAGCGTGAGCGAACGGAGGACGCGGCGGGCACCGAGCTGCGTGCGACACGCTTCACGCTGGTCGACAGCGTGGGTCGAGCGCGTGCCGCGCTCGGCCCGGCCGACGACGGCTCCACCGGCCTGCTGCTGTTCGACGCCCAGGAGCGGCCGCGCGCGCAGATGGTGCTCGACGGTAGCGGCCAGGCCCACGTCAAGCTGCACGACCGCGACGGCGACGTCGCCGCGTGGTTGGCGGTCGGGCGCTCCGGTGCCCCGAGCCTCTACCTCCGCGGCGTCAGCCGCACCGACCGCGCCGTGCGCGGCCACGCCGAGATCTGCGTCGACGAGCACGGCTGCCCGGTGCTCAGCCTGCACGATCGCGAGGGCCAGCCGCGCGTGCTGCTCTCGCTCGACGAGCGCGACGGCCGTCCCGGCCTGAGCTTCTCCGACGCGCTCGGCAACTCGCGCCTGGTGCTGAGCGAGGACGGCACCGGCGGCCTCCTCTATCTCTACGACCGCGAAGGGCAGAGCCGCGACGGCGTCCCGCGCCTGCCCCTCGGCGATCCACCCCCAGTGACCGCCGCGCCACCATCGCCCGACGCGAGGGTCGCCGCGAGCGATGGCGACCTCCCGAGCATGGTCGATCGCATCACGCGGCTCGAGCGCAGTCGTCGCCGCGGCCGACTCGCCGCCGCCGCCCTCGTCCTCATCGCGGCCGGTCTCGGTGGCATCGGCGGCGCGGCGTTCGCTCCCGAGCTGCGCCGCATGCCGGCTCCGTCCCCGATCGCCGTCGCGCCGATCGCTGTGGCTCCGATCGCCGCCGCGCCGGCGCCCGTCGTCGCCGCGGCTCCGAGCCGGGTGCTCGAGGCCGAGGAGTTCGTCCTGACGGACGGCCACGGCGGCACGCGTGCCCGACTGAGCCTCATGCCGGACGGCTGGCCGTACCTGCAGCTCTCCGGTCCGGACGGGCAGGGCATCGTCCAGCTCGCGGTGCTCCCCGGACCCGACGTCCTCCTGCGCCTGAGCGCCGGCAACGGCACCGTGCTCCTCGCCGCGTCGGCCGACGGTCCGCCCAGTCTGAGCCTCTACGAGGGCGACCGCGTCGTCTTCCAGGCACCGGCCGGGCTCGCACGCTTCCCCCCGCCCAGCGTCTGGCCGTAGGCTCAGCGCCCTTCGCCGGGCTCGCAGCCGAGCCCGTCACCGTCGCTGTCGAAGTGGTGCGGATCGGCGCCGAAGACCTTGAAGGTCGACACCTCCAGGTCGCGGCAGGTCAGCATCGGGGGTGGCTTCGAGATGCAGACCGTGGGGTACGACGGGTCGCACTCGGTGCGATTGCTGACGAGCCCACGCGGATCCATCGACTCCGGCAGGTAGTCGAGATACCAGGCGACGCCGAAGGCGACCGCCAGGACGAGGACCCACCGCCGCATACCTCCCTATCGGCCGCTGCGACGGCCGACATGAGCCGGCTACTTCTTCGTGCGGCTGCCGTAGTCCCCGAACGGATCGTCGCGCTCGCGCACCGCCTGACGGAAGCCCACGTCCTGCGCCCGCGACACGAAATCGAGCCCCTCCTGGGTATGCCGGGCGATGCCGTCGAAGAGGGTGCCGACGAGGCGGGTCGACGTCATGCCCATGTGCTCGGCGGTCTGGTTGCAGAGCAGCTTCAGCATGACCAGCTGGTTTACCGGGACCCGCGCCATGCGCGTCGCCAGCGCCATCGCCCGCGCTTCGAGCTCGCCGTCGGGGACGGCCTCGAGAATGAGACCGATCTCGGCCGCCGTGCGCGCGCTGATCTCGTCGCCCGTGAGCAGATAGCGCTTCGCACGCTCGAGCCCCATGCGGTACACCCACATCGCCGTCGTCGGCGTGCCCCACACGCGCGACGGCGGGTAGCCGAAGCGGGCCCCCTCGCCGGCGATGATCATGTCGGCGCACAGCACCATGTCGGTGCCGCCACCGATGCACCACCCCTGGACCGCGGCGATCGTCGGCTTCTGCGCGTACCAGAGCTTCATGTACGTATCGACGAAGGTCTTCATCATCCGCATGTCGGCGATGGAGTCCCACACGCGCCGCTTCCCCGAGACGGTTCCGAGCGCGTGCTCCTCGGCCTGCGCCGCCGTCGACCAGTCGAGGCCGTAGCCGGCGCAGAACGCCGGACCCTCCGCGCGCAACAGGATGACGTGCGCGTCACGGTCGGCGTCGGCGGCGTCGATCGCGGCGGCCAGCTCGTCGCGTAGCGCCGGGGTGATGGTGTTGTACTCGGCCGCCCGGGTGAGAACGATCGAGCACACGCCGTCGGTGGTTTCCATGCGTAGCGTCGCCATGTCCGGGGTCGTAACCCCACCCGCTACATCCTGACAAATAGATGCTCGACAGAAGCCGTCGCGCGGTCGATGCTGTCGCGCGTCCCATGCGGCTCCGGTTCCTTCTCCTCGTCCTCCTCGCCGCCGCCGGGCTCGTGCACGCGCAGGAGCTCCGCGACACGCCGCTCGCTCGCGAACGCGACGCTGTGCGGGAGCGCAAGACGTCGCTCGACGCCCCGAGCCGACGCCTCGACACCCGCCTGCGACGGTTGCTCGAGGCACCGACCGCGCCCGCGTTCCGGCCAACGCTCCGGGCCGAGTCCACGAGCGCGAGCACCGTGCACGTGGCGGTCCGTCTCGACGCCGGCGCGCTGCCGCTCCTCGCCGGCACCGGGTTCGCCGTCGAGCGAGTCGCCGCCGACGGGCAACTCGCCGAGGGATGGATCGCGCCGGCTCGCCTTCCCGTGCTTGCCGCGGTTCCGGGTGTGCGCAGCGTGCGCCCCGTCGACGTCGGCATGCCGCGCACCGGGAGCGTCACCAGCGGGGGCGACGTCGCGTCGGGCGCGGCATTGGTCCGTCAGCTCTCGGGGCTCGACGGTTCCGGCGTGCGCGTCGGCGTCATCTCCGATGGTATCGACGGGCTGGCCGCAGCACAGGCGACGGGCGATCTACCGGCGGTCATGGTGCCCCCCGATCCGCGCTGCACGCTCGGCAGCGGCAACGAGGGGACGGCGCTCCTCGAGATCGTGCATGACCTCGCGCCCGGTGCAGATCTGATGTTCTCGTCCGGCATTGCGAGCACGCTCACGTTCGTCCAGGCGGTCGAGTGTCTGGTGGCGGCGGGCGCGAAGATCATCGTCGACGACCTCGGGTTCTCCTCGGAGCCCTACTTCGAGGATGGCGTCGTGGCCGCGGCGGTACGAGCGGCCGTCGCCGCCGGCGTATCGTTCCATTCCTCGGCCGGCAACGGCGCGCTCCTGCACTACGAGGCGCCGTTCCGCGCCTCGCCCGGCACCAAGTTCCACGACTTCCGCGGCGGGCCGGTCGACAACGTCGATACCGTCCTCGTCGCGCCCGGCGGCACGCTCCTCTGCGTGCTGCAGTGGGACGATCCGTTCGGCGGCTCCGGCAACGACTACGATCTGCTCGTCCTCGACGCCGACCAGAACACCGTGACCTCGAGCGAGAACGTCCAGAACGGCAACGACGACCCGATCGAGGTCGTAATGGCGAGCAATCCGACCGGCGTGGCGCAGACCGCGGGCATCGCCATCGAGCGCCAGCGCGGCAGCGCGCGCACGCTCGACATGTTCTGCATGCGCAGCGTCACCGCGGTCGAGCACGTCGTCCCGAGCGACAGCATCTTCGGGCACCCGGCACTGCCGGAGGTCGTCACCGTCGGCGCCGTCGACGTCGCCGCGACGTCGATCGTCGAGGGCTTCAGCGCGCGCGGGCCGGCGCACATCGCGTTCCCGACCGTGGTCGATCGTCCCAAGCCCGATCTGGTCGCGTTCGACGGCGTGCTCACCGCGGCCCCCGGCTTCGCACCCTTCTTCGGCACGTCGGCGGCGGCCCCGCATACCGCCGCGGTGGCGGCGCTCATGTTGCAGAAGAACCCGTTCCGTACCCCGGCCGAGATACAGCAGGCCCTCGCCCTCACCGCCGACGACATCGGCGTCGCCGGCTTCGACGCCGATGCCGGCGCCGGCCGTCTCGACGCGATCAGCGCCGTCGCCGCCATCCCGACGCCGGGATGCTACGTCGACGCCGACTGTGACGATGCCAGCGTCTGCACCGACGATCGCTGCG
>DASYLJ010000101.1:0-69893 GCA_036009625.1 Binatia bacterium
TCGGTTGGAAGACGCGCTCGCGTGGGCAAAACGCTCGTAGCGGCGAAGAGAGTGGTCGCACCAGGGATCGAACCTGGGACCTCCTGCGTGTGAAGCAGGCGCTCTAACCAACTGAGCTATGCGACCGCGCTGTCCCGGACCCTGACGAGCCGGAGGAACTAACGGAATCGCTGTGGGGGGTCAACGGCTTGTGACTCGAAACGGGGGCTCGTAGCGTACGAGGGTCGATGCGGTTTCTCGCGCTCGTAGCGGCCCTCGTCTGCCTCGGACGCAGCGCACTGGCCGGCGACGATCATCGTCGTCCCGGGGTCGGCGCCGACGTCGACGTGTTCGTCCCCGTCGATCCCTACGAGCACGAGCGGATGTACTGGAAACGCCGCAGCGATCGCCATCTCGTGCCCGGCACCGTGTCGATCGACGGCGAGTCGCCCTACGTCTGCGACCTGGACGACGCCACGTTCGACGATCGCGAGAAGTTCGTCGCGCACCTCCGGCTCCGCCATAAAGTGCCCCCCGAGCGCATCCCCGAGCTGCTCGTCCCCATCGACGGCGTCATCCACTTCGCGGGGGAATGACCCTCAGGAACCTGGACCTGGATACCCGGTTGACCGTTGACGCGGCGCGTAGTAGTTCGTCCTCTCCGAACACAAACACGCAGAGGAGGAGAGAAGCATGGCAGAGAGCATAGCCACCCGCCTGTCGCTCGACGAAGTGCGCGCATCGGTGAAGCGCATGCAGGCCGAGGGTGAGCGCATCGTAGGTCGCATCCGTCAGGACGCCGGAGCGCTCGTCGCGCGCCGTCCGCTCGATACCCTGGCCGACGTTCGTCGCCGCGCCGCAGAGGCCGTTCGCGATCTCGAGGCCCGTCGCACACAGATCCGTTCGACGGTCCTGACCCAGCTGACGACGCTCGCGAACGAGCTGCTCACGCGAGTCGGCGTCGCCAAGGCCGATACCGTCGACGAGCTGTCGCGTCGCGTCGCCGATCTCGAGCGCCGAATCGACGAGCTGAGCAAGGACAAGGCGGCCTGAGTGTCAGCGACGCCGGGGGCGGCCGAAGCCGCCGCCGCCCGGCGTCTCGACACGCAGTCGGTCGCCCGGCTGCACCTCGATGGTCGCCTTCGCGGGCAGGCGCGTCGTGCGACCACCGCGGATCAGTAGATCCCGACCCGGAGCACCCGACGCCCCACCGGCGAGCCCGTAGGCGCCGGTCGTGCGACGCTCCCCGAGGAGCGTCACCTGCACGGGCGTGAGGAACTCGAGCTCGCGCACCACGCCGTCGCCTCCCGGGTGACGTCCCGCGCCACCGGAGCGCGGTCGCAGCGCGTATCGTCGTACGCGGAGGGGATAGTACGCCTCCAGCGCCTCTACCGGCGTGTTGAGGGTGTTCGTCATGTGCGTGTGGACGCCGGAGAGCCCTGCACGCGTGGGACCACCCCCTGCACCACCGGCCACCGTCTCGTAGTACGCGAACGCGCGCCCCGCCGACGTCCCACCGAGCGCAACATTGTTCATCGAGCCGCAGCTCGCCGCCGGAATGCGATCGGGTGCGGCCTTCGCCAGCGCGCGGAACAACACGTCGACGATGCGCTGCGACGTCTCGACGTTGCCGCCCGCGACCGCTGCCGGCGACAGTGCGTTCACGACCGAGCCCTCGGGCGCGGTGATGGTGAGCGGTCGCGCCAACCCCTCGTTCGGTGGGATCGCCTCCGGTGCAAGCGTGGTGAAGACGTAGAGCACGGCCGAGCGCGTCACGGGGATGTTCGCGTTCACCGGTCCGCGCGTCTGCGGCGCGGTGCCCGCGAAGTCGATACGGGCACGACCGCCGCGCAGCGTGATGGCGACGGCGACGCGGATGTTTCGTGTGCCGAGGCCGTCGTCGTCGAGCACGTCGTGGGCGCGGAACGTGCCCTCCGGCAGACGACGGATCGTCGCGCGCATGAGCGCCGCCGAATAGTCCTGCAGCGCCGCCATCTCGGCCGCCAGGCGCGACGGACCACGACGCTGCGCCAGTCCACGCACGCGCTCCGCGCCGACGCGCAGCGCCGCCCACTGTGCGTGCAGGTCGCCGACGCGCTCGTCGGGCACGCGTGTGTTGGCGAGAATGAGTGCGAGCACGTCGTCGACGATGCGATCGGCCGCCACCAGCTTCACCGGCGGCAGCCGCAGGCCCTCCTGGAAGATGTCGGTCGCGAGCGGCATCGAGCCGGGCGACATGCCGCCGATGTCGGCGTGGTGCGCGCGATTCGCGACGTAGGCGAACGGTTTCCGACCGCCACGCAGGAAGACGGGCGCCACCACCGTGACGTCGGGCAGATGCGTGCCGCCGGCGAACGGATCGTTCAGCACGACGACGTCCCCCGGCCCCATCGGCACGCGCGCGATGGCCGCACGCACCGAGAGCGGCGTCGCGCCGAGATGGACGGGGATGTGCGCCGCCTGCGCCACGAGGCCGCCGTCGGCGTCGAAGACCGCGCACGAGTAGTCGCGCCGCTCCTTGATGTTCGGGGACAGCGCGGTGCGGCCGAGCACGACGCCCATCTCCTCGGCGACGGCGGCGAGGCGATGGTTCGCGATCTCGAGGGCGATGGGATCGTGCTCAGGCATCGCGGTCCTCCAGCATCAGACCGCCGGTGCGCTCGACCGTCACGCGCCATCCGGGTGGGACGACTGTCGTCGCGCTGTACTCGCAGACGATCGCCGGACCATCGTGCCGCCATCCCGACGGCAGATCGTCGCGACGGAAGACGGGCGTGCGACGCGGGCGACCGTCGAACACGACGGCGCGCGTCGCGCGAGGCGCCCCGTCACCGCGGCGTCGCGCCGGCTCGGCCGGCACCGTGAACGCGCCGCCGCGTGCGCGCAGCCGCAGCGTCACCACCTCGACCGGCCGTTCCGGTGCCGCATGCCCGAAGAGGCGTCGATGACGACGATGGAAGTCGGCGGTCCATCCGCGACGCCACGGTACGTTCACCTCGTACGACTGCCCGGCGTAGCGAACGTCGAGCACCGTCTCGACGCGGGCATCGCGCACGCCCTCGGCTGCCAGCGCGGCGTCGGCCTCGCGACGCAGCGCGCGGAAGCCCGCGGCGAGCACGCGCTCGGGAGGTGCCACCTGCCGCAACGTCCGGCCGACGTCACGCACCACGTCCGCCGACAGCATGCCCCACGCCGACAGCAGTCCGGGATGTCGCGGTACGAACACGCGGCGCATGCCGAGCGCGCGCGCCAGGTCGGCGGCGTGCAGACCGCCCGCGCCGCCGAACGCCACCAACGTGAGCTCACGCGGATCGTGGCCGCGCTCGACCGTGATCACGCGCAGCGCTCGCTCCATGGCCGCGGTGACGACGTCGACGATACCGGCAGCGGCTGTCTCGAGCGAGCGACCGAGCCGCGCCGCCAGTGGCCGCAGCGCCGTCCGCGCGCGCGTCGGGTCGAGCGCGAGCTCCCCACCGAGAAATTCCGTCTCGACGAGGCGACCGAGCACGAGGTCCGCGTCGGTGACGGTGGGCAGCGTGCCGCGTCCGTAGCACGCCGGCCCGGGGTCGGCGCCGGCGCTCTCGGGCCCGACGCGCAGCGCGCCGCCGTCATCGAGCCGCGCGATCGATCCGCCGCCCGCACCGACGGTGTGGATGTCGATGACGGGCACGCGCACCGGCAGCCCCGCCGCCATCGTCTCGGCACTCCACGACGGCGCACCGTCGACGAGACTGACGTCCGTCGACGTGCCGCCCATGTCGAACGTCACCACGCGCGTGAGCCCGGCGCGTCGCGCGCGACTGGCCGCACCGACGACACCGCCGGCCGGACCCGACAGCACCGTACGCACCGGCTCTGCCGCGGCGAGCGTGGCGCCGACGAGGCCTCCGTTCGACTGCATGATGCGCAGCCCGTCGGGCACCGCGCGCCGCAGTCGCGTCAGATGCTCGGCCATGAGCGGGCCGACGTACGCGTTCACCACCGTGGTCGCGACGCGCTCGTACTCGCGGTACTCGCGCAGCAGGCGGTGCGAAGCCGTGACGTGGAGCCCGGCGCCGGCGAGCGCGCGCTCCAGGCGTCGCTCGTGGTCGGGACGCGCGTAGCTGTGGAGCAGGCAGATGGCAACGGACTGGGCGCGACTCCGTCGTACCGCGGCGACGGCGCGCTTCACCGTGGCGGCGTCGAGCGCGTGTTCGACGCTGCCGTCGGCGAAGACGCGCTCGTCCAGACCGATCCGGCGGGCGGACGGGACGAGCGGCTCCGGACGCGTCGGCTCGAGGGCGTAGAGCGCGGGACGCGTCTGGCGTCCGATGGCGAGGACGTCCTCGAAGCCGGCCGTCGTGAGGAGCACGACGCGGGCGCCACGGCGCTCGAGGAGCGCGTTCGTCGCCACCGTCGAGCCGTAGTGGAGGCGTACCTCGCGCTCCCCACCGAGCCGTCGCAGGCCGTCGCGTACGGCACGTGCAGGGTCGTCGGGGGTCGACCGGAGCTTCAGGACCTCGAGTCGACCGCCGACGAGGGCGACGAGATCCGTGAAGGTGCCGCCGGTATCGGCCCCGACGAGAATGGGACCAGTCAGTCGCTCGACTTGGCGGCGGCGGCCTTCTTCTCGGGCTTCGACTCCGACTTCGTTTCGGATTTCGTCTCCGACTTGCTCTCGGACTTCGCCTCCGACTTGCTCTCGCTGCTCGAGCTGTCGCTGCCGCCCTTGTCCTTGTCCTTGGCGCCGCCGTTGCTGCCCGAGCGGCCGTAGTCGGTGACGTACCACCCGCTGCCCTTCAGCTGGAAGCTGGTGCTCGAGATGAGCTTCCGAACCTTGCGCCGGCACTTCGGGCACTTCGACAGCGGCGGATCGGAGATGCGTTGGTTCTGCTCGAAATCCCCGCAGTGCTCGCACCGGTACTCGTAGATGGGCATCGCTGGCGTCTAATCATGGGTCCCAGGCTTGTCAACGAAGAGTCTCGTCGCCAGACGGGCACGGATCGCGGCGCCGTCGATTCCCCGGACGCGGATACGCTTCTCGCGGCCATGCGCCCCGGCCTCGATGGCGAGACTCGACGGCGCGACGTCGAGCGCCGTGGCCAGCGTCGAGAGCAGCTCTCGATTCGCGGCGCCCTCGATGGCTCGCGCACGGACTCGAACGCACACGGCGCCGCCATGGAATCCCGCCACCCCAGGCTTCGACGCCCCTGGCCGCGCGTGCACGCGCAGGATGCTCCCGTCGCCCGTTGGGAGCAGCCAGCCGTCGGGCTCAGGCAATGGCGATCCAGCCGGCGACGGACGCGACACGCTCGGCAAGGATGAAGAGGCTCTGGACGACGAACATGCGCAGGAACCAGATGCCGAGCATCACCACCAGCGGCGAGAAGTCGATGCCGCTGGCATAGACGAAGGGCAGCCGTTTTCGCACCTGGTAGAGCAGCGGATCGGTCACCGCGCGCAGGAACCGCACGATGGGATTGTTGGGGTCGGGATTGACCCATGACAGCAGGGCCGAGATGAGCAGGATCCAGAAGTACAGCGTGAGCAGGTAATTCAGGATCGTCGCGACCGCGAACGTGAACTGGCTGAGGAGCACGCCTCCCACGGCTGCCCTCAGGCCGCCGCGAGCTCGCGAGCGCGACGGGTGGCCGTCTCGATCGCCGTGATCACCGCCTCGCGGAAGTGATGCTGCTCGAGCGCCCCGAGCCCGGCCATCGTGGTGCCGCCCGGCGACGTCACCATGTCGCGCAGCTCGCGCGCCGACAGCCCGCTCTCGCCCAGCATGGCCGCTGCCCCGCCGAGGGTGGCGAACGCGAGCTGGGTCGCCAGGTTCTGCGGCAGCCCACCACGCACGCCGCCTTCGATCAGGCACTCCGCGAACTGGTAGACGAACGCCGGCCCGCTGCCGGACAGCGCCGTCACCGCATCGAGCAGGTCCTCGCCCGTGATCGACACCGCCTCGCCGACGGCCTTGAACAGCTTGAGCGTCTGCTTCAGGTCGGCGTCGGTGGCCTTGCTGCCGGCGACGGCCACCGAGATGCCCTTCCCGACCAGCACCGGCGTGTTGGGCATGACCCGCACGACCCGCGCCTGCCCGCCCAACCCCGCCTCGAGGCGACGGAGCGGGAAGCCGGCCGCGATCGAGATGAAGAGCTTCTTCGGGGTGGCCTCGGACCGGATGTCCTCGAGCACCTGCGCCATGAGCTGCGGTTTCACCGCCAGGATGATGGCCTGCGACTGGCTCACCAGCTGACGATTGTCACGCGTGCCGTCGATCTTGTGGGCCCGCTTGAGCCGTCGGACCTGAGAGTCGACGGGGTCGGCCACCCAGATGTCGGCCGGCTTGTAGCGCTCTGCGCGGAGCAGCCCCCGGATAAGCGCCCCAGCCATGTTGCCCGCCCCGATGAAGCCAATCTTCTTCATGCACCCTCCCGCCAGTTACCAGGCCCACGAGGTCCGAAGAGCGCACGTCCCAGCCGTACGAGCGTCGCGCCCTCCTCGACGGCGAGCGAGAAATCGTCGCTCATTCCCATAGACAGGTGGGGTAGTTCAACCCCGAGCACCCTCTGGACGTCGTCCCGGAGCGTGCGAAGCGCCCGGAAATGTCCCCGCAGCTCAGCCTCGGCGCCCGTGGCGGGCGCGATCGTCATCAGGCCGTCGAGCGCCAGGGCGGGAAGTCCCGCCACATGGCGCGCGAGGGCCGGCACGGCGTCCGGCATGGCACCACGCTGGGCGTCCCGTCCTGCCAGATTCACCTGCAGCAGCACCGGCATTCGACGTCCCGCGGCCGCGGCCTCGCGGTCGAGGGCGTCCGCGATGCGGACCGAGTCGACCGAATGCACGCGATCGAACAGGGCGACGGCGACGCGTGCCTTGTTCTGCTGCAGCCCACCGATGAGGTGCCAGGTGACGCCGGACGGCGACCCGTCGCGCTTGGCGCGGGCCTCCTGGACGTAGTTCTCGCCGACGTCGGTGAGGCCGGCATCCAGTGCCGCCTGCACGGCCGCGGCAGGGAGCGTCTTGGTGACCGCGACGATGCGGACGGTGGCGGGATCGCGCCCGGCCCGCATCGCGTGCTCGGCGATTTCGGCGCGCACGACGGCGATGCGAGCCGCCATGACGTCGAGCGCTTCGGACACGGCGCGCATGCTCTCGGCACGAGGGCCACGTGTCAAGTTGCCGGCATACGGATCGCGTGGTAGCCCGGAAGAAGGTCATGCGCCGCATATCGGCGTGTTGGGTGGCTGGGCTGGTGGTGGCCGCCGGTTGCCTCTCGGTCCAGCACGACCCCGTCGTTTCGCGCTCGCAGCCTCGCGCTGTGCCTGTCGTTCCCGCTCCGCAGCCTGCCGCACCGCAGCGTACCGGGGCCCCGCCACGACACCTGATCGACGTCGCGAATGCCCATCCCGAGCTCGAAGACCTGGCGCTCTACCTCCGGGTGTGGCGGGCGGCGGCGGGTGGCGACGCCGACGGCGCGGCCCGTCGCGCGAACACACTGACACGCGAGCATCCCGAGTCGATCTGGATCGGACCGGCGCAGCTCGTCGTCGGCAAGGTTCGTCGTCGAACTGGTGACGACGCCGACGCGCGGGCGTGGCTGATCTCGGCGCGGGCGGCGCTGCCGGCGACCGACCGCCGCGCCACGATCACCACCCTGATGCTGGCGGACATCGCACTCGAGCAGGGTGACGACGCTGAGGCATCACGACTCGCGCTCGAGCTGCGGACCGCACGCGTGCGCGGCCTCGCTGCCCGTCGCGCTCGCCGGATCGCGGATCGAGTCCGCGAGCGGCAGCCTGCCCTGCTGGCCGACCCCGGCGGGCGTCTGACGGAAGGCGAGCTGCGGCTCGGCGAGGGCGACGCCGCCGGGGCAATGGACGAGGCGCAGGCCGCGCTCGCGATGAACCTCGACCCCGACCAGCGCGAGCAGGCGCTGTGGATCGAGGCCCGCGCCGAGCACGGGCTCGGTCATCGCGAGCGTGCGCAGGCCCTCTGCCTCACCCTGGCGGGTCGTGGACACCCGACCTTCGGCCCCAAGGCACTGGCCGGCGCCGCCAAGTGGCGATGGAACGCCGACGACGATGCCGGGGCGCAGCGCCTGTTCGCCGATCTGCTGGAACGCTTCCCGCAGAGCCAGGAGGCCCCCGACGCGCTCTACGCCGTCGGGCGCATCCAGCAGGAGGCCGGACAGTACGCCGAGGCCGCGACCTCCTATACCGCGCTGGCACGGCGCTTCCCCCTGGCGTCGACGGCGCAGGAGGCACGCTGGCGCGCGGGGTGGGTGCGCTTCCTCGCCGCCGACTACGACGCGGCGGCCACGGCCTTCCACGACCTTGCCATCGACAGCGAACGCGACACGCGGATCGCAGCCGAGTACTGGGAGGCGAGGTCGCTCGAAGCCACCGGATCGTCCGAGGCCGACGCGAAGCTCGCGCACATAGCCGACCGTCACGCCGCGACGTACTACGGCGGGCTGGCGCGCGCACGACGTGGGGAGCCGCCGCAGGGTGCGACGTCGGTCGACGTCGAGGTCGCACGGCCCGTCTTTCCGTCCGGCCTGTATGGTCCGCACGCGACGCGCGCGCGTCTCCTCTACGAGCTCGGCTACCGACGGCTCGCGCGTCTCGAGCTCGATGCCGTGGCGGCGACGACGCCCACCGGCGACCTGCTCGACGCCTACAGCGCGATCGATGCGCCGGGCGCCGCACTTCGTCTGGCACGCACCAGCCCGACCGCCCGTCGCCACTACCTCTACCCGCTCGGATTCTGGGACGTCATCCGCGATCGCTCCGCCGAGGTCGATCTCGACCCACTGCTGGTGACGGCGCTGGTGCGTCAGGAGAGTCTCTTCGTGCCCGAGGCGGTCTCACCCGCCGACGCGCACGGGCTGATGCAACTCCTGCCCGGCACGGCGCGCGAGGTTGCCGCCACGCGCGGCCTGCCCGCGCCGGATCGTCCGACGCTCCACCAGGTGGAGCCGAACGTCACGCTCGGCACCACCCTGCTGCGCCGTCTCCTCGATCGCTACGACGGCTCGAAGGTGCGGGCGCTCGCTGCCTACAACGCCGGCGAGGACGCCGTCGCCAAGTGGGACCGCCGTTACGGCACGCGACCCGACGACGAGTTCGTCGAGCTCATCAGCTACCGCGAGACGCGCGACTACGTGAAGTCGGTCCTCGGGCACTACGAAGTCTATCGACAGCTCTACGCGCCGAGCCCGGACGCCACCAGCGACGGCAGGCCGCCGAACGCGCCGTTGGACATGATCACGATGACGTCGCCGGGCTGGGCGGAAGACACCAGGTAGTCGCGAATCGCCGGCACGCCGTCGATCGTCCGGGCCGGCACGCCACGTCGCACGATGTCGCCGACGATGGTCTCCGGCGCGAGCCGCTCGTCGGCCGGGATCGGGTCGTTCGGCTTGGCGAAGACAGCGGCCAGCACGGCCTCGTCGGCGGTCGCGAGCGCGTCGGCGAACTCGTCCTGGAAGACGCGCCGGCGGCTCGTGTTCGAGCGCGGCTCGAACACCGCCCGCAGCCGACGGCCCGGATAGCGCAGACGGAGCGCCGCCAGCGTCCCGGCGACGGCCGTGGGATGGTGCGCGAAGTCGTCGATGACGGTGACGTCGCGCACCGACGCCACGACTTCCTGCCGACGTCGCACACCCCGGAAGTCGGCGAGCGCCGACGCCGCGGACTCCCACGACACTCCCACCTCGTGCGCCACCAGCATGACGCCGAGCGCGTTGCGGGCGTTGATCGGGCCCGGCACCTGCAGCGTGGCCTCGCAGACGACGCGGTCGTGCTCGCGCACGCGGAAGCGCGTCGTCGTGCCGTCGTCGACCAGATCGGTGACGCGCCACGGATTGGCGGCGTCGAGGCCGAAGCGCACCAGCCGCGCGTGCGTGCCTTCGACGACGTCGAGCAGATGCGGGAAGTCGCCGCATGCGATCAGCGGCGCATCGGGACGCATGATGCCGAGGAGCTTCCGGAAGGCGCCCTGCACCGCCGCCAGGTCGCGATAGATGTCGGCGTGGTCGAACTCCACCGCCGTCAGCACGACCATGTCGGGGCGGTAGTGGAGGAACTTGGGTCCCTTGTCGAAGTACGCCGAGTCGTACTCGTCGCCCTCGACGACGAACCACGGGCTGCCGCCGAGGTTGGCATTCGAGCCGAGGTCGCGCGGCGCGCCGCCGATGAGCCAGCCGGGATCGCGCCCGCAGCGCGCGAGCACGAACGCCAGCATCGACGCCGACGTCGTCTTCCCGTGCGTGCCCGCCACCACCAGCGGACGCCGGCCCTCCAGGAAGAGCTCTTCGAGCGCCTGCGGGAACGACGTCATGCGCATGCCCTGCTCACGCGCCGCCGTGGCCTCGAGGTTGGTGCTGCGAACGGCATTGCCGCACACGACGAGATCGGCACCGACCAGGCGCGCCGGGTCATAGCCGCTGTTCACCGTCACCCCGAGCTCTTCGAGCAGCGTGCTGGCCGGCGGATACGCCTGGTCGTCGGAGCCCGTCACCTCGTGGCCCGCTTCGCGCAACAGGGCGGCGAGCGCGCTCATGCCGACGCCGCAGGCGGCGATCAGGTGGACCTTCATGCGTCGAGCGCCTCCCAGACGGAGTCGTGCACGCGCGGACGCACCTCGCGAATGCGCTCGTTGCTGCGATGCGGATGCACGCGATTGGTGAGCAGGACGACGTGCGCATCGCGCTCGAGGTCGATCCAGATCGACGTCCCGGTGAAGCCGAGATGGCCGACGGCACGCTTGCCGACGCGCGCGCCGGCGCTCGACCCGGTGGGCGTCGGCGTGTCCCAGCCGAGGCACCACGTCGAGCCGGGCGTGGTCTCGTCGCGGGTCCAGAGCTGCTGCATCAACGTGGGCAGGATGAAGTCGTCGTCGCCGCGGTGACACTGGCGGAGGCGCGTCACGAGGGCGTGCACGTCCGCGGCGTTGCTGAACAGCCCGGCGTGGCCGGCGACACCGCCGATGGACCACGCGTTGTCGTCGTGCACCTCGCCGCACAGCACGCGGCCGCGCCACGGGCAGCGCTCGGTGGGGGCGATGCGCTCCGTCACCGGGACGATCTTCTGCACCTTGAGGCGCGACAGGTCGACGAAGCCGGTCGCGTGCAGGCCGAGCGGACGAAAGATGCGCTCCTGGCAGACGCGGTCGAGGCTCGAGTACGTCAGCATCTCGATCAGCTCGCCGAGGAGCATGAAGCCGAGGTCGCTGTACACCGCCTTCGACCCGGGCTGGTACTCGAGGCGCTCGCGATGGATCTGCTCGTAGACCAGCTCGCGCGCACCGCGGCTCGCGAGCCAGTTCGGTCGTCCCTGCCGCTCGGTGCGGACGATGTCCTTCCAGAACGGACGCCACGCCGCGAAGCCCGAGCAGTGCGACAGCAGATGGCGCACGGTGATGTGCGTCTTTCCGTGCACGCCGAAGTTCGGGAGGAAGCGCGTGATGCGATCGTCGAAGCGAATCTTCTCTTCGCGCACGAGCTGCAGCAGCGCCGTCGTCGTGGCGAGCGGCTTCGTCAGCGACGACAGGTCGAAGACCATGTCGGGCGTCATCGGCGTGCGCTCGGGCTCGAGGCTGCGCGAGCCGAACGCCGCGTGCCACACCACCTCGTCGCCACGCGCCACCAGGATGACCGCACCCGGGAACGCCCCCGCCGTGATCGCCCCTTCGAGCACCTCGGCGACGCGTCCGAAGTCGACCCGCGTCGAGCTGGCGACCCGGATGGGCACGGCGTTAGACAACGGCCGGCTCGAGCGCCGTCAGCCGGCCGCGCGCGGTATCGAGCACGACGCGCGTCCCGAGCGGGAGCGCCAGGTTCTCGACGTCGTGCTCGGCCGGGTCGTGGCCCGACGCGAGCCCGAATGCGACTGGATACGCGACGTCGGCGAAACGCTCGCGCACGACGTCGAGCGATTCCACGCCGTCGAGCGAGCGACACGATGCCATCGTACCGAAGACGACCCCGGCGACGCCTTCGAGCCGGCCCGATTGGAGGAGCTGGGTGAGCAGACGGTCGAGTCGGTAGGGCCACTCGTGGGTGTCCTCGAGGAACAGGATGGTGCCATCGAGATCGGGCGCCCACGGCGTGCCCGCCAGCGACACCAGAACGGACAGGCATCCACCCACGAGTCGACCCGTCGCCCGGCCCGGGCGGACCTCGACCGGGACGTCGACCTCCCAGAGGTAGTCGGGGTCGGTGAGCACCCGCAGCAGGTGGTCGCGGGAGTGGTCCGTGATTCCGCGCGACAGGTCGGCCGCCACCATCGGGCCGTGGATGCCAGACACGCCGGTGCCGAGCATGGCGGTGAGCAGCGCCGTGATGTCGCTGTAGCCGATGACCGGCTTCGGCCGCTGCACGAGACCGGTCAGGTCGAGGGAGGGGATGATCCGCTGGCTGCCATACCCGCCGCGGGCGCAGAAGATGGCGTCGATGCCGGGATCGTCGATCATGCGCTGGAGATCGCCGCGGCGCGCGTCGTCCGGTCCCGCCAGATAGGCCTGCCGAGCCAGTACCGCGTCTCCCATCACCACTCGCAGCCCCCAGCCTTCCAGGACCCGCGCACCGGCCACCAGCCGCTCCTCGTGCACTCGCCCCGCAGGCGCCACCACCCCGACGGTAGCGCCGCGCCGGATGCGCTTGGGCCTTCCGATCGGCGCGTCCGTCAACTTCGCGCCGACTTATCGACTCGTCCCCTGCAAGTCAACGTAGACCTTGCAAAATCGGAGCCGGGTAACTAAGTCCTCCGGGATGCGCCCGTCCGCATCGCAGATCGAGCGGGTCGCCGCGGCGCTGGTCCGGCGCCTGGTCGACCAGAAGCTGCTCGAGCTCGACGTCCCGGAGCCCACGGTGCAATCGAGGTTCGTCGCCCTCCTCAACAAGAACTTCGACGAGGAGGAGGCCATCGAGCGCGAGGCCCAGGCCGAAGCCGAGAAGCTGATCCGCCAGGGCGCCCCGGGTGTCCGCCGCGAGGAGCTCGATCTGCGACGGGTGGAGCAGCTGGTGAAGCAGCGCATCGCCAAGGCGAAAGGATTCGCGCTGTGACGCTCTCCGAGGGTCGCCTGTCGTACCTCGCGCACGCCGTCCAGAAGTGCATCGTCGACGGCAAGCTCGGCCGCGTCCGCAACGACCGATTGTTCCTCAACGAAGCCAAGCAGATCCTGACGGACGCGTTCGACGTCGACGCGCGTCTGGATCAGGCCGCCCGAGGCCGCATGCCGAAGCGCGTCCTCCCCGGCAGCCGGGAGTGGGACGTGCTCTACCGGCAGTACCTCGAGGAGGAGCGCCGGAAGCTCGGTCGCTGACGCAAAACCCCGCTTGACACCTGGGGGCGTGTGGTTAGGTTGCGGCCGCCTCGCAAATCCGGATCGTGATCCTCGACGTCGACGTCACCGTTTGACCGTCGATTTTCCTCACGTTCTCGTCACGTTAGCTCGTACAGAAAGGAAGGAGCAGTGGGCATGAAGATCAGACCACTTCAAGATCGCGTCATCGTGAAGCGACTCGAAGAGGAAGCGCAGAAGTCCAAGGGGGGCATCATCATCCCCGACACCGCCAAGGAGAAGCCCCAGCAGGGCAAGATCATCGCGGTCGGCAAGGGCAAGGCCAACGACGACGGCAAGATCCAGCCGCTCGACGTCAAGGTTGGCGACGTCATCCTGTTCGGCAAGTATTCCGGTTCCGAAATCAAGCTCGACGGCGACGAGCACCTGATCATGCGCGAGGAAGACATCCTCGGCGTGGTCGAGAGCTGAGAAGGAGAAGTATCGATGGCAGCAAAGCTGGTAAAGTTTGGCCAGGAGGCCCGCGACAAGGTCCTCCGCGGAGTCAACCTCCTCGCCGACGCCGTGACGGTCACCCTGGGACCGCGCGGTCGCAACGTCATCCTCGAGAAGTCGTTCGGCGCGCCGAACGTCACGAAGGACGGGGTGACGGTCGCGAAAGAGATCGAGCTCGAGGACAAGTTCGAGAACATGGGCGCCCAGATGGTGAAGGAAGTCGCCTCGAAGACTTCCGACGTCGCGGGCGACGGCACCACCACCGCCACCGTGCTGGCCAGGGCCATCTTCACTGAGGGCCTCAAGATGGTCGTGGCGGGCCACGATCCCATGAGCCTCAAGCGTGGCATCGACAAGGCCGTCTCCGCGATCATCGCCGAGCTCAAGGCTCTCTCCAAGCCCACCAAGGAGCAGAAGGAGATCGCTCAGGTCGGGACCATCTCGGCCAACAACGACCCGACCATCGGCGAGATCATCGCCGAGGCGATGGCGAAGGTCGGCAAGGAAGGCGTCATCACGGTCGAGGAGGCCAAGGGCCTCGAGACGCAGCTCGACGTGGTCGAGGGCATGCAGTTCGACCGCGGCTACCTCTCGCCGTACTTCGTCACCGATCCGGACCGGATGGAGTGCACCTACGAGGACGCCTACCTCCTCATCAACGAGAAGAAGATCTCGTCGATGAAGGACCTTCTCCCCGTGCTCGAGCAGGTGGCGCGGGCCGGCAAGCCCCTCGTCATCATCGCCGAGGACATCGAAGGCGAGGCGCTCGCGACGCTGGTCGTCAACAAGATCCGCGGCACCCTGCAGACCGTCGCCGTCAAGGCGCCGGGCTTCGGTGATCGCCGCAAGGCCATGCTCGAGGACATCGCCATCCTCACCGGCGGCAAGGTCATCGCCGAGGAGCTCGGCATGAAGCTCGAGAACGTCACCCTGACGGACCTCGGGCGCGCCAAGCGCGTCGTCGTCGACAAGGACAACAGCACCATCATCGACGGCTCGGGCAAGAAGGCCGACATCGAGGGTCGCATCAAGCAGATCCGGGCGCAGATCGAGGAGACCACCTCGGACTACGACCGTGAGAAGCTCCAGGAGCGGCTCGCGAAGCTCGTCGGTGGCGTCGCCGTCGTCAAGGTCGGCGCGGCCACGGAAGTCGAGATGAAGGAGAAGAAGGCGCGCGTCGAGGACGCGCTCCACGCCACCCGGGCGGCCGTCGAAGAGGGCATCGTCCCCGGCGGCGGCGTCGCACTCGTGCGCGCCGGTGTGGTGCTCGACAAGCTCGTCGTCTCCGACGAGGAGCGGTTCGGCGTCAACATCATCAAGCGCGCCATCGAAGAGCCGATGCGCTGGATCGCCAAGAACGCCGGTGCCGAGGGCTCGATCGTCCTCGACAAGGTCAAGAACAGCAAGGGCGCGTTCGGCTACAATGCCGCGTCCGAGCAGTTCGAGGACCTGCTCAAGGCCGGCATCATCGACCCCACCAAGGTGGTCCGTACGGCACTGCTGAACGCGGCGTCGGTCGCGAGCCTGCTGCTCACCACCGAGGCCATGGTCGCCGAGAAGCCCGAGGACAAGGGCTCCGCGCCGGCCATGCCGGGCGGTGGCATGGGCGGAATGGGAGGCATGGGCGGCATGATGTGATGCCGACCCGTGCTCACTGAGACTGCAGTATCCGGGGCCCCCGGGTGGACCTTCCGCCCGGGGGCCCCGTCGTTTCGGGGTTTCTTGACAGCCCCACCCACCTCCAGTAGCGTCCGCCCTTTCCGGCGTTTGGTGTAATTGGGCATGTTTGAATCCCTGGGTGAGAAGTTCGAAGGCTTGTGGCGGAAGCTGCAGGGCCAGGGAAAGATCAGCGAACGGAACATCGAGGAGGCGCTGCGCGAGGTTCGGCTGGCGCTCCTCGAGGCCGACGTCAACGTCGGCGTGGTCCGCGACTTCGTAGAGGCGGTCAAGAAGGACGCCCTCGGTCAGGACGTCCTCCGCAGCCTCACGCCGGAACAGCAGTTCATCAAGCTGGTCCACCGCGAGCTGCAGCGGCTCCTCGGCGGACAGCCCACCACGCTGGATCTCGGCGGTCCGTCGCCCGTTGTCATCATGATGGTGGGCTTGAACGGCGCCGGTAAGACGACGTCCACCGCCAAGCTGGCGCGCTGGCTGCGCGACGAGCGCGGACGCCGCCCGTATCTCGTACCCGCCGACGTCTACCGCCCCGCCGCCATCGAGCAGCTCGGCCTGCTCGCGGCGCAGCTCGGGGTCCCCGTGCATCCGTCCACGGCGGGCGGCGACCCGGTGAACATCGCGCGCGGAGCCGTCGCCGCCGCGCGGGCGCAGGGCGCCGACGTCGTCCTCATCGACACCGCCGGCCGCCAGACGGTCGACGAGGAGCTCATGGGCGAGCTCGAGCGCATCCGCGCCGCCGTCGACCCGCGTCAGATCCTGCTCGTCGCCGACGCCATGACCGGCCAGGACGCCGTCGCCACGGCACAGGGCTTCGGCAAGCGTCTGACGCTGTCGGGCATCCTGCTCACCAAGATCGAGGGTGACGCGCGCGGCGGTGCCGCGTTGTCGCTGCGCTCGGTCACCGGCAAGCCCATCATCTTCGCGGGCACCGGCGAGAAGCTCGACGCGCTCGAGGCGTTCCATCCCGACCGCATCGCATCGCGCATCCTCGGCATGGGCGACATGCTGTCGCTCATCGAGCGCGCCGAGAAGGCCTACGACAAAGACCAGGCCGAGGCGCTCGGCAAGAAGCTCAAGAAGAACGAGTTCGACCTCGAGGACTTCCGCGATCAGCTGCGCGCCGTGAAGAAGATGGGATCGGTCGCCGAGCTGCTCGGCATGATCCCCGGCGTCAAGAAGATGCTGAAGGGCGCCGATCTCGGTGGCGCCGACCACGAGCTCAAGCGGGTCGAGGCCATCATCGACTCGATGACACGCGAAGAGCGCCGCAACGTCCACATCCTGAACGCCAACCGGCGCAAGCGCATCGCCGCCGGCAGCGGGACGTCCGTGTCCGAGGTCAACCGTCTCCTGAAGCAGTTCACCCAAACCAAGAAGGTCCTGAAGAAGCTCGGCTCGGGACCCATGATGCAGGGCATGCCGCCCGGCATGCTTCGCTGACACCCGAGACCCGAAGAGGAATTCGATCCCATGGTCAAGATTCGCCTCGCCCGCCACGGCAGCAAGAAGCACCCGGTGTACCGCATCGTCGTCGCCAGCTCGGCATCGCCGCGCGACGGTCGGTTCATCGAGCAGGTGGGCCTCTACGATCCGACGCGCAATCCCGCCCTCGTCAAACTCGACACGGCGAAGATCAACGCCTGGCGCGCCAAGGGCGCGCAGCCTACCCAGACCGTGCAGGAGCTGATCGAGAAGCAGGCCGGCGTGACGCCCGCGGCGCCTCCCGCATAGCCGCACCGGCCCTTCTGGAAGCTCCGGAGGAGCTGCGACTCCAATGAAGGAACTCGTTCTGTTTCTGGCGAAGCACTTGGTGAACCACCCAGACGCCGTCGAGGTGAAGGAGACGCAGGGGGATGCGACCTCGATCCTCGAGCTTCGGGTCGCCAAGGAAGACATCGGACGGGTCATCGGCAAGCAGGGCCGTACCGCCAAATCGATCCGGACCATTCTCAATGCCGCCGCGTCCCGTACCAACCGCAAAGTCGTCCTCGAGATCATCGAAGAGCCCTGACGTCATGGCGCCGGACCGCCGGCTCCCGGGCACCACGGTCGACGCGGATCCCACTGCCGTCGCCGTCGCCGAGATCACGGGGGCCCACGCATTGCGTGGCATGCTCCGCGTTCACCCCTATCAGCCGCCGGCGCCGAGCCTGATCGACGAGCGCGCCGTCCTGCTCGAGCGCGACGGCCAATGGCGCGAGGTCCGCATCGCCCACATTGCGCCTCACGGCGGCGGCAGCGTGCTGCTCCTGACGCTCGACGAGGTCACCGACCGCACCGCCGCCGAGAACCTGCGTGGCACGCGCATCCTGGTGCGCGAGGCCGACCTGCCGCCCGTCGATCCCGACGAGTTCTACGTCTACGAAATGCTCGGCTTCGCGGTCGACACCGTCGACGGGCGCCACCTCGGCACCATCGCCGATACCATGGCGACCGGCCTGAACGACGTCTGGATCGTGCGCGACGGCACGCACGAGCATCTGATCCCCGTCATCGCCGACGTGGTGCGGACCATCGATCGTGACGCGCGCCGCGTCCTCATCGACCCGATGCCGGGTCTGCTGGACTGACGCTGCGCGCGCACGTCCTCACGCTCTTCCCGGAGATGTTCGGCTCGCCGCTCGCGGCTGGACCGCTGCGGCGCGCGCGGGAGATCGGCGCGCTCGAGGTCTCGCTGCACCAGCTGCGCGACTACGCGGCCGGTCGTCATCTGCAGGTCGACGACGTCCCCTACGGCGGCGGCCAAGGCATGGTGATGAAGCCCGACCCGCTGCTCGCCGCGATCACGCACGTGAGCGCCGCCGAATCGCCCCGCCGCATCCTGCTGTCGCCGCGCGGGCCGCGCCTCACGCAGCGTCGTCTCGCGGCGCTCGCGAACGAGCCGAGCCTGCTCCTCGTCTGCGGCCGCTACGAGGGCGTCGACGAGCGAGTTCTGTCCGCCATCGACGAGGAGCTGTCGATCGGCGACTACGTCCTGAGCGGCGGCGAGTTGGCGGCACTGGTCGTGCTCGACGGCATCGCGCGCCTGCTGCCCGGCGTCCTCGGCAACGACGCGTCCGCGCCCGACGACTCGTTCGCAACCGGCCTGCTCGAGTATCCACAGTACACGCGGCCGTGGGCGCACGACGGCGCCGAGGTTCCCACCGTCCTCGGGTCGGGCGACCACGCCGCCATCCGTCGCTGGCGACGGCAGGAGGCGCTCCGTCTCACGCTCGAGCGCCGTCCCGATCTTCTCGCCACCGCCCCGCTCGACGCGGCCGACCGGACCTGGCTGCGCAGCCTCGGATGGTGCGACCATGGCTGACCTCTACCTGGTGCTCCTCCACCACCCCGTCTACGACAAGACCGGGGCGGTTGTGACCACGGCCGTCACCAACCTCGACGTCCACGACATCGGGCGTGCCAGCAAGACGTTCGGGGTCCGTGCCTTCTACGTGTGCACCCCCGTGGTGACGCTGCGACGGCTGGTCGACCGCATCATCCGTCACTGGGAGAGCGGGCCCGGGGCCACCTACAACGCCAATCGCGGCGAGGCCCTGGCGACGGTACGTCAGGCCCCCGAGCTGGATGCCGTGATCGCAGAAATCGAACGGGAAACCGGCACCATGCCCCGTCTGGTGGGGACCAGCGCCAGGTCCGGGCCTGGCCGGGTGCCGTACGCGGCCATGCGAGAGCGTCTGGACCGCCCGGGGCCGCCCGAGCTCCTCGTCTTCGGGACGGGTTGGGGCTTGGCGGACGAGGTGGTCGAGCGACTCGACGACCTCCTCGAGCCCATCGAGGGCACCGACGGCTGGAACCACCTGTCGGTCCGCAGCGCGGCCTCCATCATCCTTGACCGCCTCCGGCACGGACGCTAGTAATGCGAATTCCCATGAACACCATCGACCGGATCGAGTCGGAACAGCTGCGCAGCGACATCCCTGCCTTCAAGCCTGGTGACACCGTCAAGGTGCACGTGCGCGTCGTCGAAGGCGACAAGGAGCGCATCCAGGTTTTCGAGGGCACCGTGCTGGCCCGCAGCGGCGGCGCGAACCGCGAGACGTTCACGGTCCGCAAGACGTCCTACGGCGTCGGCGTGGAGCGCATCTTCCCGGTGCACTCGCCGCGCATCGAGCGCATCGACGTCGTCATGCGTGGCGCCGTTCGTCGCGCCAAGCTGTACTACCTGCGCGAGCTGTCCGGTCGCGCCGCCCGCGTGCAGGAAGACAAGCGCGCGAAGGTCGGCGCCACCACCAAAGCCAAGGCCTGACGGCCGGCTACTTGCTCAGGCCCGCCGCCACGCCGGCGCCCTGAGCCATGCGCGACTGGCCCTCGAAGACCGCGCCTTCCTGAATCACGAGGCTGCGCGTCTCGACGTCGCCGAACAGGCGACCACCGGAGCAGATCTCGATGCGTGCGGCGCCGATCACCTCGCCCCGCACCTCACCGAGCACGACGAGCTTGTCGGCGTGCACCGTGGCCTGCACCACCGCTTCCGGACCGATGATGAGCAGGTCGGACGAGCGCACCTCGCCCTTCAGCTTGCCCTCGATCCGGGTCGGGCTGACGAACGACAACTTGCCCGTGACCTCGGCGTCGGGTCCCAGGGACACGCGCACATCCTGCCACACCTTGGGACCACCCATGAGCAACCTCCTGAGGCGCGACCTGGACGGAGCATCGCGCGAAGCGGCGGGAGTATAGGGGGGCCGCGCGTGGCTGTCTACGTGTCCGCCGGCAAGTCCGCCGGAAAGACGTGGCAGGCGACGGCGCGCCCGCTGCGCCCGCGTTCGAGCGGCGGCACCACCTGATGACAGACCTGCATCGCGTGCGGGCAGCGCGGGTGGAAGGCGCAGCCGGTGGGCGGCGCCACCGGGCTTGGTATGTCCCCCGTGACGGCGACCCGATCGACCTGCCGTCGCGGATCGGGTACCGGCACCGCCGACAGCAGCGCTCGCGTGTAGGGATGGCGCGGATCGCCGTACACCTGCTCGCGCGGTCCGATCTCGACGATGCGACCGAGATACATGATCGCTACCCGGTCGCTCAGATGCTCGACGACGCGCAGGTCGTGCGAGATGAACAGCATGGTAAGCCCGAGCCGACGCTTCAGGTCCTGCAGCAGGTTCAGTATCTGCGCCTGGATCGAGACGTCGAGCGCCGACACCGCCTCGTCGGCGACGATGAAGCGCGGCTCGACCGCGAGTGCGCGCGCAATGCCGATGCGTTGCCGCTGCCCGCCGCTGAACTCGTGCGGATAGCGATCACCGGCGTCGGCCGGGAGCCCCACCAGCGTGAGCAGCTCGCGCACGCGCTGCTCGCGCTCGGCGCGCGTCCCCATGCCGTGGATGACGAGCCCCTCGCCGACGATCTGCGCGACCCGCATACGCGGGTTCAGCGATCCGTACGGATCCTGGAACACGATCTGCATCGCGCGACGCATCGCGCGCAGCTCGCGGGCGCCCAGCTCGTAGAGTGAGCGGCCTTCGAAGCGCACGTCACCGGACGTGGGCTCGATCAGACGGAGGATCAGGCGGCCGAGCGTCGACTTGCCGCAGCCGGACTCGCCGACGAGACCGAGCGTCTCGCCCGGGCGGATGTTGAACGTCACGCCCTCGACGGCCCGCACGACGCCGCTGCCGCGACGGAACAGGCCGCCGCCGAGCGGGAAGTGCTTGCGCAGATCGCGCACCTCGACGAGTGGTGCCGGAGTCGTCATGCGCGGATACACGCCACCTGGCGGTCTCCCGGACGCGTCTCCAGCGGCGGCACCGCCGCGGCGCAGGCGTCGATCGCCTGCGGGCATCGATCGCGGAAGGCGCAGCCGCTCGGCAGATCGCGCAGCGAAGGCACCTGCCCGGGTATCGTCTCGAGACGGTCGGTGTGCCGGCCGAGCACCGGCATGGAGCGCAGCAGCGCCTGCGTGTACGGATGCAGCGGTTGCTCGAACAGGTCGACGACCGGCGCGCGCTCGACGATGCGTCCCGCATACATGATGGCGACGTCGTCCGCCTGCTCTGCGACGACGCCGAGATCGTGCGTGATGAGCAGGAGCGCCATGCCACGTCGCTCGCGCAGACGACGCAGCAGCATCAGGATCTCGGCCTGGATGGTGACGTCGAGCGCCGTGGTGGGCTCGTCGGCGACCAGGAGCGCGGGCTCGCACGAGATGGCCATCGCAATCATGACGCGCTGGCGCATGCCGCCGGAGAGCTGGTGCGGGTAATCGTGCGCGCGATGCACCGCATCCGGAATGCCGACCTCACCCAGCAGGGCCACCGCGCGCTCCCACGCCTGCCGCCCGCTCACGGGCTGATGCAGGGCCACCGCCTCCGCCACCTGGCTGCCGACGGTCAGGACGGGATTCAGCGCCGTCATCGGCTCCTGGAAGATCATGGCCACCTGCGCGCCGCGCACGCGCCGCATCTCGCGCTCGGGCAGCGCGAGCAGATCGCGGCCGTCGAGCAGTATCCGTCCGCCGGCGATGCGTCCGGGAGGCGGCACCAGCCGCAGTAGGCAGAGGGCCGTCATGCTCTTGCCGCAGCCCGACTCGCCCACCAGACCGAGCACGCGTCCGCGGTCGAGCGTGAACGAGATGCGGTCGACGGCAGCGACCTCCCCACCACCCTCGAGCGGGAAGGTCATGCGCAGGTCCTGCACCTCGAGCAGCGCCATCAGCTCGACGTGGCCGCGGACTCGAGGGGCAACGTGCGCGGCGCCGGCGGCGGCAAGAACAGCGCCGCGTCGATCGACGCGTTGGTCTCGACGTCGTCGTAGGCGAGCTGGACGCTCGAGCCGACGACCGGCGCCGTCACCGCGAGCGCGTGCGGGAAGCCGTCGCGATAGTCGTCGAAGGCGACGGTGAGCACCGTCGATTCGCCCCGATGCTCTTCTGCGCGACGCAGGTCGAGCGTGTCGCCGGCGAACCACAGGGTCTGCACGCCACCGTCGAACGTGATCGTCAGGCGATACTCGTCGTTGGCGACGACCGCGATCTCCGGATCACCGGATGGCACGCGCGCCGGCGCCATGCCGAGGAGGATGTCGACGAGGTCGGTGACCTCGACCGGTGCGCCGAGAAAGCGCGACAGGTTCTCGGGGCTCGATGCGCCCTCGAACCGCACGCCCTGCGCCGGCGGATACACCCACAGCCGGTCCGCGCTGGCGCCGAGCGCGAGCGCGAGCCCGAACGGCGACAGCACATCGACGCGGACGTCACTCGGACGGCGCACCAGCACCGCCTCGCGCGTCCACATGCCCGCGAGCCCGGCCTTCAGACGCGCGCGCGCGCGAAGCGACGTCACCGCCGCGCGACGCTCGGTCATGCGGGTGACGAGCTCCTCCGCCGTGACACCGGTGCGGAACGCTCCCGGCCCGCCGCGGAAGAGCGAGCACCCCGCGACCAGGACCAATGCGACGAGCCAGCCGTGCCGGCGCGGGCGGCCCACCATGCCTCAGAGCCGGGAGCCGCCCGCTTGCACGGCTCCGCCAAGCGTCTGGATCTTCCCCTTGAGGCGCTCGATCTGCTCGGTCTCCTTGGCGCGACCGAGCGCATCGCGGTAGACGCGCAGCGCTGCTTCCGTCTGACCGGAGCGCTGGTAGGCGTCGCCCAGATGCTCGACGATCGTCGGATCCTCGCCGGCGAGCTCGACGGCGCGCTCGAGGTGCTCCACCGCCTTCGGGTAGTCACCGCGCTGGTAGTACACCCAGCCGAGGCTGTCGATGTAAATGCCGTCCTCGGGCTCGAGCTCGAGGGCACGACGGATGAGCTTCTCCGCCTCGTCGAGATTGATGCCGAGATCGGCGTAGGTGTAGCCGAGGTAGTTGAGCGCGGCGGCGTTGCGCGGGTTGATCGCGATCGCGCGCTGCATCTCCTCGATCGCCTTGTCCTTGTTCTTGACCTCGTCGTAGGCGGCACCGAGCGTGAAGCGGTAGCGGTCGTTGTCGGGCGCCGTCGCGACCATCTGCTCCAGCACGACGACCGCGCCCTCGTAGTTCTTCTGCTCACGGTAGAGCGACGCCAGGTAGCTCATCAGCTCGGGATTGCCCGGCTTCACCTCGAGCGCGGTCTCGACTTCCTTCACGGCGCCGGGAAGGTTGTCCTTCTGCATGAGGTACGCCCGACGCAGACGCGCGTCGACGTAGTACTCCGACTCGGGCGGAATCTCGCCGAAGCCCTCGATGGCACGATCGTCCTCGCCGAGCTCGGCGTACACGGCGGCGAGGTAGTAGCGCACGCGCGTGTTCTCGGGCTCGGACGCCAGCACCAGGTTGAACTCGGTGGCGGCGCGATCGAGCTCGCCCTTCTCGAAGTAGATGAGACCGATCTTGGTGCGCGCCTCGCGCGGGTCGGCGTCGACCTTCTCGAGCTCGCGGAACTGCGCCAGCGCCTCGTCGAGCTTCTTCTGCCCGACGTAGATGCCACCGAGGCGCCGTCGCACCATGATGCTCTGCGGGTTGAGCGCCAGGATGCGCTCGTAGAGCTCGACGGCCTTCGGCGTACGCCCCTGCAGCTCGTAGGCGACGGCGAGGTCGGTGAGGATGAGCTCGGACTGAGGGCTCAGCTTGAGCGCCTCGAGGTAGTACTTCTCGGCCTGGTCGAGCTGACCCGCCGCCGCATGGACCCGACCGAGATAGTAGTAGCCGAGGATCGAGCCCGGGTTCTTGAAGATCAGGCGGCGCAGCGTCGCGACGGCGCGGTCGGTGTCGCCGCGCTTGCCATAGAGCGCACCCAGATAGAGGTATGCCTCCTGCCCGTCGGGGTCGGCGTTGAGCATGCGCTCGTACGCCGCCACCGCCTCGTCGTCGCGCCCCATCGACGACAGGACGCCGGCATAGAGCGCGAGCGCCTCCATGTTGTCCGGCTCGGCAGTGACGACGACCTGGCACTGCTCGAGCGCAAGCTGCAGCTGGCCGGTGCGGACGTAGAGGTTCGCGAGACGCAGCCGCAGGATGGACGCACCCGGATCGGCGGCGACGGCGCGCTGGAACGCCGCAATGGCCGTCGGCACGTCGTTGCGCTGCAACGCCACCTGCCCGACCAGGAAGTCGCCCATGGCGCTGGCTTCCGTCGGAAGGTCGTTCGCGCCCTTGGCAGGCGCGCGTCCATCGAGGACGTCGCCTTTCCACCCCTTCCGCATCCCTGCGCACCCGCTCGCCGCCACGAGGGCGAGCACACATACGGCAGCCGTGCGGGTACTCATGAACTTCTCTCGTGTACCATGACCAAGGGGTCTCGGAAACGCAAACATCATGCCGCTCAACGCACCGCTTTCCGGCGTGTTTTGCTGCGCGTCGCCGGTACCGGCGGACCACCCTGCTGCTCGCCGATCCAGACCGTGCCGCCGCGGAAGTGCTCCTTCTTCCAGATCGGCACGATCTCCTTCAGACGATCGATCAGCCAGTGACACGCCTCGAACGCCTCCGTGCGATGACCGGCGCTGACGGCGATGCCGACGCTGCTCTCGCCCACCGGCACGACGCCGATCCGGTGCACCATCGCCACGCGCGTGAGCGGCCATCGACGGCGCGCCTGCGTCGCGAGCTTCCGCATCTCCTTCGTCGCCATGCCGGCGAATGCCTCGTACTCGAGACGGACGACCCGTCGACCGACGTTCTCGTTGCGGGTCGTGCCGAGGAACAGCACTGATGCACCGGCCGACGGATCGCCGACGGCGGCGAGAAGGCGCATCGGGTCGATCGCGTCGTCGATGATCTCGAACACGTCAGCATCCCCCGCTGACGGGTGGAAAGACGGCCAGCTCGTCGCCGTCGGCGAGGACGTGGTCGGCGTCGACGTAGCGTTCGTCGACGGCGAAGCGCACGCGCACACGGGCGACGGCGGGATGCTCGCGCACCAGCGTGCTCCACAACGCGCCGGCCGTCGTGCCATCGCGCACGGCGCGTTCGTCCGCCGTGCCGAGGGCCTCGCGCAGCGACGCGAAGTAGCGCAGGCGCACGCGCACGTCAGCCTCGGACGAGCCGCACCATGTGACCGAGCTCGGGCACCAGGAGCCGGCTGAGCGCCAGCTCGACGGCACCCGTCGAGCCGGGCAGCGACGCCACGATGGTACGGCCGGCGACGCCGGCCACCGCGCGCGAAAGCATGGCGGCGGGACCGATCTCGGCGAACGAGAGCGATCGGAACAGCTCGCCGAAGCCGTCGATGCGCTTGTCGAGCAGCGCCGCCACGGCCTCGTACGTCGTGTCGCGCGGCGCCAGACCGGTGCCGCCATTGACGACGATCACCTCGACGTCGGCGTCGGCCAGCAGCTCGGTGACACGGTCGCGCACCAGCGTGGGCTCGTCGGGCAGGATCGAGTACGCGACGACACGGTGCCCCGCGGCTTCGAGCAGCTCGCGGCTCCGTCGCCCGCTACCGTCCGTCTCCGGCGTGCGCGTGTCGCTCACCGTCAGGATGGCACAGCCCACCGTGCGTTGGCCGGCGTGATGTCCGTGCGCGCTCATCGCGGCGCCAGCGGCTCCATCTTCGTGGCGCAGGAGCTGCCGCACACCTGGCAGACGTACTCGTGCTTCTCACCATCGAGCAGGACGAGCAGCAGGCGCTTGCGTACGGGCTTCGCCTCCCGACACCGGGGACAGAACAACAGGCTCGCCTCGAGGGAGCCATATGCGTCGGGCTGCTGCCGACGGCGCGGGGGACCGCCACCCAGCATGTCGCGGAATCTAGCCGGCCCACACAGGAGCGGCAATCGGGTTGCGCGTCCGGAACCCCCCGGTTAAGACTCCGCGCGCGGTGCGGACGGTCTACATCGAAACGTACGGCTGCCAGATGAACGTGGCCGACACCGAGCTCATCCTGGGCAGCCTGGGCTCGCACGGCTGGACCCGGGTGGAGCAGCCGGAGGCGGCCGACGTCATTCTGCTCAACACGTGCGCCATCCGCGAGCACGCCGAGTCGCGCGTCATCGGTCGCATCACCGACCTCGCGCGCCACAAGGCGGCCCGACCGAGCGTCCGCATCGGCATCACCGGGTGCATGGCGCAGCATCTCCGCGGCTCGCTGCGCGAACGGGCACCGCAGGTTGACCTCTTGGTTGGCCCCGATGGCTACCGTCACCTGCCCGTGCTGCTGGCCGAGCACGGCACCGATCCGCACCTCGGTCTGCGACTCGACCCCAGCGAAACCTACGCCGACCTGCCCGTGACGCGAGCCCCCGGCGTGCGCGCCTGGGTGACGGTCATGCGCGGCTGCGACCGATTCTGCACCTTCTGCATCGTGCCCTACGTGCGCGGCCGCGAGCGCAGCCTTCCCGGTCCGGTGCTGTTGGCCGACGTCGAGCAGCTGGCGCGCCAGGGCGTGCGCGAGATCGTCTTCCTCGGACAGACCGTCAACGCCTACCGGCACGACGACTGGGACTTCGCGCGCCTACTGCGCGCGACCGCCGCCGTCCCAGGCATCGCGCGCGTCCGTTTCACGTCGCCGCACCCCGCCGAGATGGCACCGGCCCTGATCGACGCCATGCGCGAGTGCCCCGAGGTGTCGCCGCAGCTCCACCTGCCGCTGCAGTCCGGCTCCGACCGCATCCTCGACCGCATGGCGCGCGACTACTCCGTCGCCGAGTTCGAGGAGCTGGTGGGCCGTCTGCGCGACCAGGTGCAGGGCATCGCCCTCTCCACCGACGTCATCGTCGGCTTCCCCGACGAGGACGACACCGACTTCGAGGCCACCGAAGCGCTCATGCGTCGCGTGCGCTTCGACTCGGCGTTCCTCTTCAAGTACTCGCCGCGGGAGGGCACGCGCGCCTTCCGCTGGGACGACAGCGTCCCCGAGGCCGAGAAGACGGTGCGCCTCGATCGTCTGATCGCGCTCCAGGAGACGATCAGCGCCGAGATCAACCGCACGCTCGTGGGCTGCGACGTCGACGTCCTGGTCGAGGGACCGGCGCGTCGTCCCGAGGGCTGGATGCTCGGCAAGACGCCCCAATTCAAGACGGTCGTGTTCCCCGGACCCGCGGCGCCGGCATCGATGGTGCGGGTGCGCATCGAGGGCGCGACGTCGCACACGCTGACGGGGCGACCCGTGGGAGATCAGGCATGAACGGACGCATCGTGGCGGGGCTCGTCGGGCTCGGTATCGTCGCCTTCGGGTTGATGGGGCTCTTCTATCCCGTGCAGGTGATGAGCATCGCCGGCTTCTCGCCCGCGTCGGAGTCGATGCGCGCGCAGGCGTACGGCGAGACCCGCGCCATCTACGGCGGGACGTTCATCGCGCTCGGCATCTACACCATCTTCGCCGCCAGCAATCCCATCGTGCACCGCCGGACGCTCACCATGATGGCGATGGTGTTCTTCGGCATCCTCGCCGGCCGCATGATCGGCATCTCGATCGACGGCAATCCGGGTCTGTTCGGATGGATCGGTGCCGGGCTCGAAGTGTCCACCGGCTCGCTGCTGCTCGCGTCCACGTATCTCCACCGCGTCCCCGAGGCCCTGCCGCCACCCCAGGTCGACTGAGCGTCCCGCATTGACGCCAGCGCTGCTCGCCCTCCTCGGCCTGCCTCTGGTGGCCGCAGCGCTGCTTCCCGGCGGCGCTGCACTCGGCGCGCGTGGACTCGCCTGGGCGAATGGCATCGTCGTTGCGCTGACCCTGGCGCTGGCGATCGCGCTGGGGGGTCCCGCGCTCGTGGGCGATGCCGCAGTGGTATCGCTGCCGTGGGTGCCGGGACTGGGGCTCGGGCTCTCGCTCCGGCTCGATGGGCTGGCGCTGCTGTTCGCGCTCCTCATCCTCGGCATCGGCCTGCTGGTCGTCGTCTATGCGCGCTTCTACCTCGCCGCCGACGAAGCGCTGCCGCGTTTCTACGCGTCGCTCCTCCTCTTCATGGCGGCGATGCTCGGCATCGTCACGTCCGACAACCTGCTCCTGCTGGTGGTGTTCTGGGAGCTCACCAGCGTCGCGTCGTTCCTGCTGATCGGGTTCTGGGATCGCGACGCCGCCGCCCGCGCCGGCGCCTGGCAGGCGCTCATGGTGACGGGCATGGGTGGGCTGGCGCTGCTGGCCGGCGTGCTGGTGCTGGGCGCTGCCGCGGGCACCTTCGAGTTGTCGGCGCTGCGCGCCCATGCGGATCAGGTACGCAGCCTGCCGGCGGCGCACCTGGCGCTGGCGCTCATCCTGCTCGGCGCCTTCACCAAGTCGGCGCAGGTGCCGTTCCACTTCTGGCTGCCGAGCGCCATGGCCGCGCCGACGCCGGTGAGCGCGTACCTGCACTCGGCGACGATGGTGAAGGCGGGTATCTTCCTGCTGGCGCGCCTGTCGCCGATCTTCGCCGACACGTTGCTGTGGCACACAGCCGTCATCGGCGTCGGCGCCACCACGATGCTCGTCGGCGGGTGGGCTGCGCTGCGGCACACCGACCTGAAGCGCCTGCTCGCCTACTCGACGGTGAGCCAGCTCGGCCTGATCACGATGCTCTACGGCCTCGGCACCGAGGCCGCATCGGTGGCAGCGACGTTCCACGTGTTGAACCACGCCACTTTCAAGGCGGCGCTGTTCATGATCGCCGGCATCGTCGATCACGAGGCCGGCACGCGCGACCTCGCCCGCCTGGGCGGTCTGGTTCACACCATGCCGCGCACGACGGTGCTCGCGTGTCTGGCCGCCGCCGCCATGGCGGGCATCCCGCCGCTGAACGGCTTCGTCAGCAAGGAGATGTTCTACGAGTCCGCGCTCGACGGGCCGCTGTGGCTGCCGATCCTCTCGGTCGTCGGCAGCACGCTCACCGCGGCGTACACGCTGCGCTTCGTGATGGGCGCGTTCTTCGGCCGACCGGCCGACCCCAGCGTGCACGCGCACGAAGCGCCCGCGGGACTGCGCCTGCCGGTCGAGGTGCTGGTGCTCGTCTGCCTCGCCGTCGGCATCGCGCCGTCGCTGGTGGCGGAGCCGCTGGTGACGGCGGCGGCGAGCGCGGTCGTCGGAGCACCCGTCCATCCGCACCTGGCTTTGTGGCACGGCCTCACGCCCGCCCTCGGACTGAGTGCCGTCGGTCTGCTCGCCGGCGCGGCGCTATGGGCCGCGCGACGGGGTACGGCACGCACGGCACTGCCGCCGCGCTTCGGCCGCACCGCGGGTGAGATGTACGACGTCGTCGTGCGCGGGCTCCTGCACGGCGCGCACGTCGTCACCGACGGCCTGCAGAACGGCAGCCTGCGACGGTACGTCGTCGTGGTGCTCGGCTGCACGGTGACGCTCATCGCGCTCGGCATCGGCGGCGACGCCGACGTCGTCCGCCTGCCGATGACGACGGCACCGATCGCGGCGTGGCTGCTCACGCTGGTGACGCCGATCGCGGCCGTCGCCACGGCAGTCCTCTACCGCCGGCGCTGGCCGAGCGTGCTGGCGCTCGGTGCCGTGGGGCTCTTCGTCGCGCTCTACTTCGCGTGGCTCAGCGCGCCCGACCTCGTGCTGACCCAGCTGCTGGTCGAGAGCGTGACCACGATCCTCCTCGTGCTCGTGCTTTTCTTCCTGCCGAAGGAGACGCACACGCGCGAGCCGCGGCGACGGCTCGCGTTCGACGCCACCGTGGCGGCGATCGTCGGCTCCGGCGTCACTGCCGTCGCCTACGGCGTCATGCGACGGCCGTTCGAATCGATCTCGCGCTACCACCTCGCGCACAGCCTGCCCGACGGCGGCGGGGCCAACGTCGTCAACGTCATCCTCGTCGACTTCCGCGGCTACGACACGCTGGGCGAGATCACCGTCCTCGCGATCGCCGCGATCGGCATCGTGGCCTTGCTGCAGGCGGGCCGGAGGACCGCGTGAAGTCACCGCTCCTCTCGACCGTCGCGCGCGTGATCCTGCCGCCGATGCTGCTGGTCGCGGCCTGGCTGCTGCTGCGCGGACACAACCAGCCCGGTGGCGGGTTCATCGCCGGCCTGATGACGGCGGCCGCGTTCGTCCTGCAGTACGTCGCCACCGACCGGGGTCGCGCCGGCGACGCGCTGCCGTTCCGGCCGGCGCTGCTGATCCCGATCGGCCTCGCCCTCGCGACGACCACCGGTCTCGGTGCGCTGCTCGCGGGTCAGCCCTTCCTGACCAGCGCCATCGCACACGCACACGTGCCGCTGCTCGGCGAGCTGCACCTCTCGACGGCCGTACTGTTCGACCTCGGGGTCTATCTGGTGGTCACCGGTGTCACGCTCACCATCCTGCTCGCGATCGAGGAGTGATCGTGGAGCTCCTCGTCGCCATAGCCATCGGGAGCCTCGTCGCCGCGGGGGTGTTCCTGATCCTGCGGCCGACGGGCTTTCCCGTCGTGCTCGGGCTCGCGCTGGTGAGCCACGCCGTGAATCTCCTGCTCGTGTCGATGGGACGCGTGCGCCTCGGCAGCCCGCCGCTGGTCGCGGACGGCACGACGGCGACTGCGGACCCGTTGGCACAGGCACTCGTGCTCACCGCCATCGTCATCTCCTTCGGCATGACGGCGTTCCTCCTGGTGCTGGCGTATCGCGGCTATCAGCGGGCGGGCACCGAGAGCGTCGATCTGGAGATCGAGCATGGCTGACCTCCTCGTCGCGCCGGTGCTCTGGCCGCTGGTGACGGCCATCGTCCTGCTCTCGCTCGGCGGACGGCCCGGCGTGCAGCGCCTCGTGAGTCTGGTCTCGCAGGCATGCCTGCTCGCCGTCGCGGTGGCGCTGGCGGTGGCGGTGAAGGACGGCACCGTACTGGTGCATCGGCTCGGCGGCTGGCCGGCGCCGTTCGGCATCGTGCTCGTGGCGGATCGGCTGACGGCCGTGATGCTGCTCCTGACCGCCGTCACCGGCCTCGCGGTGCTCCTGTACGAAGCGGCGGCACCCGATCGCGAGCTCGAGCGGCTGCCGTTCTTCCCGCTCTTCCACTTCCTGCTGATGGGGCTCGACGGCGCGTTCGTCACCGGCGACCTGTTCAATCTGTTCGTCTTCTTCGAGGTGCTGCTGATCGCGTCGTACGCCCTGGCCACGCTCGGCGCGAGCGCGCGCCAGCTGCGCGCCGGCCTGCAGTTCGTGGTCCTGAACCTGCTCAGCTCCGCGCTCTTCCTGTTCGGCGTCGGTACGCTCTACGGCCTCACCGGCACACTCAACCTGGCCGACCTCGCGGGCAAGGTGGAGGCACTCGGCAGTGCCGACGCCGGGCTGCTGCGCGTCGCCATGATGAGCCTGCTCGTGGTGTTCGCCGCCAAGGCCGCGTTGATCCCGCTCGCCTTCTGGCTGCCCGACACCTATCCGGCGCCGTCGCCGGTGGTGTCGGCCATGTTCGGCGGCATCGCCACCAAGGTCGGCGTCTACGCGTTGCTGCGCGTGTTCACGACGGTCTTCGACTCCGTGCGCGGCCCCGGCGCCGAGGTGCTGCTCGTGCTCGGCATCGTGTCGATGCTGGTGGGCGTGCTGGGCGCCGTCGCACAGACGGAGCTGCGCCGACTGCTGTCGTTCCACATCGTCAGCCAGATCGGCTACCTGGTGTTCGGCATCGGTCTCTTCACCATCGCCGGGGTGGGGGCCGCGATTTTCTACATGGTGCACTACACCATCGTGAAATGCGCCCTGTTCCTCCTGAGCGGCAGCGCGGAGCGTCTCGGCGGTGCGCGGGATCTAAAGCAGCTCGGCGGGCTCGCGCACCAATCGCCCGCTCTGGCCGCGCTCTTCTTCGTGGGAGCGATCTCGCTCGCCGGCCTCCCACCGACGAGCGGCTTCATGAGCAAAGCATTCCTGGCGAGCGCCGCGATCGCCGACGGACAGTGGGTGGGCGTCGTCGTGATCTTCGCCGCCGGTCTGCTGACGCTCTTCTCGATGACGAAGATCTGGACCATGGCGTTCTGGGGCGAGCCGCCGCACGCGGCCCCGCAACACGCGCCCGTCGGCATGCTGTGGGCGGCGGCACTCCTGGTGTCGTTCTCGATGACGTTGGCGCTGGCGGCCGATCCGCTCTTCCGCTTCACGCAGGCGACCGCCACGCAGCTGCTCGATCGCACCGGCTACGTCGCCGCCGTGCTCGCACCGGGAGCCCGGCCGTGAGGGCGTTCCGCCATCCCGTCTATGCGGCGGTGCTGGCCGTCGCGTGGCTGGTGCTGCAGGGTCGCGTCACTGCCGGGGACTTCGTCGTCGGCTACGCCGTCGCCACCATCGTGGTGTGGCTCTGTCGCGACTTCTGGAGCGAGCGCGTCACCGTCCGCCAGCCGCTCGTCATGCTCCGCCTGGCGGCGACGTTCCTACGCGAGCTGCTGCGCGCCAACCTCCAGGTGGCGTGGATCCTCCTGCAGCCGCGTCTTCGCATCCAGCCCGCGTTCATCGTGATCCCGCTCGAGCTACGCGACGACCTCGCCATCACCGCGCTCGCCAGCATGATCACCCTGACGCCGGGCACGCTGACCGTAGACGTCGCCCCCGATCGTTCGGCGCTCTGGGTGCACTGCCTGTCAGCCACCGACGCGGATGCGGTGCGGGCGCAGATCAAGCAGCAGTTCGAGCAGCCGCTCGTGGAGGGCATCGAATGCTCGCCGCTGTGACGTCGGTGGCCATGGCCGGGCTCGGCATCTCGCTGGCGCTCTGTCTCTGGCGACTCGTCGTCGGGCCCGACGTCGTCGACCGGTTGCTCGCGCTCGACACCATCACCGTCAACGTGGTCGCACTCCTGGTGGTGCTGTCGATCCACCTGCGCACCGACGTCTACCTGGAAGCCGTCATCGTGCTGGCGCTGCTGGGCTTCGTCGGAACGGTGGCGGTCGCCAAGGCCCTCATGCGGGGACGAATCATTGACTGACGTCCTGGCGAGCCTCCTCCTCCTCACCGGCCTTGCCTTCACGCTGGTCGGCTCGCTCGGTCTGGTGCGCCTGCCGGACGTCTACACGCGCATCCACGCGCCCACGAAGGCGACCACCCTCGGCCTCACCTGCCTCCTCGCCGCCGCCGCCCTCACCCTCCCCGGCAATCACCTGGCCATCGCCATGAAGGCCCTCCTCGTCGTCATCTTCCTCTTCCTGACCGCCCCCATAGCCGCCCAAACCCTGGCCCACACTGCCCGCGCCACCGGCATACGGCCAACCCCAATGACCCACATCGACGAACTACCCCCACCCACCATCGAACGAGCCGGGCTCGACCCGGCACACCCCGGACCCGACTAGGCCCTGTCCCGGCGGGTCGGGTGTGGACGGCGCGGGGGCGACGTCCGAGCGAGCGCGTCGAGAGCACGCGCGGAGGGGAAAAGGGGCGGCGGGGTGCCGTGCGAACGCCGCGCGCAGCCGGACGCCGTCCCCGCGCCGTCCGCGCCCGACCCGACGCGCACTTGCCGTGCCCTCCGGGGTTGCCGGGACACGCCCGTACTGAGTAGACTGCCGGCCCTTATGGCCAGCTCGAACGCCGCCCTCAACGCCTGGGTCGACGAGGTCGCCCAGCTCTGTTCCCCCGCCCGCATCCACTGGGTGGACGGCTCCCAGGCCGAGCACGACAAGCTCATCGCCGAGATGCTCGACTCCGGCGTGCTCGAGCGGCTCAACGCCGAGAAGTTCCCGAACTCCTACCTTCATCGCTCGGACCCGAGCGACGTCGCCCGTACCGAGCACCTCACCTTCATCTGCACGGAGAAGCAGGACGACACCGGGCCGAACAACAACTGGATGCCGCCCGCCGACGCGAAGAAGAAGGTCGGCGCGCTCTTCAAGGGCGCGATGGCCGGTCGCACCATGTACGTCATCCCGTACGTCATGGGCCCGCTCGGCTCGCCGCTCAGCAAGGTCGGCGTCGAGATCACCGACAGCCCCTACGTCGTCGTCAACATGCGCATCATGACCCGCATGGGCGACGCCGCGCTGAAGCAGCTCGGCCAGAGCGACGATTTCGTGCGCGGTCTGCACTCGCTCGGCGATCTCTCACCGGACCGCCGCTTCATCCTGCACTTCCCGCAGGAGAAGCTCATCTGGAGCGTCGGGTCGGGCTACGGCGGCAACGCGCTGCTCGGCAAGAAGTGCTTCGCGCTCCGCATCGCCAGCACCCAGGCACGCGACGAAGGTTGGCTCGCCGAGCACATGCTCATCGTCGGCATCGAGAACCCGCAGGGCGAGACACACTACGTCGCGGCGGCGTTCCCGAGCGCGTGCGGCAAGACCAACCTGGCCATGCTCGTCCCCCCTGCGTCGCAGAAGGGCTGGAAGGTCTGGACCGTCGGCGACGACATCGCCTGGCTGCGTCCGGGCCCCGACGGGCGGCTGTGGGCCATCAACCCCGAGGCCGGCTTCTTCGGCGTCGCGCCGGGCACGTCGTCGAAGACGAACCCGAACGCAATGAAGACGCTGCAGGGCAACTCCATCTTCACCAACGTCGCCGTCACGCCGGACGGCTCTCCGTGGTGGGAGGGCATCGACGGTGCGGTGCCGGAGAAGATGACCGACTGGCAGGGCAAGCCGTGGACACCGCAGTCGGAGGGCAAAGCCGCCCATCCGAACTCGCGCTTCACCGCACCCGCGCGCCAGTGCCCGTCGATCTCGCCGAACTGGGAGGAGCCGCAGGGCGTGCCGATCTCGGCGTTCGTCTTCGGCGGCCGTCGCGCCCGCACCGCGCCGCTCGTGCTGCAGGCGTTCGACTGGAACCACGGCGTCTTCGTCGCTGCCTCCGTCGCCTCGGAGACCACCGCCGCGCAGAGCGGCGCCGTCGGCGTCGTGCGCCGTGATCCCATGGCGATGCTGCCCTTCTGTGGCTACAACATGGCCGACTACTTCGGGCACTGGCTGAAGATGGGCACCGCGGTGAAGAACCCGCCCGCCATCTTCCACGTCAACTGGTTCCGCCAGAACGCCGACGGCAAGTTCCTCTGGCCCGGCTTCGGCGAGAACCTTCGGGTTCTGCGCTGGATCCTCGAGCGCGCCCAGGGCAAAGGCGCCGCAGTGAAGGCTCCCATCGGCTACCTGCCGGAGAAGGGCGCCATCGACACCACCGGCATCGACGTCTCGCCGGCGGTGATGGACGAGCTGCTCACCGTCGACCCCGAAGCGTGGCGCGGCGAGGTCGCCGGCATCGGCGAGTTCTTCGACAAGTTCGGCGACCGACTGCCGAAGGAGCTCGAACGCCAGCGCCAGGAGCTGGCGAAGCGTCTCGGCTGACGCCGGGACTGCGCGCGCTCAGCTCGCGGGACGTTCGCCGCGTGCGATCCGCATCTCGCGCTCGAGCTTGTCGAAGACCTGCGGCCCGTCCGCCAGCGTCGGGCCCACCTGCACCGCCTTGGCACCCTTCGCCAGCGTGCGCGTGACGTCGTAGCCCGACCAGAAGCCGCCCATCGCGATGACGTCGATCGGCGTCTCGGCCTCGAGCAGCAGTCGCTCGAAGCCGGTGAAGTCGTTGCGCGCCACGGCCGCGCTGACGCCGGCGGCTGTGAGGATGGCCGTCACCGCCTTGTACGGCACCGGCATGTCCGGCAGCTGCACCCACACCGGCGCACTGCTCGACAGCACCGCGCGGGTGACGATCTGCTCGAGCATCTCGAGGTCGTCGAACGGCCCGAGGGTTGCCGACACCCACGGCTCCGCGAGATCGAGCTCGACGGCCGACGCGCCCGCTTCCGAGAAGACCCGGGCGAGCAACGCGTACTCGTCGGCCGTGCCGCCCGCGACGCTGGCGATGACCGGCCGCTCGCCGATCTCCACCAGCTCGCGCACCAGCGGCACCAGCTTGTCGTAGCCGGGGTTGTGCAGCGTGCGGAACTCCGGGTGCACGAACGGATGGACCGTCGCCGTGCGCAGGACGACGGCACCGGTACGCGACCGCGCCAGCGCCCGCAGCTCGGCCATGGTGACGACGCTCCCGGCGGCGTTCATGACGCTGAACGGCAGCGTGACGCCGCCGGCGACCGCGCCGAGGTCGGCTTCGGGACGTGTGCTCACTTGTGCTTCTTTCGCGCCACCGCGGTGCGCTTGGCGGCGGGCTTCTTTTTCAGAACGAGCTTCTTCTTCGCGGCGGGCTTCTTCGCGGCGGGCTTCTTCGCGGCAGGCTTCTTCGCCGGTGCCGCCTTCTTCTTCGCGGCGACCTTCGTCTTCGGCGCGGGCTTCTTCACCGCCGCCTGCTTCTTCGCCGGCGCGGCCTTGCGGGCAGGTCCCCGGACCTCGAGCGGCTGCTCGATGAAGTCCTGCGTCGTCTCGTCCCAGCGGAACGCGCGCACCTCGCCCTCGAGCCGGGCATCGGAGAGCACCACGTAGGAGACGTCGGGATACGAGGGTTCGTCGCCGAACATGGCGCGGGTGCGATCCTCGTCGGAGAAGTACGAGCCGTTGATCGCGTGCGAGTGGTAGAAGACCGCCAGCCGCGCGCCGGGCTCCTCGCCCGCGCGAATCGCCGCGAAGAGCTCCTTCGGCTCGGGCGCATAGCCCATCGCCGCGGTGCGCGGGTTCTCGGCGGGATTGTCGGCGTGCAGACGATTCTGGATGTTGGTGAAGCGCAGCACGCGGTCGTTTCCGTTCTGCGTCACGACGGCACCGCAGCACTCGTCGGGAAGCTCGCCACGCGCGTGGGCGAACATGTCGTCGAGGGCTGCACGATCGAGCGTCAATTTCTCCATGGGGCCTCGTCCGTCCTGGCGCGCCGCACGCGCGCGTGGATCATGCGGGTGAGCGTGGCGTTGGTCGGAGTGGGCACGCCGAGCGCGGCACCCCGCCTGACCACCCAACCGTTGATGGCATCGATCTCCGTGGGCCGGCCGCGCTCGAGATCCTGCAACATGGACGAGCGATGCCGCGCCGTCGAGGGCACGAGCCGGCCGAAGAACAGGGCACGGTAGGCGTCGGCGTCGGTCCAGGGCAGCTCGACCCCCGACGCGACGGCGACCGCGAACGCCTCGCCGATGACCTCGTCCATGATGGCGCGGGCGTCGGGATCGTCGGGCAGCCAGCCGTACGGCACACCGAGGAGCGCGCCGAGCGGATTCAGCGCGGCGCTGTAGAAGACCTTCGCCCACAGCTCGGCGAGGAGGGTACGGGTCGGCTCGGACGGTATGCCGGCGTCGGCCAGCGCCGCGGCCCAGCGCACGGCTGCGTCATCGCCGCCGGTGGGGCTCCCGATCAGCGTAGGGGCGGCGTGCACCGTCACCCGGACACGTCCGGGAGCCGCGATCTCGGAGCCGAAGATGACGCGGGCGCCGAGCACTCGCGCCGCACCGACCACCTCTGCCGCCGCCTCGAGGTTGCCGAGACCGTTCTGCATCGAGATGAGCGTTCCGTCCACGGCCAGCCGAGGTGCGATCGCGGCGCTCATGGCGGCCGTGTCCCATGCTTTGACGGTCAGCAGGATGGCCCCGAAGGTTCCCTGCAGCTCGTCCGCGCTGGTCGCACAGGCGAGGCCGCGGACGTGGTGGTCGCCGTAGAGCCCCTCCACGAACAGGCCGTCACGCGCGACGGCGTCCAGATGGTCGTGGCGCCCGAGCAGCGTCACCGGCCAGCCGCGTCGCGCCACCAGGCCCCCGACGACCGAGCCGAGCGCCCCGGCGCCCGCCACCAGCACGGGCACGGGTCCATCGGTCGCGGCCATCCGCGCACGATACGTGCCCGTACCCGGCGCGACAAGGCGATCGCGTTGACCGCGCGACGACGGATTGCGTATCGTCCGCCGCGTGATCCAGGCCGACCGGTTGCAGTCGCTGTTCCTCGAGCTGGTCCAGATCGACAGCCTGTCACGCCGCGAAGGCGAGATCGCCAGACGCCTCGCCCGCGAGATGCAGGCCCTCGGCGCCACCGTCACCTTCGACCGCGCCGGCGAAGCCGTGAGTGGCGAAGTCGGCAACCTGGTGGCCCGCATCCCGGGCACCGCCGACGCCCCCGCCATGCTGCTCTGCGCCCACATGGATACCGTCGAGCCCGGCGCCGGCGTGAAGCCGGTGGTCGAGGGCGACGTCATCCGCAGCGACGGCACGACGGTCCTCGGCGGCGACGACAAGTCGGGCGTGGGGATCATCTGCGAGGTCGTCCGCGTCTGCCGCGAGCACGGCCTGCGACACCCGCCGATCGACGTCGTCTTCACCGTCTGCGAGGAGGTCGGACTGCTCGGCGCGCGCCACCTCGACCTGTCGCTGGTGGAGGCCAAGCGCGGTTTCGTGTTCGACAGCGACGCGGTCGGGTTCGTGTTCACCCGCGCGCCCGGATCGAACCTGCTCGAGGTGGTCATCCACGGCCAGGCGGCGCACGCCGGCATGGCGCCCGAGCAGGGCGTCAGCGCCATCCGCGTCGCCGCCGATGCCATCGCCGCCATGCGCCTCGGTCGCATCGACGAGGAGACCACCGCCAACATCGGCCTCATCTCCGGCGGTCGCGCCATCAACATCATCCCGGACGAGGTGCGCATCCGCGGCGAGGCGCGCAGCCACGATCCCAACAAGCTCACCGCCCAATGCGCCCACATGCGACAGTGCGTCGACGACGCCGTTGCCCGTCACCCCGGCTCCTCCGCCGACGTCTCCGTCAAGGCGATGTACGAGCCCATGAAGGTCGACGAGAACGCCGCCATCATGCGTCTGCTACGCGCCGCCGCCGAGCAGGTGGGCCGCCCGATCACGTCGGCGGGGATGGGCGGCGGCTGCGACGCCAACGTCCTGAACGAGCGCGGACTCGAAGTCGTGAACCTCGGCACCGGCATGCGCGAGATCCACACCACGCACGAGTGGCTGAAGGTGAGCGACATGGTCGCCACCGCCGAAGTCACGCTCGCCGCAGTGACGCTCGCCGCCGACCAGTGACCGTGCCTAAAGCGCGCGTACCACGCATGCCGCGCCGGCTTCGCCGGCCGCGGCACGATGATCGCGCGTAGACGGACGCGCCACTCTCGCCGTGCCCCAAGACAAGGTCTTGGGGCAGCTACGCAGCTACGCCGCCCCGCGAGCGCGTTCCGCGGTCTGCGTGCGCGCCCGGAGCCGCGGCAGCTCGGCGCCCGAGAGGAGGAAGATCATGCCACCGATGATGCCGGTCGCGGCCGTCATCGCGAACCACAGGATGCCCATGGTCACCGCGATGGAATCGTCGATGTGGATGCGCGTCAGGAAATACAGGTAGCCCCCCTCGCGCACGCCGAAGCCGCCGATGCTGACCGGCATCGCCATCATCAGGCTCAGCATCGGGTGGATGATCATGCAGTACGAGAACGGCAGCTCGGCACCTGCGGCGCGCGCGATGTAGTACTGCACCGCCACCTGCGACATGTGGAACACGATCGACACTACGCTCACGCGCAGCAGGAGCCCGGTGTCGCGCCAGAACGGACCGAGGTCGTCCTCGACCTGGCGCCGCAGGCGATTGCCGACGGGCAGCAGGCGCACCAGGAGCGGGCAGGTCCACCAGCCGACCACGAGCGTCAGGCCGCCGGCGATGCACGCCGCGCTCAGGATCCACGGGAAGTCGTACTGCGGGAAGGCGATCAGAGCCGCGGCCCCCGTCGCCATCAGGAGCGCCAGGCCAGTGATGCGGTCGAAGATCACCGAGTTCAGCGCCAGGACGGGCCGGCGGCCGTCGCCGAGATAGAGCCCGCGCACGACGTCGCCACCGATGGTGCTGAGCCCGAAGACGTTGAAGAAGGCGCCGATGTAGTAGAAGCGGATGTACTCGTGCCACGGGCGGTCGAGGCCGACGGAGCGCCCCAGCATGCCCCACTTGATGCCGCTCAGCGCCTGCCCCGCCAGGAAGATGGCGAGCGGAAGCACGAGATTGCCGAGCTTCACCGCCGCCAGCGCCGCGCGCAGGTCGGCGTTGTCCACATCCACGAGGATGTAGGCGATGATGCCGGCGCTCACGCCGACGCGGAGCAACCACCGCGCTACACCCCGGGCCCGATCCACTTTCGCGATTGTCTCGATTGCTGGACCTTTTGCAATCACTTTTGGGTTCGTCGGTTTCCTTGACTCCACGGACCCCACCCGGCTAAGGCGCACGCCGATGGCCCAAGCGGAGCGGCGTGAGTCGACCGACTTGATCGTCGTCGGCGCCAGTGTAGGTGGATTGCTCGCAGCCATCCTTGCTGCGGATCGCGGATGCCACGTCGTCGTGCTCGAACGCACACGAGAGCTCGGCGGCGGCGCGGCCACCGGCACCGGCCTTCTGGCGGCCGCTGGCACGCGCTGGCAGCGCGACACGGGCATCGACGACGCACCGGAGAAGCTCCTCGCCGACCTGCGCGCCGTCACGCAGCACCACGTCGAGCCCGAGGTGGCGCAGGCGGTGGTCGAGCAGGGGGCGTGGATCGTCGAGTGGCTCGCCGATCGCTGTGGTGCCGCCATCGACCTCACGCGGCAACCGACCAACGTGCACTCGGTGCATCGCCTGCACGCGTGCGGCCAACAGGGCGGCACCAGCCTGGTGACGGCGCTGACGCGCGTCGCGTCGCGCCACAACCGGATCCGGATGCGACCCGGCAGCGAGGTGCAGTCGCTGCTGCGGGACTCCGCCGGCGCGGTCACGGGCGTGGCGCTGCGTCCCGAGCGACGCGGCACGGCGGCGATCGCCGGTCGCGTCCTCCTGGCTTGCGGCGGATTCGGCGGCGATGACGCCCTCATCGGCGAGCACTGCCCCGACGCCGCGTCCCTGCCGCATCCCGCCCCCGCGCTCGCCGACGGCACCGGCCTGCGGCTCGGCCTGTCGGTCGGCGCCGGCACGCACGAGCTGGATGCCATCGAGGTGACGCCGTTCCTCGCTCAGCCCTCGCTGCTGCCGGTGCCGGACACGTTGATCGAGCTGGGCGCCATCATGGTCAACCAGAGCGGCAGACGCTTCGTCGGCGAGGACGGCGACGCGCTGCCCCTGGCGCGCGAGGTCCGCGCCCAGCCGGGACACATCGCCTATCTGGTGTTCGACGACCGCATCGTGCGGCAGGCATCCGTCGACCCGTTCTTCGAGCACGTCGTCCTGCCGCGCGCGGGGCGCCGCGGCTCGACGCTCAAGTATCTCGCACGTCAGCTCGACCTCGACGCCGAAGGGCTCACGATGACGGTCGAGAACTTCAACGCCAATCTCGAGCTGGGCGGCGATCCCTTCGGGCGCCAGCGATGCGGCAACCCGCTCGAGCCGACGTTCCACGCCATTCGCGTCACCGGCGCCCGTCTGCGCACGCTCGGCGGCCTCACCACCAACGCCGACGCCCGGGTTCTCGACCCGAGCGGCACGCCGATCCCCCGCCTCTATGCCGTCGGCGGAACGGCAGCCTGCTTCTTCGCCAGAGACGCGACCAGCGCCATCGAAGGGCTCGACCTGCTGACCACGCTCGCCATGGCCCGCCGCGCCGCCCAATGCGTCGTCAGAGCCACTCAGGACCCCGGCGAGGAAACGTCCGCGACCTGACGCCCCGAAACGGGACGCTCAGTTCGAACGACGGTCGCGGCCGGTCACGGCCAGGTTCACGAGCGCGAAGAAGAGCTCGTCGAGCGACTCATAGACGAAGGGCGAGCTCTTGCCGACGCCCTTGATGTCGTCGGCACGCGTGCTCCAGCCGCGCAGATCGTCGCCGTACACCGGGTACACCGCCGCCCCGATGCGTAGGTACGTGCGGGACGCGCTACCGATGCTGGGGGTCATCCGAAGAAGAGCGATTTCCGACGCTGCTTGAGACGCGTGACCATGGCCTGCAGACGACGGCGTACGCGCATGGCTTCGACACGGGCACGCCCGTAGCGCGCCTCGTCGTCGCCCGCCGTGAGCCGCAGCGGCTTGCCGAAACGGATGTACCATTTCGTCGGAAGCGGCAATGCCCCGAGAATGCCCAGCACCGGAAAGAACGGCGTGATGGGCACGTACGGCATGCCGAGCAGCTTACCGATGCCCTCGGCACGGCCGACCAGCGGGTATATCTCCTCGGCGCCGACGACGGCCACCGGCACGACGGGCACGTCGAGCGCGAGCGCCATGCGGGCGAAGCCCGGGCTGAACGGACGCAGGCGGTAGCGGTCGCTGAACGGCTTGGCGACGCCGGGCACGCCCTCGGGGAATACCAGGAGCGGCTCGCCGTGCTGCAGCAGCGTGATCGCGTTTTCGCGCGACGCCACCACGCCGCCGACCTTGCGGTAGAACGCGTCGACCGGTCCAAGGTTGGCGACGAAGCGATCGTAGAGGAAGCGCACCGGGCGGCCGCGGTGCTTGTCGAGCGCCGTGATGATCATGGCGCCGTCGAACGGCAGCGCGCCGGAGTGGTTGGCGACCAGCAGCACCGGCCCGGTGGCCGGCACGTGGTGCGCGCCCGCGACGTCGACCCGCCAGTAACGATCGTGCAGGAAGCGGAACGCCGGCTTGACGCGATTGCGGACCGTCAGGTCGAGGCCGAACGGATCGCCGGAGGGTGCGTCGTCGGTCTTACCGACGTCGAGCGTGATCGATGATGCCACTCCACTCACGCCCCTGCCTCCACCGCGCACGAGTTACAGCTCCCGCGACGCTGTATAGCCCACCGCCGTCGGAGAAAACAAGGTAGTGCCCACGCCGAATTCACGCGAGGGCGACCGTCGCGGTGCCGATGACCAGGCGATCGCCCTCGTCGCTCTCCATCCACAGATCGAGCTCGACGGTGCGCGCCGCGTCGTCCTTCTGGGTCACCGCACCGCACAGACGGATCGTGCGATCGGGCAGGACGAGACCGCGGAAGGTGGTGCCGAGCCGGCGGAGCCGCCCCGGACCGGCCCAGCCGTCGATCAACATCGTGAGAAGGCCCATGCTCATGTTGCCGGGCGCGATCATGCCCGGCAGTCCTTCGGCGCGGGCGCCCTCGTCGTCGGTGAAGCGCGGGAACGTGATGTCGTTGGCGCGCGCATACTCGCGCACCTGATCCTTCGACAGGTACAGCTCGCGCGGGCCGAGGTCGTCGCCCTCGAAGACGTCGTCGAAGCGCACGTCAGCGATCTCCCTTGAACATCATGCGGTTGTCGATCGTCGCGAGGTGCTCGTCGCGATCGTTCGTGATCATGAAGCGGACCACCAGGAAGATCATCGTGCCGGTGCGGCCGGTCTTCTCGTAGACGTCGTGCAGCGTGGAGACCACCCGCACCATGTCGCCGGGACGGATGGGTACGCCGAACTCGATGTCCTTGCCGGCATCGAGGCTCATGCGCGGGTTGAGACCGGCCGGCAGGTCGTCGGGGAGGAACTTCCGGCTGCGGTACCGCACGCAGTACGTCGGATGGCCGATCAGATCGGGACCAGGCTCGACGTAGCAGGGGGTGGTCTCGCCCAGCGCGCGCGCGAACGCGATCAGCGACTCGGCGGTGACGGGCTCGGCGTCGGCACGGTCGAACTCGCGACCGAGGATGGAACGATCGAACTCCAGGGGCATGACCCGGGCGAAGCTAGGCGAACCGCCGGTACGCCGCAAGGTGCGATCAAACGCCGAAACGTCCGAGCAGTCGCTGCACCAGCCAGATGATGATCGGCAGTACCAGCGTGGTGATGAACCCCGTCGCCGTGGAGACGTCCCACGGCCAGGTCGAGATGCGGGTGAGCGCCTCGCGCTCCGTGACGATCGACGACAGCTGGTTGTTGAGCTTGTCGGCGTCCGTGAGCACGTCCTGGTCGACGCGCTCGTGCAAGCGACCGACGATGCGTTCGAAACGGGCGCCGGCCTCCTCCAGCAGCCGATGTTTCTCGGCGACGAGGCGCAGGTGCATCCCGTACAGCGGCAGGAGGAAGCACGCCACGGCGGTCGGCACCATGGCGACGATCAGCAGCTTCAGCAACGGGGTGTCGTGCACGATCTCGGGTCGGACGGCGGCGATGTAGTAGGCCAGCAGCAGGAAGCTCATCCCGGTGCGGGCAGTCAGGCGCGAGAAGGCGTAGAGCGGCTTGGCGCGGAAGAGGCTGACCTTCCGGGCGAGGCCGTGGATCAGGTCCACCATCCAGAGCTGCCGGATCGCCTGCGCCGTGCTGATGCCGACCACGGCCAGCGTGAACAAGCCCACCGGGGCCAGAATCAGGGCGCTCGACAGGCGCGACGCCCCGAACTGCATCATGATCCAGTCGGGGAGGAGGGCCGCGTTGACGACGTACGCCAGCATCCCGAACGCAGTGACCACCCACGTCGTGCGTGCAGGCAGCGTGGTGAGCTCGTAGCGCAGGCGGTGGAACTCCTCGTCGCCCACGGCCAACGCGGAACGGAAGCCGTCCATGGCCGCCGCCGCCGCCCGATCGAGACGGAAGCGGACCCAGAGGAGGTACGGCGCGATGACGACGATGAACGTGCGCCCCAGATCGAACGTGCCGAATGGCAGGACATCGTTCGACCACAGCAGCGCCGTCGTCCAGAGCCACTCGACGAGGAGTATCGCGAGAACGTAGAGGCCGTCCGGTCCCGGCAGCCGGTCGATCCGATCGAGCAGCAGGTCGAGCCAGCCGGGGACGTAGTGACGCTCCCGAACTCTCCGTAGTCCCCGCTCGACAGCCGCCGGCTTCGTGGCTTCCTCCTCGTCCTCAGGGACGCACGACGTAGAACGCGTTGATCGGATGCCCGAGCTCGAGCGGCTCGAACGACGCGAAGCCCGCCTCCTGCGTCATGCGACGCGCGAGGTCCGCCGTGAGCCCCAGCGTGCCGAGCCCTGCCCCACCGGGCTCGGACAGCGCCGACGACATGCACGTCAGTACCGACGTGCCGTACATCATGGCCGCCATCGGGTTGCGCGCGACGTTGGCCTCGTAGCTCTCGCGCGCCTTGATGTCGCAGATGAGCCACACACCGTCGGGACGGATCGCCGAACGGATCGCGCCCATGACCGCCTGTGGGTGGGTCATGTCGTGCAGGCAGTCGAACGTCGTGACGAACGCGAAGCGACCGTCCGTCGGTAGCGGATCGCGTCGCGCATCGTGGAACGTGACGTTGGAGATGCCGGCCGTGGCGCGGTTCTCCTCGGCGCGGCCGAGCGCGTACTCCGAGACGTCCCAGCCGTGGAACGTCGACCGCGGGAATGCCTTCGCCATCTCGATCAGGGCCACGCCACTGCCGCAGCCGACGTCCGCCACCGTGGCTCCCGCGGCGAGAACGTCGGTCAGGCCCGGAACCGCGGGCAACGCCAGCGGCACCAGCAAGGCGCGGAACCAGGGCGCGAAGCCGCGCTCGATACCGGCCGCACCCTCGGGACCGAAGGCGTCGTACGGCAGCCCGACGCCGGTGCGGAAGGCCTCCGGCAGGAGGTCGACCACGCTCATCATCTGCGGGAAGTGCGAGAAGAAGCCGGCGCCGAAGGCGGGTGACGCTTCCTCGGCGAGCACGGCGCGGCCCTCGGCGGAGAGCGCGAAGCGGCCGTCGCCGCGATGCTCGAGCACTCCGGCGGCACCCTGCTGATGGAGCCATTCGCGTACCCAGCGCTCGGCGAGGCCGGTACGTGCGGCCAGCGCGACGCTATCCGTGGGCTCGCCATCGGCCAGCGCCCGATAGAGGCCCAGGCGATCGCCGAGGCAGATCATCGCCGACGTCATGGCACCACCGAGGGCCCCGAAGACGACCTTCGCGTAGGCCTTGAGTCGGTCGACGTCGAGCTCGGCCATCAGTGTTCCAGCGTGAAGTACAGCACGCAGGCGTACGCCGAGCCGGCACGATAGTTCATGCGCGCCAGCAGCAGGCCGGGCCCGAGCCGCCGCACCTCGCCGACGATGCCGCGCATCGGCAGCAGGTTCTCGTCGACGTCGTAGTCGAGCTGGACGCACGGACCGGTGCCGTCGAGTGCGAGGGTGAGCTTCACGCGGTACGCCGCGAAGCTCAGTTGTCCCGTCCCGACGCCCCAACGATTGACGCCGTGGTCACCCGCGAAGCGCTTCGCGCGCCAGACGTTGAGCGGCGTGCGGAGCACGGCGTAGATGCCGTCGCGCAACCAGATCGGCAGCCGGTCGATGCCGAGCACGCCCATGAGCGAGCCGCGGAGATCACCGCGCAGCTCCGAGAGCTCGGGCACCGGAAGCGCCGCGAAGAGAGCGTCGAGCTCGGCGCGCGAGCGACGCGCGAGCGAGCGCGCGTCGACTGCCTCGGGGCGGAAGCCGGTGTCGGTGACGGGGATGCGGATGGCCTGTTCCATGATTTCCTCCGTGGACGTCAGTGCATCAAAGCGGCCTGGCGCTCGGCGAGCGCCGCGATCGTGAGCGACGGCGGGATGCCGGGCGAGCGTGGGTAGAGCGCACCGTCGGCGATGAAGAGCCCGGGATTGCCGAAGACCTCTCCGGTGTGGTCGACGACCCCGTCGTCGGGAGTCTTCCCGATCGACGCGCCACCGAGCGGGTGCACCGTGCCGACCCGCGGCGCGCCGCGCCCTGACGGCACGTTCAGATAGAGACGGCGCGCGCCGTAGGGACGGCTCACGACCTCGATGGCGTGCTCGATGTCGTCGAACAGCGCGGGGTCGACGTCGCGGCCGGCGCTGGTACGGAGCGCGCTGCCGTCGAAGGTGATCTCGCCGGTGGATGCGTCGCGTCCCATGGCGAGCAGCAGCGCCGCCCGTCCGAGCCGGCGCTTCAGCGACCGCGGCAGCGGCATGGCGGCGAGCGGCAGCCCGACCTCGCCGACGATGAAGCGGGCGCGACGCACGAAGGCGTTCAGGGCAGCCCCCCGGCCCACATCGGTCACCGTCTGCGTGTCGGCGGCGATCGCGAGCAGATCGCCGTTCGGCGAGAAGTGACGGCCGAGCGCAGGCGGCAGATAGGGCAGCGCGCCGTGGCGATCGCGCGCCTGGAAGAGCAGCCGGATGGTGTTGAGCGATCCGGCGGCCAGCACGAGGCGCGGCGCGTCCACCTGCTGCTGCGCACCGGTGCGGTGATCGCGGTAGCGCACGCGATAGCGACCGTCCTCACGCCCGATCGCGACCACCTCGCACAACGGCCGCAGCTCGGCGCCGTGGCGCAGTGCGATCGGCACGTAGGTGAGGTCGAGCGTCGTCTTGGCGCGCTCGGTGCAGCCCATGACGCAGCAGCCGCAGTGCGTGCAGCTCGACTGCATCACGCCGGCGGCGTTCACCCGCTTCTCGGGGCGCGCCGGATCGCTGCTCCACATGATCCCCAGGTCGGGATAGACGGGTGGACCCAGGCCCGCCTCGACGGTGGCACGCTCGAAGGCCTGGTTCTTGTCCGGACGGACGGGGATGGGCGACGGACGCAGCACCGACCGCACGCGCCCGAACCACGGCGCCATCTCGCCGCCGGTGATCTCGTCGGGAAAGGCGTCGAAGAATTCCGCGTCGGGCGCCTCGAGCACGTTGGTGTAGATCAGCGAGCCGCCGCCCACGCCGCTGCCGGTCACGACGTCGAGGTGCTCGAAGGCGTGCATCTCGTAGAGGCCGTCGGCGTTGACGAGGACCTCTCGCGACCGTCGACCGCGCGCCCAGCGCACGCTGCGGACGGACTTCCGCAACCCGAGCACGCCGCGTGGGAACGCGCGACGATCGGCCGCGGGCTGGCCCTCACCCGCCGGGCCCCACCACGGCCCACGCTCGAGGATCAGGACGCGCAGGCCGCGTTGCGCGAGCCGGGCCGCGGTGACCGCGCCGCCGAAGCCGGAGCCGATGACGATGACGTCGGGGGTCACGTCGTCACCGGACGCTGGCGGAAGTCGACCGCGCGACACCGCCCCGCGCGCAGCTCGCGCACCAGATCGTCGATGGTGCGGATGTCGACGTCGAACTCCGTGGCGCAGATGCCGACGAAGCTGACGAGGTGCGCATCGCTGCCGCCGTAGCCCGAGTAGCCGTGCGTGCGCATCAGCTCGGCGACGCGTGCGTCCTCGCCCTTCTTGCTGCCGCCGTTGATGGCCTCGACGGCGACCACGCCGTCGAGGTGCGGTCGAGTCTCGTAGTGCGCGCACAGCCCCACGTTGGGCCGGCCCGGATGACACGGCAGCGCGACGCCGCCGAGTCGCCACACCTCGCTTACGACCTCCTGCGCCGGCAGTCGCACGTTGGCGAAGTCGAAGCGCCCGAGGATGTCCTCGTTGACGCCGTAGACCAGCACGTGACCGTAGTCGGTCTCGACCTCGGCCGCGTTCAGGATGACGAAGCCGTACTGGTCTTCGAGATCGCGGTAGTCGCGATGCAGGTCGAACTGGCGGTGCTCGGTGAGGACGATGCCGTCGAGCGGTCGCTCCTCGCGCTTGCGCTGCAGGATGCGGAGATACGCCTCGACGGGTGCGCGGCTGTCGTCGGAGAGCTCGGAGTGCAGATGCAGGTCGAGGATCATGATGCCGGACGGAACTTCGGCAGCGTCACGTCGGGCGTGACGTCGTCGAAGACCACCTCCACCGGCATCCCGATGCGGACCTGGTCGGGCGCGCACTCGACGACGTTGGTCATCAGGCGCGGCCCTTCCGCCAGCTGGACGATGGCGAGCACGTACGGCAGCTCCTCGCGGAACCCCGGCGCCTGATTTTGATGCGTGACGGTGTAGCTGTAGACGACGGCCTTGCCGCTCGACCGCACCCACTCGATGGCCCCCGACAGGCAGTTGGTGCAGAGCGCGCGCGGCGGCAGACGCAGCGTGCCGCAGTCGCGGCAGCGCTGCACGCACAGCTCGTGCCGAGCCAGCGCCTCCCACCAGCCGCGCGACTCCTCGTCGATGCGCGGCAGCGGCTTGCGGTACTTGTCGCTCATGGCCGCCCCAGGATCATCGTGACCCCGCTGTGACGCTGGCCGAGCATGCCGCCGGTGCCGTGCACCAGTGCCAGCGCCGCGTCCGGCACCTGCGCTGCTCCGCGCTCGCGCCGGAGCTGCTTCGTGGCCTCGATGACGAGGAAGATGCCGCGCATGCCGGGATGGTTCGAAGACAGTCCGCCGCCGTCGGTGTTCACCGGCAACGCCCCGCCGAGGCCGATGCGACCATTCGCGCAGAACGCCCCACCCTCACCCGGTTTGCAGAAGCCCAGCGCCTCGAGCGTCGCCAGCACCGTGATGGTGTACGAGTCGTAGACCATGCACATGTCGATGTCGTCGTGCGTGACGCCGGCACGCTGGAAGGCCAGCGGGCCCGACTGCCGCGCCGCGATGTCGAGCAGGTCGCGATCGCCGATGCCCTGATGGCGCACGGCCTCGGCGCCGCCGAGGATCACGACCGACGGCTTGGCGAGGTCGCGCGCGCGCTCCGCCGACGTCAGCACCAGCGCGCCACCGCCGTCGGAGATGATGCAGCAGTCGAGCAGGTGGAGCGGCGACGAGATGATGCGCGACGCCGTTACGTCCTCGATGGTGATCGGATCGCGGTACTTCGCCTGCGGGTTGAGCCCGGCGTGCCGTCGCATGGTGACGGCGATCTCGGCGAGCTGCTCGCTGGTGGTGCCGTACTCGTGCATGTGGCGCTGCGCGACGAGCGCGTAGGAGCCGACGATGGTGGGGCCGAAGGGCGACTCGAAGTGGTCGGGCGGGTCGGACACCATGCCGCCACCGGTGCCGATCGCGAAGCGCTCCGACGCCGCCGTGGAGCCGTAGGTGACGAGCGCCACCGAGCACAGCCCGGCGTCGATGGCAGCCGCCGCGTGCAGGCAGTGCGACACGAACGACGAGCCGCCGATCGCCTGCGAGTCCATGTAGCAGGGCTTCAGGTTCAGGTGCTGCGCCAACGACATGATGCCGATCGGCCCGACGCCGCTCGTGAACAGCCCGTCGACGTCGTGGATGCCGAGCCCGGCGTCGGCGAGCGCGCCACGCGCGCTCTCGGTGTGTATCTGGTACGCGGTTTTGTCCGGCGCGAACCGCGTCGGATGCTCGTACACGCCGGCGACGGCGACGCGGCCCCAGACACTCACGCGAGGCCCTCCGCGAACGCCGTCAGCAGGGCGTCGAACTGCGCGGTCTGCTCGAGCGGCACCTGATGGCCGGCCTTGGCGACGACCTCGAGCCGCGCGCCGGGGATGGCTGCGGCCAGCGCCTCGGACTGCGCCGGCGGCGTCACCTTGTCGTCGATTCCCGCGACGACGAGCGTCGGCACGCGGATGCCGGGGAGCGCCGCGCGGCCGTCGAACACGTCGCAGGCGAGCAGATCGGTGAGCCGCACGCGCGGATCGGTCTTCACCTGCTCCATCCAGGCCTCGCGCATCAGGTCCATGCCGGTGTCTGGCGAGAAGGTCTCGGTGGTGAACTGCTGCGGCAGGCGGCCGCGCACGACGTCGCGCGTGGTGGCGATGCTCTCGGGGGCCAGGGTGAAGCGCGCCGACGAGCAGACGAGCGCGAGGCCCCGCAGCGCTGGTCTCCGGGCCGCCACCACCTGGGCGACGGCGCCCCCCATGCTGCGACCGACGAGGACGCAGGGTCGCCGGCAGACCGCATCCAGGAACGCCTCGACGACGGCGGCAGCGACCGCGATCGACTCGGGCCCCTCGACGCCGGGAGAGCGACCGTGTCCCGGCAGGTCGAGCGCGACGACGCTGTGCGCACTGCCAAGGTCGTCGAGCTGCCGGCGCCACATGCCGGCGTTGCTGCCGGCCGCATGGAGCAGGACGAACAGAGTGCCCCGATCGAGGCCCGGCGGCACGTCCGGGAGCGTGGTGGGACCCGTGTGCAGGTAGTGGACGGCGGTGCCGTCGAGGTCGACGTACTTGGAAGGCAAGGCGTTCCTGTCTAGGTCCGGCGTGCGGGAGCTGTCAATTCCGCGTCTGCCTCAAGAACGGTCAGCGGACGGCCGATAACCCGACGGAATCATGTTCACTCTCATCGGCCTGCTCGTGGTCTTCGGATGCGTCATCGGTGGGTTCGTCATGGTGGGCGGGCCCTTGCACGTGCTCATCCAGCCGGCCGAGCTGGTGGTCATCGGCGGCGCATCCCTGGGCACGCTGATCGCCGGAGCCCCGGGCAAGATGCGCGGACGCCTCTTCGCGACGTTCGGCAAGGCGTTCAAGAACTCGGCCCCCACCAAGGAAGCCTACGTCGACCTCCTGAAGCTGCAGTACGAGGTCTTCACGTTCATGCGGAAGAACGGGGCCGTCGCCCTCGACGAGCACGTCACCGACATCGAGAAGAGCTCCATCTTCAAGAAGTATCCGACGTTCCTGGCGCGCCATCACGACGTCGAGTTCTTCCGCGACGCGCTGAAGCAGATCGTCAACGGCACCGCCTCGGCGGACGAGCTCGACATCCTGCTCGACAACGAGCTCGAGACGCATCACGAGGAGTCGGCGATTCCGATCGGCCTGCTCAAGACCACCGGCGACGCCCTGCCCGGCCTCGGCATCGTCGCCGCCGTGCTCGGCATCATCGTCACGATGGGCCATCTCGACGCCGGTCCCGAGGAGATCGGGCATCATGTCGCGGCCGCGCTCGTGGGTACCTTCCTCGGCATTCTGCTCTGCTACGGCGTCATGCACCCGATCGCGAACAGCGCCGAGCTGCAGGAGATCTCGAACGGCAAGTACATGAAGTGCATCAAGGAGGGCGTCGTCGCCTCGCTGCGCGGCGCCGCCCCCATCGTGGCGATCGAGTTCGCCCGCAAGGCCATCTTCTCCGACGAGCGTCCCACCAGCGAAGAGACCGATGCGGCCTGCCGAGCCGTGAAGGCGGCGGGCGGCGCCTGATGGGCGACGAACCGCGCGTCCGCATCATCAAGAAGAAGGGTGGTCACGCCGCGCACCACGGCGGCGCCTGGAAGGTGGCCTACGCCGACTTCGTGACCGCCATGATGGCGCTCTTCATGGTGCTGTGGCTGCTGACGCAGGCGGACCTCAAGCTGCGCCAGAACATCGCGCAGTACTTCCGCAGCCCCGGCGTCCTCCAGGGCGGCGCCGTCATCACCGAGGAGCACAACGAGGCCAAGAGCCGCGAGCCCAAGGTCGTGAGTCTCGAGGTCACCATCATCCAGGGTGACGCCGAGGAGCAGCTGCTGCAGAACCAGGCCAAGGAGGTCGAGGAGGCCATCAAGCGCGGTGCCGAGGAGGACCCGGCGCTGGCCGAGCTGAAGGAACAGGTCATCGTCCAGGTGACCGACGCCGGCCTGTCCATCCAGGTGGTGGACAAGAGCAAGCTCATGCTCTTCGACCTGTCGTCCTCTGATCTGAAGCCGCAGGTGGTGGAGCTGCTGAAGCGCGTCGGCGGCATCCTCGGTCACATGCCGAACCCGATCATGGTGGGCGGTCACACCGACAGCCGTCCCTACCCGCCGCAGACCGTGATGACGAACTGGGAGCTGGCGTTCCGTCGTGCCGACAACGCCCGCCGCATCCTCGAGTCGAACGGGCTGCGCCCCGGGCAGGTGAAGCAGGTGCTGTCGTTCGCCGACAGCCAGCCGATCGTGATGGACAATCCGCTCGCCGACGAGAATCGCCGCCTGTCGATCCTGGCGCAGCGTCAGGCGCCGCCGCCGCCGGTCCCCGGTACGCCCAACGACGAGCCACCGCCCATCATCCTGCCGCCCGACCCGATCCCGGGTCATCCGCCGGCCGTGTAGGCGTTCCCCTCCCGTTGCTGGGCGGCTAGGATCGCCGTGTGCGTCCCCGTGATCTGGAAACGCTCGAGCTGCCCCGCGTGCTCGAGGCCATCGCCGGCTTCGCGCGATCCGAGTCGGGTCGCGACGCCGTGCATGCGTTGCGACCGACGACCGATCGCGCCGTCGCCGACGACCGGCTCGACGTCGCCGCCGAGCTGCTGGCGCTGACCGCCGAAGCCGGCGCGATGCCCACCGCCGATGTACCGCGGCTCGGGCCCGCGTTGACGCAGGCCGCTCCGGTGGGTGCTGCCCTCGAGGGACGCTGGCTGATGGAGGTGCGCGATCTCCTCGTCGTCGCCCGGCACGTGCGCACCTGGCTGCGACGCGACCCCGATCGCCTGCCTCGGCTCGCGACCCTCGCCGACGGCCTGCCCGAGGTGCCCGAGCTGGAGGAGGCGCTGCTCTCGACGCTCGACGACAGCGGCCAGGTCCGCGAGGACGCGAGCCCGGCCCTCGCCGCCGCCCGTCGCGCCACCCGCGAGCTGCGCACCCGTCTCGAAGCCGACCTGATGACCGTCGTCCGCGACCCGCAGCACGAAGGCATCATGGGCGACCAGTACGTCACGGTGCGCAACGGTCGCTACGTGGTCCCGATCCGCACTGCGGCGGCGTGGACGTTCAACGGCGTCGTGCAGGACCGCTCGGCGTCCGACGAGACCGTCTTCGTCGAGCCGCTGTTCGCGATCGAGCAGAACAACCGGCTGCTGCTGGCGTCGAAAACGGAAGAGGCGGAGGAGCGGCGCGTGCGTGCCGAGCTCACTGCCGCCGTCCGCACCCATACCGAGCCGCTGCGCGCGCTCGAGGAGGCACTCGCCGAAGCCGACGCGCTCGCCGCCGTCGCTGCCTTCGCGCATCGGCATGCCTGCACGCGCCCAGTGCTCGGCACCGACGACGTCGTGCTGCCGGCGGCGCGCCATCCGCTGCTGGTACTGAGCGGACGCGAGGTGACGCCCGTCGACATCCGGCTGCGCGCCGGACAGCGCGGGCTCGCCATCACGGGGCCCAACGCCGGCGGCAAGACGGTGACGCTCAAGACCTTGGGGCTCATGGCCTTGATGGCCCAGGCCGGCATCTTCATCCCTGCCGGCGAGGGCAGCCGCCTGCCCTGCTTCACCGCCATCCTGGCCGACATCGGCGACGAGCAGTCGATCGAGCGCGACCTCTCGACGTTCACCGGCCACGCCGAGAACCTCGGTCGCATCGCCAATGCCGTCACCCCCGGCAGCCTCGTCCTGCTCGACGAGCCGGGCGCCGGCACCGATCCGGTGGAGGGTGCGGCGCTCGCCACCGGCGTGCTCGCCGATCTCCTGGCGCGCGGACCGATCATCGTCTTCACGACGCACTTTCCGCAGGTGAAGACGTTCTCCCTCGCCGAGCCCGAGCTCGAGGTGGCGGCGTTCGACGTCGATCCCGTGAGCGGCGCGCCGCGCTATCGGCTCGACTACCACACCATCGGCCAGAGCTTCGCGCTGCCGATCGCGCGCCGTCACGGCATTCCGGCGCGCGCGCTCGAGACCGCGGAGCGACTGCTCGCCGGCGAGAGCCAGGACCTGTCACGCGCGATCGCACGGCTCGAGACCAGCCGTCGCGAGCTCGAGACCGCCCGCGAGGCCGCCGAGACCGAGGCTGCCCGCCTCGCCGCGGAGCGGGCCACCGTCGAAACGCTGGCCGACGACCTGCGCCAGCGCCGCCGCCAGCGCTGGGCCGACGATCTCGAGGCGTCGCGTCGTTTCGTCCGCGACCTCGAGACCCAGGGTCGCGCCGTGCTCGACGAGCTACGCCGCACCCCCGACCCGACCGCGCTGCGCCGATTCGTCACCGAGGCGAAGGAGGGCATCGCCGCACACACGGCGGATGCCGCCCCCGACGCGCCCCCTCCCGGCAGACCACCCCGCGTCGGCGACACGGTCGAAGTCACGGGCCGCGGCATTCGCGGCGAGCTCCTGGAGCTGACCGGCGACCGCGCCCGTCTGCAACGCGGCGGCTTGAAGTTCGAAGTCCCGTCCAACCAGCTCCGCGTGGTGACCGGCGCCCCCACGACGAAAGAGCGTACGACCGGCCATCAGGTGACCTCGGCAGAGTCCGACAGTTCGGCCATCGAGCTCAACGTCATCGGCCAACGCGCCCGCGACGCCGTTGCCGCCCTCGGCCCCTTCCTCGACCGCGCCATCCGCACCGGCGCCAGCGAAGTACGAGTCGTGCACGGCCTCGGCAGCGGCGCCCTACGCCGCGCCGTCCAAGACTTCCTCGCCTCGAGCCCCTACTGCGCCAAATACCGCGACGCCGACCCCCAGAACGGCGGCGCCGCCGTCACCGTCGCCGAGCTGAACTGAACCGATCATCACGCGAGACCCCGTCCCGGGTGGGTGGTTGGGGCGCGGAGGCGCGGCGAGCGAGCAGCGTCAGGAGCACGCGGGAGGAGGGAGTGGGGGGCGTGGTGCCGTGCGAGTGCCGCGCGCAGCCGCCACGTCTCCGCGCCCCAACCACCCACCCGCGACAAACTACAGGACGAGCAGCTTGGTGACGTGCTCGAACACCCCCGCCGAGCTGTCGATCTCCACGGCGCACGCCCCGATCGCCCCCGGCGGCACCGCGACGGTGATCTCCCCCGCGAGCTGCGTGAGGATCGGCGTAGTGATCCCGCAGATGCGCACCGCCGTCCCCGCGTTCAGGTCGCACTGACTCGTCAGCGTGACGATGTCCCCGACGTGTGCCGACGTCGGCGCGAAGGCGTCGAAGCAGGTGCACGCCATGCCGGCGAGGCCGCAGCACTCGCCCAGGTTGTTCAGGTCGGCGAGCACGACGTCACCGATGAACTGCCCCGTGAGCACGTTGCCGTGCCCGAGACGGATCAACGCCTCCGGTGCGCACACCCTCGCCGCGACGCTGCTCTTGCGGCCGAACGAGATCGTACCGGTGCCCTTCTGCTGGATGACGAATCCATCGCACCCCATGCCGACGGCGCTGCCGTTGTTGACGCGGAAGAAGCCGGGGTCGGGGATCGTGAGCGTCACGCCCGTACCCAGGACGAGCACGTTGCGACCGCCGTGGAACGAGCACACCGCGTAGCTGCCGGGCGCGAACGAGATGCGGGCCGCGTTCTGTGCGGTGATGGCGCCGTAGGTGCCGGGCGCCAGGTCGCACTGGCCGTTGCCGAGCTGGGTATCGAACGCACTGCAGTCGAGGCCCGGCAGCGCCAGCACCGGCTTCGTCGCGTCGCAGGCGGGGAACGGATTCGGGAATCCGCACGCCTCCTCGACCTTGGCGATGTCGGGCACGCAGTCCGCGCTGCACGTGTCCGGAATGATCGGCGTCGTGAACGGCTCGGGCGGCGGCTGCGCGATGGTGACGTTGTCGAGCGGGCCACCACCGTTGCGGAAGACCTGGAACACCTGCGCGCCGGGCTTGGTGAAGAACTGCTTGTCCGCCACCGATTGCGTGCCGGGACCGAACGACACCTCGTCGAGCCGCATGCTGCCGCACACGGCGCCAGCGATCGGCGACGCGCAGTTCACACCGACGTTGCATGCGCCGCTCAACGACAGGTTCTTCAGCGCCGCCTTCCGCAGCGCCAGGACGAAGTACGAGCTCAGGTCGCGATCGAGCGGCTGCGCCGAAGCGGGCAGCGCCGCGAGCACGAGGGCGAGAACGACGAATCGAGTGACGTATCGCATCTTCCCGCCCTCCTTAGTTGACCGTGAGCGTGGCCAGCGCCGAGTAGGTGCCGGCCGTGCTGTTGGCTTCGATGACGCAGGCGCCGGCAGCGCCCGCGGGTACGGTCACGTGGATCTCGCCGGGCGTCTGGACGGTGATCGGCGCCGCGATGCCGCAGATGGTGATGCTGGTGACCAGCGTCAGGTCGCACGCACCGATGAGCGTGATGGTGTCGCCGACGACCGCGGTCGCGGGTGAGAACGAGTCGAAGCAGGTGCAGAGGCCGCCGCTCGGCGCGCAGCAATGGCCGCGGTTGCTCGAGTCGGCCTGCACGATGTCGCCGATGAACTGGCCCGTCAGGTCGTTGTTGTGGCCGACGAACATGCGGCGCTCGGGAGCGCAGAAGCGGCCGAGGATGGTGGCGTTGCGGCCGAACGAGAAGTCGCCGGGGCCCTTCACGTGCACCCGCACGTCGTTGCAGCCTTGGCCGAAGGTCGAGTCGTTGTTGATGCTGAAGTCGCCGCTGACGTCCCACACCGCCGGCGCGTTCGCCGTCGTCGTCGTGCTGCGACCGAACGACACGCCGCAGAAGACGTAGTTGCCGCCGACGAGCGTCAGCATGGCGTTGTTCTGCACCTTCAGGTCGCCGTAGACGCCCGGCGACAGGTCGCAGCGGCTGTTGCCGGGGAGCGCGTCCGGGACACCGATGCAGTCGGAGTTGTCCGGCACCAGGACCGGCACCGCTGGCGTGCAGGCCGGGAAGGGCACCGGGAAGCCGCACCCGGCCTCGAGGTCGCCGAAGTCGGTGACGCAGCCAGCGTCGCAGCTCGGCGTCCCGTCCATGTCGAGGTCGGCGAGGATGGGATTCACCAATGGGTCGCTGCCGTCCGGCTTGGAGCCGGGCAGGCGGATGGTGACGTTGCCGGAGCCGTTGAGCTCGTTCGTGAACAGCTGCCAGATGCTGGCGCCCGCCTTGTTGAAGCGGGTGACGTCGGCGGCCAGCTGCGAGCCGTCGGCGAAGAAGGAGTCCTCGTTGGTGGCCACGCCGCAGGCGCTGTTGGCCGTCGGCCGCTTGCAGTTGACGCCGACGTTGCACGCCCCGAGCAGCGTGAAGTTCTTCAGGCCCACGCTCTGCTGCGCGAAGATGAAGTAGGCGTCGAGATTGGTGGCGAGCGGCGGATTCGCCGCCCGTGCCGGTGGGCCGGACAGAACCGCAACGCAGGCCGCGATCAGACCGAACCGGCCCGACCGGAGCAGCATCGAGATGTGCATGTGGCGCCTTCCTCCCTGGTGGGGGACGCCACGTCGGCGCCCCGCGCCGGAGAGCAAGAGCGATGCCGGCCAACTTCGTCCGCCGGATGGGGAGATGTGGCCGCGTAACCGGGCAGAATTGTGCGGCGCTGGGCAAAAATGAGCCCCGGGGAGCGTGGTTGCTCGCTCCCCGGGGCTGCGCTCGGCGGGTCAGCTCACGGTGAGCTTGGTCAGAAGCGTGAACGTTCCGGCCGCGCTGTCCACCTCGACGGGGCACATGCCCGTCGCGCCGACGGGCACGGTGACCTCGACCTTGTCGATCGACTGGAACGTGATCGGCGCCACGATGCCGCAGATGCGGACGCCGGTGACGTTGGTCAACGAGCAGCCACCGGTGAGCGTGATGGTCGCTCCGACGGCCGCGGTCGTCGGTGAGAATTCGTCGACGCAGGCACACGAGCCGCCGCAGCAGTGGCCACGATCACTCGAGTCGGCCGTGATGACGTCGCCCACGAAGCGGCCCGTCAGGTCGTTGTTGTGCCCGAGGCTCATGTTGCGCTCGGGAGCGCAGAAGAAGCCGGTGACGGACATGTTGCGCCCGAAGCTGACGGAGCCGACTCCGAACGCATTCACCGTGAAGTCACCGCACTCCTCGCCGAATGCGGAGCCGTTGTTGACGGCGAAATCACCGGTCACGTTGAGCGTCGTGGCGTTCTTTACGAGCGAGTTGACGTTGCGACCCATCTGCACGTTGCAGAACACGTAGGTGCCGCCGTCGAAGCTGATCGTGGCGCCGTTCTGCACCGCGAGGTTGCCGTAGGTGCCCGGAGGGAGATCGCACTGTGCATTGCCGGCCTGCGCATCGGGCGCTCCGACGCAGTCGCCGCCGGCCGTCACCAGGATCGGCTTGGTGACATCGCAGAGGGGAGCGGGATTGGGCAGGCCGCAGAAGACGCCGACGTCACCGAAGTCCGGCGTGCAGGCGGGGCCGCAGCTCGGATTCCCGTCACCGTCGAGGTCGCCCAGAATGGGCAGCGTCAGCGGGTTGGTGCCGTTCGGTCCCGGGCCCGGCTGCCGGATCGTCACGTTCGCCGGGTTGGGCAGCAGGTTCGAGAAGACCTGGAACATGCTGGCGCCGCCCTTGTTGAACTTGGTGACGTCCGCTGCCAGCTGTGAGCCATCGGCGAAGAACGAATCCTCCAGCGACGACGAACCGCAGCTGTTGTTCGGGGCAGGGTTTGGACAGTTCACCCCGACGTTGCACGCACTGAGCAGGTCCATGTTCTTCAGGTTCGCGCTGCGCATCGCGAAGATGAAGTACGACGCGAGATCGGTGCGGAGCGGCTGGGCCCCCGCGGTGGACGCAACGAGCAACAGCGCGGCCAGCGCCGCGCCGGGGACGAGGCCGCTGGGCCTCCGCATGGTGGACATGAGCACCCTCCTTCAGTTGTTGTGGAGAGTCGCGCCCGGGCGGCAGATCATCGTTGGCCCGGACACGACTCCCAGGCATCTGAGACCAGGAGTACCATGCGGTCCGCCGCTGCGAATGCCCCCTAAAACAAGTTTTTTTGAGGCACAGAAAAGCGCCGGGGTCAGCCCACTGTGAGGGGTACCTCGTGGATGAACGTGCCCGCGCTGCTGTCCACCTCGACCGGGCAGCTGCCGGCCGCGCCGAGGGGAACGGTCACCTGGACCTCGTCGTCGGACTGCGCGGTGATCAGCGCAGGGATACCGCAGATCCGCACCTCGGTGACGTTCGTCAGCGAGCAGCCGCCGGTGAGGCTCACCGTATCGCCCACCCCGGCCGTGGTCGGCGAGAAGGCGTCGATGCAGGCGCACAGACCACCGCAGCAGTGGCCCCGATTCTTCGAGTCGGCGGTGATGACGTCGGCGACGAACCGCCCCGTGAGGTCGTTGTTGTGGCCGAGGCTCAGCGATCGCTCCGGCGCGCAGAAGGCGCCGGTAACCGAGAGGTTACGACCGAAACTGACGACGCCCTGGCCGAACGCGTTGACGGTGAAGTCGCCGCACTGCTCGCCGAACGTCGAGCCGTTGTTGACGTTGACGTCGCCGCGGACGTCGAGACGGGTCGCGGCGCCGACGGCGGCGTGTGCGTTCTTGCCCAGCTGAATCTCGCAAAAGGCGTACGTACCGCCGTCGAACGAGATGCTGGCGCCGTTCTTCACCGTGAGCGCGCCGTAGGTCCCCGGCTGCAGGTCGCAGCGCCCGTTGCCCTGGAAGGTGTCCGGCGCCCCGCCGCAATCGCCACCGGATGCCACCGTGACGGATCGTCCTGGGTCACAGGCCGGGAAGGGGTTCGGCAGATGGCAGAAGGCCGCGGCGTCCCCGAAGTCGGGCGTGCAGCCTGCGCCGCAGCTCGACTGTCCATCGCCGTCGAGGTCGCCGAGCAGGGGCAGCGCGAGCGGCGTGGGGCCGGGTTCGCGCAGGGTGACGTTGTCCGGGTTCGGAAGCTGGTTCGCGAACACCTGGAAGGCGCTCGCCCCCGGCTTGGTGAAGCGCGTGACGTCGGCCGCCACCTGCGAGCCATCGGCGAGGATGGCGTTCTCGAACGACGCATTGCCGCAGCTGCTGTTGCCGTTCGGGCGCGCGCAGTTGACGCCGACGTTGCAGGAGCTCAGCACGTCGAGGTCCTTCACGTTGGCGCTGCGCATCGCGAACAGGAAGTACGACCCCGCGTTGGTGCGCAGCGGCTGCGCATCCACTTCGGTTGCCAGCGCAAGGGCGGTCAGCACCGCCCCCCGCACGAGGCTCCCCGACCTTCGCATGCTCGACATGTGACGACCCTCCTTCGTGTGAAGAGGGCGCTAGCACGTCGGTCGTAGAGTCCGCCTCCCAGGGAGGCGTGATCTCCGACGATGGAAAGGGATGAGACGTCAGCCGAGCAGGGACGCGATCTCGGCCTCGCCGACGTCGTACAGCTGCGCGCAGAACTCGCAGGTGACCGCGGTGCGACGCTCACCCGCCAGGATGTCGAGCAGCTCCGCCCGACCCATGGCGGCGATGGCGCCGAGCACACGCTCGCGGCTGCAGCGGCAGCGAAAGCGGACGGGGCGATCCTCGAGCGGGACGGTGCCGTCACCCAGGACGGCGGCCAGCATGTCGGCCGCGGTCAGGCCGGAGCGCACCATGTCGCTCGGCGGACGCACGCCTTCGACGCGGGTCGCCATGCGATCGAGCGCGGCCGGCTCGGCGTCGGGCAAGGCCTGCACGAGCCATCCGCCGGCCGCCGCCACCCGGCCGTCGGGCTCGACGAAGACGCCCACGCCGACGGCCGACGGCGTCTGCTCGGACGTCGCCAAATAGCTCGCGATGTCCTCGCCGATCTCGCCCGAGGCCAGCGGCACCACGCTGCGATAGAGCGAGCCACCGGCGAGCGGCACCCGCATCACGCAGAGGACGCCGCGGCCCAGCGCACCGCCGACGTCGAGCTTGCCGGCACGCGGCGGCACGTGGGTCGCGGGGCGGTAGGCGTAGCCGCGCGTGTCCCCGTCGGGGGTGGCGTCGACCAGCACGCCGCGCAGCGGGCCGTCGCCGCTGAACTCGAGCGACAGACGCTCGTCGCGCTTGAGCGTCGCGGCCAGCAGGAGCGCACCGGTGAGCGCGCGGCCGAGCGCCGCCGTGGCGGTGGGCAGCGTGCCGTGGCGCCCGCGAGCCTCCTCGACGAGGTCGGTCGTGACCGCCGCCAACGCCCGCACCGAGCCGTCGGCCGCGATCGCGCGCGCGAGCGTGTCAGCCACGCTCGGCGCCGTCCGCCACCGCGCGCATCGCCTCGAGCATGTCGTCGACCGGCACGAAGCCGACGAAACGGCGGCGCTCGTGACCGTCGGGGCCGAGCAGCACGTAGGTGGGCACGCCGGGTACGGTGTAGCGCTGCATCAGCGCCTCGGCCGCGGCGTCCTGCTCGGTGACGTCGGCGAGCAGCGTCGTGAAGTCGCGCGACGCGCGAACCACCTGGGGATCGCGAAACGTCGTGCGCTCCATCTCGCGGCACGGCAGGCACCAGGCGGCCTGGAAGTCGATGAGCACCGGTCGTCCGGCGGCGGTCGCGGCGGACAGCGCACCGTCGGAGTATGGCGTCCACGCGATCGGGCTCTCGGTCTCGGCGACGAGCAGCCCGCTCAGACCGAACACCACGACGGCGGCGCCCGCGGCGCCACGCGCCAGTCGCACGAACGGTGTCCCGCCCGCGCCGAAGAAGCCCAGCACGACGCCGGCGGTGGCGAGCAGCACCGCCCAGGTGATGCGTACGACGAGCGCCGGCAGCAGCGGCGTCGCGAAGTAGAGCGCCAGACCGAGGAGCAGGAAGCCGAAGAGCCACTCCATCCAGCCGAGCCACGCACCGCCGCGCGGCAATCGTCGCAGCCGTCCCGCCGCCAGCGCCAGGCCGACGTAGGGCAGACCGAGCCCGAGGCCGAGCGTGAAGAACAGCGCGATGCCGAGCGGCGCCGACTGCTGCGCGCCGACGTAGAGCAGCAGGGCGGCGACGATGGGCCCGATGCAGGGCGCACCGACGACGCCCATCGTGGCGCCCATGAAGAGCGCGCCGAGCGCGCCCTCGCCGGACTGCCCCGCCCACTGCATGAGCGCGTTCGGCATGCGTATCTGGTAGAGGCCGAAATTACTCAGCGCGAGCGCCACCATGAGCAGCGCGATGCCGCCCAGCACCACCGGTTGCTGCAGCGCCGCGCCGAACAGCGAGCCGGTGAGCGCCGCCGCGGCGCCGAGCGCCGAGAACGTGATGCAGATGCCGAGCACGTAGACGAGCGCGTGCCACACGGCGCGCGAGGTGTCTTCGCCGGTGCGCCCGCCGAAGAACGCGACCGTGACCGACACCATCGGGTAGACGCACGGCGTGAGGTTCAGCGCGAGGCCGAGCACGCCAACCCACAGGAACGTGACGCCCCAGCCCCAGCGCGCGACGAAGTCGGCGACCTCGTTGGCACCACCGAAGCCGGCGGCTGCGGCCTGCTCCTGGGCCACCAGCTCGATCGTCTTCGGCGGCAGGCACGTGGTGTCGTTGCAGGCCTGGAAACGCAGCGTTCCGCGCAGCGGCGACGTGGCCTTGCCTTCGAGCGCGGCGGTGAGCTTCACCGTGCCCTCGTAGAGCGACATCGGCTTGCCTTCCGAGAAGGCCAGCACGCGGTCGATGGGCTTCGGGTACGTGACGGCGGCCGCGGTGACGCCGGTGGAAGGCGTGAGCGTGAGCGTCGTCGGAATCAGGAAGTCGTCGTGCGGCTCGTGCGAGTTCACGTGCCATCCCGACGCGATGGTCAGCTCGACCACCGCTTCGGTGCCGGTGGCGCGCAGCGTGGCCGTCACCTCTTCGGCGTGGGCGAGGCACGGGAGGAGCATCGCGACGACGGTCGCCAGCAGGATGGACCGGGCCGTGGGTCTGCGTCCTAGGATCGTAACGGCACCACCTTCGCCGCCGCGGGATCGGTCTCCGACGCGGCGTCGGCGGTGAGCGGGACCCACTCGACGATCTCGAGGCCATACCCGGGCAGGCTCACCAGACGCAGCGGGTTGTTGGTGAGCCAGCGGATCTTGCGCACGCCGATGTCGCGCAGGATCTGCGCGCCGATGCCGAAGTCGCGGAAGATGCTGGCGCGCGGCGACGCGAAGCCGGTGCTCGGACCGCCGGTCCCGGCGCTGGAGCCGGCGTCCGGCGTGTTGAAGAGGTCGAGGCCGCGTCCGGAGCGACGGAGATACAGGATCACGCCGCGGCCCTCGGCGTCGATGCGCTCCATCGAGCGGTGCAGCAACGTGCGGGTGTCGCGCGCCTTGTAGCCGAAGATGTCGCCCGGCAGGTACTCGAGGTGCGGACGCACGAGCACCGGCTCGTCGCCGCTGACGTCGCCCTTCACCAGCACGAGGTGCTCGTTGTCGTCGATGTCGGTGGTGTAGACGAGCGCGCGGAACATGCCGCCGTATTGCGTCGGCAGCGGCGCCTCGCCGACGCAGTGCACCAGCGTGTCGTGCGAGCTGCGATACGCGATGAGCTCGGCGATGGTGGCGATCTTGAGGCCGTGCTCCTTCGCGAAGTCCTCGAGGTCGGGCAGCCGCGCCATGCTGCCGTCGTCACGCATGATCTCGCAGATGACGCCGGCGGGAGCGAGATCGGCGAGACGGGCGAGGTCGACGGCGCCCTCCGTCTGTCCGGCGCGCACCAGCACGCCACCCCGGCGGGCGCGCAGCGGGAAGACGTGTCCCGGCGTGACGATGTCGGCGGGGCCGGCGTCGGGACGGATGGCGGTGCGGATGGTAGCGGCGCGATCGGCGGCCGAGATGCCGCGCCCGATGCCGTGGCGCGCATCGATGGAGACCGTGAACGCGGTGCCCATCGGCGCGCGATTCTCGCGCACCATCATGGGCAGGCCGAGCTGATCGCAACGGTTCTCGGTGAGCGACAGGCAGATCAGGCCGCGCCCGTGCGTGGCCATGAAGTTGATGTGCTCGGGCGTGACCTTGTCGGCGGCGACGCAGAGGTCACCCTCGTTCTCGCGGTCCTCGTCATCCATCAGGATGATCATGCGGCCGGCGCGGAAATCCTCCAGCGCCTCCTCGATGGAAACGATACTCGAGCCTTGGCGCCGGGGCGGCATCGCCGCGGATCATAACCGCGGGGTTTCACGGAGGCCAGACCCTCGGAGGTCGGGAAAATTCATTGCCCGCCGCCGTGACCGCGTGTTAGCGACGCTGCATGCGGACCCTGGCGTTGCTTACGACCCTCGTCCTCGCAGGTGCGTTGTCGGCACATGCGCTCACCCCCGCCGAGGTCGAGCACGCGGCCGCCGGTGCCACCCGCGGCCTGCGCTCGGTGACGAAGCGCCTCGCGAGCCCGGCGTTCGGGGGCCGCGACAACAATACGCCGGAGTCGAGCAAGGCGCAGCGCGACCTCATCAAGCGGCTGCGACGGCTCGGTCCCGGACTCGATGCGTCCGCTCCCAGCGACGACGCCTACCGCCAGCCGTTCGTGCAGTCGGGTCAGATCGGCACGAACCTGTTCGCGGTCATCCGCGGACGCGAGCTGCCCGACGAGTATGTGCTCGTGGGTGGCCACTACGACCACCTCGGCTCGCGCAGCAACGCGGCCGGCGACTGCGCCTCGCGACGCGCGCCGGGTACCGAAATGTGCCCCGGCGCCACCGACAACGCCGCCGGCACCGCCATCGTGCTGGCCGTCGGCAAGGCGATCCGGAAGCTGCCGATGGCGCCGCGTCGCTCGATCATCCTGGCGCTGTGGGATTCCGAGGAGGACGGGCTCCTCGGCTCGCTCTACTACGTGAACCATCCGATCGTGCCGCTGGCGCAGACCGTCGGCTACGTGAACATGGACCTGCAGGGCGCCAATCTGCTGCCGTCGCTGAATCGCACCAGCTTCGCCGTCGGCGCCGAGACCGGCGGCAGCGCGTTCAGCGCATTCGTCGCGCAGGCCGTCGCCGACGAAGGCGGGCTCAACACGCTGCCGGTGAGCTACATCTTCGGCCAGCTGCGCAGCGACTACGCCAACCTGGTCGACGCCGGCGTACCGACGGTGTTCTTCGGCGATTCGAGCGGCAGCTGCTACCACACCACCGGCGACACCTTCGACAAGGTCGACATGCAGAAGCTGCAGATGCAGAGCCGCATCGCCTTCCGCACCACGATGGCCCTCGCCGAGAGCCCGACGCGTGTCCCGTTCCGCGGCGCCGACCCGGCACTCGCAAAGTTCGAAGACGCGGTGTCGCTTCTCGACGTCTTCTCCCGCGCCCAGGCCGACCTCCCGATCTTCCCTCCGGTGGATCAGCTGGTGCTCCAGCAGATCTACGCCGACCTCGCCGGCGTGGTGCAGAACGGCCCCGACAATTTCGACGACGGCGCCATCGTCACCACTCTGAACGCCGCCCTACAAGGCATAGACGCCCTGACCCGCCTCCCCTGCCAGAAGTTCTGAAGCGAGCGTGGCACGTCTGCCGCGCCGGCTTCGCCGGCCGCGGCATGCCGGTGGCGGGTACGACGACGCCCCACTCTCGCCCCCGCGCCAAGCGTGGCTCGGCGCGGCGTCTACTCCACTGTGACGCTCTTCGCGAGATTGCGCGGCTGATCGACGTCGGTGCCGCGGTACACCGCGACGTGGTAGGCGAGCAGCTGGAGCGGGATCGTCAGCAGGATGGGCGTCAGGAGCTCGTTCGTGGCCGGCACCGTCAGCACCTCCCACGCCACGTCCTCCAAGTCTTCGGTGCGCGCGTCGGTGACGACGATGATGCGGCCGCCGCGCGACTCGACCTCCTTCAGGTTCGAGAGCGTCTTCTGGAAGACGGCGTCGTGCGGGATCAGCACGACGACCGGCAGCTCCTCGTTGATGAGCGCGATCGGGCCGTGCTTCATCTCGCCGGCGGGATAGCCCTCGGCGTGGATGTAGGAGATCTCCTTCAGCTTGAGCGCGCCCTCGAGCGCCACCGGGTAGTTCACGCCGCGGCCGAGGTAGAGCAGGTCGCTGACGTTGCCGTACTTCTTGGCGACGCGCTCGAGCAGCTTCTCGCGCGACAGGATGTCCTTCACGGCGGCGGGGATCGCGACGAGATCGCTCACCAGCTGACGGCCACGATCGGCGTCGATGACGCCGCGACGTCGCCCGAGGTGGATCGCGAACAGGTACAGAGCCGTCAGCTGCGTGGTGAACGCCTTCGTGCTGGCGACGCTGATCTCGGGACCGGCGTGCGTATAGAGCACCGCCGACGCGCGGCGTGCGATCGACGAGTCGACGACGTTGCAGATCGCCAGCACCGGGCAGCCGCGCTCGCGTCCCGCCTCGACGGCGGCGAGCGTGTCGGCGGTCTCGCCCGACTGCGACACCACGATGAGCAGCGTCTTCTCGTCGAGGATGGGGTCGCGGTAGCGGAACTCGCTGCCGTAGTCGACCTCGCACGGGATGCCGGCGAGCCGCTCGATCAGGAACTTGCCGACGAGGCATGCGTGCCACGCCGTGCCGCACGCCACCAGCACGCAGCGCTGGACGTCGGTGGGCAGGTTCTCGACCACCTCGACGTCGAGCTGGACGTCGCCCTCCTCCTGCAGGATGCGGCCGCGCATCGTGTCGATGATGGCCTGCGGCTGCTCGTGGATCTCCTTCAGGAGGAAGTGCTTGTAGCCGCCCTTCTGCGCGGTGACGGCGTCCCACTGCACGATCTTCGGCGCACGCTCGACCGGCGTGCCGTCGAAGCGCGTGATGACCGCCTGCTCGGCGGTGATGTCGACGACCTCGCCGTCCTCGAGGAACACCACCTTGCGGGTGTGCTCCAGCATGGCCGGGATGTCGGAGGCGACGAAGTTCTCGCCCTCGCCGAGGCCGAGGACGATCGGCGTGGCGCTCTTCGCCGCGACCATCCGGTTGGGCTCGGTCTCGGACAGCACGACGATGGCGTACGAGCCCTCGAGCTGACGGATGGCGCGACGCGTGGCCTCGGCCAGCCCGCAGCCCTCCTCGACGAACTCCTCGATCAGGTGCGAGATGACCTCGGTGTCGGTCTCGGACAGCATCTTGCGGCCGCGCTTCTTCAGGGCGGCGCGGATGTCGAGGTAGTTCTCGATGATGCCGTTGTGGATCACCACCACCTTGCCGGCACGATGCGGATGCGCGTTGGCCTCCGACGGCCGACCGTGCGTCGCCCAGCGCGTGTGGCCGATGCCCGGCGTGCCGCGCAGCGGCTGGTCACGCAGCAGGTTCTCGAGGTTGTCGAGCTTGCCGACCGTACGGCGCACCTCGATGCTACCGTCGTGGTAGCAGGCGAGGCCGGCCGAATCGTAGCCGCGATATTCGAGCTTGCGCAGCCCGGAGATGAGGATGGGGGTCGCTTCGCGGGGTCCTACGTATCCGACGATGCCGCACATGGTTCAGCGTCTCCGTCGCGTCTTGGCCGTTGCCTTGGCGACTTTGGCGCGCGGTCGCGCCGTCTTGCGGGCGGAGGTCGCTGCGACCGCCGTCCGTCGGGTCTCGGTCTTGGTGCGTCGGGGCGTCACCGCCTTCGACGCGGACTTCTTCTTCGCGGGCTTCGCGGGCACGGGTGCGGGATTCGGGGCGCCGGACGCACGCGCTCGACGTCGCACCGTCCAGCCCTCGACGAAGCGCACCGGGACGCGGCTCACTGCGAGCGCACCGCCGGGCACGTCCTTCGTCACCGTCGTGCCGGCGGCGATGTAGGCATCGTCGCCGACCGTCACCGGCGCCACCAGCTGGGTGTCGCTGCCGATCTGCACGCGCGCGCCGATGGTGGTCTTGTGCTTGGCGAAGCCGTCGTAGTTGCAGGTGATGGTGCCCGCGCCGACGTTGGTGTCGGGGCCGATCTCGCAGTCGCCGAGATAGGTGAGGTGGTTGGCCTTGGTACCGGCACCGACACGCGCCTTCTTGGTTTCGACGAAGTTTCCGATGTGCACGCGCTCGGCGAGCTGGGTTCCCGGTCGGAGGCGCGCGAACGGGCCGATGATGGCGCCGGGGCCGATCTCGGCCTCCTCGACGACGCAGCCGAAGCGCAGGTGCACGCCGTCGGCGAGGGTGGCGTCGGTGAGCCACGACGTGCCGTCGAGGCGGCAGCCGCCGCCGATGCGGGTGCGACCGCGCAGCGTGACGTTGGGGCCGACGATGGTGTCGGCGCCGATCGTGACGTCGGGACCGACGTAGGCGGTGGCGGGATCCTCGAAGGTGACCCCCGCTGCCATCAGGCGCTCGACCGTCTCCGCTCGCAGCTGCGTCTCCATGCGCGCCAGCTCCACTCGCGTGTTGATGCCGGCCAGCTCCTCGGGTCGGTCGGTCTCGACCGTGACCACCCGACGACCCGCCTGCGCCGCCAGCCCGACGACGTCGGTCAGGTAGAACTCCCCCTGCGCGTTGTCGGACCGCAGCTGAGCGAGCAACGGGAGAAGTACTTCGGCACGTACACAGTAGAATCCGGGATTGACCTCGGTGATCGCGCGCTCGGCCTCGGTGGCATCCTTCTGCTCGACGATGCCACGCACCCGACCATCCGACTCGCGAACGATCCTGCCATAGCCCGTCGGATCTGAAAAACGCATTGTGAGCAGCGTGATATCCGCCTGCTGGTCGCGGTGGGCGTCGAGGAGCCGCTTCAGCGTGGCCGGCCGGATGAGGGGGGCGTCGCCGTAGAGGATCATGACGTCGCCGTCGAAGCCGTCGAGGGCTGGCGCCGCGCATCGCACCGCGTGGCCGGTGCCACGCTGCTCGGCTTGGACAGCGGTCTCGAGTCCGCGCAGCCCCGAGGCCTCAGCGACTTTTCGTACCGCGTCGGCCTGGTGCCCCACGACGACGACGACCCGGTCCGGATCGAGCGTGCCCACGGCTGCCAACGGATAGCGGAGCAGAGGACGTCCACCCAGCTCGTGCAGCACCTTCGCCTGCTGCGAGCGCATGCGGGTGCCGAGCCCCGCAGCCAACACGACCACCCCGAGAGAACCCGCGTCTGCCACGGTCGCGCCGCGTATCACATTCGTCGGCGCCGCGCATGCGCGGACAGGCCGCTTGATCGTCGACGATACGAGACTAAGATGCCGCCCGCTATGGTAACTCCTCGGCTGGCGTTGGTGGCGGTGTTGGTCGGGATCGTGAACGGCATCGTGGGGTGCAGCACCAACCCGGCGGCGACCACGTCCGTGGCGGGGTGGCCGTCGCCGATCTCCGACGAGGACCGCATCACGTGGGCAGCCGACGAGCCGCTCTTCGTGGTCATCCGCAAGGCGTGCCGGACGCTCGACGTCTACCGCTACGGCGAGCGCATCGCGAGCTTCCCCGCGGTCTTCGGGCTCGGCGGCGGCGATCCGAAGCGCTACGAGGGCGACCTCCGCACCCCCGAGGGTCTGTACTCGATCATCGAGACGCGACCGCACTCGCGCTGGGGCCACTTCTTCCTGCTCGACTACCCGAACAGCGGCGACCAGTACCACTACCAGGCCGCGCTCAACGGCGGCGAGATCCCACTACGCGACGGCAGCTACCCGGGCATGGGTGGGGCGGTCGGGATCCATGGGACGGACAAGCCGGATCTGAATCGGCGCGGCGTGGACTGGACTTGGGGATGCATCTCGCTGAGCAACCCCGACATGGACCAGTTGGCTTCGCTCGTGTCCGTCGGGACGCCGGTCCTCATCGAGGACTGAGGGCCTTTCGTCTGGGGGCGTGGGGGGGGGGGGGGGGGG
>DASYLJ010000102.1:0-34024 GCA_036009625.1 Binatia bacterium
CGCACCACGCTCGACGGCCAAGTCGAGCTCGTCGCCGAGATTCCCGGCTTCCCGAACGGCATCGCCTTCGGCCCCGACAACCGGCTCTACGTCGCGCAGAGCATGATGCAGACGATCCTCGTGCTCGCAGCCAAGCCGGGCGCCGTCCCGACCGAGTTCGCGAAGCTCCCCACCGGCTACCCCGACGGCTTCTGCTTCGACCGCGACGGCCGCCTCTACGTCGCCGGCAGCCTGGGCGACGTCCTGGTCGTCTTCGCCCCCGACGGCAAACAAGAGCAGGTCATCGAAATGGGCAGCGGCACCGAACCGACGAACTGCTGCCTCGGCGACGGCGTCCTCTACGTGACGCTATCGGGCACCGGTCAGCTGGTCACGCTTCCGATCAACGCTCCGGCACTCCCGCTCTACCCCGCCTCGCGGTAGCGCGGGCGTACGTCCAGTGGAGCGCCGGCTTCGCCGGCCGCGACATGCAGGTGGAGCGTACTACTGCCGCTCCACTCTCACCCCCCGACCCAAGCTGTAGCTTGGGTCGGAATCACCTTCCCTTGCGCCCCGCCGACATCGCGCGATCGACGTCGCGCTTCTCGCTGCGCTCGCGGATCGCGTCGCGCTTGTCGTGGAGCTTCTTGCCGCGTGCGAGACCGAGCTCGACCTTGGCGCGGCCGTTCACCCAATAGAGGCGCAGCGGGATCAGCGTCAGGCCGCGCTCCTTGATCTTGCTGGTGAGCTTGTCGATCTCGCGGCGGTGCAGCAGCAGCTTCCGATGCCGCTCGGGCTCGTGCCCGAACTGGCTGGCCGGCCCGTAGACGTTGATGTGCGCGCCGACGAGGAAGAGCTCGTCGCCGGTGAAGCGTGCGTACGCGTCCTTCAGGACGACCCGGCCCTCGCGCAGCGACTTCACCTCGCTGCCGACGAGGGCCAGGCCGGCCTCGATCTTCTCGTCGATGTGGTACTCGAAGAAGGCCCGCCGGTTGACGGTGATGTCGCGATGGCGGGCCGGGTCGGTCATCCTGCGATCCGCAACGGCGGCTCGACACGCGCCGGCATGCGCGGGCCGGGCACCTCCGCCCGCTTCTCACGGATGCGGTTGTCGGCGTCGACGAACACGACCTTGGGCTCGTGCTTCCGCGCCGCGTCCTCGTTCATCCAGGTGTAGGCGGCGATGATGACGAGGTCGCCCTTAGTGACCATGTGCGCGGCGGCGCCGTTGACGCAGATGACGCCGCTGTCGGGCGGGCCCTCGACCACGTAGGTCTCGAAGCGCGTGCCGCTGGTGACGTTCCACACGCACACCGCCTCGTTCGGCAGGAGGTCGGTGGCGTCCATGAGGTTGCGATCGATGGTGATCGAGCCTTCGTAGTCGACGTCGGCCTGGGTGACGGTGGCGCGGTGGATCTTGGCCCGCATCATCTTTCGGGTCATGGGTTGGTTCCCCCTGCAGTGAGCACGCGATTGTCGATGAGCCGAACGCCTCCCACCCATACTGCCAGGGCGAGCAGCGCCGGTGCCGTCACCTCCTCCACCGCCACCAACGTCTCCGGGTCCCGGAGCTCTGCATACTCGAGCCGCGCCTGCGGCTCGTCCGCGATCATCGCCGTCACACGACCGATGATCGCCTGGGCATCGTGCTCGCCCGCGGCGAGCGCGGTCGATGCCGCATCGAGCGCCCGCGGCACGCACCGCGCGGCAACCCGCGCATCGGTCCCGAGCAGGCGATTCCGGCTCGACAGCGCCAGACCGTCGGGCTCACGCACCGTGGGGACCCCCACGATGTCGATGCCGAAATCGAGATCGACGGTCATCCGCCGGATGACCGCGAGCTGCTGATAGTCCTTCTCGCCGAACAGCGCGCAGTGTGGGCGCACGGCGTGGAACAGCTTGGTCACGACCGTCGTGACGCCACGGAAATGGCCCGGTCGCTGCGCGCCGCAGAGCGGCTCGGTGATGCCGGCGACGTCGACGCCGCTGGCGAATCCCTCCGGGTACATGCGGGGTGCCGCCGGCGCGTAGACGACGTCGGCGCCCGCCTCGGCGCACATGGCCGCGTCGGCCTCGATGGTCCGCGGGTAGCGGTCGAAGTCGTCGCGACGATTGAACTGGATCGGGTTCACGAACACCGACACGACGACGCGATCGGCGCGCCGGCGTGCCTCGGCCACGAGCACCATGTGGCCCTCGTGCAATGCCCCCATCGTGGGCACCAGCGCGATCCGCTGTCCGGCCTCGCGCTCGCCGTCGGCCCATGTCTGCATGGCGACGGGCTCGGTGATGGTGCGCATGTCAGCTGGCCTGCGCCAAGCGCGTCAGGGCGTGGAACGAGTGCGCGTCGGTGGGGAAGACGCCGCCCTTCACTTCGCGCACGTAGTCGGCTGCGGCCGACGAGATGGCGGCGCTGAGGTCGACGTAGGCCTTGGCGAACTTCGGCGCCCGCTCGGTGAGACCGAGCAGGTCGTGCAGCACCAGCACCTGGCCGTCGCAGTGGACGCCGGCGCCGATGCCGATGGTGGGTATCTCGAGCTCGGCCGTGATCTCGGCGGCGAGGTCGAGCGGGATGCCTTCGAGGACGACGGCAAACGCGCCGGCGTCCTGCACTGCGCGCGCGTCGTCGAGCACGCGCTCGCGGCCACCGGCCTCGTGGCCGTGACGGCGACCCTGCACCTTGTGCCCGCCCATGCGGTGCACCGACTGCGGCGTCAGGCCGACGTGGCCCATCACCGGGATGTCCACCGAGGAGATGGCCGCGATGGTGTCGGCCATGCGGACGCCACCCTCGAGCTTGACGGCGGCGGCGCCGCCCTCCTTCACCAGACGGACGGCGTTCTCGACCGCCCGCTCGGGGCTGGTCTGGTACGCACCGAAGGGAAGATCACTCACCACCAGCGCACGGCGCGCGCCCCGCGCCACCAGGCGCGTGTGATAGACCATCTCGTCGAGCGTGACCGGCAGGGTGGTGTCCTGACCCTGCATGACCATGCCCAGCGAGTCGCCCACGAGGAGCAACTCGACGCCGGCGGCGTCGAGCAGTCGGGCAAAGGTCCAGTCGTAGGCGGTCACCATCGTGACGCGCTCCCCCGCCGCCTTCATCCGCCCCAGCTCCGGAACCGTGATGCGTTTCGTCTCCATGCTTGAAGGCCTCCTCGAACCGAGGGTTCGGGAGGCCACATGGAGCGGATGCGTCTGGTGAGCGTCCCGTCGTCGTCCGTGATGATCCCCGGCAGGTTCGCTCGGGGTCGTCGGTCGTCGCTGGGAAGTGTCGTTGCTCGCCGTGAGCTCGCGCCGTGTTGCCTGCCGTCTCGGTCCGTTCAATCCCCGCCCACGATGGGTCGGGGTCGCTACTTGGATCCAAGCGGAATGTAGTGCTGTACCCCCTGCCGCATGCCCCGGATCTCGCGCAGAAGGTCTGCCAGGTCACCGCCGTGCTCGACGAAGTCGATCTCGGAACAGTTGACCACGAGAAGTGGGGCCTCGGTGTAGTGGTGGAAGAAGCTTCGGAATGCCTCCGTCAGGCGTTCGAGATAGTCCTGGGTGATGCCACGTTCGAAGTCCCGTGCCCGCTTGTGGATGCGCTTGAGCAGGACGTCGGGCCGGGCTTCGAGATAGATGACGAGATCCGGACGCGGAATCTGTCGGTCGAGGAGCTGGAAAATCTGCCGATAGAGCGCGAGCTCGTCGGTGCCGAGGGTGACGCCGGCGAAGATGCCGTCCTTCGCGAAGAGGTAGTCGGCGACGGCACCCGAGGTGACGCCGGTCTCGGCCACCTCACGCTGCTGGCGATAACGCTCGAGCGTGAAGAAGAGCTGCGCCTGCAAGGCATGTCGATCGGGATCGTCGTAGAACTTCCTCAGAAACGGATTGTCGTCCACTCCTTCGAGGATGAGCCGCGAGCCGAACTCGGTGGCAAGACGACGAGCGAGGGCGGTTTTCCCGACCCCGATCGGCCCCTCGACTGCAATGTAGCGTGCCGCCGTCCGGTCCGCCGCCATCCCCACCTACTCGGATGCCGTTACCACGCGCTCGAAGGTCGTGTCTAGTAGAACTTTGTTCGATGGACTATATGCGCGACCCCATGCCCACCGCGGTGCTTCGACGGACGGTCGCAGGACTCTTCATGGTTGGCATTCCCGGTCTCACCCTCGAGCCGGCGACCTGCGAGTTTCTCGACGAGTACCCCGTCGGCGGGGTCATCCTCTTCAAGCGCAACGTCCGCTCCGCCACCCAGCTGCGACGCCTGGTGGCGGCGATCCACGAGACCGGCGCCGGCGTCACACCGCTGGTCGGGATCGATCACGAGGGCGGCCGCGTCCACCGGTTGGGTCCGCCGTTCACGCATTTTCCCCCGATGCGCGTGGTGGGCGCCGCGAAGGACGTCAAGCTCGCCGAGGCCGTCGGTCGGGCCATGGGACGGGAGCTGGCCGCTGTCGGCATCGACCTCGATTTCGCCCCCGTGCTCGACGTCTGGTCGAATCCGCGCAACCAGGTCATCGGCGACCGCGCCTTCGGCACCACGCCCGCCGCCGTCGCGCGCTATGCCCTGCCCTTCGCCCGCGGCCTGCTGCGCGGCGGCGTCATCCCCTGCGGCAAGCACTTTCCCGGGCACGGCGACACCGTCGGCGATTCGCACTTCGTCCTGCCCCGGGTGCGCAGCAGCCGCGTGGCGCTCGGGCGCGTCGAGCTGCCGCCATTCGTGCGCGCCATCGCCGCCGACTTTCCGGCGCTCATGACGGCCCACGTCGTGTATCCGGCGCTCGACCGCCTTCCGGCCACCCTCTCGCGACGGATCGCCCACGACCTGCTGCGCACGCGCCTCGGCTTCTCGGGCGTGCTCTTCAGCGACGACCTCGAGATGCGCGCCGTCGCCGCGCGCCATCCGCCAGCCCGGCTCGCCCCAGCCGCGCTCCGGGCCGGCTGCGACATGCTGTTGGTCTGCCAGTCGCTGGCCGTCGCCGCCGAGGCTATCGAGGGAACGGTGCGTGCGGTCGAGCGCGGACGGCTCGACGGCGAGGCCGTCGCGACGTCACTCGCCCGCATCCAGCAGCTGCGACGCCGACTCGCGCGCCGTCGCCCGAAGGCGACGCTCACGTGGCCGGCGCACTCGCGCCTGGCGCGCCGTCTGAGCTGAGCCGACCCAAGACCATGTCTTGGGTCGAATAGGACCCGAGTGTGGCGCGACTCGTCCCGCGCGACCAGCATGTCGCGGTCGGCGAAGCCGGCGCTCCAGGGGAAGCACGCATGGGGGCCGGTCAGCAGAACCACTGTGCTGCAAGCACTCAGCACCTCGGCGTCCGGCGATCGGAGCAGTATGGTGCGCGGGCTTCGCCGGCCGCGCCAGAGTGGTCGCAGCCGACGTGTCGCCACACGCTCGGGTTTCTCCCGACCCAAGAGATGGTCTTGGGTCGTGCTCCTAGCTGCTGCGACGCCGCTTGGCGGCGGTCGTCTTGCGCGGCTCGGCGACCTTGCTCTTTGCCGGCTTCGTGGCCGTGGTCTTCGCCGGCGGTGCCTTCACCAGCTTGGCGAGCGAGCGGCCCATGGGGGCGCGCGCGACGCCGCGCTCGGTGATGATGGCGGTGATGAGCTCGCTCGGCGTGACGTCGAACGCTGGATTCGCGATCTTGATGCCGCTCGGCGAGATCTGCTTGTCGAACATGTGCGATATCTCGCGTGGCGAGCGCTCCTCGATCGGAATCTGCTCGCCGCTCGGGCACGCCAGGTCGACGGTGGACGTGGGCGCCGCGACATAGAACGGAATCGAATGCCGGTGCGCCACGACCGCATGCGTGTACGTGCCGATCTTGTTGGCGACGTCACCGTTGGCGGCGACGCGATCGGCACCGACCACGACGCAGCTGATCTTCCCGCGCTGCATGAAGTGCGCGGCCATGCTGTCGGTGATGAGCGTCACCGGAATGCGATCGCGCTTGAGCTCCCAGGCGGTGAGCCGTGCGCCCTGCAGGAAGGGTCGCGTCTCGCACGCCACCACCTGGATGCGCTTGCCCGCATCGCGTGCGGCGCGGATGACGCCGAGGGCCGTGCCGTAGCCGGCGGTGGCGAGCGCACCGGCGTTGCAGTGCGTGAGGATGGTGGCGCCGTCCTCGATGAGCTCGGCACCGAACTCGCCCATGCGACGGTTGGCCGCGATGTCCTCGTCGTGCATCGCGAGCGCCTCGCCCTCGAGGAGCGTGCGCAGCGTATCGATCGGCCGGTGCTGGTTGCGCTGGAAGACACCGCGCATGCGCTCGATGGCCCAGAACAGATTGACGGCCGTGGGCCGCGTGACCGCGAAGGTGCGGCACAGGCGCTCGAAGTCGCGCTGCAGGTCACCGGGGCGCAACGTGCGCGCCCCCAAGGCGATCCCCATGGCGGCTGCGACCCCGATGGCGGGCGCGCCGCGGATCACCATGTCTTTGATCGCTTTCGCCACCTCCCGGTGGTCGCGATAGACCCGATAGACTTCCCGCGTCGGTAGCAGGCGCTGGTCGATCATGACCACGCTGCCGTTCTTCCATTCGATTGTTCGTACCGCCATGTCTCAGTTCCGAGGGCGAAGTGTACCGGATTCGTTCCGCACGTGACAGCAAATTCCGCGCGGCCTTGACGCTCGCACAGGCCGCCGCTACAGGGCCTGCGTGAGCGAGTACTCGCAGACGTATTCGACGACGGTCGCGGGCTCGATCGACGACTGTTTCGCGGTCTTGATCGACTTTCCGGACTACGTCCGATGGTCGTCCCCCATCACGACGTGCCGCGTCCTCGAGTCCCACCCCGACGGCCTGCCGAAGCGCGTCGAGTTCGCACTCGACATGACGCTCAAGACCATCCGCTACGTCCTCGACTACACCTACGACCGCCCGCACGGCGCGAGCTGGACGCTGGTGGAGGGCGACGTGAAGGACGTCGAGGGCTCGTATCGCTTCACGCCCGATGGTGACCACGTCACCGCGACCTGCACGCAGGCGATCGATCTCGGCTTCTGGGTGCCCGGCTTCATCCGCAGCACCTTCGAGAAGAAGGCGCTCCACGACTCCGTCGAGGAGTTCCGCGCCGCGGTCGAGCAACGCAGCGGCCGGGCGTGAGCGCACCCGGATACTACCCGAGCCCGTGGCCCGGCGAAGACGGCGGGCCGACGCGACAGGCCGCACCCGACGGACCCGGGCTCGGGCTGCGTCCCGGCGAGTCGCTCGCCGTCACTACACGCCCTGCACCCGGCGCCACCATGGTGGTGCTGCGCGCGCCCGGCGAGGTCTTCCTCACCGGCCTGACCTTCGGCCCCGACGCCGAGGCGTGGGTCGAACGCCTCGACCCCACGACCCTGGCACCGTTCGCACGCTCGCCGTCGTTGGCGGCCGGCCCCTGGTGGCCGGGCGGCATCGTCGCGCATGCCAACGGCTCGCTCTACGTCACCTGCGGGCGCTGGTGTCATCGTCTCGACATCGACTGCCAGCCGCTCGCCAGCCGCGCACTACCCCAGGCCCGTCCCTACAACTCGCTCGTCGTCCTGCCTGACGGCATGCTCGTCATGAAGGACTTCATCCGTGACGGCAGCGACCGCTCGCGGCTCGTCGTGCTCGAACCCGAGCGCCTCGAGCCGCTCGGCCCCGAAATCGAGATGCCCGAGGCGTCCATCGCGCGGCTCAGCGCCGACGGCTCCACGATCTACGTCGTCGGCGAGCACTCGGCGTTCCGCTACCACTGGGACGGCACGCGACTCGCGCTCGACGCCGACTGGCGCGTCCCGTATCGCTGCTTCGTCGACCAGTCGTACGGCTGGGACCCCGTGCTCGCCGGCGAGCACATCTGGTTCATGGACAACGGCGATCATCGCTTCAGCGGCACGATGCGCGGTGCGGGCGTCGCGACCGGCCCGGTGCATCTCGTGCGCGCCTCGCTCGCGAGCGGCGACTTCGAGCTGGTGGCGGTGAGCGGTTTGCCCGCCGGGGCGATCACGAACCCACCGATCTACGATCCCGAACGCCGCATCGCGGTCGCGTACGACTCGGCCAACGGCATCCTGGCCGCGTTCCGCTTCGTCGACGGCCGGCTCGAGCCGCTGTGGTCGCGCCACTACGGCACCGCGAGCCATCTGATCCGCTACCCCGACACCGGCGAGCTCGTCGTCAACGATCACGGCGATACCGGCGATGACGTCGTCGTCGTCGACATCGAGAGCGGCGTGGAGCGCGCCCGCGCCGCCACCGCGAGCCCCATCCAGTCGGTGGTGTTCCCGGCGGCCGGCTTCGGTCGCGACTTCTGGTACACCTCCTTCGCCTGCGTCGCCCACGTCACCGTGGAGTGACGGGCGATGCTCTCCCCCTATCGCGTCCTCGACTGCACGAACGCGCGCGGCCTGTTGTGCGGCCAGATGCTCGCCGATCTCGGCGCCGACGTGATCGCGGTCGAGCCCCCGGGCGGATCGCCGGCGCGCCGGCTCGGTCCGTTCGCGGACGACGTCGTCGATCCCGATCGGTCGCTGGTGTGGTGGTCGTATGCGCGCAACAAACGCAGCATCACGCTCGACCTCGAGCGTCCCGAGGGCCGCGACATCTTCCGTCGCCTCGCTGCGAGCGCGCACTTCGTCATCGAGTCCGACGATCCCGGCGTCATGCCGGCGCGCGACCTCGGACCCGCGGCGCTCGACCCGTCGCTGGTCTACGTCTCGATCACGCCGTGGGGGCAGACCGGGCCGAAGGCGCACTGGGCCGACAGCGACCTGATCCTCCTCGCCGCCGGCGGGCCGCTGGTCCTCACCGGCGACGACGATCGTCCACCGGTGCGCCTCCCCGTCCCGCAGGCGTACCTGCACGCAAGCGCCGACGCCGCGGTCGGTGCGCTGATCGCGCATCACGAGCGGCAGCGCTCCGGCCGCGGGCAGCACGTCGACGTCTCGGCGCAGCAGTCCGTCGCGCAGGCGACGCAGTCCTACATCCTGTGCGCCGCGCTCGGCGCGCCCGAGGTGCGTCGCACCGCCGGCGGTCTCAAGAACGGCCCGCTGACGTTGCGCCTGCTGTTCCCCGCCAGCGACGGCCACGTCGCCATCACGTTCCTGTTCGGCTCCGCCATCGGCCCCTTCTCGCGCCGCCTGATGGAGTACCTCTACGAGCAGGGCGCCTGCGACGCCGCGACACGCGACAAGAATTGGCTCGAGTACACGCAGCTGCTCCTGAGCGGTGCCGAGCCGCTCGAGGAGTTCGAGCGCGTGAAGCGCGTCGTCGAGTCTTTCACGCGCTCGCGGACGAAGGCCGAGCTGCTCGCCGCCGCCGTCGCCCGTGGTCTCGTCATGGCGCCGGTCGCGACCCTCGACGAGGTGGTGGCGAGCCCGCAGCTCGCGGCGCGCGACTACTGGCAGCCGATGGCACATTCAGACATCGGTCGCAGCGTCACCTACCCCGGTCCATTCGCGAAGTTCAGCGCGACCCCGCTGCGCTGGCGGCGGCGGCCGCCGACGGTCGGCGAGCACAACGCCGAGGTCTACGCCGAGCTCGGTCTCGACGTCGCCGAGCTCGAGCGGCGCGGCGTGGTGTAGGCGATGCAGGCACTCGACGACGTCAAGGTGCTCGACTTCATGTGGGTCATGGCGGGCCCCACCGCCACCCGCGTCCTCGCCGACTACGGCGCGCAGGTCGTGCGCATCGAGTCCACCCGTCGCATCGACACCGCGCGCACGCTGGCGCCCTACCACGGCGGTGTCCCCGGACCCGAGAGCTCCGGCATCTTCCAGAACCTCAATGTCGGCAAGCGCATGCTGACGCTCGACCCGAGCCGGCCCGAGGGACGCGAGGTCGTGCTCGACCTGGTGCGCTGGGCCGACGTGGTGACGGAGTCGTTCTCGCCGAAGGCGATGCGCGGCTTCGGGCTCGGCTACGATGCGCTCCGTGCCGTGAAACCCGACGTCATCATGCTGAGCTCATGCCTCATGGGGCAGACGGGGCCGCTGGCGTCGTTCGCCGGCTACGGCAATCTGGCCGCGGCAATCTCCGGCTTCTCGAATCTCGGCGGCTGGCCCGATCGTCCGCCCGCCGGCCCGTTCAGCGCCTACACCGACTACGTCTCGCCGCGCTACATCACCGCCGCCATCCTGGCCGCACTCGAGTATCGGCGGCGCACCGGTTGCGGCCAGCACATCGACCTGTCGCAGGCCGAGGCGTCGATCCACTTCCTCGGCCCGGCGTTGCTCGACTACACCGTCAACGGGCGCGTCGCCGGACGCGTCGGCAATCGCGACCGCGACCTCGCTCCGCATGGCGTGTATCCCGCCGCCGGCACCGACCGCTGGGTGGCGATCGCCGTCGACGGCGACGCGCAGTGGCGCGCGCTCTGCGACGCCATGGAGCAGCCGGCGCTCGCCGGCGACACGCGCTTCGTCACGGCCGCCGACCGTCACGCCAATGCCGACGCGTTGGACGCGGCCGTGGCGGCCTGGACGGCGGGCCGCGACATGCACGACGTCGAGGTGCTGCTGCAGGCGCGCGGTATCGCCGCCAGCGCGGTGCAGAACTCCGGCGAGCTGGTCGTCGACCCGCAGCTGCTGCACCGCGGGCACTTCCAGCAGATCCCGCACCCGGTGCACGGCACGACGACGATCGAGACGTCGCGCTTCCACCTGTCGCGGACACCGGCCCACATCACCGGACCGGCGCCGACGTACGGGCAGGACACGAACGCCATCCTGACCGACGTGCTGGGCTACGACGACGATCGCATCACCGCGCTCGTCACCGCCGGCGTGCTGGAATAGCCGACGTCAGCCGACGGCGCGCTCGGCCCACGCGGCCGTGGCCCAGCCCAACCGATCGAGCCAACGCGTGGTGAGGATCAACGCCCACAGCCGCGCGCCGTGGTCGCGCACGCCGCTCGCATGCTCGGCGCGGATCCGCGCCACGGCCTCGGGACGGAACAACCCCTGCGCGTGCACGCGTGCCGGCGACAGCGTGTCCTCGAGGACGTCGCGCAACGTGCCGCTCGACCACGCCTCCGCGGCGGGCACGAGCGGACGGTGTGCCTGTCGTCCAACCGCCGACGGTAGAAGCCCCGCCAGGGCGCGACGCAGCAGCAGCTGGCGCTGGCTCGGCGTGCCCCGACGCTCTGGCGGCATGCTGGCGACGACCTGTGCCAGGCGATGGTCCACGAACGGGAAGCGCAGATCGATGCCGCGCGCGGCGGCATCAGCGTGCAGCGCGCTCAGCTGCGGCAGGCGCAGATGGAGAGCGACGTGGTGGATGGCGTCGAGCGGATTGGACGCGCCCGCGGCCATGGCGTCGGCGAACAGCCCGGCGAGCAGCTCCTCGGCGCTGCTCTCGCCGACGAGTGCCAGCGCGTCGGGCGTGTAGAGCTCGGCGCGGTCCTCGGGCGGAAAGAGGCTGGCCTGGCGCGAGAAGAACGCCACCGGCGCGAGCGGCGCCAGGCCGACGAGCCAGCCCACCGGGCCGTTGGGCACCATGTGCGCCCACACTTCGGCCGCCTCGCGCACGACGCCGGGCAAGCGCTGATAGCGCGCGACCGCGAGCCAGGCGCGGAAGACCGCGGCACCGCCGAGCACCTCCTCGCCGCCATGGCCGGCGAGCGCGACCGATCGGTGACCGCCCGCCATGGCCAGCGCCGGACCGAGTAGGAGCGCGTCGAGGCTCCCGGCGGGACCACCGTGCGTCGCCAGCACCTCGTCGACGACCGTCGTCCAGTCGATGGTGCCGTCGACGACGACGTGCTCGACACCGGCGCGCGCGGCGAGGCGCGCGGCGCCGCGGACCTCGCGTTCGAGACCACCGACGGTGACGGCGCGCACCGGTGGCTGGCGCTCGGCCACCGACGCCACCAGGACCGCCGCGGCGTCGAGCCCACCCGAGAGCAGCAGGCTGCTCTTGCTGCCCGCCTGCCGTAGTGCCAACGACTCGAGCAGCCGCTGGCGCACCAGGCCCGCGCCGTCGGCCCGTAGCAGGCGACGCTCCGGGAACGCGAGGTGCCAGTAGCGCTGCTGGCGCAGCCGTCCCTCGTCCCACACCAGCAGCTCGCCGGGTCGCACCTGGCGCACCGCCGGATACACCGTGGCCGTTCCGGGGACGCAGCCGAGCGTGAGGAAGGCATCGAGCGCGCGCGCATCCCAGGTGTTGGAGACGCCCGGCAGACGCAGCAGCGGCGCCAGCGTCGACGACGCGCCGAGGCGTGGGCCGTCGTGCGCGACGTAGAGCGGCATCATGCCGAGCTGGTCGCGGATCAGGAGCAGCTGGCTGCGGCGTCCGTCCCAGATGCACGCGGCGAACGCGCCGCGCAGCGCCGTCATGCCCTGTGCGCCGCGCTCCTCGTACAGCCGCAGGACGACCTGCGCCTCGTCGATGCGGCCGCCCTCTTCCGCCGGCGCCATGCCGCTCGCCAGCTCGTGCCGGTTGTAGAGCACGCCGGTGACCAGCACGCGGCGCTGACCGCTGGCGCTCGTGGCCATGGTGGTTGCCGCACCACTGCGCAGCGGCGACAGCACGACCGTCGCGCCACTGCCGCTGCTGCCGCTCCAGGCCCCGGGCCTGGGCGGGCCGTCCGACCAGCCGATGAGTGCGAGCACGGACCTACGAGCTCACGACGAGCTCGACCTCGTTCTGCACGACCGTGAGTTGGTACTCGCGCGCACCGACGCGCAGCGAGGCGCGCAGCTGGAAGGCGTCGCGCTCGAAGGCCAGCTCGGCCGACTCGGTGTTGCGCGGCAGCAGCGCATAGCCGGAGACGAGCGGCAGCGTGCCGCGCGTCGCGAGCGCGATGGTGGGTGCCGGCCGGAAGCTGCCGGGTGCCACGCCGTGCCAGCCCTGCGGCCGCGGTCCGTCGACACCGGTGCTGAGACGCACCTCGTCGGCGCCGGCGAAGATGACCGACACCCAGGCGCGCTCGTCGATGCCGGCGATGAAGCGCGGGTGGCCGTCGCACATGGCCTTGACGCGCGTCTCGGGGTGCAGGTGCACCAGCGACTCGCCTTCCCACAGCCCGCTGCCGTCGAGCTCGTCGCAGACGATCCAGAAGCGGCCCGGCAGGCAGAAGACACACCGACGGTGACGGATCTCGGCGACGGCATGATCGATGCCCGAGAAGAACACGAGGCCGTCGCGCACGGCCCAGTGCGTCTCGCTCTCGACGCCGGCGGTGCGCAGCGGCGTGGCGGTGGCGGCGGTGCGGCCGATGAGCACGTTGCGCGCTCGCGTGCTGGCGGCGTAGCCGGCGAGCGCGTGCTGCGGATCGGCCGGCGCACCGGGACCGACGATGAGCTGCCGCCCACCGACGGACAGCTCGTACGGGAATCCGCCGGCGGCACCCTCGACGCGCGGCGTGCCGCCGTCGAGGAACATCGCGTCGCCGGTACCGCCAGCAAGCACGTAGTAGCCGGTGCGACGCAACGCCCGCGACTCGAGCGGCAGCGGTCCGCGCGGCAGCGACGCATAGACGCGCCGGCCGCTCTCGCCCGCGACCAGCAGCGGCCACACGCCGGGCAGCTCGCCCGGGAGCGCGAACGCCGACTCGTGCAGGACCACGGCGGCGGTGGCGAGAATCTCCCGCGGCGGACGCACCTCGACCGGCGCACCGGCGAGCAGCGGCAGCGTGCCGTCGGGATGCATCACGCGCGCCAGGAAGTCGGCCATGCCCTTGATGCGCTTGCGGCCCCACATCGGCACGTCGTCGTTGCTGGCGCGCAGGATGGCGAGCACCTCGAGGTACTCGGTGAGGGCGAACGCATGCCACGCCGGGCAGCGGTCGCGATGGCCGCCGTCCTCGTGGACCTGCTCGCGCAGCTGGGCCCAGAGCAGTGCCGTGCCGGCATCGAGCCACTCGCGCGCCTCCATACCGTCGAAGAAGCGTCCGGCCATGAAGAGCGCACGGCCGACCGCGACCAGCGACGGCTCCGACGGCTGTCGGGGCGCGGCCACGGCGAGGCCGACGGCATCACCGTAGAGGGTGTCGAGGAGCGCGCGACGCGCATGCGGATCGGCGCGCAGCTCGGCCGCGAAGCAGGCGTGCAGGTGGATCAGGCTGACGATGCGCCGCGCCTGCGCGGCCACGTTGTTGCCGGGACGGCCCGACGTGAGCCAGGCATTCAGCAGCCCGGTGGCGGCGTGCCAGTAACTGAGCCGCTCGTCGGGCGACGCGGCGAGCGCGGCGGCGATGCCGAGCGCCACGACGTCGTCGAGGCCCTGCAGCGCGGTTCGCCACGCCTCGGAGGTGCCGCGCGGGCTCCACTCGATGGCGTCGTCGAACGTGACCGTGTGGCCGAGATACGTGAAGCGCCCGTCACGCACGGCCGCGGCGCGTGCAAGCACCGGCGCGGCGCCGAGACGATGCTCCGGTCCGAGCTGCGCGAGGCCGGGCAGGAAGGGCTGCCCGAAACGAACGCGCGGCTCGGGCTTCTTGCCCCAACCCCGCACCAACAGCGCCGACCGAAGTCGCGCCTGGATGCCCGAAGGGCCGCCCGCGGCACGCTCGGTGCGCGGGACCGGCAGCTGTCCAAGCTGAGCCACTCCACCACCTCCCCGACAACGAAGACGGCCCGCACTGTAGCGCACACGCCACGGGACGTCGACAGCGACGCGCGATTTTTCGCGCTGCTAACTGGGTTTCTCGGCGCCCCACCCGACCGCATCGCGCAGCGATCGTCCCACCACCACCACGGCGCCGAGCGCGACGAATCCGAGAACGACCGGCACCGCGAGGGCACCACCGGCGATCCGCGGCACGACGCTCCAGGCGCTCGAGGATTCCATCTCTTCCTCGACCTGCATCGGCTCCCCCTCCCCGCCATCGCCTCTACTCCCCGTCGCCGTCGTCGGCAACCGCCTGGTTGCGCCCCGGAATCACCTCGTCTACAGACCGGGCGCTCCATGCTGGCCCAGGCGATTCGCGAGCTCCGGCGCCGCCGGCTACGCAGCATGCTCACCGCCGGCGGCATCGCGATCGGCGTCGCCACGCTCGTGCTGCTGGGCGCGCTCTCCGAGAAGGTCGGCCGCCTCGTCCAGGGCGGACGCGACTTCGCCGCCGGACAGATCACCGTCAGCGGCACGGGAGGCAGCGCATCGTCGGGCATGTCGCGCGCGGGGCTCATCGCCGGCGAGCAGCTGGCGGCGGTGCGCGCGGTGGCGGGCGTCGACGTCGTGGCGCCGATCATCGTCTTCCCGGTCGCCGAGACGCCGGCGTCGCTGCCGTTCACGCTGATGCCGCTCGTGTTCGGCGTCGACGTGGCGCTCCTCGAGCACAACCAGGTCGCGCCGCCGCCGCGCATCCGCGAGGGACGCTTCGTCGAGGGCCCCGACGAGGTCGTGCTCGGCAGCCAGGTGGCGCGCCACTTCGGCGCCGGCCTCGGCGCGACGATCACCGTTCGCAAGCACGACTTCACCGTCGTCGGCCTGCTCGAGTCGACGCTCACCGGCCCCGACAGCTTCGTCATGATGCAGTTCCCGACCGCGCAACGTCTCCTCATCGACACCGAGCCCCTGCTGCGGAAGCTCGTCATGGTGCCCGGCGCGAGCGTCCTGCCGATCGCCACCGCCGCCGCGGTGTTCTGGAAGACGGGCGAGGATCCGGAAGCCGTCGCCGCGCGCATCCGCGAGCAGGTGCCCGGCATTTCGGTGATGTCGCCGGGCGAGGCGGCGGCGCAGATCGATCGAGCGCTCGGCGTCCTGAACGGCATCATCCTGGGCAGTGGGCTGATCGCGCTGCTGGTGGCGTCGCTGGCGGTGGCGAACACGATGTTCACCGCTGTCGTCGAGCGCCGCCGCGAGATCGGCCTGCGACGCGTGATCGGGGCCACACGACGTCAGGTGGTGGGGCAGCTCCTGCTCGAGGCGACGATCCTCGGCCTGCTCGGCACCGCCGTCGGCTTCGGGGTCGGTGCTGCGACGGCGGGCGCGCTCAACGCGGTCACGGAGCGGCTCGGCGCGCCGATCTTCCTGGTGACGATGCGTCTGGCGCTCGTCACCGCCCTGGCGCCACCCGTGATGGCGGCGCTGGCGGGGCTGTGGCCGGCGTGGCAGGCAGCACGGCTGCCGCCGACCGAAGCGATCCGCTACGCCTGACCGGAGTCGTCGGGCCCGGCGACGCGCGGCTCGCTCGGCGCACCACCCGCGGCATCGGGCCGCGGCCCGTGTCCGCGGCGGCGACGCCGCCGGCGACGCCGCGCCGGGGCCGGTCCCGCCCCCTCGGCGGGAGCAGCCGCGACCTCGTCGTCGGGTGGTGGCAGGCCGGGCGCGCCGAGCTCGGCGGCGAGGTCGTCGGCGCCGGGATCGTCGAGCGGCGGGAGGATGAAGGGCACCGGCGGCGCCGCCTCGATCGGCTGCGGCTGCGTGGCGTCGCCCGGCGCGTTGCCGCGGCGCCCGCGGCGGCGGCGGCGCCGGCGGCGATCGCCCTCGGCCGCCTGCTGCGGCGCACGCTGCCCTGCGGCGCGCTCGCCGCCCGACGCGGCGACGGCCGGCCGCTCGGCCGGCGGCGGCGTCACGTTGCCCTGGCGGCGATCGCGACCGCGGCGCTTTCGCCCCGCGCCGCGCCCACCGGGCTCGGCCACGCCCTGCGAGCGACAGAGATCGCAGCGCCCACACGGCCGCGGCTCGATGTCACCGAAGTAGCGGCGCAGCGCGACGCTGCGGCAGCCCGGATCGTCGGCGTACTCGGTGACGGCGCGCAGGCGGCGCGCATCTTCACGACGCAGCACCTCGAAACGACTGCGCAGGCTCTCGACGCGCTCGACCAGCTCGTCCAGCGGCACCAGCGGTCGCACCCGGTTCTGCGGCAGCCGCTCGCACACGCCGGCCTCGACCAGGACGGTGACGAGCGACGTGGCGGCGCGCTGCGAGATGCCGGCCGACAACGCCAGCTCCTCGATGTTGGGATCGCGCTCCTCACCCGCCCACGCCGCGAACGCACGGCCGAAGCCACCCAGCAGCGTCGGCGACAGGCGCGACAGCGAGAGCAGGTGCTCCTGGATCTCGAGATCGCTCTCGTCGAACAGCAGGATGCAGCGCGCGATCTGGCCGTCGCGGCCGGCGCGCCCCGCCTCCTGCACGTAGCGCTCGAGCGACGCCGGCGCCTGGTAGTGCACGATGTAGCGGATGTCGGGCTTGTCGATGCCGAGGCCGAACGCGCTCGTCGCCACCATGACGATGCGTTTGCCCTTCCGCATGAAGCGCGCCTGATGCAGCACGCGCTCCTTGTCGGTCATCTTGCCGTGGTAGCGCGCGCACGGAATCTTGATGAGCCGCAGCCCGAGCCACACGTCGTCGACCGCCTTGGTGGTGGAGCAGTAGACGATGCCGGGACGGGGCATCCGTCGCGCCAGCTTGGCAAGCTGGCGCAGCTTCTCGTCGCCGCGGGCGCGTCGCACCTCGAACAGGAGGTTGGCGCGATGGGGCGACGCGACGATGATCTCCGGCTCGCGCAGCGCCAGGTAGCGGACGATGTCTTCACGTACCGGGGCCGTGGCCGTGGCCGTGAGGCCGAGGATGCGGCCGGTCTTGAGCTGCTGCAGGCGCTGGCCGAGGGCGAGGTATGCCGGACGGAAGTCGTGGCCCCACTCCGAGATGCAGTGCGCCTCGTCGACCGCCACCAGATCGGGCGGGACGATCTCGAGCAGTCGTCCCAGCTCGGCACCGGCCAACGTCTCGGGCGTGGTGAGGATGAGGAGGGAGCCGCCCTGGGCGATGCGGGCGAGCGCCTCGCGCCGTGCGACGGCGCCGACCGTGCTGTCGAGCCGGACGGCCGGCACCTTGTGATGCTGCAGCTTCTGGTACTGGTCCTCGAGGAGGGCCAGCAGCGGCGACACAACCACGGTGGGCCGCTGCAGGAACAGTGACGGCAGCTGGTAGCAGAGTGACTTGCCGCCACCCGTCGGCATGATGAGAAGGGTGTCCTTCCCTCCCAGCACGGAGACGATGGCGCGTTCCTGCTCGCGATGCAGCCGGTTGATACCGAACTGCTCGCGCGCGACGCGACGGATGTCGTCGAGACCGACCGGGGGGGTGGTCTCAGGGTCTCCGCTCTTCAGCGTTGCCACCTTAGTAAAGTTCGCCTGGGTGCCGATGCCCGGTAGACCCCGGGCGAGGACAGGCTGCTTCGAGGCCTTCCGGGCCTCGCGGCCGCACGCGGTGTCTCTCGAAAGCCCTACCCTGCCGCGTGCCGGTTCGAGCGGACCCTGCGTCGAAGATGCCGGTCAGCTCGAGGACAGGCTGCGTCTAACCCATCGACGAACGAAAAGCCAGGGCTGCTAGAGGAACATGAGCATCGCCGCCGTGGCGCCGAGCGACAGGGCGGCCGATGCGACCCCGAGCACGATCTTGCCGGCGGCGGACGCGGTGCGATCCGCCTCGGTGGGCGGGATGTTCGGACCGACGATCTGGACGCCCGAGACGTCCATCGCCTGCACGTCCTGCTCCTGCGGCTGGGCGATGGCGACGACCTGCTGTTCCTCGGTCTGCGGGATCGCGGTGACCGTCTGTTCCGTGATGACGTCGGCCCCGGACGGCACGACGGCGGTCATGGCGGCCACCAGCACGAGGAGAGCGAGCACGCGACGCATGCGCCGAGAATAGTCCAGGGGCGGTCGGGTTGCGAGGAAAAAAACGCCCTGCGGGCCGGTTTGCCCGTGATCCCGACCCACGTTAGGAGGGTCGGAGGCCAGCGGTGATCGGACCGCACGGGGGGCGATAGGGATGACCACACAGCGGCTGGGAGACCTCGAGGACGTGATCGGTCAGGTGGCCGCCAGCTACGGCGCCGGGCGGCTCATCGACAGCCTGGGCACCGCAAACCTCCCCAACAAGCGTCAGGTGATCGAGGCCCTGAACCACCTGAAAGCCGTCACCTACCTCGGCTACTACACGACGGGTGACCTCGACGAGGGCAAGCTCCGCTTCGCGATCTCGTCGCACATCTACCCGGCCTACGAGATCCTGGTCGAGCAGATCCGACGTGCCGTCGACTACGAGGGCTTCCGCTCCACCACCGGCGCCCGCGATGCCGACTGGCCGGTGACCGCCGCCGTCGGGCTCATGCGCACCCTCCCCGAGCTGCGCTCCATGCTGTCGAAGGACGTGCTCGCCGCGTTCCAGGGCGATCCGGCGGCCAACAGCGTCGAGGAGGTCATCTTCAGCTATCCCTCCATCGAAGCCATCACCGTCCACCGCATCGCCCACGAGCTGCATCGCCAGGGCGTCCCGATGCTGCCGCGGATCATGGCCGAGCACGCGCACTCGATCACCGGTATCGACATCCATCCGGGCGCCGAGATCGGCGAGTCGTTCTTCATCGACCACGGCACCGGCGTCGTCATCGGCGAGACGAGCACCATCGGCAACAACGTGAAGATCTACCAGGGCGTCACGCTGGGAGCGATGAGCCTCGAGCGCGGTCCGGCCGCCGATCGTGGCACGAAGCGCCATCCGACCCTCGAGGATCACGTCACCATCTACGCCGGTGCCACCATCCTCGGCGGCCAGACCACCATCGGCGCGCACTCGACCATCGGCGGCAACGTCTGGCTGGTCGAGTCGGTACCGCCCGGCAGCCGCATCACCTTCGAGACGCACGGCGTGCGCCCGAAGGTGTAGCGGCCACTCATCGTCAGTCGAGGAAGGCGCCGCTCGGCGAGCCCGCCCTGCCCTTGAACTGGGTGGCGTCGTTCTGCAGCACGCCGGCGGTGTAGAACGTCGACTCCCAGCACTCGCCGTTCTCGGTCTGCAGCTGCACGATGGCGGGCAGCGGCAGGGGCAGCGGCAGGTTGGGAAGGTTCGGGCCCTTTCCCTTCACCAAGGCCTTCGCCTTGCCGGCGAGACCCGCCTTCAGCAGCACCTTGTCGAGACCGCCTGGCGAGCGGTCCTTGTCCTTGTAGCTGAAGCCCTTGATGCTGATCGCCTTCCAGCACGGCTTGGTGCCGCACGTGCCGCCTGCCGGCGCCAGCGTCTTCATCAGCAGCCCCGCGTTCCCGAAGACGCAGAGGGCGTAGTCATCGGTGGTCGTCGGACTTCCGAACTCCGACGTCGACGTCGCGCCGCCGCGGATCCACTTCCAGTTGAGCAGGTCGCCGGTGTCCGGCGTGCGATCCTTCAGCTGCAGCTTCGCCTTGAAGGATGACGTCGGCACGGTGCAACCGGTGCGCGGCCCCTCGATGCAGCCGCCCATCGGGCTACAGGTCTCACAGAGGCCGCACGTCTGTGCGGCACCACCGCCGCAGACGCCGGCGCTGCAGGTCTCGCCCGTGGTGCAGGCGTTGCCGTCGCTGCAGCCGGTACCCGCCGTGACGAACGTGCACGCGGCGGTGCAGCACGAGCCGGGCTGGCCGTTCGCCGGCCCCAGGTCGCAGGACTCCGTGTAGCTGGGACCCGCATCGAGGACCCCATTGCCACACAGACTCTCGATGGTAACCGTCACGAAGTGGCCATCATCCGCCTGCAGGCGTGCCGGGCTGCCGGGATAGTCGCCTGCCGTCTCGGTGGGAACGTCGGAGGTGGCGCCGAGTCGGACCGCCGCCTCGTCACCTGGCGTGGCGTCGGTCGACGCGACGTTCGACCACTGGAACCGGAGCGCGTGTGCGACCGGAGCCCCGTTGCTCACGCCGAAGATGGTGGCCGCGTTGCTCTGGTCGATCGGCGAGGACGCACCGGACGACCCGCCGACGATGCCCGCATCGGGGAGCGAGAGACCGCCGTTGATCACGGTGCCACCGGTCGAGAAGCCGGAGACGGCTCCGATGTCGGCCGACGCGCCGCTCGCGCCGTCGTTCACGAGGTGCAGCTCGCCCCGCATCGCGGTGTCGACCGTGAGCCGGTACGCGCCGGGAGCAGTTGCAAGGAAGGACACGGTGTAGTCGGCGAACAGCGATTCGCCCAACCCGGCACCGGGTCCACCGTCGCCATCGGCCGTCACCAACGCCACGAACCGGGTCACGAATGCGCCCGCCGCCGACGAGACGACGCTGGCGCTCGTCTCGCGCTCGAAGCTCGGGACAGCGGTCGTCCCGAGGAAGAGCTCGTTCGGGTTGCTCTGGTTCAGGAACGCCGGGGTCGACAGTGACTGGGCGGCAGCGGAACCAGCCGAGAGGGCCAGCGCCAGCAGGACGGCGGACCGACGGATCGACATGCCGAACCCTCCTCCGGATAGACCGGAGTTAGTGACGTTGTATGGAACCGCGCCCGGATAGCACGACAATGCCCCCGGCGGTCAAGAAAAATCGCAAGCCACCCGGTGCGCCTGGCATGATCCGCCGGTGGCTCTTCCGCGTGCCGCTCGTCCTGCACCGCGCCGGCGTCCGCGGCCTCGAGCGCATCGTCGGCATCGACTGGATCGTGCTCGAGACAATCGGACGACGCAGCGGTCGTACGCACACCGTCGTGCTCGACGTCGTCGGTGAAGCGCCCGGGGTGTGGTACGTCCAGCCCGCCTACGGTCGCAACGCGGCATGGGTGCGGAACGTCGACGCCGAGCCGCTGGCGTGGGCCGCGGTGCACGGCCGTCGGCTTCGCGTGTACGTCACCGACGTCACCGGACCCGAGGGCGCCGACGTCGTGCTGCGCTTCGTGCGCGCACATCAGTGGTACGCGCGGATGATCGTGTGGTTCGTCGGCTACGTCGATTCGATCGACCATCCCGACGACGCCCTGCGCCAGCGCCTGCTGACGACGCCGGTGCGCGCGATCCGGGCCCTCTGAGCGCTGGCATGCGGGTAACTGCTCGTGCTTTGAGTGCCGGCAGTGTCTGCGGCGACGCATGCCCTGCCCCTTCCCGTCCGCGCCCTGAACGGCGTCGGCGGTCTGCTCGCCCGCGGCGGCCTGGCACTCCCCGGCCTCGACGAGGAGACACTGCTCGCACGCGCCCGCCGCGCCACCGGCCTCGACGACTTCGGCGATCCGTGGTTCCGCGCGCCGCTGCGCCATCTGCTGGCGTCGCTCGAGGGCGAGGCCGCGCTCACCACGCTCGGCCGCATCATCGCGCGCACCGATCTGCTCCGTCTGCTCGAGAACCGGCTGCGCATCGTCGACGCGCACCGCCGCCATCCGGAGATCGGCGCCGCGCCCGTCACGCGACCCCTCTTCGTGGTCGGCCTACCGCGCACGGGGACGTCCATCCTGCACGAGCTGCTGGGGCAGGACCCCGCCAATCGCGTCCCGATGAGCTGGGAGGTGATGCACCCCTGGCCGCCTCCCGAGCGCGCGACCTACGACAGCGACGCGCGTATCGCCGCGGTCGACAAACACCTCGCCGGCGTCGACCGTCTGATCCCGGGGTTCAAGTCGATGCACCCGATGGGGGCGATGCTGCCGCAGGAGTGCGTCGCGCTGATGCAGCTCGACTTCGCCAGCATGGTCTGGAGCACCACGCACCGCGTGCCGACGTATCAGGCGTGGCTGAACCAGGCCGACATGCGACCGCTCTACGCGTCGCATCGCCGTCAGCTGCAGTACTTCCAGTGGCGCTGTCCCACCGACCGGTGGGTCCTCAAGTCGCCGGGCCATCTCTGGATGCTCGACGCGCTCCTCGCCGTCTATCCCGACGCCTGCATCGTGCAGACCCATCGCGACCCGCTCGCGGTGGTGGCCTCGCTGACGAGCCTGGTCTCGCTGCTCCGTCGCCTGGCGTCCGACGACATCGACCCAAGCGAGATCGGCGCCGAGTGGACCACGCTGCTCGCGGGCGGCCTCGAGCGGAACATGGCGACGCGCGATCGACTCGGGCTCGGCCCGGACCAGCTCTTCGACATGCAGTTCCGCGAGCTGCTGGCGGACGAGATCACGATGGTGCGACGCATCTACACGCACTTCGGACGCGAGCTCACGCCGGACGCCGAGGCGCGCATGCGGCGTTTCCTGGCGGAGAATCCCCGCGACAAGCACGGCCGCCATCGCTACACGCTGGCCGACGCCGGCCTCGACGTCGCGACCGAGCGTCGGCGCTACGCCCGCTATCAGGAACGCTTCGCGATCCCGTCCGAGCCCAACGTCTGAGCTGCCGGTAGTGGGCTTGACCGAATAGTTAACCTCGGTTAACTATAAGCCCCAATGAAGCCCGCGGTCGACGACGTGCACGGCGCCATCGCCCAGCTCCAGCGCCTGGCCGACCTGTTCCAGCAGCGTCGGCTGCAGCTGGCGCAGAGCGCCGGGCTCAGCGAGCAGCAGTGGCGGGTGCTCGAGGAGATCGCCACCGAGCACTTCATGCCGTCGATGTTCGCGCGCGACCGCGAGAGCACCGCCGCCGCCGTGTCGCGCATCATCCGCCAGCTGCTCGACAAGAAGCTGATCTCGGTGTCGGTATCGCCGAACGACGGCCGCCAGCGCCACTACGTCCTCACCGCCCGCGGCACGAAGACCCTGGACGCGCTGCGCACCAGTCGCCGCGACGCGATCGAATCGGTGTGGATGGACCTCGATGCCGCGGCGCTGCGCAACTTCACCCGCTTCAGCGCCGCACTCGTCGCGCGCCTCGAGGCCTACGCCACCCGCCAGCCCGACTGACCAACGGAGACTCACATGGGAAAGACGCTCTACGAGAAGGTGTTCGATGCGCACACGGTCCGCCGTCTGCCGTCGGGCCAGGTGCAGCTGCTGATGGGCCTGCACCTGATCCACGAGGTGACCTCGCCGCAGGCGTTCTCGATGCTGCGCGACCGCGGCGTCGGCGTGCTCCACCCGGAGCGCACGTTCGCCACCGTCGACCACATCATTCCGACGCACAGCCAGGCGCGACCGCTGGTCGACCCGCTCGCCGAGGAGATGCTGCAGCACCTCGAGCGCAACGTGGCGCAGTACGGCATCCCCTTCTTCCCGCCCACGTCGGGCCAGCAGGGCATCGTGCACGTCATCGGCCCGGAGAAGGGCCTCACGCAGCCCGGCATGACGATCTGCTGCGGCGACTCGCACACCTCGACGCACGGTGCGTTCGGCGCCATTGCATTCGGCATCGGCACGTCGCAGGTGCGCGACGTCCTGGCGAGCCAGTGCCTGGCGATGGACCGTCTCAAGGTGCGGCGCATCGAGGTGAACGGCCGGCTGCGTCCGGGCGTGTACGCGAAGGACGTCACGCTCTACGTCATCAACAAGCTCGGCGTGCACGGCGGCGTGGGTTACGCCTACGAGTATGCCGGCGAGGTCATCGACCGCTTCTCGATGGAGGAGCGCATGACCCTCTGCAACATGTCGATCGAGGGCGGTGCGCGCTGCGGCTACGTCAATCCCGACGACACCACCTACGCCTACCTGCAGGGACGCGAGTACGCACCGTCGGGTGCGGCCTGGGACGCCGCCGTCACCTACTGGAGCTCGGTGCGCTCCGACGCCGATGCGCACTACGACGACGTCGTCGTGCTCCGCGGCGAGGACATCGAGCCGATGGTGACGTGGGGCATCACGCCGGCGCAGTCGACGCCCGTCACCGCGGCGCTGCCGGAGACCAGCTCGTTCGCCGCCGGCGAGCAGCCACTCATCGCGGAGGCGTACGAGTACATGGCCCTCGAGCCCGGCCTCCCGCTCGCGGGCACGAAGATCGACGTCGCCTTCATCGGTTCCTGCACCAACGGGCGCCTGTCGGACTTCGCCGAGGTCGTGCGTCACATCGAGGGACGCCCGTTCAAGGTGGCGGCGCACGTGAAGGCGCTGGTCGTCCCAGGATCGCAGCCGGTGCGCGAGGAGATGATCCGGCGCGGCTGGGACACGATCTTCCGCAACGCCGGCTTCGACTTCCGCGAGGCGGGCTGCTCCATGTGCCTCGCCATGAACCCCGACAAGCTCGAGGGCAGTCAGCTCTGCGCCTCGTCCTCGAACCGCAACTTCAAGGGCCGCCAGGGCTCGCCGACGGGTCGCACGCTGCTGATGTCGCCCGTCATGGTGGCCGCTGCCGCCATCAAGGGCGAGGTCACCGACGCCCGCGACCTCTTCGACTTCGCCGCCGATGGGAGCGCCTCGTCATGATCGACTCGACCCGTACCACGATCGCCGGCCCGGCCATTCCGGTTCGCGGCCACGACATCGACACCGACCGCATCATCCCGGCGCGCTACCTGAAGTGCGTCGTCTTCGAGGGACTCGGCGCCCATGTCTTCGAGGACGATCGCGCGCAGCAGCGTCGGGCCAACACGGTGCACCCGTTCGAGCACCCGCGCCACGCGAGCGCCCGCATCCTGCTCGTCAATCGCAATTTCGGCTGCGGCTCGTCGCGCGAGCACGCGCCGCAGGCGATCATGCGCTGGGGTCAGGGCATCGACGCCATCGTCGGCGAGTCGTTCGCCGAGATCTTCCAGGGCAACTGCCTGGCGATGGGCATTCCGTGCGTCACCGTCGACGAGGCCGACATGGCGCTCCTGATGGACCTCGCCGAGGTGCAGCCGGACGTCACGTTCACGCTCGACCTGCCGACGCGGACGCTCAAGGCCGGCGACGTCGACGTGCCGGTCCACCTGGCCGACGGCCCGCACCAGCAGCTCATCGAGGGCCGCTGGGACTCGATGGGCGAGCTCGTGGCCGCCACCGACCAGATCGCACGGACGGCGGCGGCCCTTCCCTACTTCACGGGATGGCGCTGAGCGGTCACGGGATCGGCAGCAGACCGACGTAGGCGAGCGAGAACTCGGGCGAGAATTCCTCGGCCGCGTTGATCTGCAGCGCGTCGCCGCTGTTCTGGCGCACGACGACCTCGACGAAGTCGCCCTGCTCCAGCGCGGCGATCGTGCTGACGGCCTGCTCCGTCGTGTTGCCCCCGGCCACCGGCTGCACGACGTCGCGGAGAATGATCGCCGTGGTGTTGCGACGGATCGTGATCTCGCGCGCGCCGCTGGCGTTGGTGCCGGCCCAGGAGACGTTCGCGCTGATGACGTAGATGCCGTCCAGCGGCGCGGTGAGGCGCGACGGGTTGCTGCTGCCGTGCACGTCGGCGGTGTCGAAGCGCTCGAGGTTGAAGGTGAGCGCGATAGGCTCAGCCGCCCCGGGAATGTTGATCGGCACCGAGCTCGACACCCGCGCCGCCGGCACCACCCCGACCTTCCCGGGCGTGACCGCGCCCGGCGCGAGCCGATCCGTGGTGACGCCACCGTCGGCAATGCCGATGCCGGCGTTCCCCGCCTCGAGCCCGCCGTCCGGATCGACCACCCCGAGATCGGTCGACAGCGCCGGGACGTTCTTCTTCGCGCACACCGGCTTCACCTGCAGCGTGCCGGTCTTCTTGTTGCGACACAGCGCCGCGTCGGCCGCCATCGGGGTCGCGAGCATCGCGACCGCCAGGGCCACCACCATCATCCGCATCGTCCACCTCCTGCGCCCGAAGGCGTCGACGGCAGGGTACTGGCGACGGCGGCCAGGCTCAAGAAGGACCGCGCAGACAGCCGGCACCCTGCAGGACGTCGAGCAGGGCGCTTCGTCCGTCCGGCGACGCCTCGCAGGGGCGGACGCACGCCTCCTGGAACGTCCCGGAGATGCGTTGGCGACGGTAGCACTCCACCAGGAACGGCTCGGGGCGCCGCGTACCGCAGCCCGTCCGCTGCCAGGTCGCGAGGTTCTGGTTCCAGAGCGAGCGATCCTTGTTGCACAGCTCGACCATGTGCATTCCGCAGAGCGCTTCGCACGAGTAGCGTGCGTCGGGTGACGACGGCGCGGCTGCGGCCGGCGCCTCCGCCACCGCGACCGGTGCGGGCTCGGGGACACGAGTCGTAGCCGTGCGTCGCCCCACCACGCGGCTCATGGCCGCCAACGCCCGCTCGCGGATCGCGCGCCCCGCCTTGCCGTCGGGAAGCTGGAGGTCCTGAACCGCGAGCGCCAGGAACGGACACCCTGCCTTCACCAATCCGTTGGCGACTGCGTCCCAACGGGCGGCGGGGAGCCCCGGCAGACGTGCAATGCCGGCAGCCACGGCTGCCGACAGCTCCGGCCCATCGATCGGTGCCGTCTGCGGGCGTGCGCCGGAGCCGTCCATGGTGCGGACGCTCGCCTCACCCGTCACGGGCGTCGGCGGCGCAGCGAACACGTCCAGCATCCCGTGCTCCGACGGCGCGGCGCCGGGAGAGAGGGAGAGACCATAGACCCCTTCGGCGCCGAGGCGCGCCGCCGTCAGCGCATCGACCTGCTTCGCACACCGCGGCTCGTGCCAGTCGTAGGTTCGTAGCGAGGCACGTTCCTGCCGCATGCGCGCCGCGAGATCGCGCAGCACCACGTCGTTGGCTCCGTCGTCGTCGACGACCTCCACTCGCCGCTGCAGGACCCTGCCGATGGCGGCGACGGCCGCAGCGCGCGCCGACGATTCGGCCAACGCCGGACCGGAGAGGCGGACCGCCACCGGTGGCCGGTCGGCCGGGATTACGGGGGACGAGCCGCGCCAACCGGCGCACCCCGACATGGCGACCGCTACACTGAGCATCCAGACGAGACGTGACATCGCGGGAGACGCTCATGGCAATAACCGTGCCCCGTGCCCGGGCACGACGACGACCCTGGAGCGTGAGATGACGCGCATCGGATCGTCACCGCGATGGCACGGCGACGCCGTCGTGACGATCGGCACCGGTCGGTGCGGCGACCCTGAAAGCCCGCGGCAGGCATGGGCCTTGCTCTCAGCGGCCACGACGGCGCGTCACGTCATGCACCCTCTCGGCTTTTCCGCTCGCCTCGGCCTGGCCACTTCGGTCCTGGTTGCCTTCGTCTGCATCGCCCAGAGCGTCATCCTCACGCAGCGCGACCTGGAGCACATGCGCCGCCACCTCGCGGAGCGTGGGGAAGCCGCGGCCCATCACGTCGCGCGCGGCGCGGTGACACGCATGACGAGCGGCGGGATCGAAGCGCTCGCCCAGCTCTGCGAGCAGGTCCGGTTCGAGAGCGACGTGGTCTCGTGCCGCATCTTCAACCGCCACGGCCTGCTCCTCGCATCGGTCGGTGAACCGACGTCCGGTCTGGCGCCGCCGCTCGGTCAGGTCGGCCCGATGGTGGTCCCGCCCGATCGCTGGGAGCTGGTCGCCCCGATCGGCGCCGAGGGGCGAGTGGTGATCGGCATGTCGACCGCGTCGCTCGACGCGCTGTGGAGCCAGCGGCTCACCACCGCGACGTGGGGCACGGCGCTGTTCACGCTCGTCGGCGTGCTCGCCGCCCTGATCCTGGCGCGCGTGCTGACCCGCCCGCTCGCGTCGCTCGCGGCCGCCGCCGATGAGATCGCCGCCGGGGACCTCACCGCGAGGGTCTCCGTCGCCACTCGCGACGAGATCGGCCGCCTCGCGCAATCGTTCAATGCGATGGCGGAGAGCGTCGCGCGCAACCGCGTGGCACTCGAAGGCCAGGTCGACGAGCTCCAGGAGGCGAACCGGCTCAAGTCCGAGTTCGTCGCCACCATGTCGCACGAGCTGCGCACGCCATTGAACGTGATCCTGGGCTACGCCGAGATGCTCGCGGATGCGGCCGCCGACCGCCTCTCCGACGACGAGCGCTCGATGCTGGCCGCCATGCGCCACTATTCCGAGCTGCAGCTCCACCTCGTGACCGACGTCCTCGACTTCGCGCGTCTCAGCTCGGGGCGCGTGACGGTGCGCTCGGAGCGGTTCGACCTCGCCCCGCTCCTCACCGATCTCCAGGTGCTCTACCGCCCGGAGCTTCGCCGCCGGCATCTCGCGCTCGGCGTGATGATCGCGCCCGACCTTCCGCTCCTCGAGACCGATCGCACGAAGGTGCAGGAAATCGTCCGCAACCTGGTCGACAACGCGGTCAAGTTCGTGGACCAGGGTGCGGTCACCGTGAGTGCCCGTCGCGCCGCCAACCCGGGTTCGGTCGTGATCGAGGTCGCCGATACCGGCCCCGGCGTCCCCCCGGACGAGATGCAGCATGTCTTCGAGCCCTTCCGGCAGGTCGGTGCGAGCAGCACGCGCGCCACCGGTGGCGTCGGGCTCGGTCTCACCATCGTGAAGCAGCTGGTGGACGTCCTCGGCGGCTCCGTCCACCTCGAGTCACGCCTCGGGGAAGGCACGACGTTCGAGGTGACCCTGCCCTGCCGCTTCCCCACGCTGGATACCCGGGATCGCCAACGCGCCGCCTGACGCGCCTCCGTTGCGCTGCCGGATCCCCTCCCATACACCTGCGCGCACATGCCGTTCAGTGGTCTAGGTATAGACGCCGCGCTCATGCGCGCCATTCGTGAGCTCGGGTTCACCCGACCCACTCCCGTCCAGAAGGACGCCATCCCGCCCGCCATGGAAGGCCGCGACGTCCTCGCCTGCGCCATGACCGGCAGCGGCAAGACGGCAGCGTTCCTGCTGCCCATCATGCAGCGGCTGCTACCAAAGAAGCGCGGCACGACGCGCGCCCTGATCCTGACGCCCACGCGCGAGCTGGCCGCCCAGATCGATCAGCATCTCGCCGAGCTCGCGACCCACACGCCGCTCTCCGGCGCGGCGGTGTTCGGCGGCGTCGGCATGGGGCCGCAGGAGCACGCGTTCCGCAGCGGCGTCGACGTCATGGTGGCCACGCCAGGCCGCCTCCTCGACCACTTCCGCATGCCGTACGCGAAGCTCGCCGGGCTCGAGGTGCTGGTGCTCGACGAGGCCGACCGCATGCTCGACATGGGCTTCCTGCCCGACATCCGTCGCGTGCTGCGGCATCTGCCGGCGCTCCGTCAGACGCTGTTCTTCTCCGCCACCATGCCGCCGCCCATCGTGCAGCTCGCGCACGAGATGCTGAAGAACCCGGTGACGGTGAACCTCGAGCGCAAGTCGGCGCCCGCGGTAGGCATCACGCAGGCGATCTACCCGGTGCCGCAGGACCTGAAGACCGGTCTGCTCTGGGAGCTGCTCCAGCGTGGCGACCTGAAGAGCGTGCTCGTCTTCACGCGCACCAAGCACCGCGCCAATCGCCTCGCCGAGTTCCTCGACAGGCAGAAGGTGTCGTCGGCGCGCATCCACGGCAACCGCTCGCAGGCGCAGCGCACCGAGGCGCTCGCCGGCTTCAAGAGCGGTCGCTTCCGCGTGCTGGTGGCGACGGACGTCGCCGCGCGCGGCATCGACGTCGAGGACCTGAGCCACGTCGTCAACTTCGACGTGCCGGCGATGCCCGAGGACTACATCCACCGCGTCGGCCGCACCGGTCGCGCCGATGCGACCGGTGACGCCTTCACGTTCGTGTCGCCGGAAGAGGAAGGCGACCTGCGCAACATCGAGCGCGCCATCGCCAAGCGACTGCCCCGTGTGACCGTCCCCGGGTTCGACTACACGAAGCGCGCGGCGGAGCGATTCGAGGTGCCGGTGCAGGAGCGCATCGCCGCCATCCGTGCCCGCAAGGCGGATGAGCGGTCGCGCGCGAGGGCGAAGGCGGAACGACGCGGTGTCCCGAGCGCGGCACCGCGTCCCAGCGGCGAGACGCCGCGCGGCCCGCAAGCCGGCCCCGGTGGCCGCGGTCGTACCCGCAGCTTCGGACCGCGACGCTGACGGCCGACCATGCGGCGCATCTTCGTCGGTGACATCCAGGGGTGCCGCGACGAGCTCGAGGACGTGCTCGCGGCGGTGCGGTTCGACCCGTCGTCGGACGAGCTGCACCCCGTCGGCGACCTGGTGAACCGCGGCCCCGATTCGCTCGGCACGCTGCGCCTGCTGCGGCGCCTCGACGCCGGCGGCGTGCTCGGCAATCACGACATCCACCTCCTGCGCCTGGCCGACGGCATCGGCACGCCGCGGCCGGGCGATACGCTCGACGCGGTCCTCGCCGCCCCCGATCGCGACGAGCTCATCACCTGGCTGCGGAAACGCCCGCTCTGCCGCGCCTGGGACGACGTCGTCGCCGTGCACGCCGGGCTGCATCCAGCGTGGGACGATCCGATCGCGGTGCTGGCCCCCCTGTCGCCGACGGATGCCGACGACGAACGCGTCGCCTTCGCCACCCGCGTGCGGTACTGCGATGCGAAGGGCCGCCGCCCGGCGCGCGACTACCCGGCGCCCGGCGCGCCGTTCGCGCCCTGGTACGAGCACTGGGTGGCGCGCCACGGCACCGCACGCACGGTGACGTGGGGACACTGGGCGCGGAACGGTCTCGTGCGCATTCCCGGCGGACGCGGTCTCGACACCGGCTGCGTGTGGGGCGGCCAGCTGACGGCATGGATCGCCGACGAGGACCGTCTCGTCCACGTCCCCGCGCGACGGAAGTACAGCACGAAGGACTGACGCGATGGACCCCGCGTCGTACCAGGCCGCCGGACTCTACGACCCCACGGCCACGAATGCCGCCGAACGGCTCGCCCTCCTCGAGTGGCTCACCGCGCGCGGCATCACGATCGAGCAGATGGTGCGCGCCCACCGCGAGACGTCGCTCACGGGGCTCGCCGGCGACCTGGCGCTCGAGCCGGAGCGTCGCATCACGGCGGCGGAGCTGGGCGAGCGCCTCGGCATCTCCGCCGACGAGGTCATGGCGCTCAGTCTGTCCGCCGGCCTCAAGGTCTCCGCCCACGACCTCGCCTACACCGAGCATGACGTCCCACTGTTCGCGACGTTCCGCGGCGGTGGATCGATGTTCGGGGAGATCGCGACGCGTCGGTTCGTCCACACGGTCGGCGCGGCCCTGGCGACGGTGGCCGAGGCCGCGGTGTCGCTCTTCCAGATCAACGTCGAGGGCCCGATGCGCGCCTCCGGCGTCTCCGAGCTGGAGCTCGCCCAGCAGAATCTCCGCGCGACGCAGTCGCTGGAGCAGGTCCAGGCCATCATGCGCGGCCTCTTCCGGCCACACGTCGAGGCGGCCATCCGTCGCTTCCGGGAGGCGGGCCCTCGCTCCGACATCGGCATGGCCCGCATGACGATCGGGTTCATCGACATGGTGGGCTTCACGCCGCTCGCGCACCGGGTGTCGACGGCCGAGCTGCGCGAGGTGGTGGAGCGCTTCGAGGAGACCGCGCACGAGGTGGTGACGACCCGCGACGGCCGTCTCGTCAAGCTCATCGGCGACGAGGTGATGTTCGTGACCCGAGAGCCGGGGGCGGCCTGCGACATTGCGCTCACCCTGATCGAGCGCTTCGCGGGCGACCCGTCCGTCAAGCCGCGCGGCGGCCTGGCGACCGGCGACCTGCTCGTCCGCGGCGGCGACTACTACGGCCCCATCGTTAACCTGGCGGCCCGCGTGGCGCAGCTCGCGGTGCCGCACGAGCTGCTCGTCACCCAGGAGGTCGCGGCCCATGCAGTACCGACTGGCCTCCGCTTCGAGCCGGCCGGGCGCCGTGCGGTGAAGGGGCTCGAGGAGCCGGTCACGCTCCTCACCGTCGATCGGGCCTGATCGGGGCCACGGCGGTGGACAACGCCGCCGCGGGCACATACCAAGGCCTGCACCGTAATTCGATCAGGGGGGACGAACGAATGGCCCAGACCAGGAACCGCAAGAAGACGGCGCGCGTCCGCGCCGCACGTAAGCACAAGGCCCGCAAGAAGCAGGAGCGCAAGGGCAGCGCGAAGCGCGTCAAGGGCGGCCGCCGGCACTAAGAGCGCGCCCCAAGACCATGTCTTGGGGCGGACCCGAGCGTGTGGCGACACGTCGCATGCGACCACTCTGGCGCGGCCGGCGAAGCCGGCGCACCATACTGCTCCGATCGCCGGAACTCCGACTCGCCGATACCGCAGCGGTTCTGCGGTCCGGACCCATCCACGTTTGCCCCATGCGTGTTTGCCATGGAGCGCCGGCTTCGCCGGCCGCGACACGCTGGGCGGGCGGGACGAGTCGCGCCACACTCGGGGTCTTCTTCGACCCAAGACATGGTCTTGGGTCGCGCTCCTGATCAGGGGGTGCGGGCTCGCCCGTGACGACCGCAGCGTGGTACTGCGCGCGTCATGGACGTGTCCCTCCAGCTGATCTTCCAGAACTACGCCGGCCGCCTCCCCGACGACGTACACCTCGCCGCCGAGACGGGGCTCGCCACCCTGGCCGAGCCCCTCGGTTACGACCGCGTGTTCGCCGTCGAGCACCATTTCTTCGACTACGCCGCCTGCCCCGACAACGCGCAGTTCCTGAGCTGGCTCGCCGCCAAGACGAGTCGCATCGGCCTCGGCACCGGGGCGTTCATCCTGCCGTGGCACGATCCGCTGCGCGTCGCCGAGCAGATCGTCCTGCTCGATCACCTCTCGGGCGGACGCGCCGTCCTCGGCCTCGGCCGCGGACTGGCGCGCCGCGAGTACGCCGGCTTCGGCATCGACATGGCCGAGTCGCGCGACCGCTTCGACGAGGCGGCGCGGATGATCCTCGACGCCTGCGATCGCGGCTGGATCGAGGGCGACGGTCCCTACTATCCGCAGGCGCGCGTCGACATCCGGCCGCGGCCGCTGCGCGGCTTCCGCGATCGACTCTACTGCATCGGCATGTCGCCCGAGTCGGTCGAGCAGGCGGCGCGCATCGGTGCGAAGCTCGCGATCTTCTCGCAGATGCCGTGGGCGATGTGGAAGGACAGCAACTACGCCGCCTACCAGCGCGTGTGGCGCGAGACGCACGACACGCCGCCGCCGCCACCGATGACGAGCGACATCATGTACTGCGGCGAGAGCGACGCCGAGGCGGAGGACGTCGCCCGCAGCCACATGGTCGAGTACTACCTGACCGTCATGGAGCACTACGAGATCATGGGCAGCCACTTCGCCGGCGTCCGCGGCTACGAGATGTACGCACAGGCGAGCGACATCCTGAAGTCGATCGGCAAGGAGGATCAGGCCGCGATGTATCTCGACGTGCAGAGCTGGGGATCGCCGGCACGCATCCTCGGCAAGCTGCGCGAGCGCTGGGAGACGATCGGGCCGTTCGAGCTCTCGGTCATTCCGCGCTACGGGCTGCTGCCGGCCGAGAAGGCGGAGGCGAGCCTGCGGCGATTCGCGGCGGAGGTGTTGCCGGAGGTGAAGCGCTGGTAGCGGCTCCGTCTAGATTCCTCACACCACACGCTGCGAGGGCACGCGCAAAGAATTCCATTGACAGCACGAGACGCCCGTGCGCACAGCGCCCTCATCCACGGGGGAGGCGCAATGGCCAGATGGCTCGCTGCGGTCGTCGTCGGGTGCGTGCTAGGCGCCCACGGATCGGCACTCGCACAGTCGAACGTGTTGGCGGCGTACGTC
>DASYLJ010000103.1:0-2921 GCA_036009625.1 Binatia bacterium
ATCTCGTGGCTGCCGGCGGCGCACATCGCGGAGCGTGCCGCGCACCACTACGTGCCGATCGTGTTCGGCTTCACCATCACCTGCTGCCCGAACGCCAAGGAGGTGGTGGCGCTGCTACCGCAGGTGCGGCCGAACTGGTTCTTCGCCGTCCCGCGCATCTGGGAGAAGATCAAGGCTGGTCTCGAGGCGCGCCTCGCCGGCCTGCCCGACGAGCAACGCACGAAGGCACAGGCGGCGCTCGCGGCGGCGGTGCAGAAGGTGCAGCTCGAGCAGGACGGCAAGCCGGTGCCGCCGGCGCTCGCCGAGCAGGTGGCCGCGGCCGACGCCGCACTGTTCTCGATGCTCCGCACCATGCTCGGGCTCGACCAGGCGGTGGCAGTGAACGTCGGCGCGGCACCGACGCCGCGCGACGTCCTCGAGTTCTTCCACGCCATCGGCATCCCGCTCGGCGAGCTCTGGGGCATGTCGGAGACGAGCGGCGCCGGGACGACGAATCCACCGGGACGCATCAAGATCGGCACCGTCGGCCCGCCGATCCCCGGCGTCGAGCTCCGTCTCGGTGACGACGGCGAGGTCTTCATCCGCGGCGCCGTCGTCATGCCCGGCTATCGCAACCAGCCCGAGAAGACCGCCGAGACCATCGACAAGGACGGCTGGCTCGCCACCGGCGACGTCGGCCAGATCGACGCCGACGGCTACCTCCGCATCGTCGACCGGAAGAAGGAGCTCATCATCAGCTCGGCCGGCAAGAACATGTCGCCGGCGAACATCGAGGGCACGCTCAAGGGCGGCAGCTCGCTGATCGGCCAGTGCTGCGTCATCGGCGACGCGCGGCCGTTCAATACCGCCCTCATCGTCCTCGACGTGGACTTCGCGCCAGTGTGGGCGGCGCAGCACGATCTCGGCGACCGCACGCTCGAGCAGCTCGCCACCGAGCCGGCGATGGTGGCTGCGGTGAAGGCCGACGTCGAGCGCGCCAACGAGCGTCTGGCGCGCGTCGAGCAGATCAAGAAGTTCCACATCGTCCACGGCGACTGGCCGGCAGGCGGCGACGAGCTCACGCCGACGATGAAGCTCAAGCGCAAGCCGATCGCAGCGAAGTACGCGCGCGAGATCGAGGCGATGTACGCCGGCAGGTCGGGAGACTGACGGCGTGACAATGCGCTGACCCGGCGACGTTCCAGTGGCGCAGGGACGGCGTCAGTGCCGAGTGGCGTGCCGTTTGCTCCGGGTCGACGCGTGTACGCCATCCTCGCGTCGATAGCCCTCCTGCTCACGATCGTTGCGCCCGCGGGCGCCGTGGGCGGACCACTTCTCTCCTTCACCTCACCTGCCACGGAGCGGGTGGACGTCGCGATGGATGCGGCGTGTGCCGTCGAGGGGGCGTGTGACCTCACCACGAGCCTCTGCACGAGTGGCATGATCGGCATGGCCTGCCAGACGGCGACCGACTGCGCCGGACGCATCAATACCTGCCGCATCGTGGTGACCCCGTCGTCCGCCGACGCCCTCTCGATCGCGGCACGGCTCGACGGCAAGCTCGTCGCCGGATTCGCGCCGGCGAGCCCGGGGGTGCCGCTCGTCGTCGACGTCCAGCTCGATCCGCGCCGTCGCCACAACCGCCTGCGCATCAAGGCCCGCGGCATGGTGAGCGGACGGATGACGAAGCAGGACGACATGTTCCGCTTCAGTGCCGTGCCGGAGATCCGCTATCGGCCGTTGCCGGCGCGCTTCGGCGTGCCCGCATCGGCCGAGCGTCTCGACACGCTCATCACGTCGGCGAACGATCGCGCCATCCGCCAGCACGCCTGGCAGATATGGGCGGGGCTCACGGCGCGCACGCCGGAGCGTTTCAACGGCCGACGGCTGCCCGTGTTCGAGACGTGGTTCTCGGGCGCCGAGCTCTACGACCCGCGGCCGTATGCCTGCGAGGACGTCCTGCGCCGCGCCTTCGATCGCGACTTCGAGCGTCCCAGCCAGTTCATCCACGGCGGCGCGCTGCCGAACGAGCAGGTGACGGGCTTCAACCGTTTCAACCGCGAGGTCGTCCAGCACGTCTGCGAGCGCAGCTACAATCAGGCGTCGGTGCTCGACGCGCTGAACGCGAGCTTCGGCACCGACACGGCGATCGGTGCGCGCGACATCGACCCGTTCCCACGCGCTGCGGTGGCGCTCAAGCCGGTGTTCACGACCGTGGCACAGAGCGGTCTCACGATCCTGCCGTACTGGGCGGGTCCGACGGCGAGTTCGAACCTCGTGAACCCGACGCCCGACACCTGGACCCAGTGCGTAGCCGTGGTGCCGCCGGGCACCGATGCACCGTCGTCACCGACGTCGTGCACGTGCAACGGCATCCCCGACTATCCGTGCGAGGTCGTGCCGCTGAAGCGCTTCTACGCCTTCCCGCTGACGGCCGACGAGGTCGCTGAGATGTCCAACGACGCCTCGCTCGTCGGCACGGGTGTCGTGCCGGGCGACTACGCGGTGCTGGTCGCGATGCACGTCACCACCAAGGAGACGCCGCGTTGGGCGTGGCAGACCTTCTGGTGGTCGCCGACGCCGAACGCGTCGCCCGCGGGTGACGATCGCATCGCCGGCGTGAAGCGCGAGTTCCGCAACTACGTCATGTGCACCGCCTGGACGATGAACGGCCCGCCGGAGAGCCTGACCGGCACGCCGCAGGTCTGCTTCAACCCGTACCTCGAGACCGGACTGCCGGGCATCGACGGCGTGCAGTCGAACTGCATGACATGCCACCAGATGGCGGCGTGGCCGAACTTCTCGACGAACTACCAGGCAAACGGATTCGTCTCACCGGACGATCCGCTCTTCGGTGCGTCTCTGAAGCTCGACTTCCTCTGGTCTGTGACGCGAGCCCAGTAGGGTGGGTCGCGTGGGGGGGGTGGGGGGGGGGGGGGGGG
>DASYLJ010000104.1:0-48876 GCA_036009625.1 Binatia bacterium
CGCGCGTCTGCGGGTCGCCGAAACTCTCGCGGTAGTCCTCGAGGCTGCGCCGGATCACCTCGACCGCCTCGACACGATCGTAGACCTCGGCGATCCGCACCGTGCGCGCCGGCTCTCCGGGCATCTGCTTGTAGGTGAGGAAGTAGTGCCGCAGGCGGTCGATGAGCGGCTTCGGCACGTCGTGGATGTCGCGAAAGGCGCCGTAGGCGGGGTCGTCGACCAGGACGGCGACGAGCTTGTCGTCGGCCTCGCGGTTGTCGAACATGCGCAGGCCGCCGATCGGCCGCGCCCGCACGATGATGCCGCCGTGGTTGATGGTGCGCTCGGTCAGCACGCAGATGTCGATGGGATCGCCGTCGCCGATGATCTCGGTGCGGCCGGTCGCGTCCATGGCGATCTTGGCGACGCGCTCGCGGCACCACGTGCGCGGGATGAAGCCGTAGGCCGTCGGGCAGAGGTTCGAGAACTTCTGCGGGCGGTCGAGCTTCAGATGGCCCGACACCTTGTCGACCTCGTACTTCACGGTGTCGGTCGGAACGATCTCGACGAAGACGTTGACGATCTCGGGGGCGCCGTCGCCAGGCGCGATGCCGTGCCAGGGATGGGCCTGCAGCTCGTTGGTCGTGCGCACGAGGTCTCCTAGGAGGCGCCGCGCCAGGCGGCGTCGGCGGGCAGTGGCGTGGCGCGGGTGCCGCGTCCCGCCAGCACCCGCTTCGCGTCGCGATAGCCGTGCGCCATGAGCATGCGGTTCTTGCGGGGATGAGCCTGGAAGACGGCGAGCGGACCGAAGCCGCTCCATTCCTCCGTCGGCTCGATGATGGTGACGGGAACGCCGTGGAAGCGGCCGTTCTCCATGAGGGCGTAGAGCCAGCCGGCGTTGCCGATCGTGCGCCACAGCACGTCGGTGAGGCGCTGCGCGTAGTCGACGATGTTGCTGAAGCGGCCGCGGTACGGCAGCTGACTCGCAATCGGCGCGAGCAGATAGATCTCGGTGGCGCCGAGCTCGAGCGCGCGTTCGAGGGGGACGTTCCAGGCGAAGCCGCCGTCGACGAACCAGTCGCCCTTGAACTGGATGGGCGGGAACAGGATGGGGATGGCGTAGCCGGCGCGGACCAGTGTGCGCAGCTCGCGCCAGTCGGCGCAGTCCGCCTTCGACACCATCTGCCCATAGCCGCGCGACAGGTTGAGCACGATGAACTCGATGTGGAGCGCGCTCGCGAACACCTCGGGAAAGTCGATGTGCTCCTCGACGGCGGCCGACAGCGCGTCCATCGAGAACAGCGAGAAGCCCATGACCGGGTTGTGGCGCAGGCTCGGCGAGACGATGCGGGGCAGGGACCGGAAGCTCTTCCACGCCGCTTCGAGCGCGGCGATCCCCCCGGAGGCGTAGGCGCACGCGTTGATGACGCCGATCGAGCTGGCGACGATGGCGTCCGGCCGGATGCCCTGCTCGGCGAGATAGCGCAGCGCGCCCACCTGATGGGCGCCGAGGGCCGCGCCGCCGCCGAGGATGAACACCCGCTTCTGCGCCGCCATGGCCGGCCTCATATCGTGCGCCGGAACGCCGGCGCAACGAGCCTCACGAGATGATGCCGGCCTCTTTCCAGCGACCGATCTCCTCCCAGCTGCATCCCAGCTCGAGCAGGACCTCCTCGGTCTGGGCACCGGCGTCCTGGGCGGGCGAGCGGACGGCCGGGGGCTCGCCCCCGAACTGGACCGGGTTGGCGCACAGCGAGACCGGACCGTCGGCGGTCGGCGACGACAGGAGATAGCCGTTCGCCTGCACCTGGGCGTCGTCGGGCAGATCGAGCGGCGTCTGCAGCGGGCCCCAGATGCACTCCGTCGGGCGCAGCAGTGCCTCCCAGGCGGCGCGCGGGCGGGTGGCGAAGAAGGCGCCCAGATCGGCGCGAATGGCGTCGGCGTTGCCGAAGCGCGCCTCGGCCGTCGGATACGTGGCCAGCAGATCGTCGCGACCGATGGTGGCCGCGAACAGCGGCCAGAAGCGCTCGGCCTGCAGCATCATGAGGACCAGGCCCTTGCCGTCGCCGCAGCGATAGGTGCCGACGAGCGGGTTCGGTGGGCTCGGCATCTCGCCCGCCGACGGCAGCATACCGCCGTAGAGCAGGGCGGCGGTGATGTCGGGCGACAGCACCCACATCGCCGTGCCCAGCAGCGAGACGTCGACCTCCACGCCCTCGCCGCTGCGCTCGCGTTGGAAGAGTGCCGCCGCGACACCGCCGGCGATCGACATGCCGCCGATGAAGTCGCCGAATGCCGGCCGCTGCTGCAGCGGGGGTTGGCCAGGCGTGGAGAGGCGATCGGCGACGCCGCCGCGCGCCCAGAACGACACGCCGTCGTAGCCGCCGCGGCGTGCGTCGGGTCCGCGACGCCCCTGGCCGCTGCCGCGCGCATAGACGAGACGCGGATTCACCGCGTGCAGGTCGTCCCAGGTGAGGCGGAGCCGCTCGCGCGCGTCGTCGAGGAAGCTGGTGAGAAAAACGTCGGCGCGCACCAGCAGCCGATCGAGCAGCGCGCGTCCCTCGGGACGGCCGAGGTCTATACCGACGCTGCGCTTGTTGCGGCCGAGCTGCTCGACGAAGAAGTTGCGTCCCGACGCGCCGGGAATGAGGCCACCGGTGATGAGACCGCGGATCGGGTCACCGTACCGCGGATGCTCGATCTTGACGACGTCGGCGCCCCAGTCGCCGAGGACGGTCGCCGCGGACGGCACGAAACCCCAGTCGGCGACCTCGACGACGAGCACGCCCTTCATGACGTCGGCCATGTGCGCGACAGTAGAGGACGCGCCCGTCGGCTGACAAGTTCAGACGGTGTCGACGGGAAGCGGCAGACGCACTTCGAGCCGGGTGCCATTGCTGGAGCCCAGCGTCAGCGTCCCGCCGAGGGCGCGGACGCGCTCGCGAATGCCGATGAGCCCCATGCCGCCACCGTTGGTGCTGCGTCCGCCGATCCCGCCGGCGGGCAGTCCAACGCCGTCGTCCTCGACCTCGAGTCGCAGCTCGCGACCCTCGACACCGAGCGTGACGCGGACCGTCCGTGCCTGCGCGTGCCGCGCGACGTTGGTGAGCGCCTCCTGCGTGATGCGGTAGACGGCGGTCTCGATCTCGCTCGAGAGGCGGTGCGGCAGCGGATCGGCGGTGAAGCTCGTCAGCAGTTGCTGGCGATCGGCGAACGCCTTCACGTGCGAGTCGAGCGAGGGTACGAGCCCGTAGTCGTCGAGCACCGACGGTCGTAGCAGCTGCGACAGCTCGCGGATCTGGGCGAGCGTCTTCGAGGCGAGGCGGCGCGCCTCCGCGGTGCGCGTGCGGAGCTCTTCCAGATGACCGGGGATGCCGCGCTCGATCAGCCAGAGATAGGACAGGACGGCGGTGAGCGACTGCCCCAGCTCGTCGTGCAGCTCGCGCGACAGGTTCTGGCGCTCCTCCTCCTGGATCGACATGAGGCGCGCGGACAGGTCCGACAGCTCGCGCTGGCGCCCGGCCAGGCTGTCGCGCACGCGTCCCAGGATCGCCGCGCAGGCGACGGCGATCGCTGCGCCCATCGCCAGCGCCGCGCTCCCGAAGGCGAACGATCCGGGCAGCACCGTCTCGGGGACGCGCAGCCAGCCGACGATGGCGAAGCCGCCGCAGATGATGGCGATCATCGCCATCGTCCGCGGCACCGACCAGAGGAGGAGCACCGTCGCACCGATCAGGAGGCAGCTGAGACCGTGGGCGACGAGGATCGGCCACTCCGGCGTGAGCCAGAAGTATCCGAGCGTCGTCGTGGCGAGACCCAGGCTGAGGGCCACCGCAACGATGTCGACACGGCGCACGCCCGCGGCGGTCCAGGTGGCGAGCAGGACGGCCAGCGTCATCGAGCCGCTGATCGCGTACAGGATCAGGTGCGACCGGATCGCCGCGGTGGCCGTGAAGCGCAGCTCGAGCAGCATGAACAGCAGCATCGCGATCAGGCAGATCGCGGCGGCCGCGCGGATCGGCCGCAATCGCTCGGCGTCGTCCCGGTCGGCGGAGGGCGCAGTGGCCATGCTCGAAAGCCCGTCTATCGTCACGGTCCCTGGGTCACAAGCACCTTGCCGGCGCGGGGATGTCCGGATACAGCCGCGATCGTGTCCACACCCGCTCTGTCACACGTGCGCGTCCTCGACCTGACCGACCTCCGCGGTGCCCTGGCGGGACGCATCCTCGCCGACTTCGGTGCCGACGTGGTGAAGCTCGAACCCGTGGGCGGCGATCCCGGTCGGCTGCGCGGTCCGTTCGTGGGCAACGTCGTGGCGCCGGATCGCTCGCTGGCGTTCCTCTACCGCAATGCCAACAAGGGCGGCGTCACGATCGACCTGCACGACGCGGCGGGATGGCATCGCTTCCTCGACCTCTGCGATCGCGCCGACGTCCTGATCGAGAACCTCGGTCCGACGGAGCAGGCACGGCACGGGCTCGATCCCGCGGAGGTCCGGACGCGTCACCCGCATCTGGTTCACGTCGCCCTGAGCGACTTCGGCGCAACGGGCTCGCGCGCCGACTGGCGGCTCGAGCCGCTGACGGCGTTCGCCGCCTCCGGCGCGCTGTTCGCGTCCGGGTTCCCGGATCGGCCGCCGTGCACGGCACCGGGCTACCTGGCGCACGATTGCGCCTCGGTCTTCGCCGCCTGCGGTGCGGTGGCGGCGTTGCTCGACCGTGCCCGCCATGGCAGCGGACAGGCGATCGAGGTGTCGGTGCAGGAGGCGGCGATGAACGCGCTGCATCCCTGGGCCATCCCCGTCGCCGACTACGCGCGGCGCTACCCGATGCTGCCGCTGACGCCGCCACGCAACGCCGACGGCGCGTACTGGGTGTTGCCCGTCGCCGACGGCTGGGTGCGCGCACTGCCGGGCAGCCCGCGGCAGTGGCGCGCGTTCCTGGCCCTGCTCGGTGATCCCGACGCGCTCGCCGGGCCGGAGTGGGAGATACCGCTGTTCCGTCTGATGAACAGTGACGTGATCCGACTGATCGCCGGCGACGCGCTGGGTGAGCGGACCCTGGCCGATGTCATCGCAGACGGTCGCCGGCTCGACGTGCCGCTGGCACCCGTCAACACGCCGGAGGCGTTCGTCGTGGAGGCGCAGACGCAGGCGCGCGGCTACTTCCAGCGCACGGGATTCCCGCACCTGGACGATGCGCCGATGGCGCCCGGTCCGTGCAACTTCTCGCGCACGCCGATGGGACTGCGCCGGCCGGCGCCGGTGGCCGGCGCCGACGACGCGGCGTGGCCGGCGCGCGACGACGTGGCTCCAGGTCGCGGCGACGGTGCCGTCCTCGCGGGCGTGCGGGTCGTCGACCTCGGTGTCGGCGTCGCGGTACCGGAGGCGGGATGGCTGCTCGCCGAGCTCGGTGCCGAAGTCATCAAGATCGAGTCGCGCGCGAACCTCGATTTCCTCCGGCGGGTCACGGTCGAGCCCGATCAGCCCGACCTGTCGATGATGTTCAACGACGCCTCGCGCGGGCACCAGAGCGTCTGCCTCGACCTGCGCACGGCGCGTGGACGCGCGGTGGCGCTCGCCCTCTGCGCCAGCGCCGACGTGGTGCTCGAGAACAATCGCGGTGGGGTCGCGGCGCGCTGGGGGCTCGACTACGAGGCGGTTCGTCAGCAGCGACCCGACGTCGTGTACTACACGTCGCAGGCGTTCGGGTGCGGTGGGCCGCTCGGCGAGGCGTCGGCGTACGGCCCGCTCAACTCGGCCTTCTCCGGCGTGACGTGGTTGTGGAACCATCCCGACGCCCCATATCCCGCGGGCTGCTCGCTGAATCATCCCGATCACGTCGCCGCCAAGCTCGGCGTCGCCGCGATCCTGGCGGCACTCGAGCACCGCCGGCGCACGGGCGAGGGCCAGCGCATCGAGATGTCGCAGGCAGAAGCCGCGGCGTACCTGATGGGCGAAGTCTACCTCGAGGCGACGTGCACCGGTCGGCCGTCGGCGCCGGCGGGCAACGCCGTGCCGTGGGCGTGCCCGTATGGCGTCTATCCGAGCGCGGGCGAGGATCGCTGGATCGCGATCGCGGTGACGAGCGACGCGGCCTTCGGCGCCCTGCTCGGCGTCACCGGGATGACCAGCACCGCCGAGCACGCCACGTTGGCGGGACGGCTCGCGGATCGCGCCGCGATCGAGGTCGCGTTGTCGACCTGGACGCAAAGCCGCACCGCGCTCGATGCGGCCGAATCATTGCAGGCCGCGGGGGTGTCGGCGATGCCCGTCGTCGATGGCGACGACCTGCGCGCGGATGCGCACCTGGCTGCGCGTGGCGGCATCGTCACCGTCGCGCATCCGGTCATCGGCCCCGAGCGCCACGCGGCGAATCCGCTGCGACCGAGCCGGATGCCGATCGTCACGGCACCTGCTGCCCCGCGGATCGGTGAGCACACCGCCGAGGTGCTGGCACGCGTGCTCGGCCTCGACGACACGGAGATCGCGCGGCTCGCGACCGACGGCGTCTGTCAGTAGCGGTCGGACCGGATCAGGGCGTCGGTGCCGCCATCGACGAAGAGGACGGTGCCGCAGCAGAACGCGGCTTCGGGTCCGAGCAGGAACGTGATCGCGGCGGCGACCTGCTGTGGCGTTCCGAAGCCGCCGGTCGGGATCGGGAAGCCGCGGATCGCCGGGCCGAGCAGGGGATCGTCGAGCCCTTCCTGCAGCATCGGCGTCTGCACGGGACCCGGCGCGACGGCATTGAGACGCGCGCCGGCGCCGGCCCATGCGGTGCTCGGCGCCTGGCGACGCACCCAGCGCGCGAGGGCGAGCTTCGAGCCGGCATACACGCTGGGGCTCGGCAGTGTGGCGGCGAGGTCGCGGGCCGTCGCCTCGTCGTCGTCGAGGCACGCATCGACGAGCGGCGACTCGGCGTTGGGCAGGGTCGACGAGTTCGACGACACCGCCACCGCGGCGCCATGCGCCGCGACGAGCGACGGTCGCAGGCCGTCGAGCAACGCGACGGCCCCGAAGTAGTTCACCGACACCACCAGCTCGCGCACGGGTACCTGCGGGCCGAGCCCGGCGCAGGCGACGAGACCGTCGAGCCGATCCCCACAACGCTCGCGCGCCGCCGCGACCGCAGCCGCCCGTCCGCCGGTATCGCCGAGATCGGCGATGATCTCGGCGTCGCGACGGTCGATGCCGAGGACGCGAAGGCCCGACGCCTCGAGCCGCGCCCGCACGGCGGCGCCGATGCCCGACGCCGATCCGCTGACGGCGATCACGTCGTCCCTATGCGAGGCCGTAGAGCCGACTGGCGTTGCCGCCCGTGATGAGCGCACGCTCGGCGGCTGGGACGTCGCGGAAGTGCTCGGTGAGCGCCTCCTGCGACTTCGGCCACGTGCTGTCGGAGTGCGGATAGTCCGTCGACCACATGATGTTCTCGAGACCGGCGCGGTGACGCTCGGCGACGCCGGCGAGGTCCTGGATGAACGTCGCGTGGCCCTGGCGGTACCAATAGAAGCTCGGCTTCTCGGTGAGGATCGACTTCGTCCAGAAGCGGTGCTTGTTGAACGTCTGATCCATGCGCTCGAGGAAGTAGGGGATCCAGCCGATGCCGCACTCGACCAGCACGAACCGCAGCTTCGGGTGCTTGGCGAGGATGCCGGTGAACACCAGCGTCGACACCACCTCGCAGATCGAGATCGGCGCGATGGCGATGAAGGTCTCCTTCACGCCCGGGGTGGGGTTCATGAAGGTCTGAGCGACGTTCGCGTTGCGCGGCCCGACGATGTGGAAGCTCAGCGGTAGGCCGGTCTCTTCGATCAGCGACCAGAACGGCTCGTATCCGGGGTCCCAGAGCGGCATGCCTCCACGCTCGTCCGGGAACGGATCGACGTGGAAGCCGCGCAGGCCGAGGCCCGCGATGCGCTTCAGCTCGGCCATGCCTTCGTCGAGATCGACGAGCGGCACGTGCGCCAGACCGACGAGCCGCGTGGGCGCGGCCTTCGACAGCTCCGCCATCCAGTCGTTGTAGCGCTGGACGATGTAACGCCGCAGCGCCGGATCTTTCGGGTACTGGGTGACGGGGCCGCCGAAGTAGAGCACCTCGGCGTCGACGCCGTCGATGTCCATGTCCTCGAGGCGCGCCTTCGGATCGTACGACCCGGGTCGCATGTCCTTGTAGCCGAGACCGGAGGGACGAAAGTCTTCCGGCTTCCGACCCGCCGACGAGTCGAGGCCGATGGCGCCTTTGACCTCGGAGTCGACGATCCAGAAGTCGCCCATGTCGGTCGACTCGACGCGTGGGACACGACCCCCCAACGCTGCCGGCGCGTCCCGCGTCCAGAGATCCTTCGCGGGATTTACGTGGGAGTCCGCCGAGACGATCCGATCCGTGGCCATCGCTGCACCTCCTGGCCGGCCGTCGCGAGCGCGGGCCGGCGCCTAACCGCTGTCGGAGACGGTCTAGCCGAGGCCACGCGCTGCAATCAAGCGATCGCTCGATTATGCGTCGCGTCGGTGCCGCGTCAGTGCGGGACCGACGCGATGGCCTGGGTGGCGCTGCCGATGGCCTGCGTGAGCTCGGTCGCGATCGGTGCCGGAATCTGGGCGCCGAGCTTGGTGACGATAGCCCCGAGCTTCAGGAGCTGCTTGCTGGCGGCCTTCACCGCGCGGCTGGCCTTCTTCGCCTTGGGAGAGGCGGCTGCGGCGACCTTCGCGCGGATGCCTTTGATCGCCTTCGTGAGCTTCCTGCGGGCGGGCGTGGCGATGGCGGTCCCGGCGTCGGTGACGATGGCATTGATCTCCTCGACGCGGCAGGTCACCAGCGCCAGGCCGGACCGCAACGTGTAGCTGCAACCGGTCGCGTCGTCGCAGCTGTCGTCGCTGCAGACGTCGCCGTCATCGCACGTGAGCGCCGTGCTGATGCAGCCCGCGGTGGCATCGCACGTCTCCGAGCCGTTGCAGGCCTGGCCGTCGTCGCAGGTGCGCGGCGTCGTGACGCACCCGGTGGCGGCGTCACACGCGTCGATGGTGCACGCGTTGCCGTCGTCGCACGACGGCGCTTCGGTGGGCGTGCATTCCTTCCGTCCCTTGTCTGGATTGTTCACGCACGTGCTCGGGCCGCAGGCGCCCATGGGATCGCAGTCGAGGTCGGTGGCGCAGGCGATGCACGGCTGCTCGGCGGCCGTCTCCGAGGTGCAGAACTCGCCCATCTCGCACACCTCCGGCAGGCAGAGGCTGCCCGGGGCGCCGGCATCGTCGCAGGTCTCGAAGCAGTCGAGGACGCCGTTGCCGCATTCCTCGATGCCGCAGGTCGGCGAGCAGCCGTCGCAGGAGGCCGTGTTGAAGTCGTCACACGACTCGAGGCACTCGACGCGGCCGTTGCCGCAGCCCTCGGTCTGACAGAGGCTCGAGCAGCCGTCGCAGTCGTTCGTGTTGTCGTCGTCGCACTGCTCGCCCTCGGCCTGATTCAGGACGCCATCGCCGCAATTCGGGGGCGGGATGATCTGGCACGAGTCGTCGCAGAAGCCGGCGCCGGGCTGCGCGTCGTCGCACTCTTCGGCGCATTCGATGACGCCGTTGTTGCATGCCTCGATCTGGCAGGTGGCGGAGCAGCCGTCGCAGGCATTGGTGTTGCTGTCGTCGCAGGTCTCGGCGGGGTCGGTGATGCCGTCACCGCAGACGTTCTCGATCCGGAGGCAGTTGCCCTGGCAGCCGTCGCCGCTCGCGGTGTTGCCGTCGTCACAGACCTCGAGGCATTCGGTGACGCCGTTGCCGCAGAGCTCGTTCTTGCACATCGACGAACAGCCGTCGCAGGAGTCGGTGTTGTTGTCGTCGCACTGCTCGCCGAGCCCGGCCTCGACGATGTTGTTGCCGCAGCCCGGGGTGGGAAGGCCGCCGCAGGGGACGAGATTGTCGTCGATGGTGATCGTCGGAGCCGGCAGGATGCCGGTCGGGTTCAACACCGGCGTCTCGCCGGTGCGGTGGTAGATACGGTTGGCGGTGCCGGCGGTGACCGTGCCCGCGATCGTCATGGCGCCGCCCGACTGGAGCGTGGTGTCGCCACCGAGCGACGTGACGTTGAGGAACTTGCCGGCCGGCAGCTGGAGGTCGCACCAAGCGGTCGCGACGATCGTGCCACCGAAGCCCTGTCCCCCACCGAAGGCATTGACGGAGGCGAGGACGATCTTGCGCTCGGCGTTGAACTCCACGCTGCCGCCGGCGCTCTCCTGACCCTGGCCCTGGGCCAGGATGGTCGCGGTCTGCGTGATGTCGACGTCGGCCGAGAACGCGGCGCCGCCGCCGCTGCCGTCGGGCGCGGCCCCGCGCAGGTCGATGATGCCGGTGATCTCGAGCGACTCGCCGGCGAAGACGTCGAGGTCGCCGCCATCGCCGCCGCCTTCACCGCCGGCCTCGCCCTGCATGTCGATGGTTCCACCGAGTGCGAGGCGCCCGTTCGAGGTGCCCAGCACCAGCGTACCGCCGAAGCCACCGCCGAGCGTGGCCTTCAGGTCGAACTTGCCGGTGTTGATGAGCTCGGCGAACGCATCCAGCTCGACGTCGCCGCCATCGCCGCCGGTGGCATCGATGATGCCCGAGACGTTGATCGTGCCGAGGGCGTCGAGCTCGATGACGCCGCCGGTGGCGTCTTTCCCGCCGTGGACGTCGACGGTGCCTGGTACCGAGACGTTCACGCCATGCACGAGGACGACGCCGCCGTCGGACGCGACCGCGCCGGAGCCTGCGTCGAGAATGCCCTGGATGAGGATGTCGCCATCGGCGTCGAGCTCGATGTTGCCGGGCGAGGTGCCGGCGACGTCGATCCGAGCCACGCTGTTCGTCTTGAGGACGCTGATGCTCCCGGTGACGTCGAGGTTGATGTCGGCGCCGCTGCCCTTGAGCGCGGTGCCCCCCTCGAGCGTGACGTCGCCGGCCTTCAGCGTCATGGTGCCGCCGGCCAGGGGGCCGGGGGCCACCGTCAGGGCCGAGCCCGACCGGAGGATGAGGTTCCGGGTGCCGAGGTCGATGATCGACCCGTCGGTGACCGTGATCTGCCTGCTCGAGACGATGCAGGGATCGGCGGCAGGGAGGCACAGGTCGTCGGCCGTCGTGGCCAGCGCCGCGGCGGGGAGACAGGCGAGGAATCCGAGGACCAGGCGGGCAGGAAATCTCATCGTGCGGGTTGGCTTGAGCAACCCTCGTGCCTGTTCCCGTGGTTCGGCGCTAGGGCCCTGCAGCCTTGCAGTACAAGGGCCCCGAGTCGTGCCATGGCGCGTCACATGGCTTGCACGAATGCACGGCTCGGGCGCGACCGCGCGACCGAATCGCGCTGGCAGTACTTCAGCGCAGGGTGCCCGCGGTCGTGGCCGCCCCGTCGACGGCGCGGCGCAGGACGTCCGCGAGGTCGCCGGCGATACCGCGCTCGCGCCCCTTGTCGATGGCTTTGGCCAGACCACGTAGCTGGCTGGTTGCCTTGCCGGCGAGCTTGGAGCGCTTGCGGGCCGACCCGGTCGCTTCCGCCTTGCGCAGGGTGGCGCGCACCTTCGTCAGGAGCTTGCCCAGCTTCCGACGCTGCTTCACCGTCAGCTCCTCGACGGACGCGCCGTCCATGAACGCCGCCACGGTATCGAGCTGACAGACCACGCCCGGGAACCCCGTGCGCTGGACGTGGGTGCACCCGGTCGGCTCGGCGCAGGCGTCGTCGGTGCAACGGTCGCCATCGTCGCAGTTCGGCACCGTGCCCGCACGACAGCCGTCGATCGGGCTGCACGACTCGCCCCCGTTGCAGGCGCGGCCGTCATCGCAACTCCGGACGGTGTGCACGCAGCCGCCGGCGTTGGGGCAGGTGTCGACGGTGCACTGGTTGCCGTCGTCGCAGGCGAGGGGCGGCGTCGCCACGCAGACGCCGCTCGTGCAGGCCATGCCGCCGCACTGGCCGAGCGGGTCGCAGTCGCTGTCGCTGAGGCACTCGCTGCACATCTCGTCGACGACGTGGCTGCAGGTGTGGGTGTCGGTGTCGCAGGTGTCGACGGTGCACGGCGCATCGTCGTCGCACCCGGCGTTGCCTTCGCAGCAGCCGCCGACGTCGGTGAAGACGCATCCGCTGCTCGGATCGCAGGTGTCGTCGGTGCACAGCTCACCGTCGTCGCAGACGGTGGGGTCGCCGGCGATGCAGCTGCCGGCGTCGCAGGCGCCGGGCGTGCATGCGTCGCCGCAGCCGGGCTGTGTGCCCTCGAGGAGGGTGTGCTCGCAGCGGTCGTCGTTGCAGACGTCGTCGGTGGTGCAGGGATTGCCGTCCGCGCAATCCGCCGGCCCCGTGCAGCAGAGCGCGCTGGTCTCGAAGACGCACGTGTGTGCGACGCAGGTGGCGTCGGTGCAGATGTCCGCGTCGGTGCAGTCGGTGGCGAGGTTGCAGCAGTCGCCGCCCACCGGGGCATGCACGCACCCGGAAAGCGGGTTGCAGGTGTCGCTGGTGCAGACGTCGGCGTCGGCGCAGGTCGGCGGCGTTCCGGCGTGACAGCCGGTGGCCTGCGAGCAGGTCTCGACGCCGTTGCAGGCATTGCCGTCGTCGCACGCGACGCCGGCCAGGCAGGCGCCCGTGGCCGGCACGCAGGTCTCGAGGCCGTTGCAGACGTCGCCGTCGTTGCAGACGACGGGCGTGCCCGGGACGCATGCCTGGTTCACGCAGGCCTCGACGCCGTTGCAGGCGTTGCCGTCGTTGCAGTCGGACGCCTCATCGCAGGCCGGCGCGTTCTCGCATCCGGTGGGCTCGACGCAAATCTCGCCCGGACCGCACGCCAGCGGCGATCCCGCCTGGCACGCGCTGTTGCCGCAGGCGTCGTTCACCGTGCAGGTGTCTCCATCGTCGCAGGGCTCGGCGTTCGGCACGAACTGACAGCCCGTCGCCGGCGCGCAGCCATCGTTGGTGCAGGCGTTGCCGTCGTTGCACGTGAGGGGGGTTCCGGCCTGACAGCCACCGGGCGCCACGCAGGTCTCGACGCCGTTGCAGGCGTTGCCGTCGCTGCACACGGTCGTGCCCGAGCCGATGCAGCTGCCGCCGCTGCAGACGTCGGTGGGCGTGCAGGCATTGCCGTCGTTGCACGTCGTGCCCTGCGGCACGGGGCCGAAGTAGCAGCCGGCGACGGTGTCGCAGGCGACGCCCGCACACTGGAGCGCGGCATCGCAGACGAGGTCGGTACGGCACGTCGGCCCGCACTTGCTGCTGCAGCGATCGGCGGCGCCCTCGTCGCAGGTCTCGGGGAACTCTTTCTGGCCGTCGCCGCAGGTGGGGCAGGGGAGCAGACACCCTGCCGGGACGCCGTTGCCCGTGCACGCGGGGCGCAACGAGACCGTGAACGACGGCGTCACCTGGCCGCCGCCAGCGGGCGATGCGACCGAGGTGAGGAAGTTGCCGCCCCCGCCGAGCACCTTGCCGCTGACGGTGACGCTCTTCCGCGCCGTGAACGTGTTACTGCCGTTCTCGCCGTTGCTGCCGAGGCGGTTGCTGTCGACGGTGCCGGCGGCAGCGATGGTGACGTCGCATCCCTCGAGCAGGACGACGCTCGGGGAGAAGCCTGCGTCCTTGGTCTTGGCGACGACGCTGCCCGCGATCGTGATCGACCCGGCTTCGCCGTCGGCGCCTGCCGCGAGGTCGATGACGCCACCCGGTCCCGGCGACCCGGTGCCGGCGTCGATCCGGCTGGTGCTCACGAGCTCGACGTCGCCGCCCGCGCGCACCTCGACGCTGCCACCCGACTCGCCACCCGACGCATCGACGGTGCGCCCCGCGCCCACGCGCACGTTGCGCCCGGCGGAGATGGTCACCGCGCCGCCCGGCCCGCCCATGGTGCCCTTCGCCTCGACGCCGCCGTCCACCAGGACGTCGTGCCCGGCGATGAGATCGACGCTGCCCTCGGTCTGGTTGTCGTTCGAGAGCACGTCATCGGTGATCTCGATGTCGAGCAGTTCGCTCTCGAGGACCACCTGACCGGCGCCGGTGGTGTCTCCACCACCCGCTGGCGTTCCGCTCGCGTTGAGCTTCTTGGTGACGCGCAGGAGTCCCGTGGCCTGCACCTCCACGTCGGCGCCCGGCGCGACGATCGGGGTCGCGATGGTGATGGTCCCAGCCGTGCCGGGTGCATCGGCGACGAGTGATATCTCGCCGGTGTCGCCGTCGGTGCTCGCATCCACGCGGAGACCCGGCTGGCTCGTCCGCGTGACGGCGAGGGCGCCGGCGGTGGCGTGCAGGTTGATGCTGCCGAACGTGGCGCTGTTCTCGCCCGCCAGCGTCAGGACGCCGCCGGTGATGTCGATCGCGCCGCCGCGATCGGTGCGCAGCTTCGCCCCCTGGTCGCTCGACACCGCGTCGCGGGCGGCGATGTCGATGCTGCCCGCGGCGGCGCTGATGTTCGCCCCGTTCAGCGTGATCGCGCCGCCGGGCGCCTGCAGGTCGATGAGCGAGGAGCCACCGCCCGTGCCGGTACCGTCGTCCGCCGATAGCGTGGTGCCGACGTGGATGTTGCCGGTCTCGCTCCGCAGCGCGATGCTGCCGCCCGCGGCGGTGGCCGTGAGACCATCGGCGCGTATCTCGCCCTGCTCGAGGGAGGCGCCCCCTTTGGCGTCGAGCGAGAACACGCCGCCGCCGAGGCCGCCGGAGAGGTCGATCTTGGCGGCGTTGGTCAGGAGACGGAAGTCGAGCGCGGTGCCGACGAAGGTCTCCACCTCGAGCGTGCCGCCGCGCGTGTTCGCCGCGCCGCGGCCGTCGACGCCGTTCGAGATGACGAGGCTCTTGGCGCGAATCTTGAGACGGCGCGTGCCGAGCTGGACCTTGCCCGAGATGGTGACGTCGCGGTTGCCGAAGTCGAGCGTGCAGTCGTTGGGTCCCGACAGCACGACGTCGCCGTCGAGCTGGCAGTAGAGGCCGAAGCAGCACGAGGCGTCGTTGGTGAAGGCCGCCACGCTGCAGCCGGCCGGCTTGGTGCAGTTGGCTGCGTCGACGCCGCCCACGGCAGCGAGGAGGAATCCGACGACGAGCGTCGCACGGGCGAGCGAGCGGATCATCGCGACCTCGCCGCACGGCTGCGCGTGCGGGCGCCGTGGCGTCCGTTGTCGCTGGCAGCGTTGGCGCCGTCGACCGGTGTCGCGGGCCGACCGCGGACGGCGAAGCCGTCGCGCCCGTTGGCGACCGCCGTGCAGTCGTCGAGCCGATAGTCCTCGCCCTGCAGCACGAAGCCGTCGCGGCCGTTGTGGTCGGCGCTGCACGCCACCAGCTGGTAGCCGCGGCCGGCGAGGCGGAAGCCATCGCGCGCGTTGCCGTCGGCGTGCAGCGACGACACCTGTGCGAGCGCACCCTCGCGAGCCACCACGCCGTGGTCGAATCCACGCACCGTACCAGGACCGACGATGGCCAGTCCGCGCCGTCCGCCGGCGAGGACGTCGATGCCGATGCCGCGCCCGCTGCCGGCGAGCGCGAGGCCGCCGAGGTCGAGCGTGGGCAGGTCCTGCGTCGACGGGATGTCGACCACGAGACCCGTCGCCGCGCACGGGGCCTGCGCGATGGGGTCGGCGGCATCGAGCCGCACGGAGCTGACGACGACATCCCCGCAGGCGCAGCGCACGCGGGTGCCGCGTCCGTCGACGTCGTCGCCACACCGCGCGGCGAACGACGCCGCGGGGAGCGCGTTCAGCAGGAGGACGCAGGCGAGGAGGAGGGATGGCACGCGCGGGAGACGGGTGCCGGCGCGGTGAGCGGCGTCGGGCATCCCTTCAGTTCTTACCGAAAGTGCAGAAATCTGGCCATCGCGAAACGCACAGCGTCATGAGGTTCCGGCGTCACGCCGGTGGCGCCAGTGGCGCCCACGCATCGCCGCGCCGCTGCCCCGTCCTGTGCCGACGGGGCCCTCCCGTGGCACCCGGCTTGCACCACGACGCCGCATGGACACGCGGGCAGGCAATCGGGGCTTCACGATGATCGAGCTGATGGTCGTCATGTCGGTGATCGGCATTCTGGCCGCCATCGCCATCCCGAATTTCGCGGCACGGCAGGGCAAGGGATACGACGCACGTGTCGTGACCGACGTGCGCAACGCCGCAGCGGGGCAGGAGGCGTTCTTCCTCGATCATCAGGAGTACTCCGACGACTGCAGCGCGCTGCCTGGCTTCAGGCCCTCCGAGGGCGTGGTCTTCATCGAGTGCGACAGCGACGGCATCTCGTACAAGCTGACGACCAACCATCCTTCGTCCACGAAGACGTGCACCTGGAACAGCCTCGGCAATCCGGTGCTCGACTGCACGCCGAAGTCCTGAGGGTCGCCGAGGCTCCGCGGCTTGCTCCACCGGGATCGGGAGTGTAGCCAGGGGAGATGGTCGATCCCGCCGAGGTACAACGCTGCATCGAGGTCGCGCTCCCGGGCGCGAGCGTCGACGTGGCGGATACCACCGGCGCAGGTGACCATTTCGAGGTTCGCGTACGCGCGACCCAGTTCGACGGCTTGGGGCTCGTCGAGCAGCACCGGTTGATCTACGGAGCGCTCGGAGGGCTCATGCCCAGGATCCACGCGCTGTCGCTCCGCACGGAACCCGCAGGAAAGGACGCACCATGAGCGACGACGTCACCAAAGAGATCGAGCGCGAGATCACGGAGAACCCAGTCGTCATCTACATGAAGGGGACGCCGCGCTTCCCGATGTGCGGATTCTCGGCGGCCACGATCGAGGTGCTGAACGAGATCGGGGTGCCGTTCAAGGCCGTCGACATCCTCGCCGAGCAGGACAAGCGCGAGGGCGTGAAGGCGTACACGAGCTGGCCCACGATCCCGCAGGTCTTCGTCGGCGGCAAGTTCGTCGGCGGCTGCGACATCGTGCGCGAGCTGCACGCACGCGGTGAGCTCGCGTCGCTCATTCGCCAGGCCGTCGACGCCTAAGCGGCCGATCGGCCCGCGAGTCCCCCGCACGGTGCGGGTGGACTCCAGCGCTCCACGAGCCAGAAGTTCGCCAGCTTCTCGTACTCGCTGAGCACCTCCTTCGCGACGCGCCGGTCGCGCCACCAGCGCCCGCCGCGATACATCGCCGCCGGTGCCGGCCGTACCGTGACGTCGACGGACGGAACCAGCGCCTGACGCAGCAGCAGGCGCGCCCGCAGGGTGTGCGACGGCGAGGTCACCACGATGAGGCTCTTCACGTGGTCTTTGCAGGCCCAGCGTGCGAGCACGCGCGCTTCGCTGCGGGTGCTGCGGGCGCGGCGCGGCAGGTCGCGGATGGCATCGTCCGGCACGCCCAGGTCACGCAGGCCACGGCGCGCGAGCTCGTGCGATTCGGGGAGGTGGACGCCACGAGCGCGCAAGGTGGCGCCACCGCGGGGCAGCCGCTCGTGGGTGATGACGACGAGAGGGGCCAGTCCCAGCCGATAGAGCCGGGCCGCCTCGAGGACGCGATCGGACACCGATCCCGCCATCACGACGATGGCGTCGGCGTGTGGCGGTAGGGGATCGGCGACCACGAGCACGCGGCCCGCGACGAGCCCGGCGATCCCGAGAAGCGGGAGGGCGACCACGACGGCGGTCGCCAGCCAGCGCAGGCGCATGCGGAGTCGAGGCTACGGGCGCCGCCACGTGCGTGCAAGCGCTTCAGGCGACGAGAACGATCACGCAGGCGTTCGCGCCGCGGCCGACGGTGTGCGCCAGCGCGACACGCGCGCCCTCGACCTGGCGCGCGCCGGCATCGCCGCGCAGCTGCCGCGTGCACTCCACCACCTGGCCCAGCGCCGATGCCCCGAGCGGCTCGCCCTTGGAGAGCAACCCACCGCTCGGATTGACGGGGAGGGCGCTCGTCATCTCTCCGCCGCCGTCGCGCACCCAGCGTCCGCCACCCCCGCGCGGGCACAGGCCGAGCTCTTCCGCCGAGAGGATCTCGCGGGCCGCATCGGTGTCCTGCAGCTCGACGAGGTGCAGGTCGGCCGGGCCGAGGCCGCTCTCCTCGTAGGCGGCGCGCGCCGCCATCTCCGTGGGTGTGGGAAAGCCGTCGTCGGTCAACCCGGAGAGCGGCGTGTGCTCGCCCAACACGGAGCCGACCAGGTGCGAGCGCAGCTGGGCCGCCGCGACGCGCACCGGCCGCGTGCCGTGCGGTCGTGACGACACGACCACGGCTGCCGCACCTTCGTTCGGCGAGCACAGCATGAGGAGCCGCAGCGGCTCGCACACGAGTGGCGACGCCAGCACCTCCTCGACGCTGATCGCCTTGCGGTACATCGCGTCCGGGTTGTGCACGCCGTGGCGGTGGTTCTTCACCGATACCTGCGCCAGGTCTTCGGGGCGCACGTCGCTCTCGCGCATGAGTCGCTGCGCGCGCAGCGCGAAGTAGCCGGGCGTCGCCGCGAGCCCCGCTTCTTCGCGCCACGGCTCGAAGAAGCTCGAGCGGATCATCCCGCGCGGCATCTTCTCCATGCCGAAGACGAGCACGGTGTCGTAGCGACCGGTCGCTACCTGGGCTGCGCCGAGTGACAGCGCCGCACCGCCGCTCGCGCAGCCGGCCTCGACATTGACGATGGGAACGCCCGAGAGCCCGAGCGACGTCAGCACCTTGTGGCCCGAGGCCACGCCGCCGTACACGTTGCCGCAGAAGGCCGCCTGGAAGCCGCCGCGGGCGACGCCCGCATCGTCGAGCGCGGCCCGCACCGCATGGACACCGAGCATGGTGACGCTGCGATCGGCGAAACGACCGAAGGGATGCAGACCGATGCCCGTGATCCAGACGTCCCTCATGCGTCGTGCTCCGGTTGGTACGCGTACGACACCACGTCTGCGCCCTCGTCGTCGGTGAAGAGCGTGTCGAGCACGAGACGCATCGGCAGCCCGTGGCGCAGCGATGCGAGGTCGGCTTCGGTGAGGCGTGTCACCACCCGCAGGCCATCGTCCGCGAGCTCGACCACGCCGAACCCGAACGGTACCGGGCCGCGATAGCCGGGCGGACGCGTGCTCACCACCGTCCAGAGCCAGAGCGTGCCGCGGGCGCCGATGGCCGCTGGCGTCGCGTCGGCCGTGCCGCAGTACGGACACGTGGAGGTCGCGGGGAAGTGCAGGCGCGAACAGGCCGCACAGCGACCCGCCAGCAGGCGCGGGCCGTCGGGCTCGTCGCGGAAGAGCCCCGGGGTGATCGGGCGGGCGGTCGACATCGCGCGCGGACCCTACGAACGGCGGGCCCGTCCGGTCAAGGGTTCGGGAAATCTCCTCGATTTCCAGCGGTGGCGCGTGTTAGGGGAGCGCGTCGATGCGAGTCGTCAGATCGTGGTTGTTGGTCGTCGCGTGCCTGCTCGGATGCACGGGAGTTGCACGGGCGACGGTCGCCGACGATCTGTGCGCCCCGAATGCCGATCCGTGCGTCGTCAACGGCACGGTCGTGCTCGCACCCGGCTCCGCCATCGACCTGGGGACGCGGGCGCTGCACGTCGGCGCCCAGGGTCGCCTGGTGCTGTCGGGTGTGGTCACCATCGATGCCGGCCCGGTGCGCCTGCTGCCGGGTGCGCGCGTGCTCGGAACCGGCGGCGACTTCGGTCCGAGCCTTACGCTTCGTTCCGCCGGCGGGATCACCGTCGAAGTCGCCGGCAGCGCTCGCGCACGCGTCGACCTCTCGGCGGCTCTGGCCGCCGGCGCCATCAGGCTGACGGCGGCTGGCAATGTCGCCATCGATGGGGACCTGATCAGCAACGGTACGGGACAGGAGGGCAGCGGTGGCGTCGTCGCCGTCGATGCGGGCGGCAGCATCGGCATCACGGGCTTCATCGAGGTGAAGGGTGGCTCGGATGCCGACGGCGGTGGCATCGCGATGCGCGCCGGTGGCAGCATCGATGCGGCGCAGGTGCTGAGTGCGGCCGGCGGTGACTTCGGCGGTGGGACGATCGATCTCGAGGCCGCCGGTGACGTCGTGACGCGCCAGAAGCTGGACGTGCCGGGTGGGGGTGTCTCCGGCTACGGCGGCTACGTCCAGCTCGACGCCGGCGGGTCCGTGTCGGTGCTCGGTGTCATCAACGGACCGGGTGTCGGCGACCCCGATGAGGGCGGCGGCAGCGGGGCAGACGTCGACATCAGCGCACAGCAGGCGATCACGATCGCCGCGGTGATGACGATCACGGGAGCGCTCCCCGACGGCGAGGGAGGCTCCGTCACGCTCGATGCCGGCACGAACGTCACGCAGACGGCCGCCATCATCGCCACGGGAAACGGGATCGACGGGTGCGGCGGTGCGGTGGATGTCACCGCCGGGCGCGACGTCCGTCTCGATCGCATCGACCTCGGCGGCGGATCGTGCGGTGGCGGCACGCTGTGGGCGCAGGGCCTGGGTACCGTCACCGCGGCGGGGCTGGTGACGGCGGACGGCGCGACGCAGTTCGGCACCGGCGGCTTCGTGACGCTGCAGGGACGCGACGTCGTCACCAGTGCCGTCATCCGCGCCAACGGCTCGGCGAGCGGCCTCGCCGGCACGATCAGCGTGAACGGCTGCCGCGTCACCGTCGGCGCGACCAGCGAGCTACGCACGCTCGGACCCAACGGGCTCAACGAGATCCTCGGCGGCGGACGGATCACGGTGGCGGGCAGGATGACGGCGTCGCTCGGTGGCGTGAACGCCATCCGCTTCCGCGACGCGCTGCTGCCCCCGATCGTGAGCGGTGTGGTCGTGCCCGTCGCCGTGCCGGTGCTCGATCCCCTGTTGCCGCCGTGTGCACCCGACGGCGCGGCGTGTGGCAACGGCACGACCGAGCCGGGGGAGGAGTGCGACGACGGCAACAACGTCGCCTGCGACGGCTGCGCCGCGAGCTGCCGGCAGGAGACCTGCGGCAATGCGCGCGTCGAGTGCGACGAGGAATGCGACGTGGGGGCGGAGAACGGTGCGCCGGGCAGCCCGTGCGACGCCGCCTGCGTCGTCGTTCCCGCCGCCGGTGGTGTGCAGCGACTCGCCGGTGGGACGGGACGCAACGCGTGCTACGCCGAATGGATGGTCCGCAACCCCGGCGGCGAGGTGGTCGACGGCGTGCCGTCGCACACGCAGCGCTGCGTCGACGGCGATCCGGCGTGCGACCAGGACGGCGCGAGCGACGGCCAGTGCCTGTTCGAGGTCGGCATGTGCCTCAGCGCGACCGACGTCCGCGTTCCGTCGTGCCAGCCGACGGCGATCGAGTGGGTGTCGCTGAACGTGCCGAACCCGTTGCTGGTGACGGCGCCGCACGATGTCGCGAACGCGGCAGCGCTGGTGGCGGCGCTCGGTGCCACCGGGGTGACCGTGCGTGCCGGCACCAACGTCGTGGTCGCGGGACATCCCGTCACGCAGCGCGACGCGTGCACGGCACCTGCCGCGGTGCGCGTGCCGCATCCGCCCGCGGTCGCCGGCACGACGCAGCTGCTCGCGGCGGCGCGCGAGATCGATGGTGGCCGCATGCGGCGCAACCGTGTCGACCTGGTCTGCGACCCGAACACCGCCGTGTGCGGCAACGGTGTGCCCGAGATCGGTGAGGGCTGCGACGACGGCAACACCACGTCCTGTGACGGCTGCAACGCCGCCTGCCGTCCCGAGGCGTGCGGCGACGGCGTCGTCACCTGTGGTGAGCAGTGCGACGACGGTGCCGCGAACGGTACGCCGGACAGCACGTGCAGCGCGGGGTGTGCCGAGGTCGTGCCCGCGGTGCGGATTCCGGGCGGCGGATCGCGCCTCAGCGACTGTCAGCTCGAGACCGCGCTCTACCTGGCGTCGCCCGCGCTCGACGGCAAGGGGCTGCCGTCGACGAAGCAGAGCTGTACCGATGGTGACCCGGGATGCGACCGGGATCCGGCCCCCGGACGCTGTGGCTTCGCCATGTGGGCGTGCGTTGCGGGTGACGACGCGCGCATCGGGTGCGGCGCGGTGCACGTCGCGTCGCTCGAGGTCCGGCGTCCGAGCACGCGCGACACCGGCACGCTCGCGGCGATCCGCGCCGTGCTGCTGCAGGGCGTGGGCGCGTTCGTCGCGACCGGGCCGGGCGAGGTGTGCAGCGGCCGCATGGTGCTCGGCGTGCCGGCGGGCAAATCGTGGACGAAGCTGCAGCTGCGTACGCGCGACGCCGCCGGACGCCCCGACACGGACAGCCTCAAGCTTCGCTGTCTCGCACCGCGCTGACCCGCGTCACACCGCTTCGAGGATGGTCGCTGCGCCCTGACCCATGCCGCCACAAATGGTGGCGAGGGCATAGCGTCCGCCACGGCGACGGAGCTCCAACGCGGCCGTGCCGACGAGTCGTGCGCCCGACGCTCCGACCGGATGGCCGAGGGCGCAGGCGCCGCCGTTCGGATTGACGCGCGCGGCGTCCTCGATGCCGAACTCGCGCATGAGCGCGATCGGCGCGGAGGCAAAGGCCTCGTTCACCTCGATGACGGTCATGTCGGCCTGGCCGAGCCCGCTGCGCTCGAATGCGCGCCGGGTGGCGGGAATGGCCGAGCGGATCAGATCGGTGGGGGCACAGGCGCCGGCGGCGATGGTGTGGATGCGCGCGAGCGGCGTGATGCCGCGCCGGCGTGCCTCGTCGGCGGCCATGACGACGCAGATGGCGGCGCCGTCCGCCTGACCGGACGAGCTCGCCGCCGTGATGCGGCCGTCGTCGCGATAGACGGGGGCGAGGCTCGCGATCTTTTCGTAGGTGGTATCGGCGCGTGGGCCCTGGTCGTCGACCACCGAGACGGCTTGGCCCTCGAGGTCGAGGCCATCGACCGGGACGATCTCTTCGCGGAGACGCTCGCGGGCGGCGAGGGCGCGTTCGTGGCTGCCAAGCGCCCAACGGTCCATGGCCTCGCGCGTGATGCCATACTGGTCGGCAAGGCGCTCGGCACCCTGGCCGCCGTTGAGCTCGATGGGATTGATGATCTCGAAGAGCTTCGGGTTGGGGTTCATGGAGGCGAGCATGTGCCCGCCTTCCTTGATGACCGTCTCCATGTCCATGCCGTCGCGGATGGTCGGGATCCGGAAGTGCGTCATGCTGTCGAGCCCGCCGGCAAGGTAGACGTCTCCCAGACCGCACTGGATCTGCATGGTGGCGATGTGCACCGACATCATCGCCGTGGTGCAGGCCCGCTCGACGCTCAGGCCGACGACATGCTCCGGAAAGCCCGCCAGGAACGGGATGGCGGTTCCGGGGTGGGCCTGCTCTCCCATCATCTCCACGGCACCGAGGATGATGCCGTCGACGTCGCCGGCGGCCAGCCCGGATCGTCGCAACGACTCCTGCAACACGGCGACGGCGAGATCGTCGGAGCGGACCGCACGGAAGACGCCACGGCGAGGGTCGGCACGACCGAAGGGGGTGCGAACGTAGGCGGCGAGGACGGCGTCGCGCAGCATCGGCATGATGGGCGGGGCTCTAGCGCAGGCGCCGCGCCGGCTGCAAACCGCGCAGACCCTGCAGAGATGCGAGCTGGAGGTCGGCGAGCCCGCTCAGAGCATCGACGTGCAACCGTGAGACGGAGCGACTGTGATGCCGGCCGCGCGCGGAAAGCCCAGCACCCGAGCGGCTTGTCGGACTCTGCGTCGCGTGGCGACGCCGGCGCCGATGCGACGGGAGAGGGCGACCTGCGGCTCGCGATGACGGTCAGGAGGCGGACGCCAAGGCGTTCCTCACGGCAGCTGCGGGGCGGCTCCCACGGTTCGTTGCGGGGCTGCATGCATCGCGCGGAAGTGAGTGGTCGCTTGAACGCTTCGTCGGAGAGCAGAGCCTGTGGAAAACCCGCACGCAGAAGGAATCTTTCCGGGATTTTACCGGCTTACCCCATGGCACGATGCGTCGTTTCGTGGCATGTTTTCTGCTCCTTGGCCCTCCATATGCGTGCGAGCTCTAAAGCGGCGGTGATTCTTGGGATGAACGTGTGGATCCTTGCGGTGCTCCTGCTCGCAGGGCCTGCTTGGGCGCTGCATCGGGAGACACCCGGTGCCGTGCAAATCAGCAGCGGCGTATCGCATGCCCACCCCTCGGGGCGGGCGTGGGGTAACTTCTTCACCTTCTCGTCGTCCCAGGATCTGGCGGGAACCAGCAACACGACCCCACAGATTTTCGTATTCAACCTCGCGTACTACGACTGCGCCCAGGGCACGACGGTTCCGACCACCCCGTGCCCGCCCGCGTCGACGCCGTACATCCGCCAGGTCACCTCGGGGCCCGGCGCGCCGGCCAACCCGAGCATTGGTGACATCGCCAGCGGCAACAGCGACCAGTGGATCGCGTTCGACGCGCTCGGCACGTTCACCGACGGCGGCTCGCTGGCCCCCCTCCAGGGTGCGGCGGCGCAGCGCCGCCAGATTTACATGAAGAACCTCCGCACCAACAGCGTGCTGCGCGTCACGTCGAGCAGCGACGGCGACAGCGTTCGACCGTCCGTCAACATTCTCGCCGGTGTCGTCGTGTTCGAGTCCAATGCGAGCGTCCTCGGCGGATTCCAGAATCCGGCGGGCGTCACGCAGGTCTACGTCTACGAGCGTGCGGGAGCTCAGACGCGCCGCCTGTCGGTGTCCGCGAGTGGGCAGGCGGTCGCTCCCAGCGTCCGCCCCGTCGTGAACTACGACGGCAAGCGCATCGCGTTCGAGTCGACGGCCGACCTGTTGGGCAACGGCCACAACACGGGCTTCTCGCAGATCTACTACGCCGACTACGACAAGGTCACCCATTCGGCGACGCTCTACCGCCTCACCAACGGCAACGGCCAGAGCCACAATGCCTTCATCGCCGAGAAGTCGCCGGTCGTGGTCTTCGACACCACCGCGACGAACCTGCCGGGCAGCACCGGTGGGGCCGGTCGTCGTGTGGTGCTGGCGAACGTCACTGCGCCGGCGACGGCCGCGCAGACGCTCACCGAGCTCACGCCGCCGACGATCTACGGCGACTGCAGCTGGCCGACGCTTAACCCCGGCGCCACGGTCACGTCGCAGGGCGTGTTCGAGGTCCGGGTGCCGATGATCTGCACGGGCGATCCGCTCGACAACGACACCACCGGCAACCGGGTTTTCGTCTACGACAGCAGCGACGGGCTGCTCTACCAGATCACCGGTGCCGGTGACGTCCAGGGCCCGCTCAGCGCGAACCTGGGACAGTGGTTCCTCACGGCTTCGACGAGCAGCGATCTCACCGGCGACGGCGTGTGCGGCTACCAGATCTACGCCATCAACTATAACTTCCTCGATAACCCGCACTCCGCCTGGGTTCCCGCGCAGGGTCCGGGGCAGGTGCCGCCGGACGCCATCACCCCCGGGGGCAGCAGCGTCATCGGCCTGCGCAACTTCGACATAGCGAACTCGGTCAGCAACACCAGCATCACCACGCGTGACGGCACGATCAGCAACGCCGTCACCGCCGGCGGCTCGGTCGGTCTCAACATCAGCGCGCCCAACGGCTTCGACGGCGAAGCCGACATCACGGTGCCGTCCGAGCGCGTCGTGCTGCCGCCGGTGCCGGTCGCGGGCTTCGGCGCCATCTGCTTCGCGGTCGCCGGCGACGGCGAGGGCACGTTCGACTGCGACGGCGGCGCCAACGGTGGCAACGTCACCGTCGCGCAGGATCACAACACCGACGACAGCGACCAGTTCTGCACGCTCGGCTGTCGCGAGGACGATCTCAGCTGCCAGGGCTCGCTGCCGGGGCCGCATCTCGGCGACGACGATGCCGTCTGCAACGGGCCGATCAACACCAGCTACAGCGGTCTCTACGCCGCCGGTGGCGCTCGCGTCTCGGTGCCCGTCACGTTCACCTTCTCGCTGAACGCCGGTCCCGACGGCGTCTTCTGCAACGGCAACGACACGTATTCCACCGTGCAGAACCTGCCGGCGCTCCTGTGGCTGACCACCGGCACGTCGACCGGCCGGGTCCTCGATCGCGACAACGTGCTCGGTCTCGACCTCGAGGTCGCGGACACGGGCGTGGCGTTCGACTGCAATCGGCTGCGCGCCGGCGACCTGGCCGGCAGCCGTCTCGTCGGCACCGTGCCGATCCTCGACGTGCCGAACGTGCCGGGGCTGCGCGACATCGTCGTCGGCTTCGACTTCGAAGCGGCGCCGAGCGCGCCGAACGCGTGCGGTGCCAGCTGCAACACCGCCGCCGACTGCGACGACGGCAACGCCTGCAACGGCGCCGAGGTCTGTGGCGCCAACCGGCTCTGTCAGTCCGGCACGCCGCTCACTTGCGACAACGGCAGCGTCTGCGACGGTGTCGAGACGTGTGATCCGAATCTCGGCTGCCAGGCCGGCGTCGCCTGCAACGACGGCAATCCCTGCAACGGCGACGAGTCCTGCACCGAGCAGGGGGGGTGCCAGGCCGGCACGCCGATCCAGTGCAGCAACGGCAACGCGTGCGACGGCCTCGAGACCTGCAATCCGTCGAATGGTCAGTGCGTCGCGGGCCAGACGCTCGCCTGCAACGACGGCAATTCGTGCACCAACGACGAGTGCGAGCCGTCGACCGGCTGCACCTTCATGAACAACACGCTGCCCTGCAGCGATGGCAGCGCCTGCACCGAGGGCGACACCTGTGGCGGCGGCAGCTGTCAGGGGACGCCGACCGCAGCCGCCGCGCTGTGCAACGCCGGTGACGGCAACGCCTGCAATGGCACCGAGACCTGCAATCCGACGAGCGGTGCGTGCGAAGCCACGCCGCTCAACTGCAACGACAGCAACGTCTGTACGAACGACAGCTGCAACCCGTCGATCGGGTGTCAGCACGTGAACAACACGAACGGCTGCAGCGACGGCGACCTGTGCACCACGGGCGACGTCTGCTCGAACGGCGCCTGCGCCGCCACGCCCACGGTGTGCGGCGACAACAACGCCTGCAACGGCACCGAAACCTGCAACCCCGGCACGGGTGCCTGCACCGGTGGTACGCCGCCGGCATGCGACGACGGTGATCCGTGCACGGACGACTCCTGCGCACCCGCGGTGGGTTGCGTCGCCGCCTTCAACCAGGCGCCGTGCGACGACGACAATGCCTGCACCACGGGCGACACCTGCAGCAACGGCAGCTGCAACTCGGGCGGCCTCGTCCAGTGCGACGACGGCAACAACTGCACCGGCGTCGAGACCTGTGACCCCGAGGACGGTTGCCGCCCGGGCACGCCGCTGGCGTGCGACGACGACAACGCCTGCACCGACAACACCTGCACCCCGGGCTCGGGCTGCAGCAGCGAGCCGGTGGTGTGCAACGACAACAACCCCTGCACCGACGACAGCTGCGACCCGGTGACCGGCTGCAACTTCACGACGAAGAGCTGCGACGACGGCAATCCCTGCACCGTCGACAGCTGCACGGCCGAGGGTTGCCTGCACGAGATGCTGGTGGCGCAGGAGGCGTGCGACGACGGCAACGCCTGCACCACGGGTGACGTCTGCACCGCCGGCGTCTGCGGTGGTACGGGCACCGTCGCCTGCGGTGACACCAACGTCTGCAACGGCGCCGAGGCCTGCAACCCGCAGACGGGCGTCTGCGAGGCCGGCACGCCGCTCACCTGCGACGACGGCGACGCCTGCACGATCGACGCTGCATGCGATGCGACCGCTGGCTGCTCCTACCAGCGCGTTCCGAACTTCGTCGTCTGCCGACTGACGAGTCTCCTCGACCTGGTGCGCTCGACCTCGCCGCTGGACCTCGGTGGCAAGAAGCGCCAGACGCTGCTCGTGAAGCGCGTGACGGCGGCGCGCAAGAAGGCCCAGCTCGGGCTGATCGGCACCGGCAATCGTGCCTTCCTGAATCTGCGTCGGGCCGATCGCCGTATCCAGTCGTTCATGGGTCTGCTCCAGCAGGGGATGCTCCGCGGCAAGGTCGAAACCGCCCGCGGAAACCAGCTCCTCGCACTTGCTGCAGATACCGACAGCGAGCTCGTCGCGCTCATGCGCGCCGTCGTCCGCTGAGGCACGAACCGACCGGTACACAATGCGGGCCGGGGCTGTGTCAGCCCCGGCCCGCACGTGTGTCAGGAGGAGTCACGGTGTGTCCCGGACGACACACCTGTGCCGTGCGATCCTGCATCGGTCGCGCGTGCACGACATCACCCCTCCCTTTGGTCGCATGGCAAGCGCCTCTTTGGGCAGGTTGCGGGTGGGGATGAACCCAGGGAATTCAACTAGTTGAATTCACGGAGGACGCATCAGCTCGTGGCATGTTTTCTGCTGCCTCAGCTGCTCAAATGCGGACCTACGCGAAGATCTCCACGTCCGGCCTGCTTGCGCTGATCCTTGCAGCCGTCCTCGTTCCGACTACAGCCCGCGCCCTGCACGAGGAATCTCCTCCGGCGCACCGCCTCACCAGCGCGGACGATCACGCACATCCGTTCGGTCGCTCCTGGGCCAACTGGTTTGCGTTCGAGTCCACGCAGGACCTGGCGAACGTCGGCGCGGCGCGGGCGCCTGGTAGTCAGATCTTCGTATTCAACATGGGCTTCTTCGACTGCGCCCAGGGCACCACGAAGACCTGCAACGCCAACGACGCCCCGGACGACTGTCAGCAGACGCCGTGTCCCCCCGCCGGCACGCAGTACATTCGTCAGGTGACGAATGGCCCCGGCCAGCCCGGCAACCCCAGCGTGGGTAACCCGCCTTTCAGCAGCGATCAGACCCTTCGCCTGTTCAACAACTGGGTCGCCTTCGATGCGCTCGGCTCCTTCAACGGAAACACGGGCGCGGCGGCCACCCGTCGGCAGATCTTCATGAAGAACCTGCTGACCAACGAGCTGCGGCAGATCACGTTCGCCGGCGACGGCGACAGCACGAAGCCTTCGGTGAACAAGCTTGCCGGCATGGTCACCTTCGAGTCGACGGCCGCGCTGGCTGGCTTCCCCAACCCGACGGGCGTCTCGCAGGTGTACGTCTACCAGACGAACCCCGGACGCCTTCGCCGCGTCAGCCTCGGCCCGCCGCCCGCGAACGTCCTCGGCCTCGGCGCCAGCCGCAACCCGATCCTGAACGAGACCGGTACCGGCGTCGCCTTCGAGTCCACGTCCGACCTGATGGGCTCCGGCGTCGACACGGGCGTGTCGCAGATCTTCTACGTCGACCTCGAGAAGCGCGAGTTCATCCCGACGATCTACCAGGTGACCGACGGCAACGGGCCGAGCCAGCGCCCGCACCTCGGCTTCACCAAGGTGCCCAATCCGGGCGTCGGGCAGGAGAACCGCCGCAAGGTCCTGTTGTTCGAGTCGAGCGCGACGAACCTCCCCGGATCGCTCGGCATCGCCGGAAACCAGATCTACGAGGTGGCGATCTCCGGTCTGCTCGAGGACAACGGCGCGCCGAGCACCGTCGTGCAGCACCTGACCACCTCCACCCAGTACGGCAACTGCTCGTATCCGAGCGTCGACCCGTCGGGTAACCGCATCGCCTTTATCTGCGACGGCGATCCGCTCCTGAACGGCACCACCGGCAACCGCGTATTCGCGCGCTCGCGCGGTACCGAGATGCTCTTCCAGCTCACCGGTGCCGGCGACGTCCAGGGCCCGATCGGCCAGAACATCGGTCAGTGGTTCACGACGTTGTCGACCACCAGCGACCTGACGCAGGGCGGCAGCTGCGGCTACCAGCTCTACATCCTCGACTTCACCGCCGGGAAATGGGCTGCGGCCACGAGCCTCGGTCAGGTTCCGCCGGATGCGCTCGGCCAGGGGCTGAACTCCGTCATCGGCCTGCGCAACTTCGAGCTCGCGCCGGGAACCGGCGCCGCCGGCAGCCAGCTCACCATCACCACGCGGACCGGCACCACCACGGCGAACATCACCACCGAAGGCCGCATCGGCATGTTCATCGGTGCCCCGGACGAGTTCTTCCACGAGGCCGACGTCAATGCGCCGCTGACCCGGATCAAGCTGCCCGCGGTCGCCGTTCCCGGCTACGGCGCGGTATGCCTCGAGGCCACTGGACCGGCTACGGGTGATCTCGACTGCGACGGTGGCCTGATCGACGGCGACATCGTCTCGTCGCAGGATCACCTCACCGACGACATCGACTTCTTCTGCGAGAACGGCTGCCGCGAGGACGATGCCTCGTGCCAGCCTCTCGGCATCGACAGTCCCTTCATGGCGCAGTGCCCCGTCTGCGACGAAGGCTCGAGCACCTGCAGCGCGGGTCCGAACGAGGGCATCACGTGCACCTCGGACACCACCTGCCAGCTGGGCCTTCCGTGCACGCAGTGCCCCGTCTGTGACGAGGTCACCCAGGTCTGCACCGGCGGCCCGCAGGTCGGCTTCCCGTGCAGCTCTGACGCCACCTGCCGCGTGGGGCTCTCCTGCAACGTCGTCCCGGCCTGCAACGGTCCGCTCGTGACCGAGCAGAACGGGGTGTACGCCGCCGGCGGCCTCCGCGTCACCATGCCGATCAAGGTCGGCATGAGCCTGTCACCCGGCCTCGATGACAAGTGGTGCACGGACGACGACGTGAAGTCGGCGGTGCAGGACGTCGAGACGATCCTTCGCCTCACGACCGGTGCCTCGACCTCGACGATCGTCGATGCAGATGCGAAGGCGGCAATCAGCGTCGTCGCACCGGAGACGGGCGCCGCGTTCGATTGCGCCCGGTTGCGCTCCGGCGATCTCGCGGGTTCCCGCCTGGTCGGAACGATACCGCTGCTGAACCTCCGCACCAATTTCGGCATGCGCGACGCGGTCATCCGCCTGCGCTTGGAGCCGAAGACCGACACCGCTAGCTCCTGCAACCCGTTCTGCCTCGCCGCTGCCGACTGCGACGACGGCAACGCCTGCAACGGCGCCGAGGCGTGCAACGCCAACCATTGCGAGCCGGGTACGCCGCTCACCTGCGACGATTCCAACGCCTGCAACGGCGTCGAATCCTGCGAGCCGACGATCGGCTGTCAGGTGGGTGTCGCGCCCACCTGCAACGACGCGAATCCCTGCAACGGCACCGAGACGTGCAACCCCGCCACGGGCTGTGCGGCCGGCGTCCCGGTCGTCTGCGCCGACGCCGACCTCTGCGACGGCGTCAATGCCTGCAATCCGGCCAATGGGCTGTGTGAATCCTCACCGGCCCCGGACTGCGAGGACAACAACGTCTGCACGGACGACAGCTGCGCGCAGGCCACGGGTTGCGTCAACGCCCCCAACGTCGGGTCGTGTGACGACGGCTCGCTCTGCACCACCGGCGACACCTGCGCTGGCGGTAGCTGCGTCGGAACGCCGACACCGGCCGCGGTCACCTGCAACGCCGGCAATGGAACGGTCTGCGACGGCGCCGAAGCCTGCAATCCGGCGACCGGGAACTGCGAGGCAGGCACGCCGCTCAGCTGCAACGACAACAATCCCTGCACCGATGACACCTGCGATGCCGTCACTGGCTGCGCCCACACGCCCAACACCGCGAGCTGCACTGACGGCAGCGCCTGCACCAGTGGGGACACCTGCTCGGCCGGCTCCTGCATCGGCATCCCGGTCGTCTGCAACGACAGCAACGCCTGCAACGGCGTCGAGACCTGCGATCCCGGCAGCGGCTGTCTCGCGGGCACGCCGCCGGTCTGCGACGACTCGAACACCTGTACTGCCGATTCCTGCGTCCCAGCCACGGGCTGCATGAACGCCCCCGTCGCCGGGAGCTGCAGCGACGGCAGCGCGTGCACCAGCGGTGACACCTGCTCGGCCGGCTCCTGTGTCGGCACCCCGATCGCCTGTGACGACGGCAACGCGTGCAACGGCACCGAGGCCTGCGATCCCGGCACCGGCTGCCTGGTCGGCACGCCGCCAGACTGCGACGACGCCAACTCCTGCACCACCGACAGCTGCGTCGCTCCGGGCGGCTGTGTGAATGCCAACAACACCAACGCCTGCGACGACGGTTCGGCCTGCACCACCACCGACACCTGCAGCGGCGGCAACTGCAACGGGACGCCCGTCACCTGTACCGATAGCAACGCCTGCAACGGCGAGGAGACATGCAACCCGCTGGACGGCTCGTGCCTCTCGGGCGCGGCCCCCGACTGCGACGACAACAACGACTGCACCGATGACAGCTGCAATCCGGGCAGCGGGTGCGTGAACGCGAACAACACCAACGCCTGCGACGACGGCACGGCCTGCACCACCGGCGATGCCTGCTCCGGCGGCAGCTGTGGCGGCGCGCCGCTGATCTGCAGCGACAACAACGCCTGCAACGGTGTCGAGACCTGTGATCCCGCCAGTGGATGCCTCGGTGGCTCGGCCCCGAACTGCGTCGACGACGACGAGTGCACGGCGGACGTCTGTGATCCGATCATGGGGTGCCAGAACACCCCCGACCCGAACTACGCGCTCTGCCGGATGAACGTGCTCGCGGATGCCCTGGTGGCAACGCCGGCCGAGTCGCTGGGCGGGGTCAAGAAGAAGCAGAAGCTCGTCCGTATGGTCACCGGCAGCATCAAGCTGCTGCAGAAGGGCCTCGCCGCCAACCCGCGCCAGGCAGCCCGCAACCTCCGGGGCTCGCAGCGCAAGCTTCAGAAGTTCAAGCGGCTGCTCCAGAAGTTCGTCGACGAAGGCATCGTCACGAAGACGATCGGCGACGAGATACTGGACCACACCCGCAGGGCGGCACTGGCCCTCGAAGCGCTCGGGAACTGACGTGAGCGCCACGATGAACGGCGTCTACTGTTCGATGACCGTATGTCCGGGCGCACCTGCGCGCACTCAGGAGGGGACGAGATGATCCGCACGTCGATTGTGTTCAGCGCCATGGCGGTGCTGTTGTCCGGAATGGTCTGGACGGAAGCCGGCGCCAACACCCGCTATGTGGACGATGCGGTGAAGGACCCGTTCGAGTGCCAGGGCGCTCCGTACGCAACCATCGGGGCCGCACTCGCCGACTCACAGCCTGGTGACGAGATCCGCGTCTGCCCGGGTGTGTACCCGGAGCAGGTCGTCATCACGAAGCAGCTCCGCTTCACGGGAATCTCCATCGGGACCAACCGGCCTGTCATCAAGCCGACCGCGCTTCCGGCAACCCGTCCGAGCATCCTCGGGGGCAATCCGGTCGCCGCCGCCATCATCGTCGACGCCGAGTTCGTCCGGATGGACAACCTCGACGTCGACCTCTCCCAGATCACGAGCCCTGCGGCCTGCAGCCCGGCACTCGCCGGTGTGTATCTGCGGGACGCGAGCGGCGTGGTCGAGCGGCTGAACATCCACGAGGTCAAGGTCCCGGGCCGCCCCGACTGCGACAGTGGCGTTGCGCTCTACATCGAGAGCGGACAGATCGGCGACGAGCTCGGCCGGCCGATCTACGGGCTCGCCAGGGTCAACATCCGCGACTGCTTCTTCTCCGGCTACCAGAAGGCCGGACTGGTCGGTAACGGACCGCGTACCATCCTCACGATCAAGGATGGTGAAGCCATCGGCCTCGGCGCAACCAATGGCGCCGTGCAGGCTGGCTATCAGTTCGGCCTCGGTGCGACGGGCAAGGTCTCGAGCATCGTCACCCGCGCGCATCGCTCCTCGATCGCCGGCAAGGCCGCGGCAGGTCTGCTCGTGTATCAGAGCGAGCGCGTCAGCATCCGGAAGATGGAGGCATACGACTCCGAGACCGGAGTGCTCGGTGTCGGCGACCGTCTCCGAGTCAAGAAGAGCACGCTGAGCGGTCTGGCCGGCGATGGCATCGTCTTCCTCGGTGACGCCAACGTGGCGTCCGGCAACCTGATCGAAGAGGCCAGCGTCTCCGGTGCCTTCGTCAACGGTGCCCGCAACAGCATCCGCGGCGGCGTCATGCGCAACATGAACCTCGGGGTGTGGTTCCAGAGCGGATTCGGGAATCGGTACGCCGCGATTCGCTTCGAAGGCGTCCCCGTTGCCGGTCAGGCGCTGTCGGGAGGCATCCGGGCCGACATGACGGTCGCGGCCGCAGCGCCGTTCACGACCGCCTGCGAAGTTCCCCTCGAGTGTGACGACGGACGCGAGTGCACCGCCGACGCGTGCAGCGGGACGGGCGTATGCTCGAGCAGCGCGGTCGTCAACGGTACGACCTGCGCGAGCGGCACCGGCACCTGCACTGCCGGCAACTGCATCGTTCCCTGACCCCGCATCGTCGCGTCCGATGAGCATCGCCGCCGGTAGCGGCGGCGATGCGTCGGGCGTGCCGAGACCGTCGACTGCCTAGCTGGTCGACGAGGATCGAAACCTGGCGTGAGCCGGTTCGGTCATCGACTGGTGTCCCCCGTTGCCATGGCCCCGACGTGATCGCCTGAAGGCTTGACGTCGTGCCGGTTCCACAGCGATGCCGGTCTACCGCGACGATCAGCTGCGATCGCTGGCGCGGCGAGTCGTCGGTGCCGATTCCGGAAGCGACGAGAAGCGTCCCGTCGCGACGACGACCAGCGGGCTGTCCGCGGTCGCGCGCGACGGGAACGCCGTGTCGATCAGAGCGGCTCGAGGTTGGCGACGATCGTGGGCGTACCCAGAGCGTGCCAATTGGCGAAGTAACCGTCGTCCTTCGCCTTGAGCTTGAACGAGTTGCCCATCAGCGCATCGGGGCTGAAGATGCGCAACACCTTCCCGAACGAACGGAAGAAGCCGACCGGATACTCGTAGAACGCTGCCTGCGCGAAACGAACGGGCAGGGCACGCTCGCTCATGTCGTAGGTTGGCAAGGCGCCGATTGCCTCGCAGGGCCCGCAGGAAATGGGAGCCCACAACCAGTCGTATGCGCTCACGACCTGAGTTTGCGCGACCTTATAGCCGGCCTTCTGGACCTCGACGCGATAGGTGTTGTCGCGCTTGAGGCGGATCGTGGCCGGCGTCGTGAACGTCTGCTTCTGATCGTCGACGAACCCCGGACCACGCGCTGACTCCTGGGCGGCCACGGTTGCGGTGGCGCCAGGCGGGTTGGATTCGATCCGGACCTCTTCGTACGGACCGTGCACGAGCGTCGCGCAACCACTCAGGAACGCCATCGTCGTTGCCAGCAGAAGCGGGCTCCGCTTCATGACCACCCCCCTAAGTCTGTCGGTGCGCGGAGAAGGCGAGTGCGCCGTGGCGCCTCGCCCTCACTGCGTCCCGAACGCTGAACCTGGAACGATTCCTGAAGACTACTGGAGACGAGAGGGCTCCTTCTTGGTGCCGAGCACCGTCTCCTTGAAGGTCTTCGCCACGGAGAAACCGACCTTCTTGCGGGCGGGAATCTTGATGGGCTCACCCGTCTGCGGGTTGCGACCCACGCGGGCCTTCATCTTGCGCAAGCGGAAGATGCCCAGACCCGGGATCTTGACCGATTCGCCCTTCTTCACGCTCTTGACGACCGTCTCGACGAGGAAGTCGAGAATCTGATCGCCCTGCTTCCGGCTTACCCCACCCGCTTCCGCGAGCTTCGTCACCAACTGTGCCTTCGTCATCGCCGCACCTCCGTCCCTGGGGGTAACAAAGTGGATGTTCAAACGCGAAACGGGCGTCTTTTACGGCAGCCGCATGGCGAGTGTCAAGGAAACCCGCAACCATCAAGGACTAGCGCGTAGCGCGGCGCGCGAAGCCCTGTTTGCCGCGGTTGTGCCGCGCATGCTCGCGAGTGGGCAGCGCGGTCACGCACGAGAGATGCGCGCATTTGTGACGGATCATGCACGTTTGCGACGCCAGCGGCATTTCATCGGCGCACGATGTCGCGAAATTGAAGCAGAATCACGGGGTTCTGTGGCACTCGAATTGCAGCCGTGCGGATCCCTTCAGGACGGATTGTGCAGAATTCCACGAGTGGAAGTGATGGGGTGCGTGAGGTGCTCGATCGGGTGCTCTCGTCGTACGAGGACATCGATCGTCGCTTCGCGACGGCGGGGGGACTTGGCAGCCTGCTCAATCTCTACGAGCAGGTTCGACGCGAGCTGGAGCGCGTATCCTACGAGGAGATCGATCGCATGACGCTCGAGATCAAGAGCGTCATCGAGGCTCTGCTCAAAATGGACTACGAGCTCCGCAAGGTGAACAACCTGAAGCTCGCATTCGATGCTCGACCTGCGGGCACGGGAGGCTCCGGGTAATCTGGGCCTGCCAGGTGCCGCAGCGCCTGACATGCGCTCGCAGGAATGCGCGATTACTGCTTGCAACTTTGAGGCAGGCGCTCTTACAATCAGCGACCGCGTTGCGATGAATACGGTGGGATGACGCGCATGGCGCGCGAGTTCGCATCCAGCAGATCACGCCGCTCTTCGTTCCGGAAGACGGCCCAGTCACCGCTCGCTGCGGGCGAGTCCCCGCTGCTATCCGTGCCGATCGCCACGCCGCAAAAGGCCCCGATGTCACCAAGCCCTGGAGCCGCCGAGATCGAGATGCCGCTCGCGGCAGCACGGCCCGGTGACGTGCGGGTGGAGCAGGGCACTCCGCCGGTCGTGCAGGAGAAGGTGATCTCCGAGATATCGCACGAGCTCGGGAACTTCTTCCACAAGCTCTACTACTGGTCGGAGTATTTCCAGGAGAAGCGTACGGGGCATTCGGCCGACGCCACGGCCACGCAGATGCTCGAGCGCACCATCCGAAACCTGGAAGACTTCCTCAAGGTTTCTCTCGACTTCTTCCGTCCGCTGAAGCTGTCGCCGATGCGCATGCCGGTACCCGATTTCGTCGCCGGCATCCTCGGTCAGCTGCGGGCGCAGCTCAACGGCAGCCCGGTCACCGTGACCGATCCAGGTGGCTGGGACGGCCTCACGATCCAGATCGACCCGTCCCGTCTGCCTCCCGTGTTCCTGATCGCGCTCCGCCGACTGATGGAGCACGGCACGGCCGGCAGCAGCATCCGCATCACGCTCGTCGATTGCCACACAGCCGAAGGGCGGGGCATCGAGGTCGAGTTCCGCCTCTACGACCCAAACGTCAGCGCATCGCTCTTCCAGACCGCGGCCGCCGGCATCGAGTGGGCGCTCGCCGAGAGAGTCGTGGCGTTGCATGGCGGGGCAATCCGCGAATGCCCTGCCGGCGAGGGCGAACGAGTGCTGGCCATCTTCCTGCCGTTCCACGTCTGATTTTCTCGAGGTTCGAATTGATGGAAACCCGCATCCTCATCGTCGACGACGATCCATTCATCTGTCGCCAGCTCGAGGAGCTCTACACCTCCCAGCGGTACGCGGTCGCGTGTGCGCCCAATTCCATCGAGGCGCTTCGCCTGCTCGGCGAGCAGGAGTTCTCGCTCGCGGTCGTCGACCTCAAGATTCCCGGCACCGACGGCATCGGCCTCACCCGTGAGATCCGGGATCGGTGGCCCGACCTCGACGTCATCATGATCACCGGCTACGCCAGCATCAAAGGCGCGGTCGAGGCCATCAAGCAGGGCGCCAGCGACTACATCACGAAGCCATTCCAGAAGGAGGAGATCCTCCTCGCGACGGAGAAGATCCTCGAGAAGCGTCGTCTGCTCGACGAGATCAACTACCTTCGCAGCCAACTCTCCGACCGGTACTCGTTCGCCAACATGGTGAGCCGCAACCGCGTCATGCACGAGATCTTCGAGACGATCAGCGTCCTCGCGCAGAACGACGCGACGGTCCTCATCTACGGCGAATCCGGCACCGGCAAAGAGCTCGCCGCCCGCGCCATCCACTTCCAGGGCAAACGCAAGAGCGGACGGTTCGTCGCGATCAACTGTGCCGCCTTCCCCGATACACTGCTCGAGAGCGAGCTCTTCGGGTACGAGCGGGGTGCATTCACGGGCGCCGTCCACGATCGCGTCGGCAAGATCGAGCTGTCCAGTGGTGGAACGCTGTTCCTCGACGAGATCGAGTCGATCTCGCTCAACATGCAGCTCAAGCTGCTGCGCGTTCTCGAGGAGCGCGAGGTCGAGAAGCTCGGATCCAACCGCCGCATCAAAGTGAACATGCGGATCATCTGCGCCACCAACATGGATCTGGCATCGGCCGTGGCCGAAGGCCGCATGCGCGAGGACTTCTACTACCGCATCAACGTCGTCCCCCTGCGTATTCCGCCGCTCCGCGAGCGCATCGAGGACATTCCGCTGTTGGTCGGCGAGTTTCTCCGCAACAGCGAGATGGCGCGCGAGAAGGGCATCAACCGGCTCTCGAACAAGGCCCTGTCGCAGCTCATGAGCTACTCGTGGCCCGGCAATGTGCGCGAGCTCGGCAACGTCATCGAGCGCGCCATCCTGCGGACCAGTGGGTCGGTCATTCGCGAAGTCGACCTGCCGGGGCACTCGAGCGTCGGCAAGGAAACCTCGAACGGCAACGGCCGGCAGCCTGGGTACGATTACGAGGTACCGCTCAAGGAATATCTGCGTCGAGCCGAGAAAGATTACCTGGCCCGTGTGCTTCGAAAGTACCGGGGAGGCATCAACTTGACCGCCAAACACGCACTCGTCGACGCCGCCACCTTGCACCGCAAGATGAAGCTGCACGGCCTGCGACGAGAAGAATACCGCCTGCGCGGAAAGCTCGACGGCGCGGAAGCGCTGGGGAGCGGAGGCTGATCTGACACTCGTGCGCGACGTCGCCCGCCGATTTGCCGGCGCGCCGGGGCAAGCCCCTGGCGCGCCGGTGTGTTTTCGGTCTCGCGACGCTGCAGCACTTGCCATGCGAGCTTGCACGACGTCGTGCAGGCAGGCGGGTGCCGGCCTTGGGTTCATGGTGGCAGCGCGCGATCTTGCGGCGTTGCACGATGAAGTCGCGTCGGCGCCAGATGGGGCAGACACTTCGCCTCGGCGGGTGCGGGCGTGCACGAGCGCCGCATCAACGCGAGGAACAGCGCCTTTTGCGGGATGCGCCACTGCCAAAAACAGGCGCGAATTCAGTAGGTTCGACGGTTCACCAGGCGCCCCCGTGGCACTGAAATTGCAGCCCTGCATGCGTGGGCAGGGTGTGTCTGGGCCTTCACGGTGTTCTGATCGACCACGCGGTGCGTCGATGAGCGCAGGAATCGGGTCCCGATATCACGTCACAGGCGGGAATTTGTGAGAGAAACCCTAGGAAAATTCACTCGTCGCAGCTATAGGCTGCCGGCGACGGAGGCGTCTTCCATGCGCACTGGCATCCATCGGATCACCTTGGCTGCGCTGATCGGGTGCGTCCTGATCGTTGGCTGCAGCACGAAGCAGAGCGCGAAGCCTGCTCCGGCGGGAACGCCGGTCATGGCCCTGATGCCGCCGGAGCCGCCGCAGGCGGGTCCGGCCTATCGCATCCAGATCGGCGACGAGCTCCACGTGCGGTTCCTCTACCAGCCCGAGATGAACGAGCAGCTTCCGGTGCGGTCAGACGGTCGGATATCTCTCGGCGCCACCGGCGAGATCACCGTCCTCGGCATGACGCCGCCGGAGCTCGAGGCGGCCGTGGTCGACAAGTCCAAGGATCGGCTCCGTGATCCGGTCGTGACCGTCGTCGTCACGAAGATCGGCGAGCAGCGCGTCTACATCGGCGGCGAGGTCGGCAAGCCCGGCTACGTTCCGCTGCGTCCGGACATGACGTTGCTCCAGGCCGTGCTGCAGTCGGGCGATTTCCGCGACACCGCGAAGCTCGACAGCGTCCTCCTCCTCACGCCCGGTCCCGACGGCAAGTTCAGCGCCGCGCGAGTGGACATGGAGCAGGTGGTCGAGGCCGGCATTCCCGAGCGCGTGCGGCTGCGCCCGAACGACGTCGTATACGTCCCGGCCACCTGGATCGCCGACGCCAACGTCGTCGTCGACCAGTGGGTCCGCGGCCTGATCCCCGCGCTGCCTCGCGTCGGCGTCGGGTACTCGCTGTCACAGTGACGTCCCGCAGCTGACACTCACAAGGCATAGGACATCTCATGGCAACCTTGCAGACCCTTCCCGACGCCACCCACATCCTGCCGGCGCACGCCGCGGGCAGTGGTGGTGGCGCCTCGACGATCGCCGCGCGCAGCTTCCTCTACGCGGTGTTCAAGCATCGGCGGCTCGTCGTCGGTGTCTTCGTGCTGGTCTTTCTCGGCTCGACCATCGCGGCGATCATCCGGCCGCGGACCTATCTCGCCAGCACGAAGGTGCTCGTCAAGCTGGGTGAGACCGTACAGCTGGCACCGGCCGAGGCCCCGTCGCGCAGCATCAACGTCCCGCTCAACCAGGAAGTGGTCAAGACCGAAGCCGACATCGTGAAGAGCTGGGAAGTCGTCGAAGAGGCGGTGAAGCAGCTCGGGATCAAGCCCGAGGACGGCGGCGACCAGAACGAGCTCATCGACGGCCTGCGCCGCGGCCTCACGGTCACGCCGACGCCGGGCACGAACATGCTGCAGATCAACTTCCTCGGGAAGAGCGCCGAGAAGTCGGCGCGCATGGTCAACGCCATCACCGACGTCTACATCGACCACCACAACAAGGTGTACCGCCGCGAGGGCATGTACCACTTCTACAACGAGCAGCTGCGCATCCTCGAGCTGCAGATGCTCGCCTCGCAGCGCAAGCTGCGCGAGTACCTGAAGAAGAGCGGCGTCGTCGATGCGGAGCAGGAGATCCGACTGCTCGCGATGGACGAGGTGCAGCAGGACAAGGGCCTGCGCGCGCACCTGTCGAAGATCAAGGCGACGGACCGCAAGATCGTCAACCTGAAGGAGCAGCTCGCGAAGACGCCGGCCCAGGTCGCGTTCGCGGAAGAGTATCTCTCGAATCCGACGGCGCTCACGTTCAAGAACAAGCTCGCCGAGCTCGAGGTCGAGAAGTACAACCTGTCGCAGAAGTACACCGACCAGGATCGGCACGTGAAGGACATCGAGGCCCAGATCGGTGCCGTGAAGGGTCGCCTCCGGGAGGAGCAGGACCGCGTCCTCGGCAAGCAGACGGTGCGCAGCAACGATCTGTACGTCGAGCTGCAGCGCAACTTGTTCTCGCTCGACCAGCTGCTTTCCGATGCGCGCGCCCGCGAGCCCGCGATGCGCCGGCGTCTCAAGACCACGCAGAAGCGGCTGCGCAAACTGCGCGACCGGCGCTTCGTCATCGCCAATCTCGAGCAGGAAGCCGAGCAGAAGAAGTACGCCTTCGACCTGTACTACAAGAAGCACGAAGAGGCGCGCATCACCGAGGCCATGGTGAACCAGAGCATGGTCAACGTGAGCGTGGTCGAGCACGCGAACGCGCCGCTCGAGCCCGAAAATGGCGTGCTGCTGCCGATCCTGATGGGACTCATCGGTGGCCTCGCGCTCGCCACCGCCATGGCGGTGGCCGTCGAGTACATGAACCGGCGCCTGCGCTTCGAAGAAGAGGTCGAGCGGTATCTCGAGCTGCCGGTGCTCGCGGTCATTCCCGACCTCGAGACCACGCCCGATCTCGCGAGCGTCTGAGACACAGGAGAGCCGATCACATGAGCCGCATCTACGACGCACTGAAGAAGCTCGAGGCCGAACGACACGGCAGCAACGGCGCCACCAATGGCCATGGCAACGGCAACGGTGCCAATGGCAACGGGCACGCCAACGGCAACGGTCACGGCAACGGGAATGGCAACGGCAACGGGAAGCGGCGGGGATGGGGCCAGGGTCTGCAGTGGCTGTTCACGGGGAACGTCGGACGCTTCAAGCGCAACGACGGCACCCCGGTGAACTTCGAGCTCGGCCCCGAGGTCGAGGAAGCGTACCAGCGGCTCGGCACCAACCTCCTGGTCTCGCCCGGCACCGAAGCCAACCAGCAGCCGAAGCTGCTCGGCATCGTGGCGTCGCGCCACGGCGAAGGCACGACCACCACCGCCGCCGTGCTCGCGTCGATCCTCTGTCGACGTCGCGGGGGACGGGTGGCCGTGGTCGAGGCGAACTATCGCTCGCCCACCTTCGAAACCGCGTTCGGCATCAAGCCGAACGGCGGCCTTGCCCAGCTCATCATGGGCACCCAGTCGGTCGCCGAGATCGCCCAGCCGACGCAGCTCTCGAACCTCTTCGCCATCGGCTGCGGTACGTCGGAGGTGCCGCCGTCGGCGCTGTTCGACGCCCCGGGGCTGCCGCCCGCACTGGGGCAGCTGCGCGACCACTTCGACTTCGTCATCTTCGACCTGCCGCCGGTCAACGTCTACGGCGACTCGCTCATCGTGGGCCCACGTCTCGATGCGGCCGTCATCGTGATCGAGGCCGACGCCACTCGTGTGAGCGAGGTGGAGCGGGCGCGTCGCACGCTCGAGCGCACCGGGGTGCATTGCGTGGGGTCGGTGTTGAACCGCCGCCGCAACTACATTCCGGCGTTCCTCGAGGAAATGCTCTAGCATCGCCTGCCTTCTCCGGCCCGCGTGATCCCGATGCCCGCTCCCCACACGTCACGTCGCGCCGCCAGCATGTCGTTGCCGATGCGCGCGCTGTTGGCGATCGTGTTCCCGATGATCGCCGCGCTGACGGTGACGGGGACGTATCTCAACAAAGAGATCATCATCACCGCCGGCTGGATCGCACTCAGCGTCGGCGGTTTCCTGTTCGTCCGACCCGTCGTCGGCATCTCGATCATGACGACGGCCTTTCTGCTGGCGGCGTATCCGACGCTGCTGCAGGCCCTCGGCTTCCTCACCATCAACAACCTGCTCGGGATCTGCTTCGTCGCCCTGCTGGCGCTGCGCATCCTCGAAACGCGCGACCTCTCGTTCCTCAAGATACGGCAGGTGCAGGTGCTGATCGTCATCGGGCTGCTCCTGCTGATCGGCACGTTCTACGCCGACTGGCTCTTCCCGATGCTGCAGCAGAGCCGTGGCAAGACGAAGATCATCGACAAGACGGGTGACATGGGCCACAACTTCGTCGCCCGGCTCATCTTCCTGATCTTCTTCAGCGTCTTCGTCCGCACCCGCGCCGACATCAAGATCGTCTTCATGACGTTCATGCTGGCGCTCTTCGCGGCCGTGCCGTCGGCACTCTACAACTTCGCGTCGGGCAACCTGAACCGTGGCTTCCGCGCCGCCGCCAGCGTGACCTCGGGCGCGAATCCGAATCGCCTCGCGATGATCTGCCTGGTCGAGATGGCGTGTTGGTGGTTCTGGGCGCATGCACGTCCCGGCAACGTCCGTCGGTTGATCGCGTTCGCGGCCATGGGCGCCAGCGTCATCGTGCTGCTCTCCACCGGCTCGCGCAGCGGGCTGCTGGGTCTCGGCGTGCTCGGGATTCTCCTCCAGACCGGGCCCAAATCGTACCGCGTTCCGGCAGCACAGATCGGAATGTTTGCCGCAGTCGGTGTGCTTGCCGTCGCCACCATGGTGCCCGCCGAGAGCTGGACGCGCATGATCACCTTCAACCCGGAGAAGGGCGAGATCGGCGCCAGCTCCAACGTCATGCGCGAGGAGACTCTCGAGCGCGCCTGGCAGATGTCCATGGACTATCCGCTCTTCGGGGTGGGCCTCGGGAACTTCCGCGAGGTGTCACGGCAGGTTTACCGCGACGAGTATTATCGCCCCCCGCACAACTCGTATCTGTGGGCGATGTCGGAAGGCGGAATGCTGGTGCTGGCGGGCTACATGGTGCTGTTCTGGATCACCTGGAAGGATCTCGCGGTCGTCAAGCAGCTCGCGCATCGTGATCGGGAGATCGCGACGCAGGCGGCATCGATCCGGGTGGTGTTCCTGCTCTACTTCTTCTTCTCGGGGTTCGCGGATCTCTGGCTGAACCCGATGACGTACGTGCTCCTCGGCCTGGTCTACACGACGAAGCGATATCTCGAGGAGCAGCCCGAGGCCGAAGCGGTCCTGGTGGCGCATCCGGTGCGGCAGCGGCCCCCGTTGATGCGGCCGCGAAGGGCCGTGGCGTGACGATCCGCCTCGCCTTCTTCGCCCCGTTGCTCGGGACGGGTGGCACGCAACGCCATCTGCAGCAGGTATTGAGCCTGCTCGATCCGAAGCGGTTCAAGACGCACGTCTACACGTTGAAGCCCGGCGGCGAGGTCGAGGACGAGCTGCGTTCGACCGGTGTGCCGCTGACGTGCCTCGGCCTCGGCACCAGCCTCGGCGCGCCGCGCTCCATCGCCGCCATCGTCGGGACGGCCCGTGCGCTGCGCCGCGCCCACGTCGACATCGTGCACGGCTACCAGTGGCGCCCGGCGCTGGTGGGCGCGCTGATCGGTCGCCTGGCGCGCGTCCCGCTGGTGCTCGCCAGCAAGCGCAGTCTCACCGGCGACGACACCCGCGCCCGACATGCGTGGCGTCGCATCGCTCGCGGTGTCGACACGCTGATCGTGAATGCCGAGGCGTTGCGCACAGAGGGCGAGGCCCTCGGCATGCGCTGCCGTTGGCAGCTCCTGCAGAACGGCGTCGACACCGATCGTTTCCGTCTGGAGCCCGCCGGTCCGGCGACGCGCGCGGCGATGGGCCTCGACCCCACGCGCCCGGTGGTGGGTACCGTCGGGCGGCTCGAGTCGCGCAAGGGCCACGAGCAGTTCCTGGTCGCGGCCCGCGAGCTGCTCACGCTCGCCAACGGCATCCGGCCGCAGCTCCTCATCGTCGGCGATGGGCCGCTGCGCGACGACCTGACGCGCCAGGCGCGTGAGCTCGGCATCGGCGACAGCGTCCATTTCACCGGTGGCGTCGCCGATGTGCGACCGCCGCTCGCGGCGATGGACGTGTTCGTCCTGCCGTCGCGTGCGGAGGGCATGTCGAACGCGCTGCTCGAGGCCATGGCCGCGGCGCGTCCCGTCGTCGCCACCGCGGTTGGCGGCAACGGCGAGGTCGTGGCCGGGGACCGCACCGGCGTGCTCGTGCCGCTCGACGACACGCACGCGATGGCCGATCGCATCTGGGGTCTGCTCACGGATCCGGCGCTCGCGTCCCGGCTCGGTGAGGCAGCGCAGGATTTCGTGACGACGCAGTTCGGGGCCCGCGCGATGGTGGGCCAGCTCGAACGGCTGTACGCGGATCGCCTCGCGGCGCGCGCCGGCCGGAGTGCGGCGTGAGAGGGGAGGGACGCGTCTACACATGAGGCCACGTGCCGCCGTATTCTGCCTGCACGACATCGTGCCCACGGATCGCCTCGACGAGGTGCCGGTCACGCATCGTCCGTACGCGCTGACGCCCGAGGAGTTCCGTGCCCATCTGATGGCCGTGGCGCCGATCGCGCAGCGGGCGCTGCCCGTGGGCATGGTCCCGGGCGAGCTCGGCGGCGGCTTCTTCAGCCTCACCTTCGACGACGGCAGCGCCAGCGATTACACCGAAGCGTTCCCGGTGCTGCGCGAGCTCGGCATGCGCGCCACGTTCTTCATCGTGCCGACGCTGGTCGAAACGCCGGGCTACGTCACCTGGGCGCAGCTGCGCGAGATGGTCGCGGCCGGCATGGAGATCGGCAGCCACTCCATGACGCACCCGTTCCTGCACCGCCTCGACGCGGACGGCGTCCGCCGTGAGTTCGGCGACTCGAAGGCGGCGTTAGAGGATCGGCTCGGCAACGCGGTTCGCACGGCATCCCTGCCGCGCGGCTGGGAGCCCCCGGAGTTCGAGAGCGTGCTCGGCGAGCTGGGCTATCGCGTCTTCTGCACCAGCCGCGCCGGCTGGTGGTATCCGGGCGGGCGAGCCCTGGCCATGCCGCGCGTCGCCATCCGGCGTGGCATGGCGCCCGAGGAGTTCGCCGCCATCGCCGCCGGCGAACGACGCGCGCTCTGGCGCATCCAGGCGATCGAGGTCGCGAAGAACGCCGCCAAGGCGTGTCTCGGGAACGGCGGGTGGCAGCGCCTGCGCGCGCCGCTGCTGGCGCTGCGGGAGCGCGTCTGATGGCGGAGATCGCCTTCTACGGCGCGCTCGGCGTCATCGCGTGGGTGTACCTCGGCTACCCGATCGCGCTGTGGGCAACGGCGTTGCTGCGCAACAAGCCGGTGCGACGCGGCCCCATTCGCCCGATGGTCTCGCTGATCATCTGCGCCTACAACGAGGAGCGCGACATCCGTCGCAAGCTCGAGGAGACGCTCACCACCGAGTATCCCGCCGATCGCCTCGAGATCATCGTCGCGTCGGACGGCTCCACCGATCACACCGACGACATCGTCCGCGAGTTCGCGCCGCGGGTGACCCTGATGCGGGTCGAGGGTCGCGGCGGCAAGACCGTCGCGCAGAACGCCGCCGTCGCCGCCGCCCAGGGCGAGATCCTCGTCTTTTCCGACGTCACGACGGTCTACACGCCGCGCACCATCCCGGCGATGATCGAGAACTTCGCCGATCCGGAAGTCGGCTGCGTCGGCGGCGACCTCTTCTATCTGAAGGAGCCGCTCAACTCGTCCGCCGAGGGTCGGGCGCTGTTCTGGAACTACGAGCGGCAACTGCGGGTGTGGGAGAGCCGGGTGCACTCCATCATCGGCGTCGCGGGGTGCATCTACGCCATGCGCCGTGAGCTCTACCTGCCGCTCGACGCCGCGGCGATCAGCGATTTCGTCCAGCCGGGCAAAGTCACCGAGCGCGGGCATCGCACCGTCCTCGAGCCGGCGGCGATCGCGTTCGAGCCGGCGGAGTCGGGCACGCTCGGCAACGAGCTCAACCGTCGCGCCCGCGTCATCACCCGCGGCCTGCGCGGCGCGTTCCACATGCCGGAGCTCCTGAATCCACTCCTGCATCCGTGGTTCGCGATCGAGCTGTGGTCACATCGGGTGCTGCGCTGGCTGGTGCCGGTCTTCCTGCTCATCCTGCTCGCGGCCAGCGCGGCGCTCGCGCCACGGGGCGGTATCTACGTGCTGGCGCTCGCCGGCCAGCTCGCCGTATACGGCGCCGGTCTCCTGGCCTTCGCGCTCGATCGACTCCGGGTGCGTGTCCCGGGTCTCTTCATCCCGCTCTACTTCTGTCTCGTGAATCTCGCACCGCTCCTGGCCATCGCCTGGCTGCTGCGCGGCGAGCGCAAGGTCGTCTGGGAGACGGGGCGATGACCCATTTGGCCGCCGTCATACGTCCGGGAGCGCAAGCCACCGCATGATGCCCCTCGTGAAACGCGCCCTCTACCACTCCGGCCTGCTGGGGCTGGCTCGCATGGCCCGGCAGCGCGTGCGCGGAGTGGTGCTGCGCTATCACGCGCTCACCGACGGGCCCGGCGACGTCCTCTACGCCGCGCCGGACATCTGCATGCCGGTGGCCGCGTTCCGACTGCAGATGGCGTTCGTGAAGCGGGCCTACACCGTGCTGGCCCTCGACGACCTGGTCGACGCGGTCGCGCGCGGCGGCAAGCTGCCGCCACGCACCCTAGCGATCACCTTCGACGACGGCTACGCCGACAACCATCGCCTCGGCATGCCGGTGCTGCAGCGCCTCGGCCTACCGGCCACGGTCTACGTCGCCACCGGCTGCGTCGACGGCGGGCCCGTGTTCTGGGTCGGGGCGGTCCGCGCACTTGCGATGTCGGCGGTGGGGCCGGTCCTGGAGCTCCCCGGGCATGCGCCCATCCCCCTCGGCCCTCCGCAGCAGCGTGGTCCGGCGGTCAAGGCGCTGACACGCGCGCTCGTGCCGCTGGCGGCGCCCGCGCGTGCCGAGCTGCTCGCGATGGCCGCGGCGGGCGCGGGTGTCGACCTCGATCGGCTCCTCGCAGGCACCATGCTGACGTGGAACCAGACCCGCGAGCTGGCCGCCGCGGGATGGACCATCGGGGCCCACACCGTGACCCATTCGAACGTCGCGCTCATCGACCCGGCAGAGGCCGAGGCCGAGATCATGGCGTCACGAGACGCCATCGCCGCCGCAGTGGGCGCACAGGTGTGCCACTTCTGCTACCCGAACACGGGCGGCCAGCATCAATACTTCAGCCCCCAGGTGGTCGAAATCCTCAAGCGGAACGGGTTCCATTCGGCCACCACGTCGAAGCCTGGCGCACTGCGTCCGGGAGCGGACCCGTTCTTGCTCCCTCGCCTCGGCGTCAGCCCGCGGCTGGCGGAGGTCACCGAGTTGGCGGCGGCGCTCGAACGGCAGCGATTGGCGGCGTGAACGACGATGTGTGGGATAGCAGGCGAACTTCGACTGACGGCAGGTGAGCGGCCCAACCCGGACCGCGTCCGCGCCATGTGCGATGTCATGGTGCACCGGGGGCCCGACTCGTTCGGCGAGTATACCAACGGCGAGGCCGCACTCGGCATGCGCCGGCTGGCGATCGTCGACGTGGCCGGCGGCAAGCAGCCGCTCGGCAACGAGGACGGTACGATCCAGGTCGTCTGCAACGGGGAAATCTACAACGCCCCGCAGCTCACCAAGGAGCTGCTTGCGCGCGGGCACACGCTGCGCACGCACTCCGACGTCGAAGTCATCGCCCACCTCTACGAGGAGGAGGGTGTCAACGTCGCGCGCCGGCTCGACGGCATGTTCGCGTTCGCCATCTGGGACTCGAAGGAACATCGTCTGGTGCTCGGTCGCGATCGCATCGGCATCAAGCCGCTCTACATCACGCAGGTCGGTGATCGGCTGATGTGGGGGTCGGAGGCGAAGTGCCTCCTCGCCGGCGGTCTCGAGCCCAAGCTCGATCCACAGGCGCTGCACGACTACCTGACGCTCGGCTACGTGCCGGGTCCGGCCTCCATCTTCCAGGGCACGACGCAGCTGCCGCCCGGCCACATCCTGGTGGCCGAGCCGTGGAACAAGTCGACCCCGGTCCGCACCGAGGCCTACTGGGAGCTCACCGGCCACGCCACCCAGACGGAGAAGCGTTCCGAGGCGGAGTGGCAGGAGGAGCTGACGCGCACGCTGCGCGCCGCCGTCGAGAGCCATCTCATGGCCGACGTTCCGCTCGGCGTCTTCCTGTCGGGCGGCCTCGACTCCGGCACCATCGTCGCTCTCATGCACGAGCTCGGCGTGTCGCCGATCCGCACCTTCACCATCGGCTTCGAGGAGAAGAGCTTCAGCGAGACCGACACGGCGCGCGTGGTGGCGAAGAAGTTCGGCACCGAGCACCACGAGCTCATCGTGCGCCCCGACGCGGTCAGCCTGCTGCCGAAGCTGGTGCGATACTTCGACGAGCCCTTCGCCGATTCGTCGGCGATCCCCGTCTACCACGTCTCCGAGCTGGCACGCCGTCACGTGAAGGTGGTGCTGTCGGGCGAGGGCGGCGACGAGGT
>DASYLJ010000105.1:0-24462 GCA_036009625.1 Binatia bacterium
AATCGCGCACGCTGCCGCGACTTTAGGCAGCGCATCGATGCGTGCGATCCACGTCGATCTGCGCTAAAAAAGCTGAAAGTCACGAAGCTACGTGACGGCGTTCTCGGCTCCGTCTCCGACCGTGCGATCGCTTCCCGCCACCTTCCGATTGCTCCGCCGTCTCCTGCGGCCGGAACCCGACGCCGCTGGCGAGACGCTGCGACGGCAGGCCGCCGCGCTGGCCCGTAGCAACGCCGAGCTCGTGCGGGAGATCACGGAGCGACGGCGCGTCGAGGCCGAGCTGCGACAGGCCGCGGCGCGCTATCGGGGCATCGTCGAGAACGCCGTCGAGGGCATCTTCCAGACCACGCCGGACGGCCACTATCTCCACGTCAATCCCGCCCTGGCGCGCATCTACGGCTACGAGGACGGGACGGAGCTGGCGCGCGAGCTCGTCGACATCGGCGGACAGCTCTACGTCGACCCGGCGCGCCGCGAGGAGTTCGCCCGTCTCCTCCAGGCACGGAGCTCCGTGTCGGGCTTCGAGTCGCAGGTCTACCGGCGCGACGGCAGCATCATCTGGATCAGCGAGAGCGCGCGCGCCGTCCGCGACGCGGCCGGGACGCTGCTCCACTACGAGGGCATCGTCGAGGACGTCACCGAGCGCAAAGTCGCCGAGGCCGCGCTGCGCGAGGCGAAGGTGGCGGCCGAGGCCGCGGCGCAGGCGAAGACCGACTTCCTCGCCAACGTCAGCCACGAGCTGCGCACCCCGATGAACGGGGTGATCGGGATGACCGAGCTGGCGCTCGACACCGACCTCACCGCGGAGCAGCGCGAGTATCTCCGCATCGCACGGGAGTCGGCCGAGGCGCTGCTCGAGCTGCTGAACGACGTCCTCGACTTCTCCAAGATGGAGGCCGGCCGCTTCGACCTCGAGCCGGTGCCGTTCGCGCTTCGCGCCGATCTCGAGACGGTCATGAAGGGGCTCGCCGTCCGGGCCCACAAGAAGGGGCTCGAGCTGCTCTGCCACGTTCCGCCCGACGTACCGGACGCCGTCGTGGGCGACTCGGGGCGGCTGCGGCAGATCGTCGTCAACCTGGTCGGCAACGCGATCAAGTTCACCGAGGTCGGCGAGGTGTCGATGCGGGTCGACGTCGTCACCGCCGAGCGCGATCGCGTCTGCCTGCATTTCGCCGTGCGCGACACGGGCGTGGGCATCGCGCCGGAGAAGCAGGCGCTCATCTTCGCCCCGTTCACACAGGCCGACACCTCCACCACGCGTCGCTTCGGCGGCACCGGCCTCGGGCTCGCGATCTCTTCGGAGCTGGTGTCGATGATGGGGGGCACGATGTGGGTGGTGAGCGACCTCGGCCAGGGCAGCACGTTCCACTGCACCGTCGAGCTCGGGGCGGGGACGCCCGACGTCGTGGAAACGCCGGCGCTCGACGGCGGTCCCGTCCTCGTCGTCGACGACAATGCCACCAGTCGGCTGATCCTCGAGGAGATGCTGTCGGGGCTGGGCCAGCGCGCGGTGCTCGCCGACGGCGGCGAAGCCGCCCTGGCGCTCCTGCGGGAGGCTGCGGCCGTCGGCGCGCCGTTTCGGGTCGTGCTCCTCGATTCGCACATGCCGAGGCTGGACGGCTTCGAGGTGGCGGAGCGCATCCGTTCGGACGCCGCGCTGGCGGCGACCCGCGTCGTCATGCTGATGTCCGGCGTCCATGCCACCGACGGCGCGCGCAGGCGCGTCGTGGACGGCGTCGCCGTCCTCACCAAGCCGGTCGGTCGCACCGACCTCGTGACGGCCCTCGGCGCGGTCGCTCGCTCCGAGCCAGTCGCACCGGTGATCGAATCGACGCCGCTACGGATCCTGGTGGCGGAGGACAACCCGGTGAACCAACATCTCGTCCGTCGCCTCCTCGAGAAGATGGGGCACACGGTCGAGGTGGCCGGCAACGGCGCCGAAGCGCTGGCAGCGTTGGCGCGGGCGCCGTTCGCCCTCGTCCTGATGGACGTGCAGATGCCCGGGATGGATGGCCTCGCGGCCACCGCCGCCATCCGCCGGCAGGAGGCCACGAGCGGCGGTGCGCGCCAGCCGATCATCGCGCTCACCGCGCACGCCATGGCGAGCGACCGCGAGCGCTGCCTGGCAGCGGGGATGGACGACTACCTGACGAAACCGATCCAGCGCACCGCGCTGTGCGCTGCGCTCGAACGCGTCGTGGCGGCACGAGCGCCCGCCGACGCCGGCGAGCTGCTCGACGAGGTGCGGAGCAACGCCGCGCGGCTTGCCGCGATGGCGACCGCCTTCCGCGAGGAGGCGCCGGCGCTGCTGTCCGATGTTCGTACGGCGATCGCGCGACGCGATGCCGGTGCCGTCGAGCGCGCGGCGCGCTCGATCAAGTGGGTGGCCAGCAGCATGGGTGGTGCGACCGCGGTCGCGGCGGCCTGTCGGCTGGAGCGGCTCGGGCGCAGCGACGACCTGCGCGACGCGGGCGCCGCGTGCACCGAGCTCGAGCACGGGATGGCGAACCTGGCGCAGGCCCTCGTCGAGCGCCAGGCTCGCTGAGTCTCAGTCGGACGTGGCGCGGAAGCGCCCGGCGTCGTTGCGTGACGACGAGGAGAACACGGCGCCCCAGCAGCCCCGTCGCTCGACCGCAACTGCGCGGTGACGTTGGGGCTCTGCGCGAAGGGGAGCGTGCCCGGTGTGAGGGTGCCGGGCTTCGCGACCAGACGGATGCGACCCTTGCCCGCGGCGCCGGCCTTGAGATCGACCGAGAGGACGCCGTCCGGTCCGCCGGTCGACCGCAGCTTCCATCCCGTCGACAGTTCCTTCCAGCATGGCGACGTGCGGCACGGGGGCAACGCGCGGCCGCGGTAGCCGAGAACCACGCCGCCCGGCGTGCCGTCGTACAGGCAGAGCTCGAACCACGTGCCCGTGTTCGGCGTGCCGAAGTCGGCCTTCGCGACCGCGGGGCCCTTGCCCCAGGTGAAGGTCACGCCATCGGGACGCGACCCCGGGCGATCGTCGACCTTGATGACGCTGCCGCCGCGAGCCGGCGTGCCACACGATGCATCGGGCGCCGCAGCGTGCGCACAGGTGCCGGTGGCGTCACACGCGTCGGCAGTGCAGAGGCTGTCGTCGCTCGTGCACGCCGTACCGGCGGGGTGGTGGATGCACTGCGAGGTGCAGCAGGAATCGATCGTGCCGTTCGCGGCGCCGTCGTCGCTGCGAAAGACTCCGCCTGCCGATGTCGCGGCGTACATCCGGGCCGGTTGCGCCGGGTCGATCACGATGTCGTACACGAACAGGCCCGTGATCCCCGTGTCGGACGGTACCCAGACGGTGCCGCCGTCCGTGCTCTTCCACAATGGGGCACTCGGAAATCCGCCTGCCGCTCAGCCGCCCAACAACCCCACCGTGTTGTCCGCCGTCGCGCCGCCGTCGACCATGATCGTCGCGCCGTTCACGAACGACGCCTCGTCCGACGCAAGAAAGACGACCACGCTCGCCAGCTCGTCGGGCTCGGCGATGCGTCGCAGCGGGTTCGCCGCCTCCATGCGCGCGCGCACGCCATCGACGACCTGGATGAACGCGAGCGTCGGCGGCGTGGCGACGGCGCCCGGGCAGATGCAGTTGGCGCGAATGCCGTGCCGGCCGTACTCGACCGCCGTCTGGCGCGTCAGCGCGATGACGCCGGCCTTGGCGGCGGCGTACGCCCCGATGCCTTCCTCGACCAGCACCGCGGCGGCGGTCGCCATGTTGACGATCGTGCCGCCGCCGCCGTCGAGCATCACGGAGAGCGCTGCCCGCGTCATGAGGAAGTGCCCGGTCAGGTTGACGGCGATGGTGCGATTCCATGCGGCGGGATCGATGTCGGCGATGCGCCCGGCGGCACCGCTCGCGGCGTTGTTGTGCAGGACGTCGAGACGGCCGCAGCGCGCGACGACCTCTCGCACCATGCGCTCGGCGTCGGAGGCGTCGGCGATGTCGCCGTGGACGGCCAGCGCGGCGGCGCCGATCTCGCGTGCGACGTCGGTCGCGGCCTCCGCGTTCAGATCGGCCAGCACGACGCGTGCGCCCTCGGCGGCGAACCGCCGGGCGCTCGCCGCTCCGATGCCGGAGCCGCCCCCGGTGATGAGCACGACCTTGTCGTTGAGCCCTCGCATGCGCCGGCCATAGCGCAGACGGCCTCCACCTTGCGAGGTCGCTTCCATCCCGGTACGCGGCCTGACGATGCGCTGCTTCGTCGCCATCGATCTGCCACCCGACGTCCGTGCGGCGGTGGCCGCCGCCCAAGCGCGACTACGCGACGCCGCGCCGCGAGCCGACGCTCGTTGGGTGGCGTCGGCGTCCCTGCACCTGACGCTGCGCTTCCTCGGCGAGGTGTCGGACGTCGACCCCGTGCGTGACGTGCTGGTGACGGTGGCGGCGCGGCACGCACCATTCGACCTCGCGGCGGGTGGGCTCGGGGCGTTCCCGGGGATCGCGCGGCCGCGCACGCTGTGGGCGGGTATCAGCGGTGGCATCCGCGAGCTCGGACTGCTCGCGGTCGACGTCGAGCGCAGCCTCGAGCCACTCGGCTTTCCGCCGGAGCCCCGACCGTTCCGGGGCCATCTCACCCTGGCGCGCGTACGCTCACCGCGTGGCATCGGTCGCATTGCACCACTCGTCACCGGCGATCGCCCGGTGTTCGGTGCGTGGACGGCGTCGGAGCTGGTGCTGTATCGCAGCCATCTGCGGCCGACGGGCTCGATCTACGAGGCGTTGTCGCGGCTGCCGCTCGGCGGATGAATCGCGCACTGTCAGCGGCTGGCACAGATGTGCCACGTCACGGCTGTTGCCCGCGCGGATCCCACAGAAAGGCATGTGCGACACTGGAGACTCCGGGGCCGGCAGAGTAAGGTGATCCCCACTCAAGTGCAGCACACGGTGCGGGGGAGGGCATGACCATGGGCATCGACATAAATCGCGAGCGCGCGATCGATCTCGCCGTCAGTCAGATCGAGAAGCAGTTCGGCAAGGGCGCCATCATGAAGCTCGGCGAGGACGTCCTCAGTCAGGACATCCCGTCGTTGCCGACCGGGTCGCTCGGTCTCGACATCGCGCTCGGCATCGGCGGCATTCCGCGTGGACGCGTCGTCGAGATCTACGGGCCGGAGTCGTCCGGCAAAACCACGCTGGCGCTCCATCTGATCGCCGAGTCGCAGAAGCGTACCGGCATCTGCGCCTTCGTCGATGCCGAGCATGCGCTCGACGTCGGCTACGCGCGCAAGCTCGGCGTCAAGACCGAGGATCTGCTCATCTCGCAGCCCGACAACGGCGAGCAGGCGCTCGAGATCACCGACACGCTGGTGCGCTCGGGGGCCATCGACGTCCTCGTGGTCGACTCGGTGGCGGCGCTCGTGCCGCGCGCCGAGATCGAAGGCGACATGGGCGATCCGCAGATGGGCCTGCAGGCGCGCCTCATGTCGCAGGCGCTGCGCAAGCTGACCGGCACCATCTCCAAGTCGAAGACCATCGTCGTCTTCATCAACCAGATCCGCATGAAGATCGGGGTCATGTTCGGCAACCCCGAAACCACCACCGGCGGCAATGCCCTCAAGTTCTACGCCTCGGTTCGGCTCGACATCCGACGCGTCGGCGCCATCAAGCACGGCGACGAGGTCATCGGAAACCGTACCAAAGTGAAGGTCGTGAAGAACAAGGTGGCGCCGCCCTTCCGCGAGGTCGAGTTCGACATCCTCTATGGTGTCGGCATCTCGCACGAAGGCGAGTTGCTCGACATCGCGGCCGAGCAGGGTATCGTCGAGAAGTCGGGTGCCTGGTACGCGTTCGACTCCGAGCGCATCGGCCAGGGCCGCGAGAACGCGCGTGATTTCCTGCGCGAGCACCCCGACGTCGCCAACGTCATCGAACAGCGCGTGCGCGACAAGTTCAAGGTCGCGGCCGTCACGCCGGCAAGTGCGCCGGCGGTCGAGCCGGAAGGCAGCAACGGATCATCCAGTGCAGAGGGGAACCGAGCGGCGGAGGCCGTTCGCAAGGGGAGGGGCGGAAAGGACTGACACGTGGAGCTCGATGCAATCCTGCGAGAGGCCGTCGGTCGGCAGGCGTCGGACATTCATCTGAAGACGGGCGCACCGCCCATCTTCCGCATCAACGGCACCCTCACCAAGTGGGACGACGGGGGGGTTGTCGATCGCGACGCCATGGTGGCGCTCACGCAGCAGTTGCTCGACGACTACCACGTCGGGCGGCTGAAACAGGACCTCCAGGTCGACGTGGGCTACGGCACCGCCGACCTCGGTCGGTTCCGCGTGAACGTCTTCTATCAGCGCGGTAGCCTGCAGGCCGCGCTGCGTCTCATTCCCGCCCGCGTTCGGCGCGTCGGCGAGCTGCATCTGCCGCCCGTCATCGAACGCATCGCGGAAGAGCATCGTGGTCTGGTGCTGGTCACGGGCACCACCGGCAGCGGCAAGTCCACCACGCTGGCGGCGATGATCGACCACATCAACCGCACGACCGACAAGCACATCATCACGGTCGAGGATCCCATCGAGTACCTGCACACCGACGACCTGTCGGTGATCACGCAGCGCGAGATCGGCTCCGACTGCCAGTCGTTCGCGGCCGGCTTGCGCGGAGCGCTGCGCCAGGACCCCGACGTCATCCTGGTCGGTGAAATGCGCGACCTGGAAACCATCGAAACGGCCATCCTGGCCGCCGAGACCGGCCACCTCGTGATGTCCACGGTGCACACCCTCGATGCCACCGAAACCGTCACCCGCGTCATCTCGGCGTTCCCCGAGCACGCGCGTGGTCAGGCCCGCCTCATCCTGGCGAGCATCCTGAAAGGCGCCATCAGCCAGCGCCTGGTGCCCCGGTCCGATGGTACCGGCATGGTGCCCGCCACCGAGGTGCTCGTTTCCACGGGTCTCGTGAAGGAGTGCATCCAACAGCAGGAGCGCACGCGCGAGCTACGTGACGTCATTGCCCGCGGCTTCACCACCTACGGCATGCAGACGTTCGACCAGTCACTGATGGCGCTGTGGCGCGAGAACCTCATCACCTTCGAAGAGGCCATGGCGCAGGCCACCAACCCCGACGACTTCGCCCTGAAGGCCCGAGGCATCTCCTCTACCAGCGACGCGCGCTGGGACGACTTCGATCGTGACGAGACGTCGAACGCCGAGGAGTCGATCAAAGTCGACCGCTTCTGACGCGCCCCGCCGCCCGGATCCCACGCCGCTCGACGTCGCGGCGGGGATCCTGCGGCGGGCGGCGCGTACCGAGGCCGAGCTGTCGGCTCGGCTGACGGCGAAGGGCTATCAGCCGTCCACCGCCGCCACCGCGGTCGACCGCTGCCGTGAGCTGGGCTGGGTGGGCGACGAACGACTGGCGCTCGATCGCGCACAGTCGATGCGGTTGCGCGGCGCGGGCAGTCTCAAGATCGCTGCCGATCTCGGCGCTCGTGGTCTGTCCGAGTCGTTGGTCGATCGAGCCGTCGACGAATCGCTCGACGGCCGCTGCGAAGCCGACTGGGCGCGCGACGCGCTGGCGCGTGCCGGCGATCGAGACGGGCCGCGCGCGTGGCGCCTGCTGGCGTCCCGCGGCTTCCCGGAAGACGTGATCACCGACGTCCTCGGCGAGATCGAGGCGTAGGCTCGGCGCCGTCTTGACGACCGCATGTGGCCTATGCAGGTATCAGGCATGCGGTCTATTCGTGTAGGTGTTTTCGCGCTGCTCGCGCTCATCGGGGCCACGGGTTGTACGCATACGATTGCGTTCGACACCGACGCCACCTGGCACTATCGCGTGGGCACGCCGCGCCAAGCGGGTGCCGCGCTGGTGGCGGTCATCGACGAGGCGACCCTGGCCGACACCTATGACTTCCGGGCGTTCTCGACCGGCATCGCGCAGAAATGGGTGGCGCAGGACGGGCGCATGCTGGGGCAGATCGCCGACGTCGAATTTCCGCAGGTCGTCGAGTTCTATCAGCGCAGTACCACGTACAAGGATCCGGACCGTGGCGACCCGCGTCTCACCGTCGTCCTGTCGCTACCGGAGTACGCGTTCAAGGATTACCGCGCCAAGGTCCGCATCCACGTGGAGGCATTCGCCCCCGACCGACGGCTGCTCCTCAGCAAGGACTACGCGGGTGACGGCGACAGCCAGGCGGGCAGGATGATCGGCCTCGGCGCCTTCGGTCAGAAGTCGGCGGTGCGCCAGTCGTCGTTGGTCGCCTTCCGGAACGCGTTCGACGCCATGCGCGCCGATCTGATCGCGATCATCGCGACGCCGTCGCCGGACGCGGCATCACCCCGCTGAGACGCGCGACCTACGCGGGGTAGAGCAGTGCCTGGCGGCGCCGTTCGACCCACGCGCGTTCGTCGGGCACGAGCAGCGCGTCGAAGTCGGAGGCCGTCGCACCAGCGTCGTCCACCCACTCGCGCAGCGACGGTCCGCCGTTGATGACGTCGATCGCGAGGCGCGTCTCGTACTCGTACGGGAAGTCGCGCCAGATCGGCCAGTCGGGACGCCACGCGCGCAGCGCCTTCAGGAAGAGCGCCACGAGTCGGTACGGACGGAAGGCGTCGTGCCGATAGGCGGCGTCGTCGACGTGGATCTGGATGCCGGCACAGAGCTCGCCGGCGAACTTGTGGAACGTCGGCTGGAAGTGACATGGCCGCAGCCGACATCCGGCCATCCACGCCGGCGCCATCGTGGCCATCAGGTCGAGCAGGCGTGTGATGTCGAGATCGGGTGCGCCGACGACCTCGAGCGGCCGCGTCGTGCCGCGTCCCTCGGACAGGTTCGTACCCTCGAGGAGGACGGTGCCGGGATACGCGCGCGCCATCGACAGCGTGGCGGCGTTCGGGCTCGGGTTCACCCACGACAGCTCGCCGAGCGGCCAGCCGTAGCCCGGCGCCGTCGTCGGATCGTAATCCTCCATCGCGACCACGCGCAGGTCGACGTCGAGCCGATGGTGCGTGCGGAACCACTGCGCCGCTTCGCCGAGCGTCAGACCATGGCGCATCGGCAGCGCACCGGCGCCGACGAAGCTCTCCCAGCCCGGCTGCAGGAGCACGCCCTCCACCGGACGGCCCGCCGGGTTCGGTCGATCGAGTACCCATACGGCCTTCCCCGCCCGCGCGCCGGCCTCGAGGACGTAGAGCACCGTCGTCAGGAACGTGTAGATGCGCGTGCCGACGTCCTGCACGTCGACGAGGAGGACGTCGAACGTGTCGAGCATGGCGGCCGTGGGCCGTCGCACCTCGCCGTAGAGGCTGAAGACGGGAATGCCGTGCACCGGGTCCACGTAGTCGGCCGTCTCCTGCATGTTGTCCTGCATCTCGCCCCGCATGCCGTGTTGCGGGCCGAAGGCGGCGCGCGGGCGTGTCTCGGGGCATGCCGAGAGCGCATCCACCGCATGACGGAAGTCGGCGGTCATCGAGGCGGGATGCGCCAGCAGTGCCGGGCGCCGGCCGGCGAGCTCGCGACGCAACACGGCGTCGCCCAGGAGACGATCGATGCCGAGCTTCACGGCGTCACCTCGAGGCGCGCGTCGAAGCCGTCGCGCGCGTGGAAGTCGGGTTTCGCCCCGACGTGTCGGAGCGCCCAGTACGACAGCCGGCCGCTGGTCGTCTCGAGGACGGCGGCGAGGCCGACCGCGAGCTCGTCGTCGGCCAGCTCGGGGATCGACGCCAGGTCGAACGTCGCCGACAGGACGAAGGCGTCTCCTGCGATCGCCGTCCGGAACGAGGTCGGTGCGGCGATGCGCAGCTCGGGCGACATGCCGACCCGATAGCCGGCGAACCGCCACAGGTTCCAGTGGCCGGCGCTGGAGACATTCGCCTCCCAATACGCGGCCTCGCCGTCACGCGCCACGAACGCCTCGAAGCAGGTGTGCTCCCACAGACGATCGGTGCGGGCGGGGTCGACGGCGACGATGGGGAGCCGGATCGACGCCGTGGGATCGAGGAGGCGAAACTCGAGGGCCAGGATCGTTCCCGCCCGCGTCGCGCGGGCGGACAACGTCACCCCGGGCGGTCCGGGGGCGAAGGATCGCAGGTCATGCCACGCCACGACCGGACATTAGCCCATGGTCACGAATTTTTCTCTTGCGCGCGACGCGAGGCGTGGGTGATCCTCGCTGCCGGGGGGACACGTCATGTTGAAGCGTCGCGATTTCCTGCGAGGAGCGGCCGCTCTCGGTGCCGCATCGATGATCACCGGCACCGCCGGCTCGGCCGAGGCCGCCCGTCTGCGCGGTGGCAGCATCCTCGACCTGTCGGCGTCGCAGGCTCCGATCGACACGATCGTGGTCCTGATGATGGAGAACCGCTCCTTCGACCACTACCTGGGCTCGCTCGCCGCCGACGAGACCTATCTCGAGGCCGGCCGCAGTCGCTATGGCCGCCGCTTCGGCATCGACGGCAGCACCGACGAGGTGTACGCGAAGCCGGACGGCACCCAGGTGTCGACGTACCCGCTGCTCGACGCCGGCGACCCCAACCCGTGGCGCGGCTGCGGCTTCAACGATCCGGGCCATGGCTGGACCCAGGGACGTCGCGAGCGTGACGGCGGCTTCCTGGCGCAGGGCTCGGGCAACGACGAGTTCGCGCTCGGCTTCTACCGTCCCGGCGAGCTCTCGTTCTACGACGCGATCAGCCGGCGCTTCACCGTCTGCGACCGCTACCACGCCTCGCTGCTTGGCCCGACGTTCCCGAACCGCGAGTACATGCATTCTGCGCAGTCGGGCGGCGTCAAGACGAACGCGTTCCCGAATGCCGTCGGCTATCCCACCGGGTTCACCTGGCCGACGATCTGGGATCGCCTCGCGGCCGCCGGCGTCCCGGCGCGGTACTACTACGTCGACCTGCCGGTGACCGCCCTCTTCGGCGCGCGGCTCAACTCGATCACGAGCCCCGCGGCGAACTACTTCGAAGACGCGGCCGCGGGCACCCTCCCGAACGTCGTCTTCCTCGACCCGGGCTTCATCGGCGAGACCCGCACCGACGAGCACCCGCACGGCGACGTGCGCGACGGCCAGCGGCTGGCGCAGCAGTACCTGAAGGCGTTCGTCGAGTCGCCGCACTGGGAGCACGGGGCCTTCTTCCTCACCTACGATGAGTGGGGCGGCTTCTTCGATCACGTGCGGCCGCCGCGCTTCCACGACGACCGGCCCAGCAGCAACAACGACGACGACTTCCGGCAGGCGGGCTTCCGCGTGCCGACGCGCATCATCTCGCCCTACTCGCGCCAGAACTTCGTCGACAGCCGGCCCTACGACCACGCCTCGATCCTGCGCTTCATCGAATGGCGCTTCCTGGGCGCACCGGCCGAAGGTCGTCGGGGGACGGGCTGGTCGCTCACCGCGCGCGATCGGTACGCCAAGAACGCCGGCTGGAGCCTGCTGCCGAGCGGCCCCGATCTGGAGTTCGATCCCGGCACCCCCGATCCCGCGACCTCGCCCATCTGCGGCGCGGAGCCGCTGGTCGCGGCCCGTGGCGCCGGACCGATGCCCGAGCATGATCTCGCGCAGGGCCTCGCGAACGGCTGGTTCGAGTCGATGGGCTACCAGATCGGGAACTGGCTGCCGTCGTCCTGACGGGTGGCATCAGCGGCGCGACGCACGCTAGAACGCTCGCCGTGCCTGGCATCGTTCGCTACGGAACCTACGTCCCCTACTTCCGCCTGACCCGCGCCGCCATCGGCGCGGGCAAGGGCGAACGCGCGATCGCGAGCTTCGACGAGGACGCCGTGTCGCTCGCCGTCGAGGCCGGCCGCGACGCCGTGCGCGGGGGTGCCGGCGTCGACACCGTGCTCTTCGCCACTACCAGCCCGCCGTATGCGGAGAAGCTCAACGCCGCCACCGTCCAGGCGGCGCTCGATCTCCCCGAGGACGTCACGTCGGTCGAGCTCGGCGGCTCGACGCGCATGGGGCTCGCGGCGCTGCTCCTCGGCATCGACCTGGCGGCGGCGGGACGTCGCGCGCTGGTGTGTGCGGGCGACGTCGTCGTCGGTGCACCCGGGGGCAGTCGAGAGAGCCAGGGTGGCGACGCCGGCGTCGCGTTCGTCACCGGCGGTGATGCCGAGTCGGTCGCGCGCCTCGTCGGCCGGGCATCGGCGACGCTCGAGATCCTCGACGTCTGGCGACTGCCCGACGATCGTTTCGCACGCAGCTGGGAGGAGCGCTTCACCGCCGAGTCGATGGCGCCGACGATCATCGACACCGCGAAGCGCGCGCTCGCCGCCGCCGGCGTCGACGGCGCGCAGCTCGCTACCGTCGTCCTCGACGGCAACAACCCGCGCGCCATGGCCGGCCTGCCGAAGGCCCTCGGCCTCAAGCCCGAGCAGCTCGCCGACCCGCTCGCGGCGTCGGTCGGTCGCGCCGGGGTCGCGCACGCGGGGCTGTTGCTGGCGCGCGCGCTGGACAAGGCGTCGCCGGGTGACCGCATCCTGGTGGTGTCCGCTGCCGACGGTGTCGACGCCCTCGTCTTCGAGGTCACGCCCGCCATCCGCGACATGCCGCCGGTGCGGCCCGTCGACCGCTGGATCGCATCGAAGCGCAACGACCTGCCGTACAACACCTACCTCAAGTGGCGCGGCATCCTGCCCTTCGAGGCGCCGCGCCGGCCCGACCCGGAGCGCCCGTCGGCGCCGCCCATGCGCCGCCACGAGCGCTGGAAGCTGGCGTTCGTGGGCTCACGCTGCACCGTCTGTCAGGCCGGGCACCTGCCGCCGCAGCGCGTGTGCGTGAAGTGCGGCGGCACCGACACGATGCGCGACGAGCGCTTCGCAGATACGTCGTGCCAGGTGGCGACGTACACGCTCGACCATCTCGCGTACTCGCTGCAGCCGCCGGTGGTGGCGGCATTCGTCGACTACGAGGGCGGCGGCCGCTTCTCGTGCGAGCTCACCGACGTCGACCCGAAACAGGTCGCGATCGGGAACCACCTCGAGATGACCTTCCGGCGGTTGTTCACGGCGCAGGGCGTGCACAACTATTTCTGGAAGGCTCGTCCGGGACGCTAGGAAGAGAGGACACGTCATGGCCAGCAACGGCATCAAGGATCGCGTCGCCATCGTCGGCATGGGCTGCACGCCCTTCGGCGAGCACTGGGACAAGGGACCGGAGGACCTGCTGGTCGACGCGGCGGGTGACGCCTACCGCTCGGCCGGCGTCGAGCCCGATGCGGTCGACGCCTACTGGCTCGGCACGATGGGCAGCGGCGTGTCGGGTCTGATGCTCTCGGAGGCGCTCAAGCTGCCGTACAAGCCGGTGACGCGCCTCGAGAACATGTGCGCGACGGGCAGCGAGGCCATCCGCAATGCGGCCTACGCCGTCGCCAGCGGCGCCTACGATCTCGTCATGGCGATCGGCGTCGAGAAGCTGAAGGACTCGGGCTACTCGGGCCTCGTCATCTCGAACCCGCCGAACGACGGCACCCTGTCCAACATGACGGCCCCCGCCACGTTCTCGCTGCTGGCCCCTGCCTACGCCCGCAAGTACGGCGTCGATGAGGCGGAGCTGAAGCAGGTGCTGGCGCGCATCGCCTGGAAGAACCACCGCAACGGCGCCAAAAATCCGAAGGCACAGTTCCAGAAGGAAGTGCCGATGGAGACGATCACGAAGTCGCCGGCGATCGCCGGCATGCTCGGCATCTTCGACTGCTCGGGCGTCAGCGACGGCGCGGCGGCGGCGATCCTCTGCCGGGCCGAGGATGCGCACAAGTACACGCAGCATCCGATCTTCCTGAAGGCGCTCGCCTTCGCCGCCGGTCCGGCGGCGGGCTACTACAGTCAGGAGTACGACTTCACGTCGTTCCCCGAGGTCGTCGCCAGCTCGGCCGACGCCTACAAGCAGGCGGGCGTCACCGATCCGCGCGACGAGATCAGCATGGCCGAGGTGCACGACTGCTTCACGCCGACCGAGCTGGTGCTCATGGAAGACATGGGCTTCTCGCCGCGCGGCCAGGGCTGGAAGGACGTGCTCGACGGCCGCTTCGACGGCGACGGTCCGCAGCCGGTGAACCCGGACGGCGGCCTCAAGAGCTTCGGGCACCCGATCGGCGCCAGCGGGCTGCGCATGATGTACGAGATGTGGCTGCAGCTCCGCGGCGAGGCCGGTCCGCGGCAGATCAAGAATCCGAAGCTCGGGCTGACGCACAACCTCGGCGGCGCGCCCGGCCGCTGCGTCAGCTTCGTCTCGATCGTCGGCGCCTGAGCCCGTACGCGACGACGGGGGCCGGCGCGATGCCGACCCCCGTCTCGCGAGAGCGTCCGGACTTCTGGGCTGCGTTCAGTCGATGAAGGCTCCGCTCGGCGACCCGCAGGCGATCACCGGAATCTGGCCGTCGATCACGCTTTCCACCAGGGCGGTCCAGCCTGCGCCGGTGTTCGGACGCAGCGGCGTGCCGTCGTGGCAGGGCGGGCGCGTCGTGGCGGTGCAGGCCTTGTCGATGGCCGCAGCGCTCTTCCCCTCGGCAGACAGGACGCACGACGCCGTGGCCGGGTCGCTCGGGGTCGGCGGGTTGCAGCTTCCCTCCGGAATCTTCCCCTTGAAGATGGCCCCGTTGCACTTGTCGTAGCACTTGGACTTGGCGCCGACGAACTTGACGAGCGCCTTCGACGTCGAGTCCTCGCACTTCGCCTGATCCTTGGTCGGCGTGCCGCCGCCGTCCTCGGTGCAGTAGATCCCGGGTCCCTGCAGGTCGATCAGGCTCTCGGTGGTGCCGACGAAGGGCTCACCCGTCGAGCAGTTGCTGGCGGCATAACACTCCGGACAGTCGGCCGAGCACCCCTTCACGATGGCCGCACGGGCCTTCGCCTCGGCGCCCTTCGCGGGATCCATGACGCAGTTGAACGTCGCGACATCGGCGAACGGGGCGAAGCAACCGGTGTACGGCCCCATCGTCTTGCGCTTGCTCGCCAGACACTTGGACACGCACTTCGACTTGGCGCCGGTGAACTTCGCCAACGCCTTGCCCGTGCCGGACTCGCACTTGAACTCACTGGTGGTCACGCCCGCCTGGGCGTGCGCGGACGATGCGGCCAGGCACAGGCCTGCCGCGACGGCCATGCTGAACGATACTCTACGAATACTCGACATGTCTTGGTCTCCCCTCAGGTCGTTGGGCCGGAACGCCTCGCGCCATGTATGGGCGAGAAATCTTTCAGTCGTCAACACCAAAAACGCGCCGCGCCGTGTCAGGGAACGCACGCGGACGACGCGGCGACGACGTTGTCCTTCCACACGTTGCCCTTGCAGGTGGGGCCGGCGATGTCCGCGCCGGTGCCGCTGCCGGTGACGGTATTGCCGATGGTCTTGTCGCGCCTGCCGACGATGGCAACGCCGTAGCCACCGTTATTGCTCACAGTATTGGCGGTCACCTTGTTCGCCTTGCCCTCGACGTCGATGCCCTCGTCGGTGTTGCCGGCCACGGTATTGGCGTCGATCGCGTTGCCGTTGACGCCGATGATGTCGATGCCGTCCTCGCCGTTCGCCGTGACGACGTTGCCGGTGATGGAATTCTTGTGGCCGCGGACGTCGACCCCGTCGTTGCCGTTCCCGTATCCCCGCAGCCGACCTGGGCCGTGGCGCAGGTGGGGAGGGCGGCGGCAAGGAAGCCGATGGTCAGAGCGAGGCGTCGCGCATGTGCAGCCGTGGTCATCATCGATTCTCCTCAGTCGGCCCCGGACGGGGCGCAGTGGTCTCGATGGGGCGGCGTTAATCGCTCGGAATGGTGTTCCTCGCGGTCACTCCACCGGCACGGCGGCCACCGTGGAGCCGCCCGTCGTCTGGACGAGGGCAGCCGCCCGGACGCTAAAACTGGGCGTGACCGCACCAGCGGCAGTCGGCAGCGCAGCGGCGAGCGCGACGAACAGAACGATGGCGTGGCGGAACACGGAACCTCCTCGGGGTCGTGACGTTCGACCCCCAGGCGTTCAACCGCCCGGAACGACGTGCCGCTGCCTCTCGTGCGTACCACCGATGCCGCGCCGGCTTCGCCGGCCGCGGCACCATGGTCGCGCGGAAACGCCCGCTAAACTCTCGGCCCGCCCCAAGACATGGTCTTGGGGCGCTACCTCGCTACGCCGATGGCATCCATCAGACGGCGGGTCTCGAGGGTGAGCTGATCCTCCGAGAAGTGCTGCCGCCAGATGCTGGCCGTGGCCGGGTCGATGCGGTCGTGGGTGTGGAAGTTGGGATCGCCCAGGTGGACGTTCATCACCTTCCGCGCGCCGCACGCCTCGAGCATCGTGGGCTCGAGGTCGAGGCCGATCGCCTGGCAGAGCCGGTTCACCTGCGGCTCGGGATCGGTGACCAGGTCCTCGAACCGGATGGTGCACTTGCGCGTGTCCGGGACCGAGGCGAGGAACTCGCGGATGATCGTCTGCTGTACCACCCACTTGATCTCGCGCTGGCGGGCCAGCGGCGACAGCCCGCCGGAGTAGCTCTCGAACGACTCCACGACGCCGTCGCGTGCCCAGCGGGCCCAGCCGCGCGCCGTCGGGCTGTGGTGCTCGCGATGCTTCAGCCGGACGTGCGACTCGATGACCGCGAGCGGATGCCGCACGAGCCAGATGTACGTCGGATCGAGCGCGACGGAGCGACGGAGCGTGTCGCCGTCGTTGGCGTAGGCGGGCGTCTTGTCGAGCAGGATCTGCTCGGGCGCGAGCGCGGCGAACATCCAGCGGTAGACCTCGTGGATGGTCATGCCGCGACAGGCGGCGTCGATGGCCGCGGTGTCCATCGGCTTGCCGAGCAGGTCGAACAGCTCGACCATGCTCTCGACCGCCACCGACTTCTGCGTCCGGAACGCCTCGTAGTCGGGATAGCGCATCAGGAACATCTCCTGCGGCGCCACGATGCGGCTGTGCGCGCCGAGGATGACACGGGTCAGGGTGGACCCGGACCGCTCCGAGCTCAGGATGAGGATCAGTCGGGAAGACACGGGCCATATAGTCCGATGTGTCGGCTCGACTGGCAAACGCCGGGCGGGTCCCGTCCTGGACGTCCGCCCGGGGATGGCCGATTATGCCGCCCATGCGCGCCGTCGTATGCCTCGCCGCCCTCCTGCTGCTGACCGCCACCGGCTGCTCGAGCCAGTCCGAGCCGAAGGTGGTGCGGGACATCGAGAAGGAGGTTCGCACGCTGCCCCCGTCGGCCCAGGTCGACCCGCCGGGCGGTACGATGATGGACGTCGAAGAGGACATGGAGCCGGAGTCGGACCCCGACGACAACATGTAGCCCCGTCCTGGTTTGACACTCAGGCCCCCCTCCCCGAACATTTCGATCACGTACGCCGGCCCGGCGCGCGGATGGGGAGGAAATGATGGGGACAGGGACGCACCGCTATCTGGCCGTCGTGCTGCTGCTTTCGGCGCTCGGAGCCGGCAACGCCAGCGCCGACGGGCCGACGCCCGATCAGCTCGACACGCTGGTCGCGCCGATCGCGCTCTACCCCGACTCGCTGGTGGCGAACATCCTGCCGGCGTCGACCTTCCCGGTGGAGATCGTCGAGGCCGAGCGCGTCTTGTCGTCGGGAGCCCCGACCGACGCGCAGATGCAGAGCTGGGACCCGAGCATCCAGGCCCTGACGTCCGCGCCGAGCGTTCTCAAGATGTTGAACGACCGCCTCAGCTGGACGACGCAGCTCGGACAGGCGGTTGCGCAGGATCAGGGCGCGGTGATGGCGGCGGTGCAGGACGTACGCGCCAAGGCGCAGGCGGCGGGGAACCTCACGTCGAACGACCGTCAGACGGTGACGGCGCAGAACGACACGATCATCATCGCGCCGGCCAATCCGCAGATGATCTACGTGCCGCAGTACGATCCGGTCGCGATCCTCGCGCCCGCACCGGCATGGGGCTACGCCCCCGCCGGCTATGGTCTGCTGAGCTTCGGCGCGGGCTTCGCCGCGGGCGCATTCGTCGGCTACGGCGCCGACTGGGGCAACTGGCACGGCGGCTACAGCCACGTCACCGTCAACAACAACTACCACTACAACCGGAACACGAACGTCAACGTCAACTCCAACAACGTCAACGCGGCGAAGTGGAATCCGCCATCGAACGTCGGGCACATCCAGTCCGGCGGCGGCAGTGACGGCTGGGGCAGCTCCGCGTCGGGCAGTGCACAACGCACGCTCGGCAACGACGATCGTCTCGGCGGCAACTCGTTCGGCAACGACGACGCCGCCCGTGCCGATGGTGCTGCGCGTGCCGATGGCGTCGGCGATGCCGCGCATCGCGACGACGGTGGCGCGTGGGGCGGTGGTCATGCCGCCGCCGACACGAGCGCCTTCCACGGCGTCGGCGGTGACGGATGGGACACGCGTGCCGCGAGTGATCGTGGCGATCGCAGCATGGGCGGCGGTGGCTTCGGTGGCGGCGGCTTCGGGCGCGGCGGTGGTGGCGGATTCAGTGGCGGTGGTGGTGGTCGTGGCCGTCGCTGAGCGTCGACGCGTGGAGGGGATGCGCATGATGACGATCGATGGATGGCGTTCGCGTGCCGTGCTGGGTGCGGCGCTGCTGGCGCTGGCGGGTTGCTCGACGATCGGGCGGAGCGTGCAGAACGAGGGCGTTCCGCCGCATTTCGCCTCTCCGAAGGCGGCGGCAGAGGCGCTCGTCAGCGCGTGCAAGCAGCAGGATACCGCGCGTCTCGTGAGCCTCTTCGGTGAGCAGTACCGCACCCTGGTCTCCACCGGCGACGCGGCCGACGACCGTTCGCGCTGCGAGCGGCTGGTGAAAGCCTCCGGTGAGATGCTGCGCCTCGATCCGTGGGGCGACGACTGGGCGGTGATGGTGGTCGGTGCGGACGACTTTCCGATCGCCGTGCCGATCGTGAAGGACGCCAAGGGCTGGTACTTCGACGGCGCCGCGGGCGTTGCCGAGGTGCACCGTCGCCACGTCGGTGCCGACGAGCTCGCCGCCATCGCCACGCTGCGCGTGTGGGCGCGCAAGGGCCAGGCACCGCCGTCCGACTGGATGGGCTATCGCTTCCGCGTCGTGCAGGCGCCGGCGAAGGCGGGTCGCACTGGCACGTCGAAGGCGCTGCTCGCGTACCCGATCGCGTACCGCACCACCGGCATCAAGACCTTCGTGGTGCGGCCAGGCGGTGAGGTGCAGGAGCACAACCTCGGCGACGACACCGTGACGACGGCAGCGGCGATGACGTCGGTCGATCCGACGGGCTGGACGAAGGTGCTCGACTAAGGCGCCCCACGTGCTCTCGCCCGCGGCGTCGCGTATGCTCCGCCGCCATGTCGTGCCCCGCCTGCGAGCGCATCGCGCGCATCGCCCAGGACAAGGAACCCGATTTCGTCATGACGCTGGCGGAGTCGCACGTCACGCTCGCCGACGAGCAGGCGTATCCCGGCTACTGCATCCTGATCCTGAAGGACCACCAGGAGCATCTCGACGAGCTGCCGCTGGACCGCCAGGCGCGGCTCTGGGACGACGTCGCGCGGGTGGCGACGGGGCTGCGTCGCGAGTTCGCACCGCTGCGGCTCAACTACGCGTGCCTCGGGAATTTCCTCACCCACGTGCACTGGCACGTGATCCCGCGCTACGAGACCGATCCCGAGCCGCAGCATCCGATCTGGGTGCGGCCGCTCGCGGAGCGCCGGGCGCCGCTCACCGCGGCGCAACGGCACGAGCTGATCGCGCGCCTACGCCGCGCGCTGCGCTGACGCGACGACCTCCGCCACCACGCGCTGCGCCGACTCGAGCGCACCCTCCATCCAGGTGTGGGTCAACGACGCGTGCTCGCCGGCGAACCAGATGCGTCCCTCGGGACGGATCACGTCGGCATGCAGGTCGGTCCACTGGCCGGGCAAGAACCAGGCGAAGGCGCCCTGGCTCCAGCGGTGCTCGTCCCAGCTCCACGACACCAGCGTGTCGATCATGTCGGGCTCGCGCAGCTGCGGATGCACACGCCCGACGGCGTCGAGCACGACGCGCCGGCACTCGTCGAGCGGCAGCGCCGCCATGTGCCGCGCCGCCTGTCCCCAGGTGTAGGACGCGAGCAGGACGCCCGGGGCGCGCGAGACGTCGGGATCGCGGCGCGTGGCGTTGTCCGACGGATAGACCGTCGTGCCCGTCGGCAGGTCGGTGAGCGTGACGCCGCCGTAGATGCCGTCGTCGGTCTCCCAGAACCGTCGACGAGCGACGACCAGCACTTTGGTGGACGAGTCGTAACCCAGCTCGCGGATGGCGCGCCGCTTCGCACCGGAGAACGCCGGGCTGGCATCGATCTGCGTCAGGACGGGGTAGGGCACGGTGCAGATGAGCGCGTCGCCACGCTCCCTGCGCTCGACGCCATGATCGAGGTACACCGCACCCGCCCACGGCGTTCCGCCGTCCTCCCCCTGCTCGAGCCGGACCACCTGACAACCGGGCCGGGGTGCGGTGCGCAGCCGGCGCTCGAACGCCTCGGGAAGACGCTGCGTGCCGCCGACGATCTCGTCGAAGCCGCGTGTCCAGATGGCGTCGTGATCCTCGCGCAGGTGCTCGGTGGCGGCGCTCGCCAGCAGCGTCTCGACGCCGTTGCCGGTGGCGAGGTACTCGATCGCGTCGGGCGAGAGCGCGGCACGCTCGCAGAGCTGGGTGAGCGAGAGCTGGTCGAGCTCGCGCAGGCGGGCGGTGGCCGGCGTCGGGTCATGCAGATCGGCGAGCTCGTCCGTCGTCATGCCGGTGAGGACGTCGGACACGGCGCGGATCCAGAGCGACGCCGGCGTGGCGCCCACCTCGCCGGTGCCGAGCGCATAGGCGTCGCCGAGCGTTGCGACGTCGCGCGCGCGTACACGGCGCCCGCGTCCGAAGACGAACGCGTCGCCGTTGTCCTGCACGAACGGCCGCAGGTGCAGCCCGAAGCGCTTGCAGGACGCGCGCACGCGACGATGCAGCGTGGGAATGCGCATGGCGCCGAGCTCGCCACGCAGCCCGCTGCCGAACTCGTGCGTCCGCACGCGTCCACCGACGTGATGCGGATCGGCCTCGAGCACGACGCATTCGACGCCGCGTTGCTCGAGCTCCCAGGCGGCGCACAGTCCCGCCAGCCCGGCGCCGACGATGACGACGCGCCGCGGGGCGCGCACGCTGCCGAGCCCGTCGAGCGGATTCGCCGTGACGGCGGCGCCGGCGAGGAGTGTCGCGCGCCACAGGAACTCGCGTCGATCGAGCGACATGGGGGCTGCTCGTCGCACAGCGGGTGGCACCCGGCAAGGCGTCTGGTGCACGGTCGTATGTGCCAACGCCCGTCCGGTCGTGACGCCCCTGGCACAGCCGCTCACCGCCCGCTCCACCAGGCGTCGATTTCTCGGCGGCACGCTCCTTGCCCTCGTAGGAGTCGATCGCACGGCCCACCCGTGCGTCGCTCGAAAGGAGCACTGCTTGGCTGTCAATGTGACCTCGGAGGTTCTCGTCGGTCGCCGCTATCTGGAGCGGGGGTTCGTGGATACGGCCCTGCGGCTGTTCGTGCGCAATGCCGCACACGTCGAGACTGCCGACTGGCTGCTGCTCGTCGAGCGACTGATGGAGCGCAACCGCGTCGCCGACGTGGTGCGTGTGTGCGAGCTGGGCGATGTTCCGCTGCCGCGCGAACGCCTGCTGGCCCTGGGCGACGCGGCGCTGCGCCGGCGTGACGTCGACGGCGCGAAGACCCTCTACGAGCTGGCCGACGCCGATCGCGAGCGCTGGGCCGCCTTCGTCGACGTGCTGAGCGCGCTTCCCGAGCGCGAGCGTCTGGCCCTGAGCCTCGCCGAGCGTTACCTCGTGCCGCCGCCGGTCGTCGTCCCCGTGGTTGCCGCTCTGCTGTAAGCACGTTTCACCTTGCGCGGGCCGGACCCGCGTGGGATGGCCCTGGCCCATGATCGGATCCGATCACTGGTTCGCCGGGGCGCGCTTCGGCATGTTCGTGCACTGGGGCCCCGCCAGCATCCACGGCCGCGAGCTCAGTTGGCCGCTCGTCGGCGGTAACCCGGTGCTGCCGTACGCGCATCCGACGCCGGTCGAGACCTACTATGCCGATCACCTGCGCTTCCGGCCCGAGCGCGGCGCGGCACGGGCGTGGATGGCGGCAGCGCGGCGTGCCGGCATGCGCTACGCGGTCCTGACGACGAAGCACCACGACGGCTTCGCGCTCTGGCCGACGAATCGCTTCTCGATCGCCGACACCGACTACGACGGCGACCTGGTGCGCGAGTTCGCCGACGCCGCCCGCGCCGAAGGGCTGCGCGTCGGCTTCTACTTCTCGCTCCCCGACTGGCGCCATCCCGACTACCCGGCCTTCACCGATGCCGACCAGCCCTACATGCGCTGGACGGCCCACCGCGGCGATGCGGTGGCGTGGGAGCGCTACCTGGCCGACATGTCCGCGCAGCTGACGGAGCTGCTGACGCGCTACGGTCGCATCGATCTCCTCTGGTTCGACGGCGGCTGGGAGCGCCGGGCGCACGAGTGGCGCACGACGGAGCTCGAGACGATGATCCGCGGCCTGCAGCCCGACATCATCATCAACGATCGTCTGCCCGGCGGCGGCGACTACGCCACCCCCGAGCAGCTCGCACCCGCGACGCCTCCGGACGGTCCCTGGGAGACCTGCCTCACCATGAACCGGACCTGGGGCTGGTGCCCCCAGGACGACGAGTGGAAGAGCGCCCGCGACCTGGTGCACACGCTCTGCCAGGTGGCCTCCGGCGGCGGCAACCTGCTCCTCAACGTCAGCCCCATGGGCGACGGGGCGCTGCCCGCGCCGCAGCGCGAGCGGCTCGATGCCATTGCCGGCTGGATGGCGCGCCACGCCGACGCCATCCACGACACCACGCCCGGCATCGCCCCCTGGCAGTTCTACGGCCCGTCGACCCGCAAGGGCGAGCGCGTCTTCCTGCACTGCGTGATGCGCCCGTACGACACCGTCACCGTGCGCGGCGTGCCCATCCGTCGCGTGCGGTCGGTGCGCGCCGTCGGAACCGACCAGGCGCTCGACTTCACGACCCGTGCCGCCGCGCTGGACGAGCTGCTGAACCGCGATCCCCCGGGCGAGCTGGTCATCCGGGTTCCCGCCGGCTGCATCGACGACCTCGCGACGGTACTCGCCCTGGACATCGCGCCCGAGTAGAACGAGCCGATGCAGGACCAGGACCTGGCTGCCCACCGCGAGCGCATCGCGCGCGATGGCTACACCATCATCGAGAACGCCATCGAGCCCGAGCTCGTCGCCGTCCTGAACGAGGACCTCCTGAAGCTCGAGCGCGAGTACGACATCGCGCCGGCCAACAATCCGTTCGAGGGCGCGCACACGGTCCGCATCTACAACCTGCTGGTGCACGGTCCGCTCTACGAGCGCATCCCGGTGCACGAGAACGTGCTGCCCGTGGTCGAGGGCGTACTCGACGCCGGCTGCCTGGTGTCGTCGCTGTCGTCGATCAGCATCGATCCGGACGAGAAGGCGCAGCCCATCCACGCCGACGATCAGCTCATCCCGATCCCGAAGCCGCACGTGCCGACGGTGTGCAACACGATGTGGGCGCTCACCGACTTCACCGAGGCCAACGGCGCCACCCGCATCATCCCAGGCTCGCACCTGCGCGACCACTCGCCGACGTTCGGCGAGCACTACGACAGCATCCCCGCTGAGATGCCGCGCGGCAGTGTGCTGGTGTGGCACGGCAGCCTCTGGCACGGCGGCGGCGCCAACCGCACGGCGCAGCGTCGTGTCGGCATCGCCATGAACTACTGCGCGGGATGGATCCGCCAGCAGGAGAACCAGCAGCTCGGCATCCCGCGCGACGTCGTGCGCGGCTTCGCGCCCCGGCTGCGCGAGCTGGTGGGCTACGGCATCTACAGCGGTCTCATCGGTCACATCGACAAGCGCACGCCCGCGCGCGTGCTGCTCGACGATCGCAAGGGCGGCGGCATGCTGTGGGACCGCTACGCGGGCAAGTCGTCGTGAGCACGCCGTCGTTCGACGCCGCGTTCGCGCCTTTCGACGAGGCGTTCCGGCGCGACCCGTTCGCCGTCTACGCCCGCGCGCGCCGCGAGCATCCGGTGTACGCCCATCCGAATTTCCCCGCCGTCTCCGTCTTCCGCTACGAAGACGTCCAGAACCTGCTGCGCGATCCGGTCACCTGGTCGAGCCATTTCCCATTGCCGGAGGGGCTCGAGCGGCCGGGGGACATGCCGCCCAGCATGCTCGGCTCGGATCCGCCGGCGCACACGCGGCTGCGCGCGCTCGTCAGTCAGGCCTTCACGCCGCGCATGGTGAAGCGGCTCGAGCCGCGCATGCGCCGCATCGCGCACGAGCTGCTCGACGACGCCGTCATGCAGCGCGACGTCGACCTCGTGCAGGCGCTGACGCGGCCGCTGCCCGTCATCGTCATCGCCGAGATGATCGGCATCCCGGCGGGCGATCGCGCGCGCTTCACGGTGTGGTCGGACGCGCTCGTGGCCACCCTCGGCGTCGGGCTCTTCACCGG